>CAZREG010000173.1:0-1535 GCA_964599075.1 uncultured Spirochaetaceae bacterium | reverse complement strand
AGGCGCGGAGCGACCGGGGGAGAAAAAGACACCGGCTGCAGGCTCTTCGGCGAGTAGTCCAAGGACCATCCGACTGCGCTCAGGGTAGCCGGATTGCTCGAGCGCTATCGCCAGGTTGTAGAGGTCGCGAAAGAGGTTGGGATCACGCTCGACGTCCAGCTGGTTAAGGGACTTGAACACATGGCGGACATTCCGGGCGGTGATCAACGCATCCGACAGTGTAGTATAGGTGAATCCGATCGGTTCCGACCGGAGTGCATCGAGAAGCGTGGTTGCTCGTTGAAGCACGGCGAACGAGAGGAGCTGCCGAGCGCGCTCAGGCTGCTGTTCCTCAAGCGCCAGTTCACCGAGCAGGCTGAATGCGTCCGTAGAGTCTGAGACGGGCAGGCGTAGCTGCGGGATGGCGAGGTCAAGACCTTCGCTTCGCACCAGCGAATCGGCCCTCTCGACTACACCCGCGGCAGGAGAAGAGACACTGCGAAAAGCGATCCTCTCCAGCAGCTCTGCATAGACGGCACCTTCAGCCTTGCCAAGTCGTTCCGCGCGGCGGTAGTGCTCGTTGATCTGCGTGTAGCTCAGCTCACGCTCGCCTGACTCCTGAGCGTCGAGCGGACCTGAAAGAAGAGCGAGCAGTACGAGTAGGACCTTCATTGCAACATCTCCTTTTCACCTCACTATGGGCCACGGTTCATCGGGTGGCAAGCAGGGTCCGGGCCGTTTTTCGAAAATAGCAGGGGTGTTTTTCGAAATCTGTGACGTTTCGCGGTCAAAATTTATGCTCCTATAATCGTGGTAGTGGAAAAAGACCCGTCGTTGATGGGTCCACAAGATCACGAAAGGAGTATCTATGAAACGTATTGTAGTAAGCACACTGCTTATTGCGGTCCTCACGGCGACAGCGTTTGCCACAGGGCAAGGCGAGGCTGAACCCGGTGAGAGACCGACACTGACGATTTGGGTGAAGGCTGGACCGCCTGAGGTTCCTCTTGAGGAGACGCAGGTCTATCCTGAGTATGCGCAGTTGTTCAGCGCAGACATTGAATGGGAATACACCGTTGGCGATGAACAGCAGCGCGCCGGTGTCATTCTGGCCTCCGGCGACCTCCCCGACGCGATTGCTATCGGCAACCGCGAGATGGAGATGTTCGTTGAGGCCGGCCAGTTTGTTGACCTGGCCGACTACATTCGAAACAGTGAAGAGCTTCCCGGCTCCTATCCCGCCGACTACATTGAGGCACACTTCGCCCGACAAGATGGGGTTGTTCCCTACCTTTCCAACGGTGTCCCCGAAGAACCGACTCCAGGGCCCCCAGGCGGTGGTTGGTGGATGCAGCTCCGCGTTCTGCGTTGGGCAGGCTTCCCGGAGAAGTTCACGTTCGACGAGTACATGGACGCGCTGCGTGGATTCGCGGAGGAGAACCCGGAGACACAGGGTCAGCCGACCATCTCCTACATCTTCCAGAACAACTCCTGGCAGCTCGATACGCTGACCAATCCCCCGGCAGAGCTGCAGGGCAAGGTTGACGGCGGCGGCT
>CAZREG010000172.1:0-1542 GCA_964599075.1 uncultured Spirochaetaceae bacterium | reverse complement strand
GCATCTCCATAACCTGTAGCGTTTGGCCAAAGATGTTCTTCTTGCCGCCGGCGGCCCAAGCGTCTGCCATTTCACCCATGGTGGAACTCGGTGTGATGGGGTAGATTGCTGCGACTTCGCTGAAGGCGTAGGCTACGTTACTCGCGGCCTCGTTGCCGTCGATTGTGACCATATTTTTGGGCATAGCATCCTCTCAATTGATTGCGATTATCAACAGTGTAGAGATATTGACGTCCCGTTTCAAGGGCTTAACCGGATAGATCTTAGTTTTATGTGAATCTAATCACATAAGACGCTCAAGTGGGCTCTCAAAAAGGGCTGGATCGGGTGAATAGTCGGGCGGCTGCATGCTCGGCCCGGTCGGCTATCTCTTCTGCGCCCGGCAGAGGTTCAAGACCCAGAAGGAGCTTCAGGTGAAGATCTGCGGTCAGCAGAGCAACAAAGTCACGGGCCGCCTGCGGGCCGGCCGGCTGCGCTGATAGTTCGCCGGCTGCCACGGCGTTGTCAATCACCTCTGCGATTGCCTGGACTGCAACCTCAAGCCCGTCTTCAATAAACTGCCGACCGACCTCGGGAAAGCGCTTTGATTCAGCCACGAGGGTGCGCAGCAGGTGAATGGCACGCTTGCCGTAGAGCAATGTCAGCAGCTCGACACCCATGAATATGAGACGCTCATGTATGCTCGACGCGTGTTGTGCAGTCGCCGTGACCAGACGAAAATCAAACTCTCTCTGCACGTCAGCAAGTGCGGCTGCAAAGAGCACCCGCTTATCCCGGAAGTGCGAGTATACCGTACTCTTGGAACCGCCGACCTCACGGACAATCGAATCGATGGAGGTTCCATCGTATCCCTTTTCCAGAAAGTCATGCTCCGCGGTCTTGAGTATGTTCCGTCGCTTGCTCTTCATGCACGGCGCCCCGTTGACTCTCAGTTTCCGGCGTCGGTTACCTCGTAAAACACCTGAATGCTATCATTGATCATACGGTGAAAACTTCGGCTGGTTCCAGTGGCTCCGGTTATCCCGTCGATTGTACCGTTTTCCTTGTCGTAGTCACCATCCCCTCTGTTGATACGGATCTGACCGTCAACAATGAGCTCCCCGCTGAGCTGCTCGAGAAACCATTCCTCGGTGACACGCGCACCAAGTCCCGGCGTCTCATTCTGATCGATGATCTCAACGCCTCGAATACGACTGCCGTCTGCGGTGAAGCTCATGATTCCTGAGATTTCGCCCCAGACACCGGGTCCCGCAAACTGCTTTGCTACTATCTGCTCTCCGTCCACCTCTGTCTCATAAAAGAGAATGCCATCTCGCTCACTGGTATTCAGCTCCCGGTAGCGCTCAAACACCTCTTCCTGTGTGTCCGGTTCAACGCCGATTGCCGCAAGGACGGTACGCTGATAGCTCTCTCGGTCGTTGTTTGCAACCCGCTCCGCGGTTGAAGTGTGCACCCAGCTCAGCGCTCCGGTGAACAGAAACGTTGCGAGAAACATAAAGATTGCGGTGTATCCGATGCCCTGCTTTCCCATGGGTTACTCCT
>CAZREG010000171.1:0-1655 GCA_964599075.1 uncultured Spirochaetaceae bacterium | reverse complement strand
CTCTATACCGGGAAAAGAGTGCCGGTGCTTCGGTTCCCCAAGCTGCGTGACACTATTAGGGATTTTGCCTACGCTGTTGTTATGCAGGAAAGACCACCCTCCCTCAAAAACCCCTTCACCGGTATTGACGGCTATCGTTGCTTTGGCTGTGATCCTGGCAGTCCGATTGGACTTAAGCTATCCTTTGAGCGTGAAGGGGATCGTGTACGGTCAATCTGGGAACCCGACCCAAATATGGAAGGTTATCCCGGGGTTGTGCACGGTGGGATACAGGCTACGCTCGCAGACGAGATTGGCGGATGGTTTATATACGCCGTGCTTGGGACGGCTGGAGTCACCCGCAATCTGGAGATAGCTTACGAGAAGCCCGCGCAGGTGAGTGCGGGTCCGTTCACAATAGAAGCCATCGAGGAGTCTCACGATCGAAAAGAGGCGGTGATCATCGTGAGCATTTTTGACAGTACGGGTGCCAGAATTGCACGTGCTCGGTGCACGTATGCTATCTTCAGCGAGGACGTTGCTCGCAAGCGGTTCCATTTTCCCGGACGACAGGCGTTCTACGAGGCATGAACTACACCGATCGATTCTTTGATCTGTTTATGTCCGGGCTCGATGGAATGGGCATTGGTCGCAGGCGTACTGAGTTGCTCTCCCATGCATGGGGAGGCGTGCTCGAGGTCGGAGCGGGTACCGGCATGAATCTTGCTCACTACCCCTGGCAGCATATAGACTCGCTCACCGTTACCGATTTCGCGGTGGGACCCCTCCTGCATCAGCGAGTTGCCCGCCACCACCGTGTCTCGAAGCGGGAGGCAGACGTTGAGATTCGTCCTGCAGATCTCATGTCGCTTCCTTTCGACAGCGGATCGTTCGACTCGGTGGTCGTCACGTTTGTGCTCTGTAGTGTGCCAGATCAGTCTGTCGCAGTAAGGGAGATTCGCCGGGTATTGCGACCCGGTGGTCAGCTTCTCTTTCTGGAGCACGTCCGTCCGTCCGGTCGCCTCGGGTCGGTCGCCGATCGGATTAACCCGGCCTGGCATGTGTGTACCGGTGACTGCCGGATAAACCGGGAGACGGTAGGCGAGCTCGAACGGGTAGGTTTCTCAGTCGATGTTTCCTCTACTGCCGGCGGTTTGCTTGCATGCGGGAAGGCTACACCATAGCCTTCTCGGCCCACTGTTCGGCAATGAGACCGTGGCCGGCTACGGTGGGATGAATGCCGTCTGCAGCCCAGTATTCTGGAGCGATTCGTGTGGAGGCGGCGTTCAGTATACCGTCCAGCGGAATGTAGGATGCATGAAACTCCCGGGCGAGCCTGCGGCAGATATCGATTTTGGGATCCAGGTCATCCCGAAACCCACGGAGGCTTGAGTTCACCTCCAAAACGAATGGCTCAAGGATAACGATCTCACGTACGCCGCCTGCGCGTGCCTGGTCGAGCAGCATGCGGTACTCTTTCTCAAACTGGTCTGCCGGTGTGGGATCGTCACTATCGTAGCGGCGCCAGACGTTATTCACGCCAATCATAATGCTCAGGACATCCGGCTTGAGGGCGATGCAGTCCTTCTTCCATCTGCTCAACAGATCTTTGGTTCGATCCCCGGAGTTCCCCCGGTTCAGGAACGTCAACTCCAGTTCCGGGACCAGCGATTGAA
>CAZREG010000170.1:0-1667 GCA_964599075.1 uncultured Spirochaetaceae bacterium | reverse complement strand
CACCTACCAACTTCAGCCACGCGCCCCTCTCCAGCGGCTGGCGGAACTGTGTGCGAGAATCTGCATCCCCGAGGGTTGCTGCAGGCGGCACTGGGGAAAAACGGCGAAAGGTCTTCACGAGTTATGTCTCACGGCCTCCTCCTCAGTCGTGATAGTCCTTGTTACCACCGCTCGATTATTGACCCGCTTCGCCGGTCTGAAACTGACCCACCCTGGCGGGGGTTGAGTATAGGCCGAGTGACTCATCGTGTCTCCGGCAATCACGGCACGGGATAGAGCGTTCTCGGTTTCTATGTCAAAGAGCGCACGGTTCGTCCCGCTCGTCTTCAAGTCTCCATAGAACGTGCACCCGGTTTCTTCGACAATGGACTGGTAGTCGTACACCTGCTGTGCCTGGTTGTATGCAGCGCGGAGTTGAAGCAGTCCGGTGACCAGCTCGGAACACGAGACAAGGATGCCCCCGGTGTGCACGTTCCCAATCTGGTTGTGAAGGAGATCGGTTGCGTGGAGCATCGCGTCGTGATACTCGGCCTGCGTAAGAGCCGGAGGATTGAGCACTACGGCGGCAACTCCCGGCTCCATGTTGTACGACTGTGCGGCGAACGGCACCGAGGAGCGCCACGCCTGATCAAGGATTGCCTGCATAAGAGGTTGAGCCGCAAGCGCAGCCTCACTTCCAGCCGACAGGCCCGGGCTGCCTATAGAGACGAGGCAGACGGCGAACCACTCCCCTTCAAAGATGACTCCGGCTTCGCGCCGTGCGCGTTCAGCCTGTGCCTGATCGGCAAACTTGCCGCTGAGAAGCTGCTCCACGAAGGTGCTTTGTATCAGCGGCGCCTGACGATGGATGGTCTCGTGGAGCGATGCGTTGTCCTTCGCCAATCGTTCTATCGACCCCGCAATCAACCGGAGCTCGTCCTGTTCCTGCTCACCATCCCGATACTCCGCGGCCAGCCGCGAGACAAGCTCCCGGATTGGCGCCATGTTCCGCATTGCGAGGAATCGTGCGAGAGCCACCCCCGCGAGCAGCTCAACCGCTATTATAATGAGGAAGACAATCCCGACCAGATGTACCTGCTGAAAGAACAGTGCGTTCGGAATGCCGGCGATGAACCTGAGCCCGTGGTTTGGGGAGTACGACTGGAGCACCACAAAGCGCCCGGGCCGCGCGTCCGGCGACGAGAGGACCTGGCTGATTGCCGACTCGTTTCCTGACGCGGCAATACGCTCCCCGTCCTCAGAGAGAATTGCCACAAACCCCTGATCTCCCACGGTAATCCCGTCAAACTGAGACATCAGCCGGTCGACGGTCACGTAGACCATGATCAGGCCGCGCGGTCGAAAGCTGTCAAGTGGGAACGACTGGTAAAACCGGACGAACCGCTGCTCTCCGAGCTGGGAGCGTACCGTAATGGCGGGAAGGATAGAGGAGCGGTAGGGGCGCGACCGTAGCTGCTGCTGCCACTCGTCGTAGGTAAGCCCGTCGTGGGTGAAGAAGTAGTGGTAGAACACGGGCATGCGTACGGCGACGTAGTCATTGGACACAATGAGGTCCGAGCTGTAGAAGTAGACCACGACATCATCAATGAAGGTAGTCGAGATGTTGAATGCCGGCCACCTGCGCGAGGGCTTCACTCGCGGCAAGATGACCAACGGTGTTCGCAATG
>CAZREG010000169.1:0-1784 GCA_964599075.1 uncultured Spirochaetaceae bacterium | reverse complement strand
AAATGATGCTTTGCAATTGGATCGATTGTGACAGCATACTACCGGTATGAGCTCGCTCCGCTTTCGGTCGGCACTCGCCCTTTTCCTGCTTCTTGTCTCCTCTGTTCTGCACGGGCAACAGGAGTGGCAGTGGCGTTTTGTCGCCGGGGGTGCAACGGTGGGGGCGGGTGCCTTTGCGCAGAACGGTTACTATTACTTTGTTGCCGAGGACCGCTACCTCTACGCGCTTGACAGGAACGGCGTTATGGTTTGGCGCACGGATCTCGAACGCAGACCAACCGGAAGCGTGGTTGTGGGTCCGGATGGCTCTATCTACGTCACCCTCGATTCAGGATCCCTCCTAGCCCTCAATCAGGATGGTCGATTGATCTGGCGCGCGAGGCCCACCGGCAGTCGGCTCTTTGCGCCTGTCGTGAGCGATACCGGCCTGATCGTCGTGGCGGATGAGAGCGGAACCGTTGTCGCGCTCAATCATCGCGGCGTTGAGCTCTGGCGTACAGAGCTTGGTGCGCAGGTGAGTGCCGCTCCGATCGCCGGATTCAATGCCACTCTGGTGTTTGCCACCGACGACGCCTTCCTGCACGAGTTGAGCTTTGACGGCAGCACGGTGCGTCGACAGTTTGTGAACGAGGAGGCCTCCATTGTGATATCCGGAACGGATGCCTATTACCTTGGCTCTCCGGCCGGGCGAATCCTGAAGCTCAAAGTGGATCTGCTTCCTCTCTGGCGTGCAGACATAGGCAGTGCGGTACGCCACCTGGCCCTTGGTGAGTCAGGAGATCTCTGGGTTACCGCCGACAACCAGACGCTCTCCCGGGTGACCGGGACCGGGACCGTTGCCTGGAAGGCGGATTTCGCACCGGCAACCCCCGGCGCGCCGGTTGCGACCACCGGGGTGCTTGTTCCCGTATCAAGCGGGCTGCTCTCTGAGCTCAATCCGGCGGCGGAGCTCGTTCGTCAGCTTCACCTGCCGTCAAGGCCGGTCGGCCTTGTGGTGAGTCCTCGCGGCACCGTGATCCTCACCACTGATCAGTGGATCACCTATGCCTGGCAGCTCGGTACGGTTCCCAGTGGCGCATGGGCTCAGATGAGAGGATCGTTCACGCGAGCCGGTGTCCCTGTCGGGGTGTCTACCGGACGGGTGGTTGGAGGACCGTTCACCGAGAGTGCCTCCTACCTGCTCCTGCGCTCGCAGCTGCTCGGACCAGATGAGAGCTCACAGCGGGTTGCGCTTGCCCGCATCCGAGAACGCGTAGAGTCCCCTGAGGGGCTTAATGGCCGCTACTTTGCGTACCTTGATCTTGTAGAGCGGGTTGCCGGGAGCCCCTACTTTGGCCCGCTGTCGGAGTCAGGTCCTCGAGCAGCGAGCCGTCGCGCCCGCGAGGAGGCGGTATCGCTGCTTGCGACTATGGGTGATCTTCACACGGCCCGGTTCCTCTCCCGACTGCTCTCCTATGAGCCTGACCCCGCAATGCAGGCGAGCATCATGCGCGCGATTGCAGAGGTGGGCTCTGAACTTGATTCGCTGACCGTACGCTATCTCGATGAGATCATCAGGCGTGACACCTCGAGGGGGCCGCAGGACAGGGTTGCCTCCGCGGTCATCAGCCTGGTCCGTGGACTTGACGCCTATCAGGGACGCTACATAGATCCAGCAATTGCAGATGTGCTGATCAGAATTGCAACAGCGAACTACGGCTCGGGAGTCCGGCAACAAGCCCTCGCCACGCTGCGGGCTCTCGCCGGTGCTTCCGAGCTGTAGCCGTGCGCCAACGGTCGGGACC
>CAZREG010000168.1:0-1833 GCA_964599075.1 uncultured Spirochaetaceae bacterium | reverse complement strand
GCGTTCGACAGCCTGCTGAGGTTGCCCATATTCATTCCAGTACCGTTGAATGCCACCTGTGCTCCTCCGTCTCGGGAGTTTATCACCGGTCCGGCGTGTGTCAATCCGCCACGGTCGGGGTCAACGACACGCGAACTGCCTGCCCTCTGGTGAGATCGATGTCAACTGCCACCAGCTGACCGGTTACGTACTGACGCATGGTCGTTGTGGGTTCGGAGAGTTGTCCTCCCGCGAGATGCAGCTGTTCAACGTGTAACTCCCGGAGGGAGCCGTCCGCCGGTAAGGTCATCTCCAAGCGGGCCTGTCCGCTTTGTTGCTCACGCACGTACAAGGTCACATTAAGACGGCCTGATGAGCGGGAGGCTGCCACGTATACGGGAAGAGCCTCACGGTGGTCCCTCGTCGGGTCGATAACCCGGTCACCGACTCGGACTTGGGCCTCAACTCGATCTCCCTCATAGCCCGCGAACATGTAGTACGGCCAGTAGTTGTGCGGCACCACGTCCCCGTCAGGGCGGATCAGACCGAATACTCGTCCGGGCGCCTCCTCGTAGTAGGGAAGGGAGAAGTGGTGAAATGAGCCGATGAGCTCGCTTCGCGCGATCAACTCAAACTGGCGGGTAAGAAGGTAGTCCGCCTTCTGCGACCCGGTGAGGTTCCAGTTGTCGGACTCGGTGATGTGCAGGGCGCCGGCTTTACCTGTCTCCGCCTCTATGTAACGTGACCAATCGGCAATACGGCGAGCCATCCGGACCGGGTCCTGGTTGTAGAAGTGCATTGTGAAGAAGTCAGCGACATCCGAGCAGGCTTCTATGAACTCAAGCATAAACGCACCGTCACTCGAGAGGACCGAGGGGCCTCCAACGGCAACGCCGGGATAATCACGATGGATGCGCTCGGCCACGCTCTTAAACAGTGCGTAGTAATCGCTGCGACTCCCGGTCCAGTAGGGACCGCCCGGCGAAGGCTCGTTCCAGATCTCCACCGCACGAAGTTGTGGCAGGTAATCGGGACCGGACGCACCGTTGTGTGCCTCTACCACAGCTGCGGCAAACTCTGCCCACTCGTGATTGCTCCACGGCGGATCGGTTCTGCGTCCGTGTCTGCCAAGCCATTCAACGTTATAGCTCAGAAGACCAAAGGGTTCCATGCCCAGAGAGAGCATCTCGTCCAGGAAGGCCGGGCCGTCGGAGTCGATGAAACGGTACATGGCGTCTGTCTGAAGCTGTTCCCAGTTGAACACGGCTGGATCTGCGTTGTCGTTCACCGGCTCAACTCGATCGATCATGATCTCCGTCCGCGCGGAGGTTCCGCCGGGGTTCAGCCGGCGAAAGGCGGCACGGGCGAGGTCGCCGGCCTCACTGGAGAATCGCTGGTAGTTCACCAGGCTGAACAGCGCGCGATTCACCGCGCGGTCGACAGCGGTGAAGTCTACAGAGGCCGTGACATCCAGTTCCGTAGCTGATGCAGAGGCATTGAGCAGCACGAAGGCCGCGATTGACGTTAGAAAGAATTTCCTCACGCCCGCGAACGTACGCGTTTATCCGGAAAACCGCAAGAGCAGCAACGGTTGGTCTGAACGATCAAGAATCGAACCTTGACAAATATGTCATAGTAGATTTATGGTTGTTTAGACAATTAGGAATCATATGGGGCATGCATGAATCTCAGAAAACGAAAAACTGCCTGGCTTTGCCTGGCGATGGTGCTTTCACTGGCGGACATGCTCGCCGGCCAAGAGATCTTGATCGACGCAACGCAGGCAGGTCCGGAAATCAATCGCCGGCTTTTTAGCCTGGTCAACTACCAGTCCCTCTACGGACGCGCAAGCGG
>CAZREG010000167.1:0-1833 GCA_964599075.1 uncultured Spirochaetaceae bacterium | reverse complement strand
CTGTAGTTTTTCTGTGGCGCCCTGCGGTAGCGGGTTGCGACCACGTTGAGGCTACCGGCGCGACCTGCTTCGTACTGGACCCAATGCGTAGGCTGTTTGCGAGCTACAAATTCCTGAATCGCCAGATCCGCCTTCTGATTACCATCCCCGGTATCACCCCGCTGACCGCCTCCGCTTTTCTCGCCCACATCGGAGACGTTCTCCGGTTCCCGAGCCTGCATCGCGATGATTCGCAGGCTCTGCGGGGTCATGAGACGAATGCTTCTCAGCGGAGAAAAACACCATTGGTTGAAGGAGGAACTCTAACAGCGCAAGCCTGGGGCGTACCGGCAAGCACGGGAGAACGCGAAGAACGAGCAGAATGCTGCTTGCCGGAAAACATAGCGGAAGAGCTATCGTCGCGGCTACTGACCCAACTCGAACTCTACGCCCCAGTGAACGCCATACTTGTCCACCAGGCTGCCGTAGTTCGAGCCCCAGAAGGTGCGCTCGGCCGGCATCGTCACGGATCCGCCGGCCGAGAGGTCATCCACGATTCGTGCGACGTCAGCCTCGGCTTCGACGTTGATATGGATGGTTGCGTTCGACCCAACGTTCACCGGCTGATCCTCCCACGTGTCTCCAAAAAAAATGACGGCGCCACCGCCAAGATCCAGAGAGGCGTGCATCACTTTCGATTTCCAGGCGTCGCTTACAGAAACGCCGGCGTCCTCGGGCAGATCAGAGAATCGCATGAACTCTGCCTTGCCACCAAGGGCCGATTGATAGAAACCAACAGCTTCTTCGCAGGTACCGTTGAAGCTTACGTAGGGTGTGATCTTCATTTTGCCTCCTGTCCGTTTATGCGAACCGCTAGTTCGAGCAGTCTATCACGCCTGCCCATCCTCCGCTGTCGAACACACCGTACGCCACGCGGGCCTGCGCTTTGAGCTCCCAAACCAGTTGACTAAGTCACATGACTAAGCTACGCTTTCGCCATGAAGTCTGTGTCAATTCACGAGGCAAAGACACATCTATCACAGTTGATTCGCGAGGTAGAGGCCGGCGAGACCATCGTGGTTGCGCGGGGGCAAACGCCTGTCGCGCAGCTGGTCCCGTTCCACGGGAGCGAGCGCAGATTTGATGGCGTTTCCAGCCTCGTTGTCCGGATGGAGAGTGATTTCGATGAGCCGCTCGATGACTTTTCCTCGTACATGGCTGCCGAGGATCCGGTTTGAGGCTGCTCCTGGACACCCATGCGCTCCTGTGGATGGTCAGCAGGTCGAGCCGGCTGTCGGAATCTGCCCGCTCGGCGATAGCTGATGATCGGAACGAACTCTACTTCAGCATCGCGGGATATTGGGAGATTGGCATCAAACAGAGCCTTGGCAAACTGGAGTTGTCAGACGGATGGAACGACACGCTGCCCAAGGAAATGACCTACAACCGGATCTCCTGGCTGCCGGTCGAGCCAAGCCACGTGCACGAGGTCGCGGTACTCCCATGGGTTCATCGAGATCCCTTTGATCGACTCATGATCGCCCAGGCCCGCGTAGAAAAGCTCGCCCTCGTCAGCCGTGATCCCCAGCTCGCCGAGTACGGGGTTCCGATAATCTGGTAGCCGCGTCGCGGCCACAGTCACAGTCATGCCCGGGGCCGGCAAAACCTTGCGCGCCGTCGTCGCTTTCTCCATATAACCCCAAGCACCATCCGCATTGCCCCCGACGGCGCGACCGTGATGCCGTTTACCATGGAACAATCAGTCAGGCGGTTCACCAAGCGCAGTAATCTAAAGGGATTGCTCTATTCCTTCTCTTTTCTGCTGCTCATTGCTGCAACCGGCACCGCGGCGTA
>CAZREG010000166.1:0-1847 GCA_964599075.1 uncultured Spirochaetaceae bacterium | reverse complement strand
AGAGGATTCTCCGGCATCTGGTCAAGATCGGGCGGTCCCCACCGGGATTCGATCCCGATCGCCTCAACTGACACATTCCCCCGATAGGCCCTTCGGCAGACGTGTGTCTGTCTCCCAGCGCAAACGCCTCCGTAGCAGTCTGGATTTGTCTTATCCGTGCGTGAACGCATTCACATAGTCGGCGACCGCTCCGCCGGTATCGCCGAAATCGTGATTGCCCCTGCGTTTTTGGTCGAACCCCTCCCTGGGCAACCGTTTCGCCGTTGGGTGTAGAGGCCCGCGCAAAAGCATTAGGATCTGAAAGAAATGACCGAATTATCGTAGTTGAGACGGGAAGGAAAGGATAAGGGAAACCGGGCTTAGTTAGGTTGGCACCTGACCCGGTTTCCCCCACCACCTACGATAATCATAATCGACATTTGCGAAAAAGACTATAGCCTCGATGTGGTGGAAAGAAGGCGGCGGGAGCGCGTTGATGAGCTGCGATGTTCCTGCTGCGGAGGTAGCGAAACGTTGACCCGCCACGGACGCTACGAGAAGTATCTGTACGGCACACGAATCCCGATCCTTCGGTTGCGGTGTCGGTCATGTCGGCGCACCCATGCGGTGATTCCGTCGTTCTCATTGCCGGGCACCTCCTTGGGGACGACGGAGGTAGAAGCGTTTATAGGCGGTCGATACACCGGAGAGTCTCGCCGGAAAGCCGGCGGCATGCTTACCGCCCGCGGAGTACCGGAAGAATATCTGCGGCGGATTGAGAAGTTGGTCTGCGCCGCAATCCATCAGGCGAAGGCGCTGTTCGGTGATTGTGCGCCTTTGATCGGCCATCCCTATGGTTGGTTGAAGGAGGCCACCGCCGCAGCCGCCCGGCCCATCTTCATTGTGAACACCTGGAGTGTCGCGGGTGGATACGGTGCGGTGTTCTGCTCCCTCGCAGCTGGGACCGGTCGGCGAACACGGAGTTCGGGAATCGGATTTTCACATGATAGCACCTCTGCCGGTGTCGCCGCGCCGGTTCTACACTCGGGGTAACTCACATACCACCGAAGAGGAGGAGACGGTATGAACAATCGCATATCGGAACAACAGCGGCGGGAGCTCATCGGCGAGTTTCGCCACAGCGTCGTGGCCGAGCTGGCCAACCCATATCTGAACCACGGTGAACTCATCGCATCGATCCGAGAGAAAGCGCAGCGAACCTACGAGATCCCCTTCTCCCGCAAGACGACGATCACCGAAGGATGCATCAGGAAATGGCTGGCTCTGTATCGCCGTTACGGGAAAGCGGGTGCGGACGTTTTCTTGGACTGAATTACGCTACCTTTCCAGCGCACTGGCGGAATTCTCAGTACAGGATAAGATTCCCAAAGACACTTTGTGCGAGGGCCTGAGAACTCTTCATGCTGCGAAACGATCTGTGTCGCTCGTTTCTCGGCAACATGTCTTCGAGTTCTGTAATCTCCTTCTGAGCGGCATGTGGCCGATGGAGAACATTCTCGGCTGCTTTGTCTCTGAGGAACACCGGCGGACGCTGAAATCCGCTCAGACGGCACTCCAAAAACTCGTCGACAGCCGAAAACTTGTCGCGCTGATAGTCCCAGAAATGGCGAATCAGCTCAGTCTCGTATGTGCTCATGTTCTGATTGTGGGCCGTGACGATGGGAGTTTCCAACGCTTTACGAACTCCGTCCTATTTGGTGATGCGGTGGTCGACGACTGCCGATCTCTCGCTGTTTTTTCAGGCCAGTTGCTCAGGGGAAAACCACTTCATCTCGATCAACAGAACGATGCGCGTGCTCGCGGGGCTAAACGAGGTAGTAGGCCGCCGTGTCCCAGGAAGCGATCCA
>CAZREG010000165.1:0-1848 GCA_964599075.1 uncultured Spirochaetaceae bacterium | reverse complement strand
GATCGGAATGACCAAAGCCCACGATCCGGACCGCACCCACCCGATTGGCATTTATCACCACCTGCGCCATGGCAACCGTTCCTTCCGGCGTGTCACAGATGGTAACGTCTGTCCCGCGCTCAAGCAGCGCCTGGGCGGCAGCTATGGAGCCCAGTTCCCGATCGTCAACACGCTGGATGATCACCTCCGACCCGGGGTGGCGCGACGCTATCGCCTGCACGAACCGTGCAGCCGACTGAGACTCCGCGCCCGAGCAGAGACCGCACAGGTACCCAATCCGAGGCGCCCCACCGGTTGCGGTTCCAATAAGCGTACTCACCTCGGCCGCGTAGTAATCCGTATCTACGCCGGCCCGGATATGGGTAGCCACGGATGGGCGGAGAGCTCCAATGGTGGCAGTGATAATGCCGGTCGCCGCAATGTCTGCCGCCCGCTCGAGAGACTCCAGCCGGTCGGCACGGACAACCATAGCGTCCACGCCGGCGGCAAGGGCAATCTCAAGCGTCTCTATCATGGCTGACGATTCAGTCAGAAACGGGGGAAGCCCGGGCGAGAAGGTTCCGAATGAGTACGCGGTTGAGTGTCTCGCCGCGTGCATGGCAGGCACGAGCTCACGCGATAGACCGTCCAGCGTTGCCGGCTCTATCAGCGCCACAACGCCGGTGGCAGCTCCACCACCGGCCCCGGGCGCCTCAGCGATCACCTCGAGTGTCTCAACCCCGATCGATGCCAGACGCACACCGGCGGCAATGGAAACAGTCAGAAGAAATGCAGCTGCCCCCCAGCCAAGGGTAAATCGTCCGGTCGATCTCACCGCTTCAGAGTAGCACTACCCCGGTGAATCCACAATTCAAACGTTCGCCTGCAAGTCCGAACGTTGTACCGCATCCGGCGCAGAAACAAACTCAAAACTCGGGTCTTCGCTCTTCTTCTTTGCTATCTCAAACATCTCTGCCCAACACCCGAACACAGACTCCGGATCCGGCAGCTGCGGCTCAAGGACGGAGTGAAGCTTTGGGAGGTTGCGGGAGGGAACCGCCGGGTAGAGATGGTGGTCCACGTGATCATCGAGTCCCCAGAAGAAGGTCTTCACAAACCAGCCAACCTTGACCGAACGCGTATTGAGCCGGTGGTCCTTCACGTTGTACGGGCGGGCAATGTGCTTGGTGTCATGCCAGAACCGTTCCATGGGCTCCCCTATCTGCCAGGCCAGCGTCACGAATGCGAACAGCTCCCAGCGCTGCCAGACGATGGCTGCCACAATCACAAGCAGATGTGTCACCAGTATCTGGACCGATTCTATCCGGATGGCCCGCACCTGCGCGTCCGTGCAGTGGTCGCGCATCATCCAGTCCTTCACGCCTGCAGCTCGCTTGGCGTTTGTCCACACGTCACGGAACAGATCGTAGACGGCACCCACAATGAGAATACGCAGGAAGAGCCCCGCAAGGTGGCGGCGAAGCCAGGGGAGTGTGATCACCTCCGGCCAGTCGGTCTCCGGATCGTAGCCACGCACCATGGTATAGCGGTGGTGCAGCTTGTGACTCGCTCGTGCATAGGTGGGACTGTTCCACATGAGCGTCTGAACAAAATAAAAGATGGCCTCGCTCAGCCAGGTCTCCCGTTTGGCAAGCACCGTCTGGTGCTGGAGCTCGTGCCCCAGGGCCACCCAGAACCCGTAGAGGAACCAGTAGAAATAGATACCGGGGAGTGCAAGCCACGGATTGACCCGGTAGAGCACCACGGTGAGAACCGCAGCTCCAGTAAGGAGCCCCACGTACCAGAGAATGCGCAGCAGACCATTTATGGTGCTGCGCTCAGCAAGCTCTTTCAAGACTGCCCGGTCCA
>CAZREG010000164.1:0-1857 GCA_964599075.1 uncultured Spirochaetaceae bacterium | reverse complement strand
AGTGGGGCGAGAGTTTTTGTTTTGTGGTCAACGGTGTTCCTTTTTTTGCAAAGGGAGCGAACTGGATACCCGCCGATGCGTTCAACAATCGTACTACTGCCGCCCGGTATCGAGATCTGGTGGAAAGCAGCGCGGCGGCAAACATGAACATGCTGCGAGTCTGGGCCGGCGGTCTCTACGAGGAAGACGTCTTTTACGACCTCTGTGACGAGTACGGAATTTGTGTCTGGCAGGACTTTATGTTTGCCTGCTTCACCTATCCGGTATGGGACAAGGAGTTTATGGCGACGGTGGAGCAGGAGGTCGTAGACAACGTCAAGCGGCTACGCCATCATCCGTCGCTTGCGCTTTGGTGTGGTAATAACGAACTCGAGCAAGGCCTGGTCGGTCCTGATTGGACTGAAACAACCATGAGCTGGACAGACTACGAGAAGCTCTACGACAAGGTGATTCCGGAGCTCGTGAAAGAACACGACGGCGCCACCCCGTACTGGCCAGGGAGTCCTCATAGCCCCTGCGGTGACCGGGCCAATCACCGCAATCCGGCCTGCGGTGACGCACATCTTTGGGACGTTTGGCACGGCAAGGAGCCGTTCGAGTGGTACCGAACCTGCGAGCATCGGTTTAACTCAGAGTTCGGCTTTCAAAGCTTCCCCGAGCCAAAGACGACCTATGGATACACGATACCCGAGGATCGAAACGTCACGAGCTACGTGATGGAGCACCACCAGCGAAGCGGGATTGGCAACAGCACCATCATGCACTACATGCTCGATTGGTTTCGGCTGCCGTCGGGTTTTGATGAATCGCTGTGGACGAGTCAGATCCTGCAGGGCATGGCGATCAAGTACGCGGTTGAGCACTGGCGCAGATCGATGCCGCGCGGCATGGGCACCCTCTACTGGCAGCTCAACGACACCTGGCCCGTGGCAAGTTGGTCCTCGATTGACTACCACCACCGTTGGAAGGCGCTTCACTACATGGCCCGGAAGTTCTTTGCGCCGGTTCTTCTGTCAGGACTGGAAGACATTGAGGCTCGGAACGTTGAGGTGCATCTCACGAGTGACGCCCCGGCGGCGCAGTCACTCACGCTCCGGTGGGTGATTACCGATGCGCGTGGAACTGAGATTGAGACTGGCGAAAAGCAAGTGGAGACGCGAGCGAACGCGAACAAGAGTGTTCACACGCTTGAACTCGCGCAGTTGATTGACCGGCAGACCGAACGGGATTTGATAATCTGGCTTGAGGCGTACGACGAGAGCGTACTAATCGCGGAGAATCTCGTGACATTTGCTCGGCCAAAGCACCTTGCGCTCAGTCACGAGCCTGGTATCTCATGGGATGTGGAACCAGGCGCCGACAGCTGCTTCACGGTCACGCTTCGTGCTGAACGAGCCGCGCTCTGGACGTGGATTGAGCTATCGGACGCCGATCTTCGGGCCGACGACAACTTCTTCCATCTTCGGCCGGGGGCACCACGGGTTGTTACGTTTACCCCGTCGGAAGAACTCAGCGCGAAAGATATCGAGGCCCAGCTACAGGTGCGGAGTCTCATCGATCTGAGTCGATAGTCTTGCGGCGGGTGGCTGAGGAATCATGCGCCCGCGAGCTCGTCCATGTTGCTTGCACCCATGATCTGAATGGGCGAGCTCCAGCGCTTTACCGCCTTGACTGCCGCGTAGATGCTCTCGAATCCGACAATGCGATCACGGTGGGCTTGAAAAGAGATCGATCCGGTTACCGCGATCACGCGACCTGGCAGTGGGATGAGCGTTGCCACTACCTCTCTGACATCAGGGGTGTCGGGGCCCGTTACAACGGCGGCAGCTGCTCGCGGCGAACCATCGACCCCGGCGA
>CAZREG010000163.1:0-1973 GCA_964599075.1 uncultured Spirochaetaceae bacterium | reverse complement strand
GCTCAGTAGCGTCGAAAAGCATCCATGCGTTTTTGGTACGCTGCCTGTGGAATTGGCCCTTCCAACAATGGATCGTCCGTCTCTTCCATCCATCCGCGAAGGCGTCTTATCAGCTCGCTTAGCGTTTGTTCATGCCGCGGATCCTGAGCAAGATTCTGTTGCTCGTTCTTGTCGTTCACCAGGTCATAGAGCTCGAACGCTGGGTGAAAGAGTTTTGTGTCATCAGTCTCTTGCCAAGCTGAGAGGGTCGCCCAGTACCCATGACCATTGTTGTAAGGGTCCGGCGGAAGCTCCATTGCGGGCGCGTGCTCAAAGTTTGCGATCAGTTTCCAATCCTGAGTGCGGATACAACGCATCGGGTCATAATAGGTGTGGTAGGTCTTTTCTCCAAAGACCTCGTCGCGCCCATCTTCGGCAACGCCACGGAGTACCCGGGAGAAACTCTCCCCATGCATCTCTGGTATAGCCGGTCCATCCAGAAGATCGAGAATCGTGGGAGCTACGTCTACGTTCGATACAAGCGCCGGTGTGATCCGGGGCCCGCCGGCAGCCGAATCGCTAATCCCGGGCCCACGGAAGATAAGAGGAATCTCGAGCCCTGGATCATAGAGGGTCATCTTGGCACGAGGGAACGGTATACCGTGATCGGCGGTGAAAACAACGATGGTCTCATTGCGCAAGCTGTGATCATCGATCGCGTCCGTGATTCTCCCAAAAGCCTCGTCCATGTACCTAACAGAAGCATCAAAGAGCGCCAGGTCTTCCCGAATGACCGGCAGATCGGGCAGATAGTCAGGTACGCTTACAGCATCCGCAGGTGCGGGTGCCAGGTTGCCATGTGGAAAGGGCCGATGGGGTTCAAAGAAGCAGATCTCTGCAAAGAACGGCGAATCCCGCTCGTCTTCTTTGAGAAACTCGGCGAACTCCGACGCGATCCGCTGAGCGTCGTTTCCTGGTTGAGCGGTTGCGAAGCCATGGTCGGTTGGTGTGCTCATCTCGTGTGGCTCACCGAACGAGTGACAACGGTATCCCATGTTGGAGAGGTAATCAGCAAGATGCCGTTCGCCTGGTTTGAGGTCGTTCGCGAAATCCCCGTGAGTCAGACCAACCACGCCGTTCGCGTGAGGATACCTCCCGGTCCACATTCCCGCTCGAGAGGGACTGCACTGCGGTGCGCAACAGTACGCGTTCGAGAACTGGACTCCTTCGGCGGCAAAAGCATCCAATCGCGGTGAGAGCTCTGCGCGCGCACCGTAGCAGCCGAGACGTCGGCCAAGATCGTGGGAGATAACAACGACGATGTTTGGACTGTTAGACATAACGGTTGTCTATCATAACCACGAATGTAGAGCAAGATCATTGCGTTCGTGATCAGTGCGAGCGCCGGTTAGGCGTAAGAGATGATCAGAAAAGCGCAGATATCCTCTCACTCATCTGGTTTGGGTCGGTGGGTCAGTGATTGACCCGGATGGCCGGGACAATCAACCGAGTAAATTATCCATACAATGGTTGCAATTTCCATGGCGCGCGTGCGGCATGGACCATATCCTTGAAGAACTGAGATCTCAGAAGTCACCTGATGTCACAAAAGAAAAAAGGAGTTACACAAATGCGACAAAACCGTCTACTGCTATTGGCGATGGCGCTCATGACAGTTTCTGTTACCGGGCTCTGGGGAAATGGAACCTCGGAGACCCCTGAGACGACCACGCTTACCGTTTGGGACTTTAAGTACGGCGAAGTCAACGGCATGCAGCCACCTATGCAGGCAATTGATGCGTTGTTCACCGAAGCAAACCCGGGCATTGAGCTCAACCATGTTGCTCAGCCCGGAGAATTGCAGCAATACTATCAGCTGATACGCGCTGCGGCGACCTCCCAATCCGGGCCCGATGTTATCATGTATCATGGAGGCAGTCGGGCATGGGATTTCAATGAGATACAGGTTCCTCTTGATGACTACATTGCATCGT
>CAZREG010000162.1:0-2018 GCA_964599075.1 uncultured Spirochaetaceae bacterium | reverse complement strand
GCAACCAGCATGCCAAGCAGTACTCGTACTGTTTTGATACTCATTGTATCCTCCTCGTAGATTCATCCGGATAGATAACCGGACGCGGTGAGTGTAACACTGCTTCTGTTAAGCCTTGGTTAGTGTTGACGGCGGAATTGTTAGATTTGGGTTAGGGCTCCTACCCGAACGCCACGCGGGCGAGGAGCAGGAACGCAGGCATGAGCACCAGACCTGCAAGGTAGGTGAACATGATGCCGCTGCCTGCGTACTCCACCTGATCCCGGTTTCCGTACGCCTGGGTGACTACCAGAATGTTGGTGGCGGGGGGCACCACCGCCTCCAGAACCAGCGCAAGCTTGATTCCCGCCGCTATGGCCGGATCAAGCCCCGGAAGCGGCACAAAGAGGAGCCCCAGCAGGACCAGCGCGGGAAAGACGAGCATCTTGATAAGCACCAGGCCGCCGTACTCCCTTCTGAACTGGAATCCAATCCGGGAGATGCTTGCCAGGATAGCACCCAGCACAACCATGATCAGATCAAGAGCAATTGAGGCCGGCCACCGCAGCGCCGTCGTGATCCAGCCGGGGAGTCGGCCGTAGAGACCGGTAACGGCAAGAAGAAGGCCCACAAGAATCCCTACCATAGGAGGGTTTATCCGGAATCCACCACCCTGGGAGGAGCCCTGAATGATCCAGACCGCAACCGAGAAAAAAAGAAAGATAAACGCCATCACGTAGAACGACATGTAGACACTCACCGCAGGAGGCGCCAGTGCAGCAATAAGCGGGATGGGAATATAGCCGGCGTTCTGCATGGCGAAGAGCACCAGCAGCTCACGGGGAAAGTTGGTCCTCAGCAGCGGAATCCGGTTTATAAGCAGCTTTGCAATCAGTAACTGGATGCCAAGCATCACCAGATAGGCGAGAAAGAAGACCACCATCCAGATCCATCCGGCCGCAAGACCGTCGGCCCACTGGTTGGGGATGCTGTACACAAAATAGATGGGAAAGATGACGTTGATCGTGAGAAAGACCACCGGTTTCAGGAGGTGGTGTTCAAGCACGCGGATCTTGAACAGCGCGAATCCGGCAAGAGTGAGAACAAAGAGGCGTGCCACCGGGAGGACAATCTCAACGACCATAGGGCACGGTACCCACTGGGCCGCTGCTTTGTCAAAGCGGGGCTCCCTCTCTGTATTGCCGAACCCGACCTTGACTCCTAAGGACCGGATCGTACTCGGTGTGTCGCGGGGGGTGGGATTCTCCGTCTGCGCCAGGCGGAGTCAAGAACCGCGCGAGTAGAGCCGCCGTCCGGTGGCGAGAACTCGCTCCCGCGTCGCTTTCGGCAACCGATCGAGCGCGACGACGTCCACGGGAAAGGACGCGGACTCCGCGACCTCCTCAGCCGCGAAAACATCGCCTCCCTCTATCGCAAGGTCGATATCGAAGTCGATGCTCCGCGGTTCACCGGAAGCGAGGGACCCAAACAGGTAGACAGATCGGACGTTCGGATCCGCTGCCCCAATCCGCCGCGCGAGACGTTCGGCTTCTTCGCGCGCCCGCGACGCATCGCGTGTGATCTGCTCCCGCTCGCGCTCGTTCTCTCGCCGGAGTCCGGCAGCGTACCGCTCGGGGTCAAAGGGCATCGGCTATGCTCCGAAGCTTGTCGGTGAACCCGGTGTGCAGAGAAGGGAATTGCTGGAAGAACGACTGCACCGTCTTCTGTAGCGCCATTGTCTTTGCGGGGTCGAGGTCTTCCCCATACAGGTGACGCAATCGGTGCCGAAACCGAAGTATCTCGCGGACCTGCCGTTCCTCTTCGAACGACTGGAGAAAGGCCGGCCGCACATCAGGAATCTCGAGACGCATCCGCTCGACAAGCGTCATGTGCCATCGATCTGTTGGAAGATTGTTCTCAAAGTACTTGGAGATCCTGAGGAAGTAGTTCTCAAGAACGCCGTAGAGCGTCTGAATCGTGAAGCCGAGCGCACCCCAGTCGACCGGATCGTTCGCCCCCTGCTCAATCCGGGCAGCTGC
>CAZREG010000161.1:0-2039 GCA_964599075.1 uncultured Spirochaetaceae bacterium | reverse complement strand
CGACCCTCGCGAACATCATGCGCATGTTCCATTTCCCCTGCTGACAGTTGCGACGTGCCGGTGCTCGACCTGGCCTACTATGTGAGTTCCTCATGCGTTGCGAGCCACCGGTATGACCGCCGCCGGCGGTGTGGATCATCGCAAAAACACGAAGTCGCGTCTGCACGGCGATTCGCTCAGCTTCAACACGGCCGCCGACCGCCCCCACCAAAGACGAGTTACTCGACCTGAGCAAGACCATCAAGCTCGGAATATAGTCTTCTGAACAATTGTATAGCGTAATTATATCCATTCTGTTATACTCTATTCATGTCGAATGTGGCCATCGAACCGGTTGCCAGTGAGGGTGATCGGTTGGTTATGAGAGAGTTATTGAAGCAGAAGAGTCTGAACGCACGGCAGCATCAGCGGCTGCAGATTGTCGTTGCTCGTCTGGAAGGCCGCAGGCCGAGCGAGATTGCAGATATGCTCGGATTGCGTGCAGCGACGATCAGTGAGACTGTCGCACGCTTCAATAGGCATGGAGTCGACGGTCTGCTGCATCCGCCTCGTAAACATGGTGGAGGCAAGCAACCGATCACTGAGAAGACCGAACACAAGGTCGTGGAGATGGTGAAGACAACTCGCCCGAAGAACGCGACCCACTGGTCACTACGAGAGATTGCGAAGAGCGTCGGAATCAGTGCAACGGCGGTTCACACGATTCTTCGCAAGCACAATCTGAAGCCACATCTGGTCAAGCGCTTTCGAACCAGCGATGATCCGCAGTTTGCTGAGAAGCTTTCCGACGTGGTGGGCCTCTATCTCAATCCGCCTGAAAACGCGATTGTCCTGTGCGTAGATGAGAAGTCACAGATCCAAGCGCTTGAACGAATGCAGCCAATCCTGCCGCTGCGCGAAGGGGTTCCGGAGCGCCAGACCCATGACTATCACCGTCACGGCACCACCACGCTGTTCGCCGCGCTGGCGGTTGCGACCGGACGAGTCATCGGTGCGACGAAAGATCGGCATCGGGCGGTGGAATACATCGAGTTCCTGAAGCTGCTCGATAAGAAACTTCCCAAGGAGAAGACGCTGCACATCGTTGCAGACAATGTCAGCAGCCACAAGACGAAGGAGGTACAGAAGTACCTCGACTCCCGCCCAGGTCGATTCGTCATCCACTACACGCCAACACACAGCTCATGGCTGAACCTCATCGAACGCTGGTTCGCAGAGCTGACGAATAAGCGTATTCGCCGCGAAAGCTGGGAAGGAAAACGCCAACTGGAGAAAGCGATCCTCGACTACATCCATCACTGGAACCGTTCGGGCAAGAACTTCACGTGGACCAAGACGGCAGGCGAGATCATGATCTCGATCGAGAAAGCTATGCAAACTCACGGTTAGCAATTGTGCGGAACACTAGCGCGTGAGAATTCCGGTGGTAACAGTCAGTGATCGCGCAAGCCGCGGCGAGTACGATGCAGCGGTTACAACCGGTGGTACCGGACTCGGGCCGCTTCTTGAGCACGCGACCGCCATGATCGGCACCAGAGGACACGAGTAGGACCAGCAAAGACCTTCCCGACTTCTACGACAATAGACCGCGAAGCTACAACCGTAGATCACCAGAACAGGAGCCCGACTCCGGTCACCGCCACGATCGCGCCAAGAACCTCGCGGAAAGTCACCTTTTCGCGGAATAGCAGAACAGGCGGAATAATGATGAGCACCCGGACAAGCGCCATGATGGTGCTGGCAATGCCTGTACTTGTGTTCTGAGCTGCAAACAGACCAAGAGAGACACCCAGGAACGGGCCAAAGAGTGCGCCGGTACTTACCCGAGCCATCGCACCTCTGTCCCGGACTGCTGTTGCAACGTTGCGCCACTTGCGCGTCACGGTGAACACCAGGGAGAACCCTACAATTCCTGCAAACACGCGGATCTGGGTTGCGGCAAACGGATTCAATGTTGTGCCGGCTCCGAGCCGTCCCAGCACCAAATGATAGTAAAACCTATCCCTGAGTGCAACCGCAAAACGGCCGGGCAGCGGAAG
>CAZREG010000160.1:0-2078 GCA_964599075.1 uncultured Spirochaetaceae bacterium | reverse complement strand
GAGCGTGGAGACGAAGGCGGCGATCTGAACGAGCCCGGCACCCTGTTCAAGGATCAGCGCGGCAAGCGGAAAGGCGACGAACCCCGGCATAAGCGTGACCGACCCGACGAGTGCCGCCCCGAGCACGCCCACCCATCCGGACTCTTCGCCCAGGAGTCTCGAGATCGTCTGCGCGTCGAGAAACGACAGGATGATTCCGGTAATGATTATGACGACAACGAATTCGGGCAGAATGCCCAGAAACGCCTTCCACGCCTTTGCGAGGGCCCGGCGCGTCTTTGTTCTATCGGCGATGAGCGAGGCTGCAAGCGCCGCTACCGCAACAACGTAGAATACTATGGTGAACATCGGCTCCCTGTCCCTTTTGCGTATATTGCCAATAATGCACGCACCTGCGGATCGTGGCAAGAGATCGGGTCAGCCGGCACTGCTCGTTGACACCATACCGATATTTGGTTATTTTAACAAATATGCACAAACGCCGATGTGTCGCGTCTCAGGCGTGACGATCACGGCGTCAGGAGGAAACGATGGACACAAAGAGAGAGATGAAGGTCTCCATTACCGGAGAGAGCCAGAATCCGACAAAGATCACGCTGAAATCGGGCAAGTTTTCGATGATAATCGATGAGCCGAAAGAAATGGGTGGCACCGACGAGGGGCCGTCACCCATACAGGTGTTGCTGATGTCTTTGGCTGGGTGCCTCAATGTCACCGGACACGAGATTGCGCGCGAGAAAGGACTCGAGTTGCATGGAGTCAAAATCGGCATAGAGGGGGTCATGAATCCATGCACATTTCTCGGTTGTTCGTATGAAGAGCGCGCCGGTTTCCAGAATATCGAGGTAAAAATAGAACCCGACTTCACGGGCGCCACACAGCAGCAGATTGACGAATGGCTGAAGGAGACTGAACAGCGGTGTCCGGTAACCGACAACATCAAGGCCGGTACGTCGCTATCGGTGAGCGTACGGTAGACCAGTTCTGAAGTCAGCAATGTTGGTCCTCATTTGCCGAGCATCTGATTCTTGCGTATATTGCCAAATAGAGTTTAGATCCAGACGCGGTACACAAATCGGCCGCGCACATGGTGGAGCAACCAATGGCAACACAAGAGTACGACATTAATCTTCAGAGGGCAGACGACGGGAATACCGTGACCGCGAGCGTTCGGGACTTTACGCTCACGGTGGGCAGCAAGGCGCGCGATATGTCGTTCGGGTTCAACCCCGTGGAGGCGTTGCTCTCCGCCGCCGGCGCCTGCATGACCTCATCGCTCGGTCTGGTCGCGAAGAATAGCGACGTGACGATTGACGGTGTCGGGATTCACGCGGTGGCCACGCGACAGGACGACCCGGCAAAACTGATCGCGGTGAAGCTCGAGCTCGAAATCGACTCGCCGGCACCCGACGACAAGATAGAGAGCGTCGTCCGGATCGCGAGCAAGGCAACCACGGTCGTGTCCACGCTTCGCGAGGCACTCGACGTGAGCATCGACTGGCGGCGCGCATAGCGCGAGAGAAGTTCCGGCGAGGGCCAGTACGGGAAGCGGAACGTGGCCCAGGCGGGTCCGTAGCGATAGACAAGAATCCTTCGCTCACCCTCGTTCACCCGTTTCGCTGATCCGTGACTGAGGGCGTCCACGAACAGGATCGCGTCCCCGGCGTCCAGATGAACCTCGATCGCACCCTCCACGCCATCAACGCTTGCGCCGTCGCCGGGCCCCCGGATGGATACAAAGCTCTCGTCAATGAAGAGCTCACCGTTGTTGTAGTCGAACGTCCCCTCACCACCAATAAGCGCTTCGAACGGTGCGCCTGCCTCGTAGATCTGCGGATAAGCAATGCCACGGCTCGCCTCAAAGTTCTCGCGGTGGACGTAGCCGTACCAATCGCCCGGTTCCATGTCCGGCATCTGGTCGAGCGTGTCGTTCATCGCGGCAACCTGGTTCTTGCTCACCGCGTTCCTGAGAACCAGATAGCCGCGCAGGTCAAACAGATATCGATCCAGATCAGGGAGTCCATTCCGCATGCGTACGCGTCCGCAGCTGCTGCGGGGATACACCGTAGAGGTCCTTG
>CAZREG010000159.1:0-2101 GCA_964599075.1 uncultured Spirochaetaceae bacterium | reverse complement strand
TAGGTGGACTCGGAGGAGACCACGCGCCCTCGCCCGCCCCTGAAGTAGATCAGCTCCACATCGCCGATCACACGCGGGTCGGCCTCCGCCGCCGGGTCGTCGTGCTGGTGGCCGAACCGGTTCACGACGAAGCGCAGCTCGGCAAGATAGGAAGAGAGAGGATCCCGAGGAAGAGCGGGATGAGTCGTGAAAGCAGGCGCAGACCGATCGAGCACGGAGAAAGTGTACCGGGTGGGTTTGTCAGTGTCGACTTCGCTCTCCGCGGCTGTTTGGCGGTATGCGGTTCGGAGCCTCGCCCTACTCGTTTCGCGAGTCGATCTGCATCCGTTGCCGGTATTCGCCCGGGGTTGTTCCCAGACGGGACCGGAAGGTGCGGTTGAAGAATCCCAGATCGCGAAAGCCACACTCAGAGGCGACGACCGCGATCTTCTCGTCGCTCGAACGCAAACGCACCAGCACAGCTTCCAGGCGACGACTCGTGATGTATTCAAAGACGGTCTGGCCGGTGTACCGGCGGAACTGTGTGCACAGATAGGTCCGACTGAGGCCGGCCTCAGCAGCGAGCTCGTCGAGCCTCAGGGGCTCGGCGAACCGCGCGTCAATGACCCCGCGGACCCGTTCGAGACGCACGTCAGCAGCGAGTCGCGTGACACCGTGGACCGCCGCCTGTCTGCAGAGCTGGACCAGAAACGACGCAAAGAGGTGCTGCGCACTCGTCAGCGCTCCCGGCTCGTCGTTTCGTAGCTCGGAGTGCAAAATGAACAGCGTATCCTGAAGAGACCTGCTCACGGGCAAGCGAACGACACGGTTCGTCTGATTCGCAAGTCCGGGATGGAGCGAGATCAGGTTCGTGAGCGCGTGCTGGAGCCCACCAGGCAGGATGGGGAGTGGATGCCGGCTCGGATCCAGGAAGAGATTCATCACGTCCATGGGCTCGTCGGTCACAACGTCGTGCTGCTGCCCGTAGTTCAACACTGAGAGTGAACCGCCTTCCTCGCGGAACGTCTGACCGCCAAGATAGTGAGTGCCACGGCCGGATATCAGGCAGGTCAGAAGAATGACATCGACCCCGTGCAGACGCTTTCGCGAGTTCGTGTATCCCGGGTGGTACGCCGTATCAAAACCCAGCTCTTCGAGCGTACCTGCGGTTGTAGAGGCATTCGGATCATAATGGTAGATCATTCAGAAGATTCCCACCTCTTTGAGTAATATATACATAGCAGGAAACATTATTGCCTTCTATGTTGCACGTGGAGGAACCATGAACACTACTCTTACGCAGGATCAGATTGATCAGTACCAGCGTGACGGCGCGCTCATCTACAGAAACCTTCTCTCCGCAGCTGAAGTTGATTCTCTCCTGGACAATATCTCCGCCGCCGTTCGTGAGATGGGCGATGCAAAGGCCGCAAGCAATACTGACTTTGGGAAGGACGCGAAGAAGTCGGCCGAAACCGAGTATTACGACCAGGTGTTTGTGCAGAAGCTGAACCTCTGGAAGATCAACGACACAGTGAAGCGACTCTTCCTGGGAGCCGAGTTGGGTGAAATGCTCTGCAAGCTTACCGGTGTCGAGGGGATGCGTATCTGGCACGATCAGACGCTTCAGAAGATGCCGTGGGCAAATCCAACTGCCTGGCATCTGGACAATCCTTACTGGTCATTTTACAGCCGCAACTCGATCTCCATCTGGATAGCGCTGGACGACGCGACCGTGGAGAACGGCTGCATGTACTACATCCCCGGCAGCCACAAAGAGGCGGAGTTCGAGCGCAGCGTCCCAATCGGGCCAAGCATCGGAAAGCTCTTCAAGGCATACCCGGAATGGGCTGAGAAGAAGCCCATCGTCGGGAGGATGAAGCGCGGAGACTGCGGTTTTCACAACGGGCTCACCGCGCACGGCGCGGGAGCGAACATGACACCGGGCTACCGACGGGCTATGACCTGCGCGTATATGCCGGAAGGCTCAACCTTCAACGGGCAGAAGAATATTCTGCCGGACGACTACGTCGGTTCACTCGAAGTAGGTGAGGTGCTCGAGAACGACGAGCTCAACCCGCGCGTCTGGCCACAGTAATGGTACGCGGCGCACCATAATGAC
>CAZREG010000158.1:0-2141 GCA_964599075.1 uncultured Spirochaetaceae bacterium | reverse complement strand
ATGGCCCGAGCATGCTCGACGGTCCAACAGGATTGTCGGCCGACATGATTCATCCGTCCGACTTAGGGATGATTACGATCGGCGCGCGCGTTGCGTCGCTCATCAGGCAGGCAGAGGCCGACTGGCCACAGCTTGCGACGGAAGCTGCCTCCCGATAGCATGGGCTCTCGAAGAGGAGCGCGCATGGAGAATCGACTGTGGTACAACCGGCCGGCTGAAGCCTGGGTAGAGGCTCTTCCCGTGGGAAACGGACGGCTTGGCGCGATGGTCTACGGCGGGATTCCGCACGAGGAGATCCAACTCAACGAAGAAACAGTCTGGGAGGGGTCGTATATCGACCGGCTCAACCCCCAAGCTGCCGAGGCACTTCCCAAAATCAGGCAACTCCTCTTTGCGGGAAAGGAAATCGAGGCCTCGGCGCTGACCGAAGAAGCGTATCTGTCGCGCCCGCCGCGGGTAGGACCGTATCAGCCGCTTGCCACACTTCGTCTGGAGTTCATCAGTCAGTGGCCAACCCACTATGAGCGACGCCTCGATCTTTCCACGGGCATTGCCCGGGTAACAAGCACCACGGGAAAACGCACGATCCGCGAGGAGGTCTTTGCCTCGGCGGTAGACCAGCTGGTAGTTGTTCACCTGCAAGCCGACGGAGGTACCTTTGATCTGCGGGCACGACTCGATCGAGCGCAGGATGTGGAGCACAGCCGTGCTGCCCCCGACCGGCTCTGGCTCACGGGGCAACTGGGAGAAGGCGGAGTCTCCTTCCGAGCAGAGACAGCTGTTCGAGTTACCGGAGGCACGGTCGATGCCCGCGGTAACGGTATTGTTGTGCGGGATGCGCAGGCGGTGACCTTCTTGATTGCCGGAGCAACGAGCTATGTTTCCCCCACCGACCTAAGCGCCGATCCTGAACAGCGGTGTGCCAAGGTTCTCCTGGCAGTCGAAGGTATCGACTATAGTGAGCTTCAGAAACGCCACGTGGGTGAGCATAGACCCATGATGGATCGCGTCTCGATCGATCTCGGTTCGAGTGAGGAGACCACCACGCCGACTGACGAGCGCCTGCAGGCGATTCACGAAGCGACGGGCCGACCAGAGGGTGAGGTCATTCGCCCGCTCGAGGTCAAGCCACTCGACCCACAACTCTACGCGCTCACTTTTGCGTACTGCCGCTATCTTCTGTTCTCGGATTCGCGTCCCGGATGCAAGCCTGCAAACCTCCAGGGCCTCTGGAACGACCGGCTCAAGCCGCCCTGGGAGTGCGATTACCATGCGAACATTAACTTGCAGATGCACTACTGGCCGGCGGAAGTTACGGCGCTCAGTGAATGCCATACGCCGCTTTTCGACTGGCTTGAGAGCATCCGATTCTCCGGTGAACAGACCGCTCGAAAGCTCTACAACTGCCGCGGATGGACGCTTCATCACGTGAGCGACGTTTTTGCAAACACCGCGCCCATCGGTGGACTCTGCGGGGTATGGCCGGTTGGTGGAGCATGGCTCTGCTCTCATCTCTGGGAACACTACCAGTTCACCGGGGACGAGGAGTTTCTCCGTGACCAGGCGTGGCCGCTCATGCACGGGGCGACGCGTTTCCTACTCGATTTCCTGGTCGAAGCGCCGGAAGGAACGGCGGTTCCTGGGAAGCTTGTCACCGCGCCTTCGCACTCGCCGGAGAACACCTTCCGCAAGGACGACGGTACCGTGTCGTGGCTCACCTACTCGGCAACCATGGACAACCAGATCATCCGTGAGCTTTTCGTGCGGACCGTTACGGCCATGCAAATTCTCGCAGTCGAGGAGAGCGAGTTTCAGGCAGAAATCGAAGATGCCCTCGAGCGCCTCCCTCAGGACCGGATAAGCGAGAAAGACGGACGCCTGCTTGAATGGATTGAAGAGTACGAGGAACCCGAGCCGGGCCACCGTCACATCTCTCACCTGTACGCAATGTTTCCGAGCGATCAGATCGATGTGGACGAGACGCCGGAGCTCGCGGCGGCCGCACGCAAGTCGATCGATTACCGCCTTACAAATGAGTACCACGCAACCGGGTGGAGTCTGCCATGGCTTGCCTGCCTCTTTGCTCGCTTTGGCGACGGCGAGAAGGCGTGGCAGATGCTTACCTACCGCCTTGGCGGCTT
>CAZREG010000157.1:0-2160 GCA_964599075.1 uncultured Spirochaetaceae bacterium | reverse complement strand
CCGGCGGCGGTAGGGGCAGTGCTGGAAACGAAATCTGGCGTGGGAGCAAAGTCCTGCTCGGAGACACGAAGGCAGTGGGCCTGCTTACGGGGCAACCCTCATACTCAATGCGGCTCTTTGAAATGGCGACTCGGAGCGGGTTCCAAGTAAGCGTAGACTTGCATTACGGTGGAGAAATATGGTGGAAGTCCGCAAACAACAATCGGGTCGCCCCCACAGTCGGCGTAGGCATGGGCTGGTATTTTGGGTACAGTTCTATCTATGTGGCGCACAACGGCACCGTTACTATGCGAGACGATAAGTACTACTACCGGGATAGCGAGGGGGCCGTCTCCGAGATAGTTAAGACTGAAGATAGTAGATATCGGATAAAGGCGAATCCAGAGTGGTATGTTGAGCCAACCTTTGGCTACTTCACAAACGTTCAGTTCGTTACGGCTTGGACGGTTACGAAGCCGGATGGTTCTCGGTTCTACTATGGGGCAGAGGATGATGGTGACGATTCGAACGCCGGTCGTTACGTTTGGGCGGACGGGGCAAAGATTGACCCTCGAGACCCCAGGCACAAATACTACTACCAGTGGGATCTGCGTGAGGCTAGAGGGGTGAATGGAAGTGGGATACTATTTCGCTATGAACCTAGTACGCTGAGATGGGATGTTGACCAAGACGGGCCCGATCCAGAGATTGAATTCGTGGTCGAGTCACACATAAAAGAGATCGAGACGGCCGATATCGGGGACAAAATCACATTTGATTGGTGGCAAAAGGAAACGGACGAATACACACCGGATGCTGGTCAGGGGGGTACCCTCTACGACGATGTAGTCGGGCGCGAAACGAAGTACCTAAGGAGAATTCACTACCTGGCGCAGGGCGAGGACAAAAGGGAGACTCTGACACTGAGGTACTCGGGTGATGTCGGTGAGGTCGGTCCGGCTAACGCTGGTATTACTGGGTGGGAGAAACGTCTGCTAACAGGCATTGATTTTGAGATGGGGGCATCGCGAGGCGTGGCACGGAGATTCGAGTATGAGCCGAGGTCTCATCGCTATCTAACGCGGATACATGAACCAGAAATTGGCAGAATCCTCACGTATGTCTATGGTACACAGGGTATCTGGAGGGATTTCACAGATGGCAGATACAAGGAGATGGTACCTGTTGTTAGTCAGACCATACTGTCCGGCGTTGCGGTAGAGCCGCCGGTGGTTACGACTTTCACGTACTCACACAATGAGACTGACGATGGGGCGGCGTTCTATGACAGGATTTCTGGGGTGCAGGTGTTCAGGGAAATAAGTGTATCCTCCGGTGACGGGTCAGTAGTGACGCGATTCTGCATCGATGAGGACAAGCCGGAATTCGGACATGTCGTTAATGTCTCTGCTTACAACGGCGATGGGAGGTTGGTTCGCAGTTTGGACAAGAGCTTCACGAGCCGTTTCCTTCCGCTGTACTTTCTCCACGATGACGATGCGTACGAGTACGCGGTAGTGCATAAGATGAACACAACGCTGGATAGGGTCAGAAGCGGCTCCTTGAGTCCTGGGTGTTCGTACAACGAAACCAATGGGCTATGGAGTCAGCAGGTGACGTGGGAGAGCCAATACAGCCCAGAGCGGCATCTGCCTGGATGCCAAGCTGAAACGAGTCCCTTGATACCATGTCTGTGCCCCCTTGGTAGAAAGTGGATTGTTCGGCACACCGATTTTGCTCATGAGCAGTATTCGGGTATGGGTGTTACGGGCTCTTGCCAGCTGTCCCAGGCGGCCGGAACACGAGTGTGCGTGATGCCGCAGTTGACAGTGGGGAATTGCGATTTCCAGGGTGCCACGGTGCATGCTGCGTCGTACACCACATGGGCCAGGTACGACCACGAGAACGGCTTCTGCTACCGTCCCCACGAAACGTACGCCTGGGTGGTCGACAAGGATGCAAACGGGGAGCCAGTTGCCGATGCTACCTTTGAGGAGTTCGACATCGATGATCCGACCGCGAACAATTGGCAGCTCACGGGTAGGATAGAGCGATATGCAGCGTTCGGCAAAGCCACACAGAAGTGCGATCCGCTTGAACGCCGTTCATCGACGATATATAGATCCGACTATGGACTACCGATGGCCACCGTACAGAATGCACGCTACGACGAATGTGCGG
>CAZREG010000156.1:0-2230 GCA_964599075.1 uncultured Spirochaetaceae bacterium | reverse complement strand
TCAGCACGGTCGGTGACACTACAGTATGATTGCCGTCACAGCGCGCTGATGCACGTGCTCGTTCTCAGAACGCCGAACAGAATAAGCGCGAGAAAATGTCGAAGAACCTGCAAGCTATATTGACACAAAGCGGCGACGGGATATTGTGTGGTTGAGCAACCAAACTGATGAAAACTATCTTGATTCCTAAAGGTGAGTCGCCGCTGGCTCTTACCACAGACAAGCGCACAGGTCTGGAGCCTCACGACCGATCCTTGCGCCCCGTCAGGCGCGTCATGTTCTGGACCCTTGTGGGGCTTCTCACGATGGCCTGCAAACCCTCGCCGCCGACCGCGGCGCCTGCAAACGCTCCGCAGTTCGAAGCCTTGCGGGTAATGACTCTTAATGTCGGTTCCGGCCGATCCGTTGAGGGAGTCCTCGACAACGCGGGCTATGGCCCCGCTGAGGCAGACACGTCGGACCGCTATTACGGCAACGGGCTCGCCTGGCCGGCGATGATTCGTGAAGTGCAAGCATTCCTCGACGAGGCGGACGCCGACATTGTGGCGCTGCAGGAAGTGTTCTATAGCGGGGAATGTAGAGATATACCGATGTCTGCGCGACAGGGATTTATCTGCGAAAACTGGCGACCGGGTGATCCCACGGTGGCCCAGCTTATACTTGGGGATGCCTATCAGGTGGTCTGCCACCCCGGTAAGCCGGATAAGTGCCTCGCGGTCCATCAGCGACTGGGGAGATTTGAAGGCTGCGCCGATGCGTTTTGCCTCAACGGGCTGGAAGGGCTTGACGATGACGCCCGTGGCTCGGGGAATCGGGTCGCAGCGGCGACCATTCAGCTTGCAGCCGGTGGCTTTTTGCGTGTCGTGCATATGCACGGTACCTCAGGTTTTTCACGTACGGACGCACAATCTCGGAAAGACCAGATCGAGAGTGCGTTCGCTGATGGCGGCGCGGAGCCTGAGTTCGGCATTGTCCTTGGCGATTTCAACACTGATCCTGGCAGAGCCCGGTGGCTCGACCGGTCGGCGCGTGCAATGTGGCGGTTGACAACACCACCGGGCCAATACCGATTCATGACCGATGTCGGCCTCTTTGCTCGACCCACCTACGCCCCTGTCTTCAACATCGATCACATCCTTGCTGCGGGTATGCGCGGGGAGTGCTGGGCTGCGGGAAAAACGCCGGATACACGATCGGTCAGTGACCTTGTGTACCTTGATCACACGGCGGTCGTCTGTGATTTGTGGACGCTGAGGTGAAACCCGTAGCGGTCCGTTATCCAGGCTCGTCGCAGTACCGGCGGTGATCAACTCAGATACCAGTCACGGCCGACGTCAACCGGGAACGGAGGGCGCGTCAAGACTCAATAGAAATGTCCCCTTCCGGGAGATAAATCCTTAGGGTATACTCTCGCCGGAGGCGCCCATGAGTTTGCCGGTGACGATCGCTATCCACGCAGCGATGATTGTCTCCCTCATCGTGATCCACGAGCTTGGTCACTACGTTGCCGGTCGTTTCCTCGGCGTTCCCCGCGATCAGATGCGCATCGTTCTCCTCTCTGTACCGCCTCACGTGGCGTTCGCCGAAGGCGGAGCCTGGGTTGGCCCAAAGCAGGCCGAGCGGTACGGAGCTATTCTGCAGGATCGATTCAGACAGCCGCGAGCGCTGTTTTGGTTTGTGGCGTCCGGCCTGACCGTTCAGACGCTCTATGCGGTGCTGATTTTTGTGGCGCTCTGGCCGACCTTCCTTGCGAACTTCGCCTGGATGGGCCTCTCGTACTCGGGGGCAATACTGCTCTTCTATCTCGGGTTTGATCCGGTCATGAGGTGGATCACCGGGCATCCGAGCGGCGACGTCACGGCCATGTTCGCATCATCCCCCTGGAGAGCGACGTTCACGCTGCTGGGAATGCTCGTACTCTACGCGTTTTTGCTCTTCCTCTTTTGATCTGACCCTGAGAGTGTCCGACACCGGTGTCTCGTGCGGCAGGGATTGCGCCCGAACTCCGCGCCGTGATCCAAGACCATCTCGTTTGATGAGATCCACCGATCGGTACGAGAATCCCGGGGCGAGCTTTCTGGTTGACAAGACCCATCTTGGGCGCGTTCTACAGCAAGGCCAGCGTGACCTCGTCGACCGTCCCCGTGTTGCACTCCATTGGCTTTGCCTTGTCAGATGACCTTCTCGACTGAGCCATTGAACAACTCCGCAAGCCGTTTTGCTACTGCTT
>CAZREG010000155.1:0-2259 GCA_964599075.1 uncultured Spirochaetaceae bacterium | reverse complement strand
GCGCACCGTTGACACTCATATCAAGAACATTCGCTCCAAAATAGCCGGAGAGTGGATAGAGACTGTCCGAGGGTTCGGATACCGATGTTGCGCGGAGGCGGCCTCATGACACGGGCACTGTTCACCAAGCTCCTGGTCCGATTTGTGCTTCTTCTCCTGGGTGTCATTCTGGTTATTGCACTCAGCTTCGCATTCGGTTCCCGCGCCTCGCTTTTGCGGTGGAGTGCCCGGGCTGGAGAACGCCTGGAGGGCAGGGTTGCACGGGAGCTCGAGCTCATTGCCAAGCGTCCCGGCGCCTTGACTCCTGTGGAGGTGGAGCAGGCACTGCGGGGGCTGATGGTGCCGGGAGTGCTGCTGCGGGTCTATGATCCGGCGGGCAATCTGGTCATAGGTTTCCAGGGTGGCGCGGCGTTTGTTCCGCTGCGACCGGTCGCGGAGCGGCGGATGCAGCAGGAGCGGCAGCCGCCCATGGCGGACCGGCAGCGTTTCGCACCACCCGACCTTCCGCTTCAGCTCGAGCCGTCGAGACTACAGCAGCTGCGGCCGGTCTCCGGATCCGACGGACGTCCGATACTCTACTTTGTGGCTCGTAGCGAGGGCTTCCTGATGGACGAGCCGAACAGAATTTTATTCCGATCAGTACTGATCGCCCTTGGCGTTGGGTTGGCCGCGGCAGCGCTGCTTGCCACTCTTGGCGCATGGGGTCTGAGCCGGAACCTCGCCCGATCAACCGGTGCCATATCGAGAGCGTTGTCCCGCGTCGCGGAGGGAAAGCGTGACGTAGTGATCGAGCGCGGGGATGTCAGGGAGCTCAATCAGATTGCCACCGACACCGAGCATCTCCAGCAGGAGCTCGTGCGGGAGGAACGACTGCGAGGCCAGTGGGCCCAGGACGTGGCCCATGACCTGCGGACTCCCATAACCGCCCTTCGGGCTCAGCTTGAAGGGGTTCGTGACGGCGTGTTGAGCACCGGTCCACGGCGGATCGACATCATGATGGTGCAGCTCGACAGGATTGAACGGCTTGTGGCCAGCTTGAATGAGTTGACCCGTCTGGAGTCGCCGGATACACGGTTCACTACCCAGACGGTGGCGGTCGGTGACCTGTGTCGCTATGTCTGTGAAACGGTGCGTCCGCTGATCGAGAGTGCGGGGCAGGGGAGTATCTGTGCTCAGGAAGCGGGCGCTGGTGCCGTCCGTGTGGAGCAGGAGCTGTTCACCCGTGCGTGTGCCAACCTGGTTGATAACGCCATCCGGTACCGCAATTCCGGCACCCCTGTTGCGGTCATCTTTGTCACCGTCCAGGATCGCTTTCAAGTGATAGTGAGGAACCAGGGAGCGCTTCCTGCAGAACCGGAGCGGCTCTTTGAGCGTCTGGTCCGCGGCGAGCAGTCCCGTTCCAGCGAGGGCACCGGGCTCGGCCTCACGATCGCACGTGCAATTGCCGGGCGCCATGGGGGCTCGGTTGAACTCCATGAGCCTTCTCCCGGCCATGTCGAAGCGATACTCACGATTCCTCTCGCTTCGGGTTGAGGCTACTCCGTCCGTTTCTCCAGAGCCTTTGTCCGCTCCAGAATCCAGCGCGCCAGATTGCGTGCCTGGTCAACGTGCATCACGACGCCTACCTGCGACTCACGGATCACATCCGGCCGTTCCGGTGTTCGATCAATCTGTGGTCCCAGGCCATCGGGAGTGACCGAGTGGGTCACTGTTTCCGGGAGGCCGGTGTATTCCACAAAGAAATCGAACCGAAAGTCTCCCCGGCCGGTTACCCCACCATGAACACCATTTGCCGCGATCGTTCTGAAGTCTGCGGCTCGAGTGTGTCTGAACACTATCTCTTTGGGCGCATCTGCCATTTCTGCCATCTCCTTGACCTGCTTGCATCAGTATAGTCGATCAGGCACCTTCGAGTTCCCGTACAGACCCAAAAAAAAGCCCCGAATGGAAAAACCACCCGGGGCAACCGACTGCGTCGTGCGGGGTTACTCCGCAGCGGCTACTGAAAGAGTGCAAGCCGCGTGCCAACCCGTTCGCCGAGAGTGCAACGTCGCAAAAGGCATAAAGTGGCGTCAGAATGGACATAATGGATACGAAAGCGGAGCGGTTGGTCTGTTCTGCTTCCTTACGAGGGTCACCGTCGGATGGGCGAGCGGTGCGCCTTGCATAGCGCCATGCGAATCGCATGACCGGTAGGACTGGTCGTGAAGTGTCACGAACCGTGCTGATGTGAAGCAGGGAGAACAATTGTGGCGTATA
>CAZREG010000154.1:0-2299 GCA_964599075.1 uncultured Spirochaetaceae bacterium | reverse complement strand
ACCGCTCGGGACGAACGGGCTTGTCGGTCCACTCCAGCCGCACCGAGCCGCTCACCCCAACATTCATCATGCGCCCGGCATCACACCAGAGACCTTTCCAGGTTCCGCCTAGTTCAAGTATATTATTTTCATGTTGGATGAGTTGCTCACCATATGCGGACTTCAATGAGGAACAGACCACATTCAAGCGTCCGGATGGGCCCAAGACGGTCAACCCCACGCGAGAAGGAGGGGAACGTGACATTTTCCCGATGCGACACAACGAACAGGCGCGGCGCTTTGTTTGCGCATGTTAAGCTGGCGGTTCTGGCCATGGCATCTTGGGCATGTGCGCTTCCGCTGGTTGAGATAGGCCCGAGAGCTACGTCGGGGGAAGAGGGAGAGACCGTCGTCCTGAAGGTGTCCCGTTCTGTTACGAGTACCTCGGAATTGCAGGTGGGCATCGGACTCTGGCCGCAGGGACAACACACCGCGACGGAAGACAGCGACTACGTGCTTCCGACGTCGGTGGTGATCGGAGCAGGCCAATTAGATGCCACGCTCAGCATTGTTCTTATCGATGACAACCAGCCCGAGCCCCAGGAGCAATTCTACGTAGTCGTTACCCCATCGACTGACTACGTGGCGAGTCAAACGTGGTGTGGGGTTGCAATCAATGACAATGATGAATCAAACACGGTAGGGTTCGCTGTTCGCGAAGGACGAACACGCGAAGGAAGCGCGACCCCTCTGGTATTGACCATTGAGCGCAGCGGCCCCCTTGTTCACGACTTGGTAGTGGACTATGTCGTCACTGACACCCGCTCCCTTCCCCACAGTGACCCCTACGCGGGGTGGGCCGCCAACGGCTACGACGTGCAACGGCTGCCGGGACGGATCACAATCCCTTCGGGCAGCAGTACCGCCGACCTCGAGATTGTGGCTCTTGTGGATTCGGTTTACGATGAAGGTGATGAGCAGCTATCCATCCGATTGATTGCTCCAAATGCCTATAGTGGCGCCAACAAGTATGATGTGAACTCAGAGCGTGAGACAGCCGTGGCGGTTGTCGAAGATGCGGACGGCGAGGCGCCTTCGGAGCTTCCAGGAGTGAGCATCACAAGCCCTGATGTGCGCGCTACCGAGGAACCACTCAAGTCGGTACAGTTCATAGTCACGCGTTCGGGACCACTGGATAGTGAAATCCATGTGCCGATCAGAACCGGTGGCACGGCAAACTCTACCGACTATGTCATCGCGGAAAGTGTCACAATTCCCGCGGGTGTAAGCGAAGCAGCCCTTGAGCTTACTCCGGTGAATGATGACGTAGGGGCATGTGTCGAAGCTCAAGTGGAATTTCAGAAGACGGTGCGCGTCGCACTGCAACCCGGTACTGAGTATGCTCTGACCCAACCCAATGTTGGAGTGGCGCTTATCCATGATCCTGAAGACTTTGTATGCATGAGCGAGCCGTTGTGCGTTACACCCAATCCTGTTCGCCCGGGTACACGGGTGCATTTCCATGTCAGCTACATCGACCCATATCAAAGCAACCACAATCGAGCCCTCTATTTCAAGTGGGACTTCGGAGATGGAGAGGAATATGAGATCGGAGAATCCGTGCCTGGTTTCACTACGGAACGATGGATACCGCCCGACCCGGAAATCAACAGACATCTGATCGGGTATAGTATGAGTGGTACCCGAGTATTCGAGAACGCGGGAGTGTATGATATAGAACTCACCACGTATTCGGCTCTTCCGGTAGGTAGCGAGTCCGTGGAGGACCGTTTGCTTGAGCCTCCTCTGTGCCGACAGATACAACTGGTTGTTGGTGATAATGTGGATCCGGTGAACCACGATTGCCAAGGCCTTGCCTCAATCTCGTTCCCGGAAAGGTCCACACTGTTTTCTCGGAAGCTTGGAAGCCCCCTGCTACAAAGGGCGGTCTACCGCGCCGGACGGCTTTCGGTTCTGTTCAGAGAACCGTTGAGGGGAAGTCTGGTGATACGTGATCTCCACGGCCGTACAGTTCACCGTATCACACGGACGAGTGCCTCAAGAACCTGGGAGTCGAATGTCGCCGCACGTGCGGGAGTGTATGTTCTGTCAATCAGCCCGCCCGGGGAGAAGCCTGTGAGTGCTCCGCTTCTGCTCCAGAGCGCTTGGTAGTAACAAGATCTGTGCATGATGGGGGTTTTGGGTGCACCGCATCCGCTCAGACGGGACTCAAGCAGCATTCACTGCTTCTCCATCCCGGCCATCATCCCGCAAACGAGGTTTGGCGATACCGGACGCTCGAGCGACTGCAACGGAGCAA
>CAZREG010000153.1:0-2311 GCA_964599075.1 uncultured Spirochaetaceae bacterium | reverse complement strand
TGCCAGTGGAAGAAGCGGTGCTTTTCCGCCAGCGCCGCGATCATGCGCTGCTGATCCTCGGTCAGCGCATGTCGGCCCTTCTCCCGCACTTGATAAAAGGTATCGAAGGTAGGCGGCTTGCTCGACTTTCAGCCCGCCGACTGGGAGGCCGCCATCGAACTCACCATCCAGAGCGCCGTGCGTCTTACCTACGCCGTGGCGCCCGTGATGCGCCGCCAGCGGAGCGGCAGCATTCTCTACAACACGTCGCTCACCGTCAAACATCCGCTGGACAACCTGATCGTCTCCAACAGCCTGCGCATGAGCGTCGTCGGCCTGATGAAGAGCCTATCCCTGGAGTTGGGGCCGAACAATATACGCGCCAACGCCATCGCGCCCGGCTGGACGCGCACGGAGCGCGTCGAGCAGCTGCTGGCGGACCGCGCGGCGCGCAACGAGACCGCGCCCAAGGACGAAGCCGCGCAAATTGCCGTGGACATCCCCCTGGGCCGCATGGCCGATCCGGCGGAGTTCGGACAGGTCGCCGCGTTCCTGCTCTCCCCGGCGGCGGCGTACGTCACGGGCGTGACGATGCTGGTGGACGGCGGTATGGCGCGCGCGGTGATGTAAGCACGTACGTGAACGGAGCGCCGAGGTATGCATACCTCGGCGCTCCGTTAGTGCATATTGTACGGAGGAACATGCACCCCATCGATACCTAACAAGCGTACATCAGGCCATGCAGTCCGATCGTACGATTAGGGACACGGCATGCCCCAATCATACACGTAAATCCTCACCGTCACACCGCCGTCAACGCCGCCCCACCTGCCGAACATCCCCTTGTAAATGTCGGGCAAGCGAAATTCGACCGGGTGTCCGGTCCCCCGATAATAGTAGCCGTACGTGTGATTCTCAAGATCCTGGACGTCCGCGATCCTCGTCTCCCCATCAATTTCTAGATTTGGGTGGAACGCGCAACAGGAGTTCTCAGTCCATTTATATTGAGCGTCGCCGTATTGATCGACATTGGCATTGCTACTTCCGCCAAAAAACGTCCCTTCTGCGAAAAGGATATACTCTACACCTTCAGCGAGCGGGAACTCAGTGTAGATCGACGAATCCCGGGTTGGGAACGGGATGTAGATAGGCACGCCCGGCGCCGGGCTCACTGCCAGTCGCAGCGCATCTTTTGCCTGCGCAGTAGCACAAACCGACGTGGCGGTGGCATATTGCCCCTCTGCCTCAAACGTCGCCATCGCATCTTGACTACTGATCGTAGGGACGGGCGTCTCTGTGGGCACCGGGGTAGGGCTTGGTCCTGTGGTGGGAGAAGGCGCCGGTGTGGGAGAGACGGGCGTGGGCTCGACGAGCACCGTAATGATAGGCTGGGGCTGAAGTTGCGGCGTCTGATCCGCGACCAAGTACACAATTCTTGTTATTTCCTGAGGATATCTCAAGGTAAGTATCGCGATAACACAACTGAAAACGGTAGCGAGCAAACCGACGATGGTAATGAGTTTTTCAACTGTACGCCAGCTTCTTTCCCTATTCATAGTCACTCCTGATCGTAGGCGTTTACGAGTTTGCCGTATTGAGAAATCTCTGTGTCATAAGAAATCTAGAAAAGTGCACGGTACTGAAACTTGAACGCAGATGTCGATTCCCACGAAATGGTCGGCGGGCAGGGACATTCACCGATCACGAGCGAAAAACAAGGCGATCCCCAACAATGCCGCGATCAGAGAGGCCAGGCTCCTCATACTACTCGGGCCGTAGTCGTGAAAAGCACTCGCGCTATACCAGAAGAAGATCACAAACAGCGTAAGCCCCCGATACATGATCCGGGACGCATCGGTGGAGAGCGCCATAACGTGGTAGAAATCTATGATTTGATTCCTCAGCAGATACCATAGCCCACCGCCTGTAATCAAAACCCCGGGCAGAAAGGCGATCCAGGGAGAGATATGCAACCCGTGGACAAAATGCCCCACGTCCCCCCGGTTGCCGACGAAGGTACGCACCGGCAGGTAGCTGAAGAGCTCCCCAATGTTCATCACCGCGAACCAGAAGATGAACTGGTAGAGCCACTTGCGCTGTCGAATGCTGTCCAGTGACAGGAGTCGCAGGCACAACACAAAGAGAACGAGGTTTGTCACGAGTGCACTGACCGCGATCAGCGCGGCGGCACGGCCCTGACCGGCAGCATACAACGCCGCGTACTCCACAGCCTCGTCCACCTGCAGCAACGTCCAGTCGCCATAGTGAATGGCAAAGGGTGCGCTCTTGTGACCAAGGGCCCAGGCCACGCTGCTGTGGGTCCATTCGTGAA
>CAZREG010000152.1:0-2317 GCA_964599075.1 uncultured Spirochaetaceae bacterium | reverse complement strand
GCTTGTACTTTCTCCCGCTTCCACACGGGCACGGTTCGTTTCGGCCTACCTTCATGGATCTACAATACAGTAGTTTCTCGATCTGAGCGCTCCGCTTGGGCAAGTCGATCGGTTGGTAAGACTCGATCGGCGACTCATTGTAAGGCAGAGGCGCATCGTTGCGTACGCACGATCAACCTCAAGCACGTGTGTCTCTCCTGGAGCGACCCGACCTGTGGATCAAACTGCTGGGCCCGTTTTCTTTTCAAGGTGCCGCAGAAGTCAGCGCCCCTGACGTGCGGTCGAATTTGGCCCGAGAGCTTATAGATGAGGACCGCGGCGACTGATGCCGATGGGCTGAACTACCTTCGCACAGCGTGACTCCGTTATCCTGAGACTAACCACCTGAGGTGTGCTACAATGCCGCGAAGGAGTAGATCATGAGGCGTCGCTGTTCGTTAGTCCTTGCCGCGTTTATGCTGCTGTTGCTCATGGGAACCGCCTCTGTTGCGGCTCAGTCGGAGCGAGACTTGCTTGCGGAGGCTGATTCGCTTGTTGCGGCGCGGCAGTACGCGTCGGCGTTCGAGCTCCTCTCCGGGGCGGATAACGCTTCTCCGCGCACGCTCGCCAGACAGATCGACATCGCTGTCGATTACTTCGCTCAGAGCATCATGCACCAGATGTTTGCCTTCAAGGATCTGGAGCCTGGCGAGTCCCTCATGAATGTTCGCCGTGGGAGCGGTGACTTCACCATGCACCTCTTTGATCCTGCAAGTATCGCTGAGCCCGTTCTGGAAAAAAACCCCGATCCCGTTCTTGCCGCTGCACTCGCTCGATTCTACATTGACGCGCTCTCGCGGTACGGCGACGGCTGGACCAAGCCGGTGGGCCAGGTGCAGAGCCGCGTCATCGAGCTTGTGGAGATTGCTCAACGAGAAGATGCGGCAGACTACGAGACGCTTTCGGTTGCCGGGGAGTACCTGCTGCGTCAGAACCGCTCGGCACAGGCGGCAGCACTGCTGTCACAGTCGGTCCGAAAGAACCCCAACCACGGGCCGGCGCAGTACAACTACGCAATTGCGCTTGCGCAGTCCGGACGTGCAGGCGAGGGCATTCCGCACGCCCAACGGGCAGCCGAACTCTACGAGAGCAAGCAGTTACGCTCGGACGCGATGATACTGGCCGGACAACTCTACAGTGCGATCGGGAACCCGGAAGAGGCGCTGACCGCCTTTGAAAACGCTCGGCAAATCGCCCCCGAGTATCACTATCCGTATCAGTTCCTCATCGCGGCCTACCTGACCGCCAATCGCACCGACGACGCGGCTGCGTCAGCCTCGAAGCTTGTCGCGCTCGACCCGACGAACCCATCCATTCTTCAGATCGTTCTGAACACATACTATCAGCAGGGTGCGCTCGAGGGCTTTCTCCGGGTCACCGAAACACTCCTCGAAAACTACGACGACACTACCGAGAGCGAGATCCGGGGCAATATCCTCTTTCATCAGGCGGTGGGCCAGTTGCAACTCGGCCTGACCGACCAGGGCGCGGCATCGCTGCGTGAGGCACAAATCGAGTTTGAAGAATCCCTCCCGCCCGATCACCAGGTTTTCGACGAGATCAATCGCCTGCTATCGCAGATCTAGGTCCGCGAATCCCTCGATTCTCCCGTGGATTTCACCGTATAATGAAGCAAACCCGCGCTCCCGCCCGTCTTAAACAGCAAGGAGCGTGCTTGTGAGTGAAGCGATGGAACTGTCGGAGCAGCAACTGAATCAAATTGGCGGCTACGTCAAACAGAACCTCGGTGTGTGGATGAAGGAGGTCGCGCCCATGGCCGATGCACTTGTGACGCAGGTCAGCGGCGTCTCAATCGCCATTACGGTATTGCTCGGCTCGTGATTTTTTCTCGGCTTCCCGATTCGTTCTTCACCCCACTCGCCTCCCCGAACAAGGAGCACTACGGCGCTCTCTTGCTGATCTACTACCGACTCTTTCTGCAGTACCATCATGGAGTCGAGCGGGAAATCGTGCTTGACCAGTTTGCCTCCTACTTCGCCGCGCTTGATAGCACCCCGCCCAGCGACGAATCGGCCGATGCGCAGGACGAGGCGCTCGCTGAGCGGAGGGACCAGATTGATGCCGGCGACGAGGAAGCCGGCGTGCGATCAACTGCATCGGGGTTTCTTCGCCGTCTTATGGCGTACGGCTGGGTCGACGAGGAGGAGCAGCGAGACTTCAGCAGACTCGTTATCATGAGAGCGCATGCTCGGCCTTTCCTGGAAGCGCTCGACCGAATTGATCGGGGTACTCAGGTCGAGTACGAGAGCCATATCGT
>CAZREG010000151.1:0-2337 GCA_964599075.1 uncultured Spirochaetaceae bacterium | reverse complement strand
TGGGGTAACCAGCTCGCGCGGGCCAGTTATCCGTAGTTCCAACTGTGCGCCGGACCCGCCTAGTCAAATCGGGTAAACCCAATTGCCCTTCGGCCCGCGCCGCGGGCGCCACGCTCTGCGGCCAGCTCGGCTACGATCTGACTGGCGTCAACGTCGGCAGCGCCGTGGAGTCCCAGCTTTCTGGCGACCAGAGCAAAGTCAGCAGGAACCAGACCGTCCAACCTGTCCAGTGCAGAGCCGACAGCCTCATCAACCGGAGCGGCAAAGTAGCGTTTGAACAGTTCCCGGCGGCTGCGGGCATCCGGTGAGGAAAACGAGATCTTCCAACTGAACCTTCGCAGCGAGGCAACATCAAGAGACTCTACAAAGTTCGTGCAACAGACCAGAATGCCCCGGAAGGACTCCATCTGAGTGAGAAACTCATTGACCTGCGTTACCTCCCAACGCCGCTGAGCTCCTTCGCGGGAACGGAGGAATGAGTCTGCCTCATCAAGAAGCAGCAGCCCTTCACGCTCTTCGGCCTCAGCAAACGCCGCGGCAATGTTCGCCTCGGTCTCGCCAACGTAGGCGTTTAGAAGGTCTGAAGCACGCCGTGTAATAAGAGGGACAGAGAGCTCGGCGGCAAGGTAGGCGGCATACGCGGTCTTACCGGTACCGGGAGGCCCGGCAAGCAGGAGCGAGAGCCCGCCTTCCCGGGAGAGGCGGGGCTGAGACCGGCGCTGCTTGTTCCCATCGCGCAGCGACTGGGCGGTGGCAAGCAGATCGACATCGGCCTTGCTCAAGGATGGATCAAAGGTGGCGGTGTCCCTGGCGGAGATCTTCTTCCCCCGACTGGTCAGCGCGATGTGGCGCTCAATCACCTGCGGCAGAACGGTGGCGAACTCGGCGCCCGTCTGCGCGGCTGTTCGAACGCACCGGTCAATTGCACCTGGCCCAACCTCATATGTCCGGGCGAACTGCGAGATCTGTTCAGGCGGCAACAGTGCACTGACTTCATGACGGGCCAACAGGTGGTGCCACTGCAACTCGCGCTCGCCCGGCTCGGGATCACGGAAGGCAATGCTGTAGTCAAACCGGCGCCTGGTCGACGCGTCTATCCGGCGAGTACTGTTCACAATCCAGACCACCTTGTTTGAGTGGGAATCAAGCAGGTCGTTTAGCCAGCCTTTCTCTGATCCCGGGGCTGTACCTCCAAAGAGGGATGCAACTGAGGAGAGCACCGCGTCTGCCTCATCTACAACCAGAACATCGTCATTGGAGAGCAGACGGAGAGCGCTCTGCAACTGAGGCCGTAGTGAGCGGACATCGTCATCAGGTAACCGCTGCGGCCGTATGGCACGCTTTCCGGCGGCAGCGCAGAGCGCACGGGCGTACTCACTCTTGCCAACACCCGGCGGTCCATCCAAAAGCAGGTTTGCGCGGCCAGCGGCGGCCAGAAGAGTTTGGGCAATTCGGCTACTTATGGCTGGCACATCAAACCCGGACACCGAGAGTGCCGGCGGGTCAAGCGGCACACAGATGGTGTCGGCAATAGAGCACGCGGCATCACCATTGAGGAACTCGCGTGCATGAGATGACAGCAGCCGGTGGCGCTGCGGCCGGCGTTCCAGGTCAACCGTATTGACAAGCCCGGCAGAAACCAACGACCCACTGTGACCTATAGCCCGCTGCACCTCACCCACAGTGCATCTGACGGCGGCGGCGACAAACTGATGGAACTGATCTCCCCCTATCTCTGCGGCCGCGTCAGCAAGATCTCTCCAGTGTTCGTAGGCGGTACAAAATCCCAGAATCCGAGTCTCGGCCGGGCAGAGGTGAAACTGGGCTGCGAGAGTGTGCACAACCGTGTCCCTGGGTATCTGCCGTGCCGCAGCGAGCAGGTCTGCAATCAGGGTGCGTAGTGACCGAACGCTTAATCGCAGGCTGCCATTCTGCATGAGGGACTCCACCTCCAGCGCATAGCCGTGCGACTCAGTTTCAGGCGGAATAGCGTTTGCCCCCCGCTTCTCGGTTTCCACAACACAAGAAACAAGGAAGGCGTGAAGCTGCCTGTGTTCTGAAGCGCTCAGCATATCCTTGGCAACCTCCAGGATGTCTGTGCTGAAGTATCCGGCATCCACCAGATTTCTCAGCACAAAGCGCCCCCACAAGAGCGATTGGGAATTGCGCTGTTCGGCGGGCTGGGTGGTCAATGAAAAGTCGGACCGGCGACCTCTGCGGTGTCTTTGATATCTCTGTTGCATACGACCCATTATGGGGGTACGCGTGGGACGGGGAGTGTCCCACGTAATGCAGCTGGCATCTCATCCGCGTAGTAGTTACTATAAAGGAGGTTCT
>CAZREG010000150.1:0-2344 GCA_964599075.1 uncultured Spirochaetaceae bacterium | reverse complement strand
GATTCTTGCTCGACGTGAACGTCTCGGCCGTCTACTCGCTCTTTTAGCGGTTTCCCCGATCCGCTCGACGGTACGCTCAACGTTCACCGGACGACCCCGGCTAGATGTTGCCCGAGGACACCCAGTCGAGTTCGCGCCCGGAGGGGCCATTCAACGTGCCTTCCGTGTCTGTCGCCACGACTGTAGCGAGGGCTATTGAGCAGGGTTACGGTACCCACAGCGCCTGTGCAACAGATGCCCAACGGGTTGAACTCACGACCAAATCTCACCCCGCGGTCAGTCATACTCATACGCACCAATGGACCATTGCCCGCTTCGCGCTGCGCCGGTGATGTCTGTGGTGAAGTGTGACGAGAGGTCTGCGCCGCCGGTCCTTACAGCTGCGGGGCTCAGGTTGGAAAGTGCGTAGTCAGGCACGCCTGGATCAGTACCCCCCACGTCTGCGAAGGACGGGTCTACACTTAGATTTCCGGCAGCAGTTCCCGGTGCGCCACCGGTGAGTATGCTCGCGTCATTGATTTCCGAGGCTTCTACCTCTGATTCGAGCACAGTGATTAACGTCGGGAAACCATGGACCGAGTTATGCAGAAACGCACTCACCGTTGTAGCAAGCGTTATACCCGTTCCGGCCGCCAGAGTCGCTGTTGACGAGAATAGATTGTTCCGGATCATGTACGTGCCGTCTGATCCGTCCGCAGAGATCTCCAGTCCTGTGAACGGTTCAACACCCGCTGCAACAAACGTATTGTTATCAATGGACGCGCTGCCGCCGGTTGCAGTGCCAGGGATCTCGAGCCCGGTGAATCCGGCCCCCGCGGTACCCGAGACAACCAGGTTGTTGCGAAACTCTACGGTATCCGCAGCAATCCAGGCGGCGTATTTGCGCTCGCTACTGCCAAGATCAACAAACGTATTGCCAATTGCTCTGATGACCAGATCCGGGGTTGGTGTACTTGAATAGAAGCCGTAGACGTCCGCCCCGCCGGGATTGTCGGTGAGCTCAAAGCGATTGTTCTCGAAGGTCCACTCGCTGCCGGGACTCCAGATGTACGCTCCTATGCTCTTCCATGATCCGTTCCCCGCTCCTGTACGAATCGTGTTGTTCCGAAACACTATGGTTCCGTAGGAGTCGCGACCGTTTATCGTGAACGACTCTTCCTGCATTGGGCCCGCCTCGATGACATTGTTTTCAAAGAGAGCGAAACCGGTGTGATCATTAACAAAGTAGATTGCATCGGCTTTGCTTGTGGTCGCATCCGTGCTCGCGACTATGTAGTTGTCCCGGACAATTGGAGAGGCTTCGCCATTTGCGAGCGTGAGAGCGTGGTGTGCGATATCACCGTCCTCAGACCCTCCAAGAATGTTGTTCTTCGCAATAAGCGGTGATGCGCCGGGGTTGAGCTGGACTGTGTAGCGATAGGGGCCGTCACCCGGAATACTTTGGATGGTAAAGCCCTCGAGCACTGTGTCAGCGCCAACGTTTGACGCTTTTACAACGTTTGATCCGAAGCTGTTCTGCAGGGTTGTCTCATGAAGCTCAATGTCTCGGGACCAGCTTGTGGGATCGTAGCCACCTCTCAGGGCAACACCATCCACGAGTGAGATCGACTCATCATAGGTGCCGGCGGCAACCCGGATCTCAACACCCGCCGTGGCATCCGCGAGAGCAGCATTAACTGTCCCGTAAGGAGCGGATGTGGTGCCGTCGGCAGTTCCGTCATCCCCGGTTGGCGAAACGTACAGGACCTGGGACGCGGTGGGTGTGGCAGTACGCGCTACGCCGCTTGCTTCTGTGCCGTCCGCGTAGACAGCGCGGATGATAAACTCATAGGATTGTCCGTTAATCAGTCCAGTTGCCGTATAACTCTCAACCCCTGGAGAAATGGACTGTACCGTAGAGCCGTCCGGCGTCCAGGTTATCTCAATAGAGGCCAGATCCGCATCAGCCGGATCGTCCCACTCCAGGAGGACAGATCCGGTCCCGGATATGACAGATGTGACTGTGACTTCTGCAGGCCCGGAGCCATCTGCCTCGTTTCCCGGACCTGCACCAGGTCCAACCGGGTTCAAGCATCCTGTGATAACGCCCATGGTGGCCAGAGTCACAGCCAGACGAAAAAACGTAGTTTGAAAACTCATCGTGTGTATCTCCCTTAGAGCCAAGAACCCGAGGCCTCAGCAGTTGGGTCTATGTTACCACCAGAGAGGTGCGGGAGGATTGTAAAAAACGGACATGATCGTGCGTTTCCGATCCGCGAACTCCGCCGCTGGAGGCCTGTTGGGTCGCTTGGTTACTGAAGCAGATACACAACCGCAGCGATGAGTCCTGAGGTCAGGGCGGCTG
>CAZREG010000149.1:0-2355 GCA_964599075.1 uncultured Spirochaetaceae bacterium | reverse complement strand
ACCGTGGCGCGCAAAAGGCGAACAACGGCAAGGGTGTGATCGCCCTTCGTTCCACGGCAAAGAAGGGAACCATATCGACCATTGTGCCAATACTCCCCCCCGGTTCCGCCGTAACGGTACCACGGCAGGACCTGGACTGGGTCGCCACCGAGTACGGGGCTGTCCAGCTGCTCGGCCGTACGGTGAGCGAACGGGTACAGGCGCTGATCTCGATTGCGCACCCGGAGTACCGCGGACAACTCACCGCCGAGGCAGAGAAGCTCGGCTACCTCTAAAGGAGAAGAAGATGAACAAGGTCTACATTGTGGCAGCGCGCCGAACAGCAATCGGTACATTCGGCGGCAGTTTCAGAACAACACCGGCGGCACAACTCGGGGCGGCGGCTATCAAGGCGGTCCTGGAAGACGGCGGTGTTGACCCGGCACAGCTCGAAGAAGTGATTGTGGGAAACGTTATCACCAACGGCCAGGGGATGGGGCCCGGACGTCAGGCATCCATCTACGCCGGAGTGCCTGATCATGTTCCCGCATTCTCAGTCAACATGCTCTGTGGAAGCGGAATGAAGTCCATCATGCTTGCCGCGGACCGCATCAGGCTCGGAGATACCAACCTCTCGGTCGCCGCCGGCATGGAGAACATGAGCCTCGCACCGTTTACGGTGAGCGCGAAAGCGCGCTGGGGCAACAAGCTCGGGGCATTGGAGATGGCAGACAGTCTCATCCAGGATGGCCTGACGGATGTGTTCAACGACTATCACATGGGGGTAACTGCAGAGAATATTGTTCGCAAGCATGGAATCACTCGGGAAGCGCAGGATTCGTTTGCCGCAGAGAGTCAGAAACGCGCCGGCGCAGCCCGGGATGCAGGACGCTTTGCCGCGGAGATCATTCCCGTAGAGGTTGCCGAGCGAAAGAAAAGTGTCATCGTTGACACCGATGAGCACATCCGACCGGAGACCACCGCTGAGTCTCTATCCGGCCTGCGTCCTGCATTCGAGAAGGATGGCACGGTAACCGCCGGCAATGCGAGTGGCATCAACGACGGGGCGGCGGCGCTGCTGCTCGCCTCCGAGCAGGCAGTTACGCAGTACGGTTTGACGCCGCTTGCAGAGATAGTAGCTTCCGGGCAGGCTGCCCTTGACCCATCACTTATGGGCCTGGCACCGGTCCCGGCAATCGGCAGGGCACTTACGAAGGCGGGCAAGTCGTTGAAAGAGATGGAGCTCATTGAGCTCAACGAGGCATTTGCCGCGCAGAGCCTGGGAGTCCTCACGGAGCTCAGCACCGAGCACGGCATTGCACCGGAAGCGCTGCTTGAACGCACCAACGTCAACGGCGGAGCAATCGCCCTTGGCCATCCCATAGGGGCAAGCGGCAACCGTATCACGGTGACGCTTCTGCACGAGATGGCCCGGCGGAACCTTACCTGGGGACTTGCCTCCCTCTGCATTGGCGGTGGGATGGGAACCGCACTGGTTGTGAAGCGAGGAGACGCATGAACGAACGAACGCTGACGATCGCGGAAACATCGATCCATATCCGAGAGTCGGAACTCTCCGACGACTCGCTGCCTACCCTGCTCTGCATCCACGGCAACCTGGGAAGTGGTCGCTGGTTCGAACCTCTGCTGGAACGCTACCCTGGTCGCGCGCTGGCGCCGGACATGCCCAACTTCGGGCAGAGTGATCACATGGATGACTGTTCCATGGGTGCATACGCGCGCTGGATAACCTCCATCTGTGACGCAGCCGGCGTCAAGAGAGCCGTGGTGCTCGGACACAGCCTGGGAGGCGCGGTGGCTATGGAACTGCTCGTGACACGGCCGCAGTTGATCGAACGGCTGATTCTGGTTGACTCCTCACCTATTGACGGACTGCACACACCAAAGGAAAGCTATCCGGCAATTGAGGCGTACAAGGCGGATAAAAGTATTCTCGCCCAGGCATTAAAAACGGTGGTGCCTATGATCAAGGATGAGGCGTTCTTTGGCGAGCTTGTGGAGGATGCGTGGAGGATGAACCGCGACTGCTTTATTGGCCATGCAGAGGAGCTTGGCAAGGCCGATTTTCGCAACCGGCTCCAGGGTTCTTCAGTACCGGTGCACGTTATGCGAGGAGCCCACGACATCCTCATAACGGACGACCGCGCCGCTGAGCTTGCATCTTTCTTCAGCGCCACGCTGGAAACCTTTCCCACCTCCGGGCACTCGCCCATGGTTGAGGTGCCGCAGGAGTTTGCAGAGAAGATCATTACGCTCCTGCGAGAGACAGCATAATGGCAACCGAGACCCCCACCAAGCTGTGTGACGCAGCGCTTTCGCTCTTTTCCTCCCGCTGGTTTGAGACGGTCTCGATCG
>CAZREG010000148.1:0-2382 GCA_964599075.1 uncultured Spirochaetaceae bacterium | reverse complement strand
ACAGACGGAGCCATAAACGGCGCTCCCGGTATACAAATGTACCACTTCGGGGCCAGAATGTATGACCCGGAGATTGGTGTGTGGATGGCGGCGGATCCAGCACAACAGTTCGTGAATGCCTATTCATACGTTGGCGGCAATCCCGTGGGAAACTTTGACCCGGATGGACAAGAGTGCATCACGTGCGACCAAGCTGAAACCACACCACAGGGAGAAGTCTCGTACAACGCTAACACGGGATACTATCAGGATGAGGCAGAGGAGTATCACAACCCGGATGCGACGTACACATACGAAGAGGCTACGGTCGCTGCCAGCGATGAAGTGTACTTTGGGGATCTCTTTGGCGAGGACGTGGGAGGGCGCGCCTATGTGTCGTACGAGACTACTGAAGAGGAAGAACTATATGCTCAGCTAGACTATTTGTATCGTGAGGGCCTCGAGGTCGCTGCAAAATGGGCTGAGGGCCTTGCGTGGCTTCAGGGGGGTGGGGCTACTACTCGGGGGGGAAGTGCGACAAGCAGATTGGCCACTAGGGCCACAACGTATGGTGACGACCTCGTCGGTACCTACGCTGATGATGTTGCGAAAGAGACGAATACGGCCCTCATAACCAAAGCAGAGTCATGGCCACCGCACAAAGGCTTCTTGGGTGGATATAGCAAAACAGAGACTCTTCAGCCTGGGACATTTCTGGATCGTCATGGTTTCCGCGGCGGTAGCTTCCTGTCACCGCAGGGCACTCCATTTCCTGCAAGAGCTGCTCACCCTACCTCGGCCAGTCTGCCCTATGAGGCATACCAGGTAGTGACGCCCTTGAGCGCGGAGGGAGGGCTTGCCGCACCGGCTTTCGGATATCCGGGCCTAGGAATTCAGTACCAGATTCCCATGTCTGTTGAACAGGCGCTCTTGCAGGGCTATATACGGGTCGTGCCATAATGAATGTGATGCAACTACAGGCAAAGTTGGATGCAGAGGGTGTTAACCCGAGAGCATATTCCCTCACCGGTGGGGACTACGACGAGCGGTATGTGCTGTCACTGGAGGCAAGCGGTAGATGGGTCATTTACTTTAGTGAACGCGGGGAGCGGACGGGAGAAAGAGTGTTCTCAAGTGAAGCGGAGGCTTGTGAGGAATTCCTGAAAACGGTGCTGCGCGACCCATTAGCAAGGACAAGGTAGGTGTCTCAAGTTCTTGCAGTGAAGTTCAGGACTACCAAGGGCGCACAACTTGATTGGAATGTGGCACGTCTCTGTAGCCAGACGACGAGCATATGCCGATATTGAAGCCGCTACGAAGGAACCTTTTGACAGCCTGATTCCGAGCGCAGTAAGAACCCTCTGCTCGCAGTGAAGCTACTAGGCATCAAGCCTGCGCCCTGCGCCAGGACGTCCAGCATACCTTTGATACTTCTATAGCACTATTCTTGATTGAGGGAGCTGCCGCCTAATCCAGTAGCAAGGGCGGGCAACACTTTGGCCTTGCGAGAATGAGGCGGATCACCAAGTACAGAACGCTACCCACGAAGGGCTTATGACCATGGAGAGCACTATGCGCGCAAAACAAACGAGGACGAACCGCCAAGCCGCAGGGCAGGACTGGTCCATATGTAGATATGCCAACCTAGCAGTGGCTGCGGTCTGTTCGTTGGTCGGGGGCGTATCTGGCATCACAACTTCCGATGAATATGTCGCTCCCTTCAACGAGTACCTCAGTCCTACCGGTGCTGTCAGTTGCTACTCGGGAGACGCTTCCTTTGCGGTTGAATTGTTGACTCTGTCGGGGCGTGGAGGCGTTTCTTTGCCCGTTGAGTTGACGTACTCAAGCAACGTGTACCAGAGCGTAAGGGTGAGGAATGACATAGCACCTACATCATGGGTGGGTCTTGGGTTCCGCATGTCATTTGGCGCCGTCATTTGCATCCCCAACGGTACGGCTGGCCGGGAGGACGATGTGTACTACTGGTACTCTCCAGAGGGAGTGAGAGCGAGAATAGTCACAAAGGATGGTCAGCTATACCTAGATAGACTCCCGTTTGCAGGCGTTGAATGCAACACCGATGCTGAAGACGAAATTGTGGGGTGGACTATAAGGCTTGAAAACGGGCGTACCTATAGATATGGTGATCAGGGGAGCGCCAGGAGAAACGCCACTCAGTATAGTCTACGCTCAGGGAATATTGTTGGCGAAGGGTTCATCAGTATTCCTGACCTCTATCCGCTCCAATGGAACTTAGCAGAAGTCGATGATTACTATGGTGACAATATTAAGATTGACTACGAGCAAGTATTGGAACCGTTGAAGTCAGGTAGCTGGTCGACCGGAGATGTGAAATACACCAAGGCTTCATATCTGAAGACCATTACTAACTCCATAGGAGAG
>CAZREG010000147.1:0-2403 GCA_964599075.1 uncultured Spirochaetaceae bacterium | reverse complement strand
ACCATATTCACCCTGGTCGGTTTCGCAGTCATGATGACACTCGACGTGGCGCTTGGATAGGTGGTGGAGGAGCCGCTATATGTCCGTCGCGGTTCCGTAGAATCTCTGTGCAGCTCCAAGGAGCGTCTCGGTGAGCGTGGGGTGTGGGTGAATTGTCAGTTCCAGATCACGCGCCGTGGATGCCATCTCGACTGCGTGCGCAGCCTCTGCGATCATCTCGCCCGCGTGAGCGCCTGCGATGCAGGCACCAAGGATACGCTCGGACTCAGGGTCAATGATCAGCTTTGTCAATCCGCTGCTTCGCCCCATCGTGATAGCCCGTCCTGACGCCTTCCAGGGAAACCGCGACACCTTCACGCTACGGCCTTGCTGCTTGGCCTGTGTCTCCGTGAGCCCTACCCAGGCGACCTCCGGGTCCGTGTACTCGACTGCCGGGATAGCACGCGCGTCATTGATCACCTGGTTTTCACCGCCAAGCACCGCCCCGGCAACTCGCCCCTCGTGCAGACCCTTGTGGGCCAGTAGCGGAGGACCGACAATGTCCCCTACGGCAAAGATGTGGTCTATACTCGTCCGCATCTGATCATCCACCGCAACGAACCCCTCGTCCGTCAGCTCAATACCGACCGCTTCCACGCCGACACGCTCAAGATTGGGCGCACGCCCGGTGGCAACAAGGATAGCGTCGTAGCGAGCAGACTCCTCGGGCGCGCCCTCTCCCGAGAAGGACACATCGAGCCCGTCGCTCGTTGCGTTCACGCTCTCTACCATGGTGCTCAGCAGCGTCCGCTCGAATAGTGTCTCATTCGCCTCCGTGAACACCTCGACAATGTCACGATCGGCCCCGGGCATGAGCCCGTCGGTCATCTCCACCATGTCTACCGAAGCTCCGAGACCGTTGTAGATGTAGCTCATCTCCAGGCCGATGTAGCCTCCGCCAACCACGAGCAATCGCTTTGGCACGAACGGTATGTCCAGCGCATGATCTGCTATCCAGACTCTTTCATCGTCCGGCATCATAGGCAGCATCCGCGCCTGGGAACCGGTGGCGAGTATCACGTTCTCCGCGCTGAGGGTTTGCTGCTCATCACCCTCGGTCACCTCTACCGTTGAAGCGTCCGAGAGGCGAGCGATTCCGTGAATGTGTTCGATCTTGCGCCGCTTCGCAAGACTCCCCACACCTCCGGTGAGCTTTGCCACGACCTCTCCCTTCCATTCGCGGAGCCGATCCAGATCGAGCTCCGGGTCACCAAAGCGCAGCCCCCACTCTGCAGCACGCCGTGCCTCGTGCCGCGTCTTGACCACGTGCAGAAGCGCCTTGGTAGGTATGCAACCCCGGTAGAGGCAGACACCACCAGGGTTTTTCTCCGGATCAACTATGGTAACTTCCCGGCCCTTGTCTGCAGCCATGAATGCTGCAGCGTATCCGGCAGGCCCGGCTCCAACGACAATGACGTCACGCTTTTTACTCATGACGCACCTCCGTACATAAACGCAGAGAACGGATCTTCAATCGCTGTCCGGATCCAGCTGACAAACCGCGCTCCGTCCGCGCCATCGATTGCACGGTGATCATAAGAGAGCGCGAGTGGCAGGATCTCCCGCGGCTCGAACCGGTTGGAATGATAGACCGGTTTTATTGAGGCGCGGGCAACGCCAAGAATAGCGACCTGGGGCTGAACGACAACCGGCGTAAATGCCGTTCCGCCTATTCCGCCAAGATTTGAGAGAGAGAACGTGCCACCCTGCATCTGGCTCACCTCAAGCTCTCCCGCTCGGGCAGCTGCCGCAAGCTCACCAAGTTCAAGAGCAATAGTCACAATGTCCTTGTGATCGGGATCGGAGAGCACCGGCACCAGTAGTCCGCGGTCTGTATCCGCCGCCACACCGATGGCAACCCGCTCGTGATAGACAATCTCCGAGCTCTCCATGTCTATCGAAGCATTAAACCGAGGAAACGCTCGTAGCGCGTGTGCGCAGAGCTTCACAAGCACGGCGGTGACCGTGAGCTTTCCGCCCCGCTTCTCCACCTTTTCTGCGGCCTGCTCCATGTACTCGTTCAACTGGGCAAGATCCGCCTCGTCAAACTGCGTGACGTGCGGGATCTCTCTCCAGGCAGTCTGAGTCCGTTGGGCAGTGAGAGATCTGACACGAGTCATCTGCTCACGCCTGCCCCCGGAGTCCGACTCACGGGCGGTGTCCTTGACGTCCTGCGCAGAGATTCTGCCGCCAGGACCGGTACCCGTCACGTCTTCCAGGTCGACTCCGATTTCCCGCGCCATGCGACGGGTTGCGGGACTCGCCGGCACATCTGCCGTCGATGACTTCTCAGAGCGCTGCCGCTTTTTTGGGGCCTCGTCCTTTTCGGTCCCGGCAGGCGAACTCTCTTTTTTCTCCGGCTCT
>CAZREG010000146.1:0-2482 GCA_964599075.1 uncultured Spirochaetaceae bacterium | reverse complement strand
AACCAGTCACGGTAGGTTGCCGACTCAGCACCTGCCAGGAAGAACTGATCAGTTCCAATAAAGCCGCCGGCCGACGCCCCATACATAAGAGCCCAACCGATCGCCCAGTAGGCTATTGCACCTACCGAGAAATCCATGAGGTTCTTCATGATGATGTTGCCGGCGTTCTTTGCACGGGTAAGGCCGGTCTCGACCATTGCAAACCCGGCCTGCATAAAGAACACCAGGGCCGCGGCCAACACCAGCCAGATCATGTCGAATGCCGCTGAGACATCCGCCATTGTCAGTTCCTGTGCGACCACTCTTCCCGCGCCAAGAACGAGGGACAACGCAATGAACAGGAAAAACTTCTTACGCATACTTCCTCCACACTTTGGATTTTCTCCCATAGTTGCATGTACTGTGCCAAGTACAGAGTGATAGAGTGCGAAAGTTACTAACTGCCTCTGGTGCATGGATTTGTAGATCAACTACTCTTCCCGCCAACGTCCACTGCGAAAGCAAAAATGCAACATTATTGTAGGATACAACCAGATAGATTACTTTTACGTAGGATAAGGAGATTGATCCTACGCTCGAGTGCGAAAGGTTCGGGGGTCTATACCGTGCTTCTTGATTCTCAGTCCCATAATGCGCTCGGTAATGCCGAGGAATCGGGCCGCCTTGGCCATGTTTCCCCGCGTGGACTTCAGCGCCTCAAGTATGAGCTCCCTCTCAAGGTTGTCAACGCTCTCATCAAGGGTTCCGTGGAACTCTGTATTGGTGGACTCTGCAGACTGCAGGCTCGGCGGCAGATGATGGCTGTGAATCACCTCGTCCACACTGAGGAGAACGGCCCGTTCGACACAGTTTTCAAGCTCACGCACGTTGCCGGGCCAGTGATAGCTCATCAGCAGATCGATCGCGGGGGTGCTGATTCGTCGCACCGCCACGTGGTTCTGTTCGGCGTACTTTTCAATAAAGTGATCGGCGAGCAGGAGAATATCGCTCTTGCGGTCGCGCAGCGGTGGCATATGGATCGGGAAGACGTTCAGCCGATAGTAGAGATCCTCCCGAAACTCGTTGGCGGCAATTGCTTTTTCGAGGTCACGATTCGTTGCCGTAACGATTCGAACGTTGACGCGGATGGTCTGATTTCCGCCGACGCGCTCGAACTCGCGCTCCTGGAGAACCCGCAAAAGCTTGATCTGAGTAGAGGGTGACAGATCGCCAATCTCATCGAGAAAGACCGTTCCGCCGTTTGCATACTCAAAACGGCCCTTGCGGCTCTGAACGGCACCCGTGAATGCGCCCTTCTCGTGGCCAAAGAGCTCGCTTTCAATGACGGTCTCTGGAAGAGCGGCACAGTTGACCTTCACGAACGGCTTGTCTGCGCGCGTACTGTTGTAGTGGATTGCGTGAGCCACAAGTTCCTTTCCGGTTCCGCTCTCGCCGCGGACGAGCACGGTTGCATCGCTGCGTGAGACCTGGGCGATCATGTCAAAGACGTCCTGCATAGCGCGGGAGCTTCCCACAATATTCGACGGTCGAAACCGCTCGCGCAACTCCTCATGCAGGCGGGTGTTTTCCTCGAGCAGCGCCCGCTTCTCCTCCATCACTGTCTGGCGGATTTTCACCGCCTGCGCGACCAGCGAAGCAACAATGGAGAGAAAGCGAGCGTTTTCTTCAAGCTCCTGCCGCTCAGTAGGGGATCGGTCCACGCTCAGTGCCCCAATTGTCTCATTGCCTATCTTTATGGGCACACAGATAAACGAGACGTCACTTTCACTTCGTTTTTTCCGTGCTCCCGTTCTGTTGAGAAAGGCCGGGTCTTCGCTTATGCGCGGAATGAGCTGCGGCGAGCCTGACTGGACCACCTGGCCGGTGATCCCTTCGCCAAGTTGATAGCGCCCGCGGCGCTGCTGTGAGAGTGAGAGACCGTGAGCGGCCTCTATAAAAATCTCTCCTGTCTTGCGGTTGAGGAGCGTAATCGCTGCCCGCTGGAATGTCAGTCGCTCGGCCGCTGTTCGCAGAACCGGCTGAATGACCTGGTTGAGATCGAGACTCTGGTCGAGAAGCTGGCTGATCTCAAAGAGCAGAGACAGCTCCTCATACTTGCTCTTTACCTCTTCGCGGTCCTGCGTGTCCGTCATGATCACCCCTTCTGTGGGAATACTACAATAATGTAGGATCCGGCACAAGTGGGTACCGGGGTGTGACCTACTGAACCCCTTCGTAGATGATCTTCTCTTCTCCGTCGAGCGTCACGGTGATGCCGTCCTCCATACTCGTCATTCCGCCGGGAGCCTCTGCAATCAGTACAAGCTCCGGATTGGCACTGCGGATAGTCGAGTAGCTGAGCTGGGGTTTCTCCTCCAGGATGACGCCAAGAAGCCCGGGAAGCAGCTCCAGGTGTTCCGCGGTGAGCACCTTGGAGAGAAGCACCTCCGTTCCGTTGCTTCGCAGCAGACGCTTCGCCTCGGTTACACTGTGTGCCTTCACC
>CAZREG010000145.1:0-2632 GCA_964599075.1 uncultured Spirochaetaceae bacterium | reverse complement strand
GACATACCGTTGTTGACACTCGCCATGAGAATGGCGCCGATGATGGCACCAAAGACTGTTCCAACACCGCCAAGCGTACTCGTCCCACCAATGATGGTCGCCGCTATGGTATCAAGCTCCACCAGCGTTCCGGCTTGCGCACTTGCGGCGTTCAGCCGTGCGGTAAACACAATGCCGGCGACTGCTGAGAGGAATCCCATGCTCACAAATATCATAAGCGTGCGTCGTCGGATGTTGATTCCGGAGAGGCGAGCCGCCTCACGGTTGCCGCCAATTGCATATACCTGCCGACCAAAGACGGTCTTCTCGGTGAGAAAGCTGTAGAGCAGCGTGAGCGCCAGGATGATCACCACGACCCACGGGATGCCCCGGTAGACAACGAGGGCCGCGAAAAAGGCCGCGATCAGTGTCCCGGCAAGAACAAGTCTCGCTGCCTCAATCCTGCCCGGGAGCACATCAAAACCATAGCGAATCCGCTTCTTCCTGTTACTGATCTGGCGCCATAGAAACGCCAGCACGAATACGATCGCCACAACGGCGCTCACCTCGTGAAACCCGGTCCGAGCCTCCGGATTGAGGATTCGAGGCAGATACCCCTGACCGATTGCACGGAACCCATCGGCAAGAGGTGCAATGGTCGCACCTCCTGTCACTGCTATGATTCCCCCGCGAAACATGGTCATACCGGCTAGTGTCACGATGAACGCAGGGATCCCACGGTAGGCGACCCAGTAGCCCTGCCAGAGCCCCACCACGACACCGAGCAAGAGGGCGACGGGAATAACGAGAAAAGTGGGCCAGCCCTGATTGACGTGCAGCACCGCCGCAACGGCCCCAATAAAGCCCATGAGCGATCCAACTGAGAGATCAATGTGACCGGCGACAATGATGAGAACCATTCCTACAGCCAGGATTGCTATGTGGGATGCCTGGAGGAAGAGATTCGTGATGTTTCTCGAAGAGAGAAACGTTCCCTGAGTCAGCACCGTGAACAGTATCCAGACCACGAGCAACGCAATGAACATTGCGTACTGCCTCACGTTTTTGGAAACCTGCTCTTTGAGTATCGCCGTGAAGGCTCTCTCCTGTTGGGACATATCTACCGGCCTCCTGTTGCCATATGCATGATCGATTCCTGAGTCGCCTTCTCCCACTGCTGGGACCCGGCTAATCGTCCCTGGTGAATCACAAGGATGCGATCGGTGATTCCGATGATCTCGGGAAGTTCAGATGAGATCATTACAATTCCCACTCCGTCCGCAACAAGCTGATTCATGATGTTGTAGATCTCAAACTTGGCCCCCACGTCAATGCCTCTTGTTGGTTCGTCAAGAAGAAGCACCTTCGGGCGCGTCATGAGCCACTTGGAGAGAACGACCTTCTGCTGGTTTCCTCCGGAGAGGTTCCCGGCTTCCTGTTCGAGAGAGGACATCTTCACCTGCAGCTTGTCTGTGTACTCCCGCGACTCCAGGATCTCCTCCAGCTTGTTGAGGACACCGTTGGGCGCAATTCGGAAGTGCGAGGCGAGCGTCGCATTCTTGATGATGTCCATATTGAGCACCAGGCCCTTGCCCTTGCGGTCTTCAGTCACGTAACTGATACCGGCCCGAATTGCGTCGGCAGGCTCACGAATGGTGAGCTCCTCGCCATCAAGAGAGACGGTGCCGCTGCGGTTGTACCCGTACGCTCCAAAAATGCTCGTTGCCAGTTCGGTCCGTCCGGCCCCCATCAGCCCGGCTATACCGAGGATCTCACCCTCTCGCACCTCAAAACTGATGTCGTCGACCACCTTACGCTCACGGCGCTCGGGATCGTAGACGGTCCAGTTCTTCACCTCCAGAATAGGGCGACCGCCGGTGTGCTCCACCCGCGGGAACCGGGCGGTGAGCTCACGGCCCACCATCATGGAGATGATTGACGCTTCCGTGACCGTATCACCATCGCTTGGATGGCGGGTCTCAATGCTCTTGCCGTCTCGCAGGACGGTGATCGAATCGGCGATCGACTGTACCTCTTCCAGCTTGTGGCTGATGTAGATACAGGTGACCCCGTCATTCTGAAGCTTCTTGATGATGCCCAGAAGATTCTCTGACTCGCTCTCGTTGAGCGCGGCAGTTGGCTCATCAAGCACCAGAATACGTGCGTTCTTGTAGAGAGCCTTCGCAATTTCAACGAGCTGCTGGGCGCCGATTCCCAGCGTCAAGAGCTGAGTACGCGGGTTGATATCAAGGTGCACCTGCTCAAGCAGCTCGCGGGCCTTTCCGTAGGCCCGGGTCCAATCAATTGTTATTCCAGAGGTAATCTCGTTCCCTAGAAAGAGGTTCTCAGTCACACTCAGAAGCGGCACCAGCGCAAGCTCCTGGTAGATGACCGCAATACCCGCTGCCTCACTCTCGCGAATGTCGGCAAAGCTCACCTCTTTGCCGTTGACCACAATCGAGCCCTCGTAGGTCCCCATCGGATAGAGACCGCTGAGAATCTTCATGAGAGTCGACTTGCCGGCTCCATTCTCGCCGACCAGTGCGTGGATCTCACCACGACGCACCCGGAAGTTCACTCCGTCAAGAGCACGAACGCCCGGAAACGTCTTGGTGATATCCCGCATCTCAAGGATATGGTCTTCGCTCATGCG
>CAZREG010000144.1:0-2671 GCA_964599075.1 uncultured Spirochaetaceae bacterium | reverse complement strand
TCCGGGGTCTCTGCCTCGGTACCGGTGACCCTTGCACTGCTGGAGATTCTCGCCGGATCGGTTAACGCCCGCACCACCGCCAAGGCCCTCGGGCTTGAAGGGTGGACCCCGGAGCATGACAGTAGCCGCTTTTCCTTCAATGCCGGGACGATAGGTCTTGTGGTAGCCAACGTGGTACGGAACCCGCGCCGTGAGCGGCTCTCTGTCGACGTGGCAGACGGTTTCGACGGGGTTGCTCTGGCCCTCCAGGCGGATGCCTGGTCCCGGACCTACCGCTCGCGGCTCAGCGCCCGCAATCCCCAGGGTATCGCGGTCTCCGAGGAGGGGGTGCACTTCTTGACCGAGACGGAAGGTGCCTCTGACATCGTACTCTCACCGGAGTCCGGTCCACCCTTTGCCGTCCTTGACGCCACTCTCCGCGCCATCTCTCACCGCTACGGCGTGCGGACCGCGGAGTTGGTAGCGCTTCAACTGGAGTACGACTGGCCCGCGGCCGGCGTCCGGAGCTCGGCAGGCACGCTCCTTCTTGGGGTGATCTAACATCGGTATACTTTGCTCGTATGGAGCTTTTCACGGCAATGGTCGACGCCCTCGAGAGCGTACATCCCCTGCCCGAGAGCGAGCGCGAGCGGATTTTGCCGTTGCTCACGAAACGGATCCTGGAGCCGGGTGATCACTATGTCCGCGCAGGGGAAGTTGCCGAGCACGTAGCCTACGTTCGCTCGGGAATGTTGCGCTACTTCTACACGGACACAGAGGGGCACCAGTACACGCGCTACTTTTGCAGCGGTGGTAGCTTCGTGAACGTCTCGAACTCCAACGGATCTCCGTCACCGTTCGCCGTTCGGGCCCTGGAGCGGACCGAGGCGGCGCTGCTCCGCTATCGGGATTTACTGCAGCTTATCGACACCCATCCGGTGTGGGGGCGCATCGCGTTTCATCTCAATGAGGCGGCGCTCGGCCTTGCCGCCGAGCGCGAGCGATCGCTTATTATGGAAGATGCGAGCACACGCTATCTGAACCTTCTGCGCGATTTTCCGGGGATCGAATCCAAGATTCGGCAATATGACATTGCCTCCTATCTCGGGGTAACACCGGTAGCACTGAGCCGCATTCGCGGGCGCACAATTAACCTCGGTTAACGACACTCCCGTCGTATTTCGCAATCCTCCTTCCTATGGAAAACACAATGAACAGTTTGACGGTTCGAGAGTGGGGCTCGCTCGAGCGCGCTTACGGGGATTGTGACAGCAAAAGTGTCCCGGCCGGCCGGGTCCGGGTGCGTGTCCGCTATGCGGGCGTCGGGTTTGCCGATCTTATGGCCGTTGCCGGCAAATACCCCCTTGCGCCGAAGAGGCCCTTTAGCCCCGGCTACGAGCTGTTTGGCACCGTGGCGGAGATTGGCACCGACGTGGATGGTGCCGCACCGCCCGAGCTCCAACCTGGCCGGCGGGTGGTGGCGATGCTGCCGCAAATGGGTGCCTACCGCGCGGTGGTCGATCTGTCACCGCAATGGCTCGTGCCGGTGCCGGACGGTGTGGACGACGAAACTGCGGCCCAACTGCCGCTCAACTACCTCACGGCGCTTGCGCTCATAGAGTACACCGCGAAGCTTCGTGCGGGGCAGAGCCTACTGGTTCACGGTGCCGGGGGCGGTGTGGGAACGGCGGTGCTGGAGCTCGCACGCCTCTTGGGCATCTCGGCTTTTGGCACCGCATCAATTGCGAAGCACGATTTGGTCCGCACTCTTGGCGGCACCCCAATCGACTACACAACAGGCGACTGGGACCGGCAGCTGCTATCGCTCGCCCCGGCAGGGTTCGATGCGGTCTTTGATTCCTTTGGGGGAGAACAGCTGCGGCGCTCATGGCGCCTGGTGGCAAAGGGCGGGGCGCTTGTGAGCTACGGCTTCTTCGCTTCCACTGCCGGAGGGGTGTGGCCCATGATCTCCGGCGCACTATTCCTGCAGCGCAAGAACCTGCTGCCGAACGGGAAACGGGCGCTATTCTGCGGCACCCCGAGCGTCATTGCAAAGGATCCGACTTGGTATCGGCGCAGCCTGGAGCGGCTTCTGAAGTGGGCAGGCGACGGACGAATCAACCCTCATCTGCATGGGGTGTTGCCTTCAGGCCGTGCCGAAGAGGCACACCGAATGATCGCCGAGCGGCAGGTGCAGGGGAAGATTCTGCTTGAGTTTTAGCCCGACGGCTCCAACGCGGCGATTCCCGTGGGTCACCCGGGCTCCACCAAATCCCAAAGGTTGCCGTAGAGGTCTTCAAACACCGCCACACGTCCGTAGTCGAACTGTTGCGGGGGGCGGACAAAGTTGACGCCACGATTCACGAGGGCCGTGTAATCGCGTTCAAAGTCGTCCGTCTCCAGGAACAGGAACACCCGCCCGCCGGTTTGATTACCAATGCGGGTCTCCTGTTCCAGGGTTGCGGCCCGGCCAAGAACGAACGTCACCGGGCTATCCGGCTCCGGCGCCATGATGACCCATCTCTTGTTTTGAGATGGTACCGGCTTGTCCTCTATCAGAGAAAACCCCAAGACAGATCGATAGTACTCAACAGCCTCGTCGTAGTCACGGACAACGAGCGTTACTCGAGACAAACGTCGCATATGGATTGGATCCTACATGATCGTCTCCAAGCTGTCGCGCGCGGCGCTT
>CAZREG010000143.1:0-2741 GCA_964599075.1 uncultured Spirochaetaceae bacterium | reverse complement strand
CATCTCAAGGATATGGTCTTCGCTCATGCGACCTCCAAAAGACAGCCGCCCGCGGCCAGGCGGGCGGCTCATACTATCACATATAGATCAGTCCCGGTTATTCGCCGAAGACGTCTTCACGACTGAGGTAGCCTGATTCGACCAGTACCTCATCAATGTTCTCTTCTGTGACGGAGAACGGTGTCAGAAGGATTGACGGTACGTCAAAGACCTGATTGTCCACCGCACCGTTGAACTCGAGCTCTTCACCCCTCGCCAGTGCCAGCGCTGCATCAACAGCCGCTCGACCAAGCTCACGGGTATCCTTGAAGACCGTCATGCCCTGTACGCCCTCAACAATGCGGCGTGCGCCGGCGAGAGATGCGTCCTGACCGGTTATTACCACGTCTCCGGCAAGACCCTGCGCCTCGAGGGCGACGATTGCGCCACCGGCGGTTCCGTCATTCGGAGCGAGAATTCCCTGCACATCATTGTCCGCCGATGTGAGAGCATTCTCCACGATCGCCAGTGCGTTCTCCGGCAACCAGTTGTCGACGAACTGATCTGCGATCACAGTGTAGGCACCGGAATCGATCTTTGGCTGGATGAACTCCATGGCGCCTTCCTTGAACAGGAATGCGTTGTTGTCGGTCGGGGCACCGGCGAGAAGGATGATGTTGGAACCGTCAGGAACGTTGTCCACAAAGTACTCGCCCTGGATTCGCCCTACAGCCACGTTGTCGAAGCTGAGGTATACGTCCAGATTCGGTGTGTTCGTGATAAGGCGGTCGTACGAGATGACCGGTATTCCTTCAGCCTCAGCCTGATCAACGAGCGAGGCCGCCGCTGCGGCATCATGCGGAGCGAGGATGAGAACATCGATTCCCTGAGCGAAAAGGTTCTCCACCTGTGCAATCTGCTCGGCGGTGTTTGCGTCTGCAACCTGGATGCGAAGGTCAACGCCAAGCTCTTCGGCGTACGCCTCCATTGTCTCTCTGTCTCGAACCCAGCGTTCTTCCCGCTGCGTAGGAAGTGACAATCCGATCACCAGCTCATCGCTCTCCGCTTCACCGGCAGCAAACGCGGTGAGCGCAGTGCCGACAAGCAGCGTCAGAAGACAGATCCATCGAACTACGTGCTTCATAAAAGCCTCCTTGTGGAATGTGGTCCCCTCGGGACCTTGATCCACGCTACCATCGGGTCTCCGAGCCGTCATGAGGAAAGTTGTGACAAGAACTGGAAAATCGTGACGCAGAGCTGTTCAGATGGCGGCAGTATCTGGATAAAGATGCCTCATAATATTGCTACCGGGTATCCAGGTAGACATCCTCGCGAGAATGAAAACCATCGGCGATAAGCGTGGAATCAATATTGTCACGTTCAACGGCGATGGGTTCAATGGCAATGTACGGTATCTCCCCGAACCCATTATTGATGGTCCGTGAGTAGGAGAACTCCTGCCCGTTTGCCAGGGCAACCGCGATCCCGGCGGCACGCCGCGCAAGCTCTTCCACCGGCTTGTAGATGGTTCGGTGCTGCAGGCCGCTGACCAGGCGCTGGGTAGCAAGAAGGTCCGCATCCTGACCCACCACCAGCACTTCACCGGCGAGACGGTGACGGGCCAGAATGTCTATGGCAGCGTCTGCAAAGCTGTCGTTCGCTGCAATGACGGCGTCAATCGGTACACCTTCTTCAACGAGCTGCTCGAGCTCCGGAACAAAGAGTGCCGGCAACCAGTCCGACGGGGAGAGCTCGGACACGATCTCGTAGGCCCCGGAACTTATGTAGGGCTCGAGCACCTCGCCAATGCCTTCTCGAAGCATGGCACTGTTGAAGTCTCGCCCTCCGCCGTTGATGATCACCACCCGAGCCTCATCCAGCCGGGAGGTAACGCCTTCGGCGAGAAGGCGACCCACCTCTACGTTGTCAAAGCTCACGTACGCGGCTACCGGGGCATTCAGAATAAGCCTGTCATAGGCAATGACCGGTACACCGTCTGCCTGGATGTCACGTATCGTTGTGGCCAGATCCACAGAGTCAAAAGGAATCACGACAAGCGCATCCACGTCCTCCTGTTTCAGCCCTAGAAGATCCTGTTGCTGCCGGTCGCTGTCTTCCAAGGCGTTGCGGTAGAGCACTTCGGCACCCAGCTCTTCCCCTGCGGAGAGAAACGCGTTCGTGTCCCGAATCCAGCGTTCCACAACCAGCGAATCCACGGACAAGCCGATTCGCAGTTCCCGATCACGATCACGCCGCTCGCCGGACGATTCCGCGCAGCCAAAGGCCGTCAACGTGGCCAGCACGATACACCAGAGATATCTGCTACGTCTCAACACCATACCTCCTCTGCGAATACTCGGACGGGCTGAGTCCGGTTGCCGCGCGGAAAACTCGGCTGAAGTAGTTCGGATCCCGATATCCGCAGAGCGCTGCAATCTCCTTCACGCTGTGCTCGTGGGCCTGAAGCAAATCGCTCGCCTGCTGAATGCGCACGTCGGCAAGATATGCGCTCAGCGGCTGACCAACTTCAGCGGAAAACGTCCTGCTCAGGTGGGAAGGACTCACCTGCAGTCTGCCCGCAATTTCATCAATCGAGAGATCGTGAGCAAACTCATCCCGCACCAGCTCCACGGCGGCACGAACCACGGAAGAGAGGGATTGGGTTATCCCGTCCGACTGGGCCCAGGCAGCCAGGTGCCGCCGGGCAAGCTCAACCTGCCCCTCGGTATCGCTGAGCTTCCGGTAGGAGAGAATCGTCTCGA
>CAZREG010000142.1:0-2772 GCA_964599075.1 uncultured Spirochaetaceae bacterium | reverse complement strand
CGGTGAACAGGACCTTCTCCATGTAGCTGGTGTCCCACCCGGCGAGCAGGCGTTTACCGGCGACGCTGCGATTGCACCACGCACTCGGAGAGTTCGAGCATCTTCAGCAGGTCGGGAATTGCGGTAATCTCGTTCGACTTCTCGTTCGTACTTGGTGTTCAGCGCGCAGACCCACGAGACGAATCTCTCATTAAGCGCCTGCGGATCGCTACGAGAGAACACCCGTGCAATCGTGTCATGCGAAGGGATCCTATGCGGGAGCTTGAGAAACCGCCGTAACCACGCCTCCTTCGCGCGTGCGAAGGCCTCGATATCGTCCCACTTCTCCGCCCCACAGATTGATGCGCAGACGATGCCCTTTGAATCCATGACTGTCCTCCCAGTGTAGTGCGGGGAAACAGTCTGAACACCTGGTCTCTAACTATACAGATTTTTATCAGTCATCCATTAAGCATCATCTGCGTTTGGCCTGGCAGAAGCTGGCCTTCAACGTCTCAGTGCAACGAAGTCTCCCCGCTTTCCATTACCGGCTGGTCGAACTTCTCAGCGTTCTTTCGTAGGTCGGCCCTGGTCAGACCCACGCGTGCGGGTAGTCATGCGTATCCTTTTCGTGTCCCATGCCAGTTCGAGGGCAAAGGCCGTTCAGTGGCTGTTGCGGCTGAATTCCTGAGTGAAATGCTGTATTATTATCTGACGGGGGAATAATGAGGCAACGATCAACAGGAATCCGACGTGCACGCCTCGCTTTGGTGCTGACGCTTGTGCTCATGCCATGTTCGTTTGTCGTTGCCCAGAGCGATTCGGTCCAAATTGAGGTCGCACCGGCAGTTCTTTTTCCACTTGCAGAGAGCAGTGACCTGTTCGACGTTGGCATAGGTGCGCGGCTCAACGGGTCGTTCGGACTGAGCGATTCGCTGTTTTTGCAGGGCGGAGTTGGCTACACGAGCGTCGCCACCAGGGCAGGGAGCTCGCTTTCTCTGATCAACCTCGCAGCGGGTCCAGGGTTCAGGTTGTCAATCACCCCGCAGCTCGGGCTTGAGACTACCGTCGGTGGCGGAGGCTACCTCGCGCTGTATGACGGCCTTGCTGTGGGCAATCCGTTCGGCTCTGCAGCGGCTCAGCTTACCTTCTCTTTCTCAGATGCTTTCTCGGTTGGTCTGGGTGGCAGCTATGACTACTATCTCACCTCTTCGGGCGGGGTCATTCAGCCGCTGCTTCAGGGTGCAACCGCGTTCCTCGGTGGCCGGATCAATCCGGCATCCACAGGCTCTGGTGTTCGGGCTCCCAGAATAGAGATCCAGGATCCGGATCTCGAGCGTGTGTTTCCCATTTTCTTCTCGTATTACGATGACAACAGTCTTGGAAGCGTGGAGATTGTCAACAATGAACGCGGCCCCATCAAAGATGTCCGGGTGAGCATGTACGTGGAGCAGTATATGAGTGGGCCCAAGCTCAGTCCGGTCGTAGACCGAATCGATCCAGGCGGCCGGACGGACGTTGACCTCTATGCGCTCTTTCAGAACTCCATACTCGATGTTACGGAGCCGACCTCTTTGCAGGCAATTGTCAGGGTCGAGTATGTGCAGGGAAACGCTCAGCTTGCGAAGGAACAGGGGTTCACGCTACGGGTTCAGAACCGGAACCAGATCACGTGGGATGACGACCGGAAGGTAGCGAGCTTTGTGACTGCCGGCGATCCCACAGTCCAGCGCTTCTCGAGAAACACGGTGTCGTCGGTTCGAAGCGTTGGTTCCACCGCGATCAACGAGCGCCTTCGTCTGGCAATGGGCATCCTCGAGGCGCTTCGACTTCACGGCGTGGAGTATACGATTGATCCGGATTCCTCCTACATAGAACTCTCCCAGAACGAATCTGCGCTCGACTATGTACAGTTTCCCCAGCAGACCCTGGACTTCAGGGCCGGCGACTGCGATGACCTTTCCATTCTGTACTCATCTCTCCTGGAGACCGTTGGTATAGAGACGGCGTTCATTACAACGCCCGGGCATATCTTCATGGCGTTTTCTCTGGGCATGTCGCAAGCTGAGGCGGAGCGCACATTCTCGAGCACCGGCGATTTCATCTTTCACGGCGGCGCCGCCTGGGTCCCGGTTGAGACGACCATTCTCCAGGACGGCTTTCTCGCCGCATGGACAACCGGCGCCAAGCAGTGGCGGGAGGCTGTTCAGAACGAAGTCCAGGCCTTCTACCCGGTGAGGGAGGCGTGGGATCTCTACGAGCCCACCGCATTCGCTTCTCAGCCGCTGGACATTGAGCTCCCGGACTCCAGTGATGTCATCTCGTCGTATTCACAGCGCCTTTCGCAGTTTGTGCAGCGAGAGATCGCCCCGCTGGTGTCTCGGCTGGAGGAGCGTATCCAGGCGACCGATGGGAGTCCCCGCCTTGTCAACCGACTGGGCACCGTGTACGCACGGTACGGTCTCTACGACCGGGCGCTTGACCAGTTTCTTCTGGCGGCCGGCGGGTCCCGACCGTACGGCCCCGCGCTCGTCAACGCCGGAAACGTGTATTTTCTCCGTCAGAACTACGCTATGGCCCTGCAGTTCTACGAGCGAGCAAAGACGTTGCAGCCGGATGATCCGGACGTCCTGATCGGTCTTGCACGTACTCACTTTGAACTCGAACAGTACCTGCAGGCGGAAGAACAGTATAGGACTGCAGAACTGCTCGATCCGGAGACCGCCGAGCGATTCAGCTACGTGGTGAGTGAAAACAGCGAAGCAGGTCGTGCTTCGAGCGCACAGATTCGCA
>CAZREG010000141.1:0-2802 GCA_964599075.1 uncultured Spirochaetaceae bacterium | reverse complement strand
TGGGTACGCCGGTACTCGCCATTGACAACGAGCCCGGCAACGCGAACACCTTCCGTCATGCTTTTCCTCAGGCGCTTGTTCTGCTCATGGACACCATCACTTCCCCAGACCCGGAGCCACTGGCACCGGGCATCCATGTCTTCCGCAGCTACCCGGAACTCGAGCATGGCTCGGTGCCCGGAGGTGGGGCCTACTCTGCGGAGAACTATCCCTCGTAGTCTCCTGCTGGAAATTGCAGGGTATAGGTAGGATGGGGTGTGCGTGTTAGTTCCACGGTACCGCCTGACTGTTCTGTGAGCGCAGAGATGAGCCGTAATCCCAATGTCTGGGGGTGGTCAAGATCTATCTCTTGCGGGAAAGGCTTCCCGGTATTTGATAGGGTCAGCTGGTACTGGTTGGTGTTTCGATTCTCTTTCATCTTTACCATGAAGAGCGCCGGTTCTGTTCCGGTAAAGCCGTGCTTTATCGCGTTCGTGGCAATCTCATTGACAATGAGCCCGACACTCGTAGCCAATCCAGTCGGGATTGACAGATCCTCTATCTCTTCGCGTATCTCAACCTCTCGGGTGCTGAAAGATGTGAAGACAGATGCAAGGATATCGTTTATATAGTGCCTGCAGGAGATTCGGTTGACGTTCTGAGTCTGGTAGAGCTTTTCATGGATCAGTGCGATAGCATCTATCTGATGTCTGATATCTGAAAGGGATCCGCCCACCTCCAATTCCTTCAGAGCGATGAGAGAGGAAACCATGGCAAGATTGTTTTTCACCCTGTGGTTGAGCTCTTTCATCAGCGTGTCCTTCTCTTGAAGCAGGCTCATCTCACGCGTCATCTCATACGCCATCCCGATCACTCCGGGTCTTGATTCACCGCTGTGGTGGGCGGGGAAGAGGACCGTACGGAACAACAGATCCTTTCCGTGAATAGGGAGCGTGTCATCAACGGTCAGCCGTTCACCGGTCCGCATCACGTGATCGACCCGCTCTTTGAATGTTGCCGCGGTATGCGACGGCAACACTTCATCAAAGCGCTTTCCCAGGAGTTCCTCTTTCCGTCTGCCCAGCAGTGCGCACGTTGCTTGATTCACCATTACGTAGCGACCGTCGGCGTCAATCTCATTGATTGACAACGGTGAGTTGTCAATGATCGTCTGCAGCCGCTTCCCGAGCTCCAGCTCATGCTCTCGTGTCTGCTTACGCTCGGTGATGTCCTGGATCGTGCCCACTACCCGATGGTGCTCAGCGTCGTACTCTGCGATGGAGTGGATCCACCTGACTGATTGGTCCGATGGCCGGCACATCCGGAACTCCACGTCGTAGGGGGCGCCTCTGAGTACAAGGGCGGCAAGGGCGGTGTCAAGCTCCTGCCGGTACTCGGGCAGCGGAAGCGCCTGGACGTACTCAAGGGTCAGGGTCTCTTTCCCCGCGCCATAGATCTCTCTCGCCTGGTCCGAGGCCGTCACCAGTCCGGAGTCAAGTTGTATCTGCCACGATCCGAGCAGCGCCATCCTCTGTGCCCGGGCCATCTCCCGCTCGCTGTCGGCAAGGGCCTGCGCCACCTGGTATTCCTGGGTGACGTCCCGGAAGACAAGGACTACTCCGGCGGTCCGGCCGTTGACGTCTCTGATGGGAGCGGCACTGTCTGCAATCTGGTAGGTAGCTCCGTCACGGGAGATAAGCATAGTGTGATTGGCAAGACCAACGGTGTTACCGGTGGCAAGTACCTTTGCAACGGGATTCTCCACCGGTTCCCCGGTCCCGGCGTGCACAATGCGGAACACCTCTGTAAGAGCCCTTCCGGTCGCCGCCTCCGTATCCCATCCGCAGAGAGTCCCGGCGGTTGGATTCATCCGAGTTACATTCCCCGCAAGATCGGTAGAGATAACCGCGTCTCCAATGGAGCTGAGGGTGATGCGCAGGTACTCTTCCCGTGATCGTAGCTCCGCCTCAACCCGTCTGCGATCGGTTGTATCACGTGCGGCAGCGTAGATGAGCGATCCAATCGCGGTTGCCCGCCACTCTATCCAGCGGTACTGGCCGCCCTTGCTGCGCAGGCGGTTCTCAAAGCTGATGACCTCCCCACCGGCATCAAGCATTGCTATCGCTTCCCCGGTTGCCTTGCAGTCATCAGGATGCACGAACTCAACGCATGGCCGGCCCTGCAGCTCGGAGAGTGAATACCCCAGTACCCGTTCCCACTCAGGGTTCATTCGTACGAACTCTCCCGCTGTATTTGCTATACAGAGCATGTCCAGGCCGGATGAGAAATAGCGCTCCAGCTCCTCGTGCTTTTTCTCCAGCTCCGCGGCAGTTTCCTCGTACCGTCTGAGACTGGAATCAATATCTGTCTTCTGTCGCTTCAGCTCCTGATTCGCTTCAGAGAGACGAAAGGCCATCCGCAGCGAGGCAAGGAGCACCGTGTCTCCCGAGTTCTTGACTATGTAGCCGTAAGAGGTAATCCCCTCGGTTCGCTCTACAATTTCAGGTTCTGTGTGGGAAGAGAGGAATGCAATTGGCAGATCGTGGCGTGCCAGGATTCTCTCGGCAGCCTGCGTCCCATCCATTCCCGGACCAAGATCAATGTCCATCAGAATCAGGTGGATCTCAGGATCCGAATCAACCGCTTCAACAGCCTTCTCGCCACTATCTGCGGTCACCACCTGATACCCGTGCTTACGGAGCAGGTGTGTCTCCGAAAGGGCAATAAGCGCTTCATCTTCCACAAGCAGGATCTTTCTTGCCGTCTCGAGCGTACCTAATTCCACTGCTAAACTATAGTATATCCGGGGCTGAAACAAAAGCG
>CAZREG010000140.1:0-2884 GCA_964599075.1 uncultured Spirochaetaceae bacterium | reverse complement strand
GATGAGCCTGTCACGCTATCGATTCTGAACCGGCTCTCGCCCGATCAACCAGAGGCGGGCAATCTGCCGTTCTTCGCGTATCTTGAGGACGTCACGGGTGTTGACCTCGAGTTTGAGTCGTACAAAGGGGAAGTGTCGGGCTACGAGCAGAAGGTAAACCTGGTGTTCGCGAGTGGAGATTTGCCCGATATCGTCTACGACAGCGTCCCTCGTCCGTTTATCATCAACCAGGCGGCCATTGGGAACATTGTCCCGCTCAACGGGCTCATAGAGAACTTCACGACCAACATTGGCCCCTTTCTCGAGGCCCGTCCCGAGGTCCGAAGGGACATAACGGATCTGGACGGGAATATCTACGCTCTGTTCCTGTTGAACGAGCTGGAAGACCGTTTGTACGACGATCCCTACTTCATAAACCAGGAGTGGCTGGATCGACTCGGACTCGATATGCCGGAGACAACGGAAGAGTTCCGCGAGGTACTTCTTGCGTTTAAGAACGAGGATGCCAATGGGAACGGTGATCCGAACGACGAGTTGCCGTTCTCGTGGCGCGAAGGCGGCTGGCAGGGACAGCGGATCGACGGCTTCTTTGGCTCCTGGGGCGTGCTCAGCAATGCCGATGACAACCATCTGATGATCAAGGACGGGGCGAACCAGATTGGCACGTTGGTCTTCTTTTACCCACACAACGTCTTCGGCGCCGAGGGCGTCGAGGCCTATAGCTTTATGCCACCACTTGCCGGCCCCGACGGGACCAAGCTCGCTCAGCAGACCGCCGCGGTGTCCGGACTCGAGCAGGGCAAGTTCTTGATAACCAGGACGAACCCGCTACCCGAGGTGTCGATTCGACTCGCGGATATCTTGATGGACGGCGGTGAGATGAGCTTGAATGCGATGTACGGCCCCGAGGGCGAGTACTGGATGTGGAATGACTCGGGTCAATGGATACTCGACGAATCGGGTTTTCCTGAGGGCATGGGAGAGGTTCAGATCCGAAACAGCCTCACAAGCGTGACTCAGGTGAGCATTCGCGACGCGGACCTCTACGATAAGGCAGTCCTTGGCGAGCGATTCGAGCTCAGACAGAGTTGGCTCGAAGAGGTTCGCCCCTACTTTCCAGCCGAGCTTCTTCCGAACTTCTGGTTCGACGCCGACACAAGCACCGAGGTAGCCTCGATCGCAAGCGAGCTCAATAGCTACGTTGCAGAAATGCGAGCGCGCTTTATTCTCGAAGGCGTCACCGATCGAGCGTGGAACAGCTACCTCGAGGATCTTCGTCAGATCGGAGCGTACGAAATGGTTTCGATTTACCAGGATGCGTACCAGCGGATCCAGCAGAATCAGTAAGAGTGAGAGCAGATACGGCGGCCCGTTTCGACGGGCCGCTGCCTGTCGATAGTCGCTCTACACCGTTGGGTTTTCCTGGTAGTCGCCGCCACGACACCGTTTGAGGTAGTTGAGGGCGTGCACCTGCCCGGTCATCTCCAGATCCTCTCGGTAGACCGGATCGTGCCATCCCTCAATATCAATGGCGCCATCAAATCCGATCATGCGCAGCCGGGAGATGATATCGGTCCAGTCGCTGTCACCGAAACCCGGTGTACGGTGATAGGCAAAGGGCGGTACCGGCGCAACCCGCGCCGGGAGCGCAATATCGCTGTGCATGGAGGAGTGTACCCCGTAGCGTCGCACCCGGTCCCACCGGACCGTCGCGTCCTTACCGTGCAGATGGAAAAAGCGATGACCCCACTCTTCGATCTGGGGCATGGGGTCGATGAGGCTGACCATCTGGTGGCACGGCTCCCACTCAAGCCCCATCGCCGGCGAGTCCACCGTGTTGAACATAAGCTCCCAGGCCGTCGGGTTGTGTGCAATGTTCCAATCGCCGGTCTGCCAGGTTCCGCCCATATCGCAGTTCTCGAAAGCGATTCTCACACCGTGTTTCTCTGCTCGCTCGGCAAGCGGCGTCCAGACTTCACGGAAGCGAGGAAGTGATTGATCAATCGACACCCCTCGCATCCTGCCGGTGAAACCCCCTACCACGTTCGTCCCGAACAGGGGTGCGGCATCAATGATCCGCTCCCACGATCGAAGCGTCTCCACGTCCGCCTCTTCTGATTCAAGCGGATTCCCGAAGACCTCGAGCGCGCTGATAACCGCGCCGCTGCCGTCAAGCACCGCAGACACCTCATCGGCAAGCTGTTTCAAGTCGGTCCCACCGGTTGTCTTCCAAAACGTGAGGGCGAAGGATTCAAAGCCATGGGGGAGGATCTGCTGGATGTACTGGGGCGCACCAGGGCCGCCGTGCACAAGAGTACCAATTCTCATATTCATGCTACGGATTCTCGCCTGAATGAATGGCCTGGTGCAAGCGCCTCGATTCTGTTGAATTGCTGAGAAACGGGGTAAACTTGTGGTTATATTCCAAGGCGAGGAGTCGGATATGGGTAGAGGTCGATGTATCACCGTTGTTCTGGTGGCGCTGGTTCTTGCCGCGTGCCCACTTCCGTATCAGTTCACACCTGAAGACAGTAACGCTACCGGCGTTGCCAGTAATGATCCTGCCAACCCCTCGGTTACCGCGGCCCCTCAGCTTGTGGTTCGGGAACAGACGAGTGGAGCCCTGGTGGACAGCGCCCCGGGGCCGGTCACTGCAAGGCGGAACATCAACGTCAGATTTGATACTGAGACTCCGGGCGCCTCCATCTTTTACACCACAGACGGCTCCCGCCCGATCCCGGGTGACGGGGTTACCACCCTCTACGAGAGCAATGTCCCGCTCGAGTACTCCACCGACGGCAGCGGCGCCACCATCAAGGCCATCGCCATTGGGCCAAGCATGTACCCCAGCCAGATTGAGGAGTGGGCTGTGGTGGTGGACTAT
>CAZREG010000139.1:0-2981 GCA_964599075.1 uncultured Spirochaetaceae bacterium | reverse complement strand
GGAAACCGCTAAAAGAGCGAGTAGACGGCCGAGACGTTCACGTCGAGCAAGAATCCGGCGTCGGTAGTTGAGTCGAGTTCTACGTACGATCGAAGTGAAAGGTCGACACCAAACGGACCGGTTTCCGGCGGGATGTACATCAGCGTGAGATAGGCGCCGGCATGGAGAGTATTGATTTCGACGTTGGTTTGAAGTGTCGTGTCGTAAACTGTTAAGCTCCGCCTGCCGCCCAAGGCTCCAATGATTGCCGAGAACCCACTCCCGGTCAGTCCGGGGGTCACAAATCCGAAGCCCGCGTCAAATCCCGAAAGTGAGTCCCGCCCGACCATCCCCCGAAAATAGGCGGCTGCCGCAATCTCTGTTGTTTTCGCGTTCAAGAACACTTCGCCGGACAGGCCGATTAGTGAGCCATCGGCAAAGGCCGAAGAGCTGGCAAAGACCCCAGCCTTGCCGCCAAAGTCAAACGAGGAATCGCCCGACCGGGCCCCGGGCATGTTCGGCGAAAGAACCCCCTCAAGCCGCGCAGTGTCGACGCTAAACACCCGAGTGGTGGGGACGAGCGTGTCTCCCTCCTCGACGTAACGCCCTCCCCCAGTCCAGACGCTGCGGAAGATCCACTCGTTCTCTTCTGGATCCTCGGAAAGAAAATAGACGCTGTCGATAAGCTCACGATAGACGCCATCATCATCTACCACTCGATAAACATCGAATACTGCTGCTTCCGGCGGCACGGTTACACCGGCCGTCGTAGAGATCTCATCTTTGTCGATCGATCCAACCACCAGCGTGTCTTGCGCGGCGATGACAAAAGGAACAGCGGTCAAGAGCGCAAGGAGGATCACAAGCTTAGAGAATGTTCTGGTCATATCGTCCTCTCTCTATGGTGTAGATGTAGTCGCTGACTTGGTGCAGGGTTTCGAGCGACATGCCGCGGGGTATATGAAGAATTCTCAAAACACGGGTCATGCCGATGAACTCATCGGCGATAATGCCGATTCGATCGCCCTTTTGGATCCCCCTGGAGGCGACGAAGCTCGCTTGATCAACCTCGGAGACCGGATACAGGAGAACGGTAATGTTACCTGCCTCGTTTGAGGTGACCACAGAGTCCACTCCGGTCACATCGACCGAGAAACCGAAAAACGGATAGAGGGTGTCGATTCGGTCAAACCGCCCATGCCCATTGTACACTGCGTAGTCAGGACGACTGAGCGCCATAACCCAATAGTCGCGATGCTCGTCCCCCGAGCGCACGGCGATGTGAATCGCGTTGCCCGGATACGACGCACCGAGAATCGTCTGGGCCTGGGCTACCGTGTCCACCTGCTGATGGTTGATCTCCATGATCGTGGCGCCCTTGTCTATGTTGTGTTGAGCGAGTGGGGACGAGGGGAAAACGTCGCGTATCTCAATGCCACTCTCATCAGCTTCACCGATTGGCTCCGGGACAAGCGAAATGCCAAGCCACGGCTTTCGAATCGATTCACCACGCAACAGGCGGTCAACGACTGTGCGGATCGACGCTGCAGGTACCGCGAAATTGAGATCTTCGCCGATGAGACCCGCCACAACTAATCCCTGAATGAGGCCATCGCTTCCAATCAGTAGTCCGCCGCTCGCACCGCTGGTAACAGCCGCGTCTATCTGAATCCACTCGCCAAGTTCGGGAGCCCTACGGCGCGGGGCGCTTACTACCCCCCGAGTGAGAGTCTCAGTCAACCCCGAATGATGCCCAAGAGTGAATACCGGTTCGCCTAGCTCCAGGTCGGATCGGCGACTGAGGCGGTCGAGGCCGTTTACGCGTGGCGTTTGCGTCTCGGCGAGTTCCAGGATGGCGAGGTCCAGGATCGAGTCCCACGCGAGGAGTTCGGCCTCTACCCAGGTGTCGTCAACAAAGACTTCAATTTCGGATCGCTTGGTGTCGGGCCAGTGAACCTCCTCGACAACATGGTATGCGGTTAGCAGGTACTGCCCCGTCAACAAAAAACCGCTGCCGGAAAAGGTGTCCGCGTTAAACCGCTCGAGTCCGTCGGGGTTCTCGAAGTAGCTTCTTACGTGCACCTTTCCAAGGAGCTGCCGGTAGTCGCTGATGGCCTGTTGTTCGGGGATGGCGAGTTGGGATCCAGTTGAAGGCGAGGCAGATAGGAGCGTTTCTGCAGCGGCGGTGTGTCCGCCAGATCGCAGAAGGGCAATAATTTGCTGCTCGAGAGGGGCCCGGGTCCGAGTTAGATCCGCGATCGCCGAGAGCGAACCCAGCCTGGCGAGCGCACGGAACGGCTCACCGTCGGCCACGAGGTCCTCGACAACCGAGAGTTCGCGTTCGCCGTACATATTCAAAAGCGACTCGGATGCATCTCCAAACTCGTGCCCATACTCGCTGATATGGGCCAATAGGGGCTGGGGCGTCGATGACTCTAAGAGTTCACCCCCCCGAGACAGAAACGATTGTTCATCCATTTCCACCGGTGGCGGTGGCGCCTCTTGTTCCACAGTGGCACACGCGCCGAGAATCAGTACCGCGGCAACAACAATTAGCTTCCTCGCACCCGCGACAGGGCTAACAATCATGACGTCCTCCTCCTAACATTGTAGAGACTCTACAGCAAAACGTATAGACCAGTAAAGAGACTCGTACTCGGTTGAGAGGTTCATGAAGGCGATAATCTCAACAGTCTGCGGATCGGCGAGCGCTATGCGGATGTCGTCTCCGGGCCGTACTGTTCTAACCCGGTGTGCACGCCGTCGCGCCGACCGGATTGACGGGGGCCGGCGCCACCGATGCGCACCGCGACGGGGTCCACTGCGGGGGCGGACGGCTGCGCGGAAAGCGCAGCGGCGATGGAGCTCGACTCGCTCACCCGGTATTCGCCCCTGGAGGAAAGCCTCTCCTTCCCGCGTGTCGGCGAGCAGAAGAATCGGTTCAAGGAGCCGGTACTCGCGCAGGTGCTCGCCGAGACGCGATTGCGGTTGCTTTCATGGTA
>CAZREG010000138.1:0-3061 GCA_964599075.1 uncultured Spirochaetaceae bacterium | reverse complement strand
GGAGCGGGTGATGTATATATCACTTTCACCTGAAGGAGGCGCGCATGCGCACCCCATTCCTTTCCCCCACCTCTCTCTCTCTCTCTCTCTCGTAAAGTAGCTGCCGCTTCACTGACTGTCGCGGCCGCGGCGGCGCTCGTTTCGGCGCAGGTGAATGTCCTGTCGAACGAGATCAACTTCCGCACGAGCAGTGACAGGGACCAGACCACCCAGCATCACGGCGAACTCGAACTCGACGCGGATGCGAACACCGTGGGTACGGTGGTGGATGCCAACAACACGAGCACATCGTACTCCGATGGTATCGCCGTTAAAGGTACATCCGTTCCTCGCCCTTACTACGGAATCGGTGGCAAGTTCACCGGCGGCTATCACGGGGTAGAAGGATGGTCAACCGAATCGGGGACCGGCTACCGCGTCGGTGGGTATTTTGGTGGTGAGAACGGTGACGACGGCAACTATGGACTGATAGCGCAAGCTTCAGGGCCATCGGGCTCCACCAATTACGCAGGCTACTTCGATGGAGACATCTACGTTACCGGTTCGGTGCTCCCTTCCGATGCGACGCTCAAGCTCAACGAGAAGAAGCTCGACAAGGCGCTGGCCACGCTCATGGACCTCGAGCCGAAGACCTATGAGTACGATACCGCGTCGCACCCCATGATGCACCTGCCGCGAGGTGAACAGGTAGGCTTGATCGCCCAGGAGGTGGAAAAGGTGCTGCCCGCATTGGTGAAGGATGTCACGGTGCCACCCACGTCGAAAGACCCCGCCGATGAACCCGAGACCTTCAAGGGCCTGAACTACACCGGCCTCATTCCGGTGCTGGTGGGCGCGATCAAGGAGCAGCAGGCTACGATTGAGGGGTTGAGGAAGCGGGTTGAGCAGCTTGAGAATAGGGGACGATGGTAATATGCCGGCTCTCAGGCGCGTCATTCATTGTGGGGCGAGCCAAGGGAGTTGGTTCCCTGTCAGCGCCGGGAGCCGGGAATAACGCCCGGCTGCGAGATCCCAAAACCGAGCCGAACAAACAGAGAAGAACCACGAAGTCCATGTCCGCGGAAGACGGGGTGTGGGACGGCTGGTTCCTCTCGATGGCTCAAAGAAACAGGAGGAAGATATGCGAAAACATCTGTTGTGCCTCATTCTGGCAGCGGGAATGGCTGGGCCAAGCCATGCTCGGGAAGTGCCGGAGGGAGTTCAGAGGATGATTGATACGCTTCTGACGGATTCGATGACAGATTGCGGCTTGGCCTACACGAAGCGCGTCTTGCATTTGGATTCGGGCTTGCAGTTGAGCGACATAGAGGCTGGGGTGCCCTTGGAGAAGTACATCTTCCGCTATGCCGCCCTGGATACGTGCGACGTAAACGCGCCGGTGCAGGAGTTGATAGAGCCTGCCAATGTGTGGCTCGTTCCAATTCGCACCCGGACGAAAGAACGCTATCTGTACTACGTTGAGGTCTACAAGAAGGGTGATGTATGGAAGCGAATTGGAATGGGGGAGGGCGATCGTGGCATTTGGCAGAGATTGCGGAAGGCATATCCTGAATCCACAGGCGTCAATCCGATTCTGGTTAGCTACTGTGGCCAGGATTTTCTGCATTTCCCGCAAAAAGGCGTCAGAAATCTATTCAGCGTTCAGCATCTCAGAATGAACAGGAAAGAAACGTCCTCGCGAGAGAAGGGTACGCCCTATGCCAATATGTCCTATTCTCTCGATACTCTGGACGACAGCAGGCCTGTCGTGCGTTATTTGAAGCGGCAGTGGACGGAGAGTCGTCAGAAGCGTGAAGAGATCTACAGGAAACACCCGAATCTGTTTCCTCAGCTACGGGAGGCCGACAATGAATAGATTGCGAGGTACGTGCACTCCTTTGTCCGCGCCGGTCTTGACTATGTTGGTTGTCTTCGTGGTCGGCGATGCCTGCGCCGGTCTTGAGCTGGTCATAACTCCAAGTCAACAACAGGGCAACAATACCTGCTGGGCAGCGTGTTGTGAGATGATTCTGGGCGCATACGGCAGCACCACTGCTCAGAGTACCATCGTGAACTGGGCTGTGGGTGGGCAGGATGTGGGAAATGACTTGACGGGAAGGCCGACTGCGGTTGACAAGGTGCTTCTGGAGTACGGAGACATCGAGCCCAACTACACAGGTCCAAATCTGGATGGATACGGCAATATCTCACAATCCGATCTTACGTATGAGATCGACTGGCCGCATGGACGTCCGATTATTGCGTGTTGGGTGTGGCCCGGCGGGGGGGAGCATGCGTTGCTTATCACAGGCTACACAGGCAGCGGTGGTTCAGATGCGGGCCGGGTGGTATACAATGACCCCATCGATGGCATGAGGCACGAACGTTCCTACGCCGAATTCGTCCGAAGGGGGAACGAGTACGCCTGGCGCGAAACACTGCGTCTTGCAACCGACCCCCCAACCCCGATTCCCACCCCAATCGGCGGCGGAGACGAAAACGTGATCATCTACAGTGGCGGCACGACTGTGATAACGGAGTCAACGCACTCTCTGAGCTACAGTGCGGGGAAGTCGGGTCAGTACACGCCGACGTGTTGGAGGTGGAGACTGGAGTTCCCGCATACTGGAGGGTATGCCGTGGTTGCCTCCTGGACCCAGACCGGATCGAACTGGATATCGGACTGGAATGTGGAGAACTTCTCGATGCCCACGGGCTATGCCTGGAAGTACAACTACGACGGGGAGGTCCCGGGAATAGTGCAGGTGGAGGTCGACGACGAGGACGCGGCCCCATCATGCGCCTATTCGGTCGATGTGAAGTTCGTGCCCAACGATCTGTATCCGGGTGTGCTGATCTATGAGGACCAGACGGTGACAAGTCCTCAACCGGTGGTCAAAGCCCACGAGCGACTGATCGTGCGTGATGACCAGTTGCTGGCGGGCGCTGACATCGCTCTCGAATCGGGAGAGACACTCGATATTGAGAATGGGGTGACTATCGGTGATGACGCGATAGTGGACTTTGTTGTTGACCCGTCACTACGGTAGCCGGGACAGGCCCGCGCTACACGGTAGTGCTG
>CAZREG010000137.1:0-3096 GCA_964599075.1 uncultured Spirochaetaceae bacterium | reverse complement strand
TTGACAGCAACCATCATACCATGGCTGTCAAGAGGGTTTCTAAACGGGCTGTTAGCCTGAAACATCCACATTCCAGTGCCTTTCTTACCCTTCTTTCCTTCATATACATGTACTTCCGTTAATCTCCGACTATACTTCCGCCCAAAGCCGCGCTCAGTCACGTACATCGCGTGTATCATCTCGTGCGCAAGAGTACCTGCATGCTCCATGTCATTGCGGGGATAGTTTCTGGCCTTCACAAATTCACCCGTCTTGACTGACATCAAATATCTCACGTTTACTGTCCGGTCATTCATATATATTGTAGGGCGAGACTTTATGGAGTACTCTGGTACACCCCAGGCCAACCAATATATCGTATCAGACCGTGCAAGAATGGAGACGAGCCTCTCTGGCACAGTTGACGATTTGGGAACATCATAGCACACAGTACACACATACTTACCATCTTCGTTCTTAACTCCATCGTAACATCGCTTGGCTTTAGCATGCAACTTGTGAAGCCATGTCTCTATCTTTTCAGCCCTCTTTTTCAGCTTCACACTTTCGCCCTCTGTGCTAACCAAGTCCTGAACGAAGCACAGCTTTTTGCCTTCAGGATCAACAGCGTTGCCTGGCCTGCTCCCCACATACTCATACCCATTCATTCCGTCTGGGTAGCCGATGGGGTCTCGTTGCATGAATCGGCCGAGGTGGGGGTTGTGCGTGGCCCAAGTCGGGGATGCTCCAGCCAGCACGGCTGCCGCGACCAGAAAGACTGTCCAGTTTCGCTTCATTGCCATCGTTTTGCTCCCACTTTGCACTCGTTCGATGAATCCTGTCCGGCCAGTCATGCGGCGGTACGTCGGCCCAGCCTACGAACTGTCACAATCCAAGCACGTCGCATAGCCGTTGTCTGTCTCGTGGGCCTAGCTCAACAGTCGATTGAGACCGTTTACCGAACCTTTGCATCCATGGCACAACAGACAGGGACCGTTGCCCTACCCAGTCGCAGGGGCTCTCACCAGCCAGAGTTTTAATCCTACGGTCAGCTCTGTGTGCCAATAGAGCTACCACCACGCCAGTGTTGCCTCGAATTGCCGCATAGTGCAGTGGAGTGGCACCCACGCAATCTTGAGCATTCGGATTCGCTCCTTCCAGAAGAAGCTGCCGCGCCACTTCCGTCTGATCTGTCCATACTGCGTAGTGAAGTGGGGTCGCCCCCCAGTGGTCCCGAGCACTAACCCCCGCACCACCAGAGCACAACAGGCTCACTACGGTTGGGGCTGTACTGAGGTGCAATGGTGTGACTGAATCCGGACCAATGCGACTCACCGCTCCTTGGGCCATGAGATACTCTACCACCTCTGAAGAGCCCCTCTGGCTTGCAGCGTGGAGGGGGGTCATCGAATTCCTTGAAGTAGACTTTATGTCCGCACCTCGCGCTACAAGTGCAGCAGCCGCTTCCTGCGTGGTTGCCCACTGCAGAGCAGTCTCGCCGCTTTCATTCCTTGCCCCGGTGCTCACACTTTGGGCCATCGTTTCTGTTAGCCTCCCATCACCCCCGCGTGCGGCATAGTGAAGTACTGTGTTTCCTTCAGAATCCATCGCCGTAGTACTTGCTCCGTGCTTAAGCAACAATCGGGCGGCCGAAAGATTACCCTTTGCGCAGGCAATATGCAGCGGTGTTCTTCCTGATCGGTCTGAAAGATCCAGGGTGGACGCGAGAGGCATCAATAGCTCAAGCAGATCCGTCTCATTCCTTTCGGCGCACTCATGCAACGCAGACCAGCAGCCCTTGTTCGGAGCCACCCTTGCGCCGTTCTCCAGTAACATCTCCGCCATGGCGTCTCTGTCATACTGAACAGCCTCAATCAAGGCATGGCGGCCGTGGGCATCAGGCCTATTCACGTCCGCCCCCCTTGAAATAAGCAATGTCAACATCTTCGAGTTTCCCGTAAGCACCGAATACGTCAGGCCCGTTCGGCCTGTCCAAGGCGGAGACATATCTGTAACATAGGCCATCAACGCCGACATTTGATCTACCGGCACAATCGACAGAACCTGGTTACAGTCAGCGCCAGATCGAAGTTGCTCCTGTGTCGCCTCAAGATCAGATGTGATGACTGCATAGCTGTATTCGCTGAAGTCCGACCCCCCTGTACATCCGCATATGCCGAAACACACGCAGATTACGATACTCGCCACGGATATGGACCGCATACCACTACCTCCGCAAACGTCTGTGCATACAGTACACGCGAATCGTTCCTTTACAGCTCGCCCCGTGAAGCTTCAGCTCAATATCACCCTTCTTTGGCAGATTGAGCAGGTTTCTACCCGCAGGATGCAGGAACATCTGCGCCGTCGGGTTCATCTTTGTGGCTGGTATAATCAGCCTTTCCTTGACTGCTGCATCGACTTCTTTCCTAGACCTCGGTACCGGCAACCAGTGCCGTCTTCTCATACTTGGACGCAAAGGCTTCTCCATTACAAATGACTTTGCGCCCTTAGGGCAAGTATACTCAACTGTGAAGGTGTGATCTACTGACCATTTGTTGGCGTGCCTGAGTGTCGTATCAATCTGTCTCCTGCCATGCTTACCCTTGTGTACCTTTGCATTTTTTGTCACTTCTCCGGCCTCTATGCTGCCTATAGTAAGGTCGACTTTTCCCTCAATACAGTAGTTAGTCCACACTGGCTTTCCCTCCCCATATACGTGGATATCCGACCTCAGACGCAGCTCACCCTCAGCTTTGGCGTTACCAAATATCCCCAAAGGTATTGGTGCATTCACAGCATGCTTTTTACTCCGTCTGCTCCATGTACCTCCATATACCCCACCCCTAGCCAATGCTCTGCGATTGAGTTGGACATGCTGACCAGCAACCGGAAGGCCCGCACTCGCCCTAACCGACCGATTGAGCGTTCTTGCGGTTAGATCCATGTCGAGCGTGATGTCTGGCAATACAACCACCGGCGCCCACTGCCCAGAGGGATCCACATTGTTCACAGGCCCGGACCTCACATACTCATACCCATTCATACCGTCTGGGTAGCCGAGCGGGTCTCGTTGCATGAATCGGCCGAGGTTGGGGTTGAGGGTTCTGGCGCGGT
>CAZREG010000136.1:0-3105 GCA_964599075.1 uncultured Spirochaetaceae bacterium | reverse complement strand
GGAATAGACAACTCCGAGCAGCAGCTGAAGACCGCCCGTCGGCTTGCGCGCGAGCATGGACTGGCGATCCGCTTTCTCCACGGCAACGCGGAAGAGGTTCCGCTTCCGGATCACTCGTTCGACTTTGCGATCAGCGAGTACGGAGCTGCTATCTGGTGTGATCCCTACCGGTGGATTCCGGAGGCCCATCGGCTCCTGCGACCGGGTGGCGAGCTCCGGTTTATGGGCACTCATCCGTTGGTGAACGTGTGCTCGCCCCTCAGCGGCGCCCCGAGCAACGAACAGCTGCACCGGGATTACTTCTCCATGCACTCCATTGATTGGAGAGCGGTTGATGAGGATCCCGGCGGCATTGAGTTCAATCTCTCCATCTCTGACTGGTTCGCTCTCTTTGCGAACACCGGATTTGACGTGGTCGGCTTCCGAGAGCCCCGGGCTCCAGATGAGATCACCACCGACCGGTTTTCCATACCGTGCGCGTGGGCCAAACGCTGGCCGTCGGAGCAGATCTGGCGCCTGCGCAAGCAAACAGGGCAGGGCTGACCAGCGGGAGCCACAGCCCATCGCGCAGTTGACACCACGGCCGTCCGTGCTATTCTCAGACCATGCGTGACCGTACACGCAACAGAGATCGGTCACCGGCTTGTACGACCGCACCGCGCCTGCAGGCGTCCCGGCCGGTTCTGAGCAAGGAGAGAGAAGTATGGCGAGAGACGCAGCGCAGATCATCAGCTCCGGCCGCACAGTGCTTGGCATGGAGCTGGGCTCCACTCGCATCAAGGCGGTCCTCATGGGCACAAAGAACGAGCCCCTGGCCGTCGGATCCCACGGCTGGGAGAATCAGCTGGTGGACAATGTATGGACCTACTCGCTGGAGCAAATCTGGGAAGGAGCGGCTGCCTGTTTTGCATCGCTGAAGGCCGATGTTTTCTCACAGCACGGCGTAGAGTTGACATCGGTCTCCATGATGGGTGTGAGTGGCATGATGCATGGCTACCTCGCCTTTGATGAGAACGGCGAGCTCCTCACTCCGTTTCGAACCTGGCGGAACAACATTACCGGTGAAGCCTCCGGCGAGCTGACTGAGCTCCTTGGCTATCCGGTCCCGCAACGCTGGAGTGTCGCCCATCTTCATCAGGCCATACTGGATGGGAAAGAACACGTTGCGCAGATCCGCTTCCTCACCACGCTCAGCGGCTACGTTCACTGGAAGCTGACCGGTGAGCGAGTGCTTGGCGCAGGAGATGCCTCAGGAATGTTTCCCGTCTCACCGGACCCCCTCGGGTTTGACGCGTCTCGCCTGCGCATCTACGACTCCCACATTGCCGGGCGTTCCTACAACTGGACACTGGCTGAGATTCTTCCTCAGGTTGTTCCGGCTGGAGAGATCGCCGGCCGTCTTACCGCGCAGGGCGCGAAGCTCCTGGACCCGTCCGGCGGCCTTGAGCCCGGAGTACCTCTGTGTCCGCCTGAGGGAGATGCCGGAACCGGCATGGTGGCCACCAACAGTGTGCGAGCGCGAACCGGCAATGTCTCTGCTGGAACCTCTGTGTTCGCCATGATCGTGATGGAGCAGGAGCCTTCACGCGTGCATGAGGAGATAGATCTAGTGACCACTCCTGATGGCTCGCTGGTGGGTATGGTGCATTCGAACAACTGCACGACTGACATTGACGCGTGGGTCTCTCTGTTGGGAGAGGCCGCACAGGCCCTGGGTGCATCAGTCTCTCCGGACGCGCTCTATGCAACACTTCTGAGCAAAGCGCTTGAGGCGGCGCCTGACGCCGGTGGTCTGCTCGCTTACGGCTACGTCTCCGGTGAACACATCACCGGTTTCTCAGAGGGGCGACCCTTGTTCGTCCGCCATCCTGACGCTGATCTCTGCCTGGCGAACTTCATGCGCGCTCACCTGTTTACCGCGCTCTGCGCCCTGCGAACCGGCCTGGATATTCTCATGGATAAGGAGGGTGTGACCGTTGACGAGATTCGTGGCCACGGCGGCTTTTTCAAGACCGAAGCTGTTGGCCGGCGCATCATGGCGGCCGCAACCCGAACTCCGGTGAGTCTTCTGGCAACAAGCGGGGAGGGCGGAGCCTACGGGATGGCGCTTCTTGCAGCGTTTGCCCTGCGAGAGCAACGGTCAACAACACTGCCGGAGTTCCTTGATGCGGCACTCGCGGACGCCGTGGGGCCGGCACTTGCCCCGGATGAGACCGACATGAAGGGATTTGACGAGTTTTACGCGCGCTATCACAAAGGCATAACGATCGAGCGTGCGGCGGTGGAAGCGCTGTAGCGGTGGCCACCATTCGGGAGATTGCCGAGCGCTCCGGTGTGTCGATCGGTACCGTGGACAGGATTATCCACCAGCGTGGTCGCTTTTCCGAACAGACCGCAGAGCGGGTGCGTCGGGTGATCGCGGAGGCGGACTACCGACCCAATCCGATTGCCCGGCAGCTCTCCCGGTCGGCGCTGTTGCGCGTAGCCGTTCTTATGCCCTATCCCGAACAGGACTCCAATTACTGGGCCCTTCCGCTTTCCGGGATTCGGCGAGCTGAGCGTGACCTGGCAGACTTTGGCGTGTCGGTGACGACCCATCACTTTGACCGCTATCTCAATGGCTCGTTTACCGCGGCCGCCGCCTCGCTCCTGTCTTCCGCGCCTGATGCGTGCATCCTCGCACCGCTGGTGGAGCGCGAGTCGCGGGCCTTTCTCGCACGGCTTGCCGACTCGATGCCGCTGGTTTTCTTTGATACCGATCTGCCGCAGGCGCGACGCACGGGTTTTATTGGTCAGGACTCCGCCCAGAGCGGTCGGCTTGCAGCGCGTCTGCTTCAGATGCTCACCGGTGGCGCTGGGCGCTGCATTGTGGTTGCGCCTGATGCAGAGAATCATCACCTGGCCAGCCGGATCTGCGGGTTCAGCGAACGGTTCGATCATCCGCCGCAGATCGTGCGGGTATCCGTTGAGTCTGATCAGGTGGTGGGGGCCCTCCATGCAAGCCTCCAACGGTCCATCACCAGTGAGGTCTCCGGCATCTTTGTGGCTGATGCGTCGGTGCACTACGTGGCGCACTACCTCTGCAAGGCGGCGCCCTTCATGGCC
>CAZREG010000135.1:0-3112 GCA_964599075.1 uncultured Spirochaetaceae bacterium | reverse complement strand
GACGCACGCCTTACTACGGAGCGTACGGAGACGCTCCAGATTCAGAACCGCAACCAGATGACCTGGGATGACGATCGAAAGGCCGCAGCCTTCGTCACCGCCGGTGATCCAACGGTCCAGCGCCTCAGCAGGAATGTTACGGCAGTCACCAGAAGCCTTGGAAACGTGGCGGTCAACGAGCGGCTGCGCAACGCAATGGCCATTCACGAAGCGCTGAACCTCTACGGTCTGGAGTACGTCATTGACCCGGACTCGTCATACATCGAACTCTCGGAGAACGAGAACGCTCTGGACTACCTGCAGTTTCCGGTGCAGACCCTCGACTTCAGGGCCGGTGATTGCGACGATCTGTCCATTCTCTACGCCAGCCTCTACGAGGCGATTGGTATACCCACGGCATTTGTTACCATCCCTGGTCACATATTCATTGCGGTGGATCTGGGGATGAGTGAGGAAGAGGCGCGCCGAACGTTCGCAAAGCCGGAGGATCTCGTCTTCCGCGACGGATCAACGTGGCTGCCCATGGAGACCACGGTGACCGGGGAGGACTTTCTTCGGGCCTGGAGTGTTGGCGCCAAGCAGTATCGCGAGAACGATGCAACAGATACCGTGGGGTTCTTCCCGGTTCGCCGGGCGTGGCGAATTTATCCGCCCACCGGGTTCAGCTCCCAGGCTCTTGACAGAAGCCTGCCGGATGAGCGGCAGATTGCAGAGCAGTACGGGCAGACACTGGTCGCGTTCGTAGGAAGGGAAATCGCTCCTCAGGTGGAAGCTCTCGAACAGCGCATTGCCCAGCGACCGAGTCCACGCCTCATCAACCGGCTCGGCACACTCTACGCACGGTTCGGTCTCTACCAGGAAGCGATCCAGGCATTCGAACGAGCGACTGCTGAACGCCCGTTCGCACCGGCGTATTACAACATCGGCAACATCCATTACCTGAACGAGGAGCTGCCACGCGCGCTGGAGTTCTACCAGAGAGCCGTCGAGTTGCAGCCGGATGATCCGGAAGCCCGGCTTGGGCTTGCGCGGACGCACTTCGAACTCTCGCAGTACGGACCGGCGACTGAGCAGTTCAGAGAGGTTGAGTTGCTCTCGCCGGAGCTTGCAGAACGGTTCGGTTACATCGTGAGCGAGACCACGGAATCCGGTCGGGCCAGTGCGGCCGCCGAGCGGGATCAGATTATCTGGGAGGATGAGTAATCATGAAGACAATGAACGCACGATGTTCTGTTATTTTGTTTGGCCTGACAGCAGCAGCTGTGATTCTCAGCGGTTGCTCCAATCCTGTATCCCGTATGGTTCAGGAAGACGTTCTGGTGGAGAAAGCCGGCGGCCGCCCGGCGATCGTCTCCCGGGTGCCGGCCGCCGGGGCTGACGGAGTCCTGTCTGACACCACCATTGAGGTGGAGTTCAACATGGCGCTCGCAGCAGATGCGACTGAGCATCTGACGGTGACCACCGGCGGTGCAAACCCGCAGACCGTTGAGGGCGCACTCGCCTACGATGATCAGACCAACAAACTCACCTTTGTCCCGTCGGAGCCCCTGGAGGTGCAGAGCCGGTACACGGTCTCCGTCTCCAAGGAGCTTCGTAACCGCGGCGGTGCTCCGCTGGGCACCAACGCGAGCTGGTCGTTTGACACAACGCCGGTGAATCCGGATCAGTTCCGGTTTGAGATCGATACCTCACGGATTGACCTGGATCTGTCGGCGTACCGTTTCTACATCAGTGTCCAGACCGAGTCCAGCGTGTCTGACAGCTTTCTTGGCGGCGAGTTTTTTGGCGGCGGATTCGGGACCAAGCACTCGTTTGTCGTTGACGCGTCTGACGTGGGTGCGTCAGCCGGGGAGAGGCTGCTCGTCACACTCGTCGTCTCCCAATCCGAGTTCGTGCCGGTGGATCCCGCTGAGAACGAAGGATTTTCCACCGGAATAGCAGACCCTGCTGCGAATACGCTTGTCTGGCTTGCCTACGAGGGGAGTACCGGCAACTCGTATCCGCAGTTCTCCAACCTCACCGGGAACAGCGTCTACACCGACCTCACGGTATCGTACGGACAGGGATCGTTTCCCATCGGGATCGATACCAGCCTTTCCGGCTTCGATAACACGCTGCTCGCGGATGCGTTCTTTGATCGCGGTGTGGTGCACACTCTGACCCCGGAGGATGCGTTCCTGACGCTCGACTACACGGATCTTCAGAGTCTGGCGACAAACATCACGCCGGACAGCGAACAGCGCGTAGAGGTGGGAGAACGCTACGCGTTCAGTGCGCTCACGTTCACAAGCGGGACACCCGGGAACCACGCGTTCCGCTACGGCAGCGACACAGTCAACAACCGGGACTCCTACAGCCAGTTTATGCTCTTTGAGCGTTCGGGCTCACGCTACGTCCCGGTGCCGGTCGACGGCGAACCATCGGTGACCACGCGGTATACCCCGGCGTTTTCTCCGTACGATCGTGCCGGTCAGTTCGGCTACCTCACGTGGCAATCCGGCGACAATGGGCCCGACGATGACATTCAGGACATCTCACTTACCACGTCCACAGAATACCTGCTTGTCGCAGACACCTGGCTCCACGTACCGGCGACACGAACCGGCCAGATTGACTCCGGTGCGTTCAGAATGCTCGTAGACTCGACCCCGCCGCCGCCGTGATCCCCTCGTCCTTTTCAACGGAGGATCACGAGAGCGAAATCACCACCCACGCTGAACCCGAATGATGGGCGTTCCACGCTTCCCGCAGTACTCTCTCCCCGTGGGGTGGTTCGAGTGAAACAGAGCAGGATTGGCGCACCGGGTCGCGCTGAAGATACGGTGAACGGGCGGCCGCTGCGGGCACGAATTGTAGCCCCTGATCTGTCGCGGTTTGAGCCGGCGAACCCGGCAACATCGGATCAATGGTGGTCTGACATAGGAAAGAGGATGTTTGGCCGATCGGACATGCGACAGCCTATCCAGCAATGGAGGGAATCACAAGGTGCGGGATCAGGACTGTGCTTATTGACCCAATCTGCCGATTGCGATGAGCCAGGCCCCCTGATCTGTGGGCGGCATTGTCACGCCGGTCATGGAAAAGCTGGGATACTGCACAAGAAGATAGGGCG
>CAZREG010000134.1:0-3113 GCA_964599075.1 uncultured Spirochaetaceae bacterium | reverse complement strand
CCGCCAGGAGTCTGCGAGCTCCATACGGAGTTTTCTGGTTCGATCCGTCTGAGGTTCAGTTGCAACACGATTGTCTGATTCACTCGCTCCGCCGGGTTGATCAGATGATCTGTCGCACGTGCTCGAGTTCTGTGCGCATCGCATTGACCGTCTTTCTCGTTCGCTCGGCCGTCGAGAGGATCGCAGGGTCCTGGTCGAAGAGTGGGAACTCAAAGTGGACCGATGTTACTCCGTCCCAGCCGGTCTCCGGCAGCAGTTCGTTGAATCGTTTCCAGTTGACCATGCCGGTTCCGATCGGGCAGCTCGTGTGAGCGAAGGTTCCATCATCTTTGTGTTTCCAGTAGCCGTCCTTGACGACTATGGTCCGGATCCACGGCGCAAGTCGACGCAGGGCTATCTCCCAGCTTGTACCACTTTCAAGGACCGCATGGCGAATATCGTACTGCAATCCGATAGCATCCGGCTCAAGACCCTCAAGCAGCGGCAGCAGATCCCACACCGCACTACCCACGCGTGTTCCCACGTGGTTCTGGTACGCACCGTGTATTCCGTGGTGGGCGTTCATTTCCGCAAGTCCCTCAAACGCTGGTCGATGCCGGGTGAGCGACTCTTCAATCGAATCGCCATAGTCAAGGTAGCCCATGCGGTAGGCCGAAACGCCGCACGAAGCCGCAGCGCGTATGACCGCCTCGGCCTCGGCCGTCGGCCCGGTAATCGAGGTCACGACTGTAGGGCACGACAGGCCGCGCGCGGCGAGCATCTCAACAGTGCGAGGTAGCTCTGTGGTAACGTTCTCGGGGAGCACGTGTCCGCCGGGACGTACGACAAGGTCAACTCCGTCAAACCCGGCTTCGGCAACGGCTTCGGCCAGCTGATCTCCAGCGAGCCAGGACAGGTGCTTTGAAAAAACGACGTACTGCTTGTTCATGCGTGATCCTCCGGTTGTTACTCGAGCGACCACGGCGCTCGGTATTCGTAGTGGAGCATCTCGTTCGCTGCGTCGCTGTTTGTAAAGCGTTCGGTCCCGGCGTCCCAGCGAAGCCGTTCTCCGGTGGCTAACGCAATATTTGCGAGGTGGGCAAAACTCGTAGAGCGGTGCGCTTCTTCGAGGCTGCAGTATGGTTTGACGGATCTATCCGCAACAGCGTCAAGGAAGTTGTCGATAAGGATCGCCGTGGAGTTCTCCTTGATGCCAAGGTCGCCAAAGCTGTCTCCGCTTTCGATCTGCTTTTCCTCCGGCTCTATCAGGGCATCCCAGTCCTGAAACTGACCGGCCTTCGTTGGAACAACCCGGTAACCGTTTTGATTGGCGCGCAGGGTTCCTTTGGTGCCGCGCAGTTCTATCTCTCCTGCGGGTATCGCGTAGCCTGCCGAGGCCTCGTTGATCTGGAACTCGAAGATGCGACCGGAGGCAAACTCGAAGAGCACGGTCATGGTGTCGGGAATGTTCCGGTCGTCGTCAACCGCGTAGTTACCGCCGACAGCCGTTACCGATACCGGTGCGAGTTCACCGGTGAGCCAGCGAATCACATCCATGTAGTGGACACCCCAGTTCCCCATTTGCGAACTGAACTCGTTCTGCCATCTGAAATTGTATGGTGCGATGCTCTTCGTGTAGGGGCGGTACGGTCGTGGCCCTAACCAGAGATCCCAGTCGAATCCGGCAGGGGGCTCCTGCGGCTCTGCCCGACCGATGCCGTTGCTGAACATGTTGCTCGTGTGCGAGGCGTAGGCGTTCACGACCTTGCCGACAATGTTGTCCGCGCCACGCTGTGCGAGCTCACGGTAAATCGATGACCCGCGCCGGTTCAGACAGACACCGGCGACACGACCAGTCTCGGCCTCGACTTCGACCATCCTCCGTCCCTCATGGATGGTTGCCGTCAGCGGCTTTTCGACGAATACGTCCTTACCGGAGCGGAGGGCCATAATCGTCTGTACTGCATGCCAGTGGTCGGGGGTGCTGATGACGACCGCGTCGATATCCGGGCGGTCGAGCATATCGCGGAAGTCCGTATAGCGGTCGACAGAACCCGAGAACGACTCGTTGAGTTCAGGCACTTTTCGACTCGCCAGAAACGCCGGGTCGACCTTGCTGCGGTCACGCTCGACGTACGGAACGTAAACATCACACAGGGCCACAATTTGGGCCTTCGGGTTCACCATGCTGTATCCGAGCAGCTGCGTGCCTCTGTTTCCAACTCCAATGATCCCTAATCGTACCTTACTCATCTTTCCTCCGCTCGAGTTCCGGCTGCGGGAGCTGCCGGTCTATCTCCTCTGTGCGATATCCGAATCCCGGCCTACCAAGGCAGGACGACAGATCAACCGTTCCGTCGCGGCGTCGGTAGAGCCCGGGGTGAACTGCCGCTTCGCTCTTCGATGCCTCCGGGTAGAACTGCATGCCGTTGGTCTCAACGCCCATGATCGTTCCGGCGTAGTACCCGAGCTGTGCGTGGGAAACCTGGGCGAGCATGGGGTTGGTCAGGTCCTGCACCATGATCTGCATCCCGTGCTGCCGGGCCCAGCAGAGCGAGAGGAGCGCTCCGGTCTGGGTTTTGCAGGTCTTCAGGGCCACGCCGGTCCATCCGAGTTCGTGTCCGAGCCTGACAAGTTTCCAGTCGTGGGCGCTCTCGTCCATAAAAAGCGGCTTTCGCTCTGCGACCGAATGCACGTCTATCCTGTGGGTTTCCAGATCGTAGGGAAACGGCTGCTCGACGTAAAGAAGTGCGTCCCACGTCGCCTTGTCGCGGCCGCGCAAGGTGTCAAGTACGTCATTCACGTACGCAGGTTCGGTGACCCGGCAGTTGAAGTCCGCGCTGAGCCACTCGACCTGGTGGGTCCGCCCGATACGGCCTACCTGCATAAGCCGCGCCAGATCCCAAGCAGCGTCGTCTCCGGTGAGTTTGATCTTCAGGCACCGCAGGCCGTCAGTCTTGATCCACTCGTCGAGCACCACCGGATAGCCGTCGTCAGGTTCTTCGCCGGTCAGTTCGCTCTCTTCAACCGCATCGCGTCCACCGACGAGGTGCCAGGCGGGAATACGTGAGTCTGCAGGAGGCGACAGGTAGTCGGCGACGTAGCGGCCCGCAAACTCCGGTTCACCGAAAAAT
>CAZREG010000133.1:0-3178 GCA_964599075.1 uncultured Spirochaetaceae bacterium | reverse complement strand
TCCATCAGAGTCCCAAGCTTCGGAAACCGTTCGCGAAGCCGATCAGCGGTCTCGCTCCACGTCGCGCCAAACACCTTCTCAGCCGCCTTCTTCAGTCCCTGATGGGCATCTGAGATCACCAACCGTACCCCGGTGAGTCCTCGAGCCGCCAGATCGCGGAGGAACTCCGTTCTCCGGCCCTCTTGGTTGACCCCCACGGCCACCACGAGCGCTCTGCTGACCACGTGACCGTTCTCCCGGGACTTCAGATACGTGGCGTCCAGCCACACGTAGGGCCACTGTCCTGCGAGCTCACGCTTGAGGAATCCTTGGACGCGCTCGTCGAGCTCTCCGCACAGCCAAGAGCGTGCGCTACGATCGGGCCGCGGAGCTTGAAGCGAAACTCGAGGCGGATATTGAAGAACTGCTACGCCAGGCTGAGGAGGCCGAGGAGAAGCAGTCAGAGGATAATGAGAGAGATGACGAGAAGCCGCCGAAGAAGATCAGATACAAGCGACTCTGGGCGATGAGCGAGAAGATCAGGAACGAGGAAGGCAGGCGTATCTACGCGAAGCGCAAGAGCACTGTCGAGCCCACGTTCGGAATCATCAAAGCGCCCATGGGATTTCGCCAATTCCTGCTCCGTGGAATGGAAAAGGTGAGCACCGAGTGGACGCTGGTCTGCACCGCATACAATCTGAAACGGTTGTGGGCCCTCAGACCGGATTAGTCGCGGGAGCACGATCGTTCCACCTGCGGTCGGTGAGAGTCACCGACCGCAGGTGATGCCGGAACCATGACACACACGGCAACGGGTGCTCTCTTGGGCCCTGACCCCAAGGGCTCAGTCAGACACACTCCTAGTATTCCAAGACGAAGAGGATCACACGCACGTTGGCGGACGCGGGCCGGAAGAATCAGAAAGAAACTCGGAGCTTTGACTTCGGAGATTGGGATCGGGTCAGGGGCGGCCAGGGCATTATTCTCCATGTTCCGAATGCAGGATGAGACTCAGCACGTCCATGGCTCCGCTCGCGCCCGCGGCGAGGCGGTGCTCAGCGCCTGAGTCTACCTGCCGCCGCGGATGCGTGGCTCCTTGACCTCTCGTCCTCTCCCGACTATTCTTTTACAGTATTGTAAGGAATGGCACGATCACCCGATCCCAACAGTAGGAAAAGAATACTCAAAGTAGCCGGAGAACTATTCGCCGAGCGCGGGTACGACTCCGTGCGGCTCACCGACATCGCTCGCGAGCTCGACGTAAAGCACGCCGCACTCTACTACCACTTCCCAGGCGGCAAGAAACAGCTCTACCTCGACGTGATGAAAGAGAGCCTCACCGCACACCAGCGCGGGATGGAAGAAGCAATAGCGACTGCCCGAGACTCGGTGAGGGCACAGCTTCACGCCGTGGCGGGCTGGCTCACCGCCAACCCACCGATCAACGTCGCGCGGATGGAACTCTCGGACTTTCCGGCGATCGGAGACGAGGCGGCATCTGAGCTGCGTCTTATTAGTTTCGACGCGCTGCGCCTTCCGCTGAGCTCCGTGCTTGCCAAAGCCCAGGAGCGTGGCGAGATAACCGTAGAGAGCGTAGACCTTGCCGCGTTGAGCTTCGTGACCCTAGTTGAGGCGCTTCACGCGAGCTCGAGCAAGGAACTCCGCGCGGAGTCGACAAAGAACATCGAACGGATCATTGAGATGCTGCTCTCAGGATGGCTCCCGAGGTAGCGTTAGGTAAACGAAAAGCGCGCGTCCTATCCCCAAGGTTCATGACAGTTACGGAATTTGCTTGCTAATTTACTTACATGTTTGTAAACTGTATTCGGAGGATCAGATGAAACAAGAACACAATCTAACGGACAAGCCGTTCGCGATGCAGCGATCGGTTCTTCACAACCTGGTGCGCGCCCTGGGAACGCGTACGACAATCGTAGCGGCTGTGCTGCTTGTTGTTGGCCTCAACGTCTACTGGGCGTTCACACTCAACTCGTTTGGAGCTCACTTCGCCTCGGTCGCGGGTGCGCAACTGCTCGACCTTGCCAATCTCGGTTCTATACTCCCCATGGACAAGGCCGCACTACTCCTCGACGGCTACACGGAAGAGGCGCGGTCGCTCTACTTTCAGTTTTTCGTGATCGATAATTTGATGCCACCGATCGTCTTCGGAGCAATCTCAATACTGTGGGTGGCTGTGCTCAAAAAAAGAAGCACGAGAATAGCGAGATGGTTCTTGCGATCACCGCTTCTACTCATACCATTTGGGGTCGGCCTCTTTGACGTGCTCGAGAACCTGACCTTCGTGGGCTATCTCGCCGGACCGCAAGTCGGCTCGATTGCGCTTCTGCAGATGGGACTCATCTTCGTTCGGATCAAGGCGGTTTTTCTGTTCGCGAGCTTTGGTCTAACGGCGGTGGTCGTAGTGGCTACGATTGTAATGGGGTTCACCGAGCGACGGCACGCGAAGAACGACGCCACCATCCCGATAGCATAGCTTACTGTTAGGCGAGCTTTTTTCGAATCTCCGCACTCACGTAGTCAAGCAGCCCAACGGTCGCGGCAATAAACCAGACGGCGATACGCGTGGACATACGGACTTTAATGTCCCACCGATAGATGCTGAAGCTCACAAAGGGCGAAATCATCTGCGGTATAATCGCATAGGCAATGGTTTGCAGGCTATTCGCCCGGGCGGCCTGGATTGCCTGGATCGGGCCGGGATCGATGCTCCGCACGACGTTCATGACGAATCGTACCGCGTAGTAGATCGCCATCGTCAATGGCGATCCCGACATGATGTACCGAGCCGCGTGGAAGCTGACCGGCATCGAGAAGAGAATCCAGAAGAGCGTCGCCATCATTTCCAGCACGATCGTCTCGACCATGCGCGAGATGATCACGAGCAGAGCCTGGCGAGCGGAGACGCGGTGAACGGTCCCTGCCTCATCCGGCTCTCCGCCGATCATCGACTGTTACTCAAGAAAGATTCTCGCCTGGGATCTGAGTCTGACGATGGACAAGTCGTCGGCAATCGAGGTGCTCGGCACAGGCGCGCGGCTGCATCGGGTCGTTCATCGAGATGTACAACGGGCAGAGGCCACATGCATCACTAAACGAGCTAACGCCGAACGTCAGCGCGACGCGCGTTTTTCTGCGTGGTACACTCGGGGTATGAGTCGGATAGTGCGCACGGGGCTTG
>CAZREG010000132.1:0-3205 GCA_964599075.1 uncultured Spirochaetaceae bacterium | reverse complement strand
GACACTCCCCGCTATTTGAGACCTGAGCTCATGTAGCCCTTTATGAACCGCTTCTGAAAGATGAGAAAGAGAACAAGAAGCGGAAGCGCGACAATGAGTGTGGCAGCAGACATCAATCCCCACTGGGCGCCTATCTCGCCAAGCTGCGTGAAACGAGCAAGTCCTGCAGTCAGCGGCCGTGCAGACTCACTCTGGGTGATAACCAGCGGCCAGAGCAGATTGTTCCAGTGCCAGTTAACACTGGAGATGGAGAAGGCGATTATGCTCGGGATCGCCATGGGCAGATAGACATGCCACAGCGTACGGGCCCAGTTACAGCCGTCCACCACCGCCGCATCGTGATAGTCGTGAGGGATGGAGAGAAATGACTGACGCAACAGAAAGGTGCCAAAGGCGCTGCCCCAGAACGGTAAGGCCATTGCCAGAATGGTATCGTAGAGGCCTAGAAACCGGATAGTCTGGAAGTTGGGAACAAGAAGCGCCACCGTTGGTATCATCATCTGCGTCAGGATGATCGTGAACAGCAGCTTCTGTCCACGGAACCTGAACACCGCGAACGCGAATCCGGCAAGACTGCTGGTGACCAGCTGGACCGAAAGAATCATGGTGACCAGCAACACGGTGTTCCTGAAGTAGATGGCAAAGGGCGCAAGCTGGAACGCGCGCGCGTAGTTGGCAAGACTCAAGCCTGAACCGAACCAGATCTGACCCCGCGCAAACGGCTCACCAACGGGCCGTAGACTTGCAATAAGCGACCAGATCAGCGGCATGGACCAGAGCAGAGCCAGGGCAACGCCAAAAAGAAGACCCAGGACAGACCATGCCTTACGCATCCGAAGACCTCCGTTCGCTTAACACAAAGTTGGAGACGGTAAAGAACAGCAGCAGTATCACAAGAATCACCGTGATGGCAGCGGCCTGCCCCACGTTCAGACTGCTGAACCTCACCTGCCACAGATCGTAGAGCAGCAATGCACTCCGGTTGCTCGGGCCGCCCTGGGTCATGACAAACACGTGGTCTACCACCCGGAACGCCCCAATGACCGCGACAGTTGTCACAAAGAGAGTAGTTCTGCGCAGAAGCGGGAGAGTGAAGCGGAAAAACGTCACCAGGGGACCGGCTCCCTCTATCTTCAGTGCCTCGTAGACGTCCCGAGGAAGATTCTGGACTCCGGCCAGATAGAAGATCATGTAGAACCCTGCATCCTTCCAGAACGCTACAATCACCAGCGCCCACAGCGCACGGTCAGGATTGCTCACCCAGTTCTCCGCCCCGGTGTATCCAAAAAACCGAAGGAACTGGTTGAACAGGCCGTAGTCTGGTGTGAAAAAGAAGAGCCAGACGGTAGCGGCAGAGACCATGGGCAGGATCGTGGGATGAAAGACCGCCGCACGGAATCTGGCGAAACGGTCCTTCTGAAGCCAGAGCGCAAGAAAGAGAGCCGCCACAATCCAGAGCGGCACCAGCGTCACCACGTATCGAACGGTGTTGGTGAGAATCTGGAGAAACCGCTCGCTTGAGAACAGGTCTACGTAGTTGCCCAGGCCGTAGAACACCGGCTCGCGAAACCGGGGGATGTTCAACCGGTGCTGAAAGAGACTGCCGACAATGCTCGCGACCGTCGGGTAGACGGTGAAGACCAACACAAAGATGAGCGTGGGCAGGATGAGTAGATACGGAAGGAACTGATTTGTTTTCTTCATTGCATCTCCTTCATTGAATCCCCAGAAACGGCAGGGCCCGCGGGCCCTGCCTCACCATTCCTACTAAAGCGGTTGCTTAACGGAAATCCTCAAGTGCTGCGTCCGCCTCTGTCTGTGCACTCGCCATGGCCTGGGCCGCATCAAGCTCGCCGTTGAACGCGGCCTGCAGGTAGCTGTGAAAAATATTCCGGACCTCACCCAGGTTCTGGACGGCAAGCTCCTTGCCTGCGGTCGCAAGCGCGTCACGGGTCTGACCGGCCTGGGGATTCTCGCTGATGTACGCCTGCATACTCTCCTGCGCAAACGCGCTCTCGCGGGTTGCAATGTAACCGGTCTGAATGGAGAAGTCGGCTGCTCGCGCGGCGTCGGTGATAAATACGGCAAACTCAAATGCCGCCTGCTTCTGCGCGTCAGTCAATCCAGCGGTCATGTAGAGGTTGCCGCCACCGGGAACGCTGTAGGCGCCACCGTTCTGTCCGGGGATCGCCGCAACACCCACGGTGAAGCCGGCCTGATTGAGAACGTTCGAGAGGCTTCCGGAGCTGTGAACGATCATCGCGGTGTTGCCGGAGACAAAGTTGGGGACAACGTTTCCCCAGGATGCCTGCACACCGGCCGGTGTCGCCTCCCACTGCTCGGAAAGACTGATGTAGTAGTTGATCGCATCAATCACCTCCGGTTCGTCGAAGAAGACTTCCGTATCTGAATCGCCAACGATATTCTGACCGGCTCCGATCGCCAGAGGCTGGAACAACCAGTACGGCCAGCCCGACGGCCACTCAATGCCCCATCGAGTCACCGCATCACCGTCACGTTCAGTAAGTGCGGAGGCGGTCTGCGCAAGCGTCTGCCAGTCTGTCGGGACACCCAGGCCGGCATCTACCAGCATGTCTTCATTGTAGTACATCACCACCGCGCTTCGCTGAAACGGAAGACTCCAGAGATCACCGGTATAGTAGGAGTTCTCCAGGAAGGCGGGCAGGAAATCGTCCAGATACGCCACGCCGCCGTCCATCGAGTCAATGTAAGGGGTCAGCGGCTCAATGTACTGAGCGTTTGCCAGATCAAAAAGATCGGTAGCCAGCATCACCGCGAGTGCCGGGGGCTCGCCGCCGCCGTCAATCGTGGTCTGCACGGTCGTCCGCACATCGCCATATCCACCAGCATAGACGGTCTCAACCGTCACGCCGGGGTTGGCCTGCATGAACTCCTGGGCGTACTGGTCCAGGATCTCGGTGACCGGTGCGTCGACAGCGACCGGATACGCAATCTGGATGGTCACCGCCTCATCAGCAGCCGACTCATCCTGTCCGCCGGCAAAGGCGGATGTGGTGATCATGATCACCACCAGTAGAAGAAGAAATCTCTTTGGCATTGGTTACTCCTTGCCGTTTTGTTTTTCTCCCGTCACCCTCTCAAGGGTGTAGCGGGTAGATTCCAGTGTTGTGAGCTGCTCATCTGCCTCGTCGCGGTAGATGAGCTCATAGGCCAGCAGGATCAG
>CAZREG010000131.1:0-3234 GCA_964599075.1 uncultured Spirochaetaceae bacterium | reverse complement strand
CATCAAATCGAACATCCATCGTGGTGGATCGAGCTTCCGTGACCTCTCGCAGGGCGGGCACTCTCATCCTGGGCAACGAGCTGTTTTCCTGCCGGTGCAACCTGCAAGACGATCCGGGTGATGTCCTCACTTCGTAGCTTCATCTGAGGGTCTCCTATAGAGCCTCCTTTATATTAACTACTACGCGGGTGAGATGCCGGCTGCATCACCGGCCGCGTGAGCGGGCGGGAGGGCGGCGTACGTCGGTCCGACTTTTCATTGACCACCCGGCCTGCCGAACAGCACAATACCCAACTTCCTTTATGGGGGCGCTACCGGAGACGTGTTGCGCGCTTCGGAACGCAGGCGCAAAGCGCTGTTCGGGCTGAGACTGAGTTGCAGGGTAGATACCCAGAGACTCGGGAAGATCAGCTTTACCGGTTTGTCGCGGCAGCAGCCAGGTGCACCGTGCGTGAGGTGCAGCGTGCGCTGGGTCGCTTTGTCACGGCGGGACTTGTCAATTCGGCTGATCTGGAGCCCCGCCCCCAACGTTACCGGCTCGTATTGGCGCACTGTGGTCTCAGTTGCATCTCTCATGGGAGGTCTTGATTCCCACTCAAACAAGGTGGTCTGGACTGTGAACAGCACCCGCCGGATAGATCCGTCTACAAGGCGCCGGTTTGACTTCAGCATTGCCTTCCGTTCTCCCGCAGCTCGCTGCAGAGCTTGACGCGTGTGGTGGCGGAAGGAAAGCCATAGGCTTTAGACCTTGCGATGTATCAGGTTTTAGGGAGTGCTACTGAAGCTCCTCACCAGTCTCATCCGGATCAAAGACCAGCGAGGCGGAGTGCGGGCACACCTGGAAGTACTGCTTCGCGTCGCTCCATTTCCCTCGCTGGAGGTTCAGGCGAGGTTCGGCGATTGCAATTGCCACCGCTTCCAGGATGTTCAGCGCTGAGTTCATGTTTTCGTGAATTGCTGCGGTGTCAACGGACAGCTGCCCGGCGCCAGTTACCCGTTGGGTACCGAACCAGGAGAAGCGGTCCCATCTCTCACTCAGGTGGTCTGTAAGGTGTTGGCGAAGGCGAAGGAAGAGCCTCTGGTTCCCGGCCCCAGTCTGACCTATGTAGACGGTCTCGAACTCGGAGTATAGAGCGTATATTCCACGCTGTTCACGAAAATCAATCCGATTTGCACGAGATGAGCGCGACGCAGCCCCTATGAGCGTGCCTACTCTGTTCTGTCGTCCCCAGTCCACGCAGTCTCTCCGCCAGTGGAGTCCGAACGTGCGAATCATATATCCTCCTGTAAGCCTCTTTGGAAAGCGTGAGCGGGCGGAAGGGCGGCGTCAGCCGGTCCGGCCTGTGGCCGGACGAAACCCCTGCAGCACGCGACCCCGCTGCAGGCGGGGGCACGCCCGATCTACTCCTCTGACTGGTAGAACTCCATGGACTCCTGTAAATCACTCTTGACCTGCTCTCTGAGCTGCGCCGGCGCCAGGACAACCGCTCCGGGGCCCCAGCTCTGGACCCAGAAGCGGATGGCGTTGAGCTGGTTGGTTGTGAAGGTAAGCTCCAGGGATCCCTCCGCCCGTTCGGTGATCTTCTGCGTTCTATGCCACTGCCGCTCGCGGATGTAGCCGGCAAGGTGAGGCATAAAACGGATTCGCACTTCTTCCGGATGGTCGTTCAGGTGAATGCCAAACGCGGGGTCCACGTAGTCATTGACGGTAAAACCGGCAGGGACGGTGAAGGTGGTGTCTGAAAGGGTGACGGTTTCCATCCTCGAGAGGGCGAATATCCGTAGCGCCGCCTTCTCAATGTCACGAGCTACCAGATACCACTCTCCTTTGTATCCAATGCAGTGATACGGTTCGCACGCCTTTGAAACACTGGTGGTGTAACCGGCAGCGGTGTAGTGGAACCGAAGGACGCGGCACTCGCGCAGCGCCTGCAAAACCAGTTCCCAGATTCCAGGTTCTATGCATGAGGTTGCAAGATGGAAGACACTGAATCGCTCGCCAATCATGGAATGAGTGACGCTTACCTTCTCCGGAAGGTGTGCGGTGAGCTTGTCAAAGATGCGGCTCAGGTCCTCATGCAGCGGAGAGTTCCTGTACGCATCAAGCACGTCGGCGGCAATCGTGATCGAGAACAACTCGTGTTCCGTCAGCGGCACCGCTCCCAGCTCCCACGTGGGTTCTGAGTAGTAGTATCCGTTGGCCGCGGCATCCCACTCGATCGGTGCGCCATACCGATCACGCAGATACTGGATATCCCGCTTGATGGTTCGGGCAGAGGTTTCGTACTCCTCTGCAAGCTCCTTTGCGCTGGGCTTGCGACCGCTCTTTATCTGCTGGTCAACCCAGACTACTCGTCCAAACTTTGCTCGCTCCTCCGCCATGCTGCCATTGTAACGTGAGCCGCTTCTGTGGTCAGCCACCGGCACCTACCCGATAGTTCTCCACGAGTCCCGTCGGCGGACCGGTACGAAGGAGCTGCCGCTGCGGCTCACTCTCCGCCGCAGACCCGGCCGCCGCTACCGTGGTGGCCGCCGTGGTGTGTGTCATACCGCCGACCATCATTACGGCTGTTGCGAACAGGCCGGTACGCCCGATGCCGGCACGGCAATGGACGTATATCACGGCTCCGTCGGGAATCATCTGGTACCAGACTCGGCATGCAAGATCCCAGAACGCTGTTATGTCTTCAGGCACGCCGTAGTCGGGAACCGGAAAGTCAGTCAGTCCTACCTCCTGCAAGGCACCTTCCTGCCGGATGACAGGGTTTCTACGCCAGGCGTCGTACTGAGGTGAGAGTCGCTTGATATCCTTCGCCGGTGCGAGACAGATCACTTGTGTTACCTGACGCTTGCTCAGTCGGTTGGTCCAAAGGTCCACCGTCTCCGTGGTGGTGCCGGGCATGGGCCCCAGAAAGATGTTGTCAGTGAGTTTGCGTAGCACGTGAATCTCCTTGAGCTACAGGGTAGCGGCGGAGGTGGGACAGGTGGTGGCGCAGATCACCCGAAAAACTGATATACCGTCATGAGCAGGCTCAACAGGGTAACGCCCAGCCCGAGTCCCCAGGTGAGGGCATTAAACCGGCGGTCAATGGCGTCAAACCGCTTTTCGAACGCATCGCGCTGATCTGCAAAGCGGACGTCTACCGCAGCGAAACGGGTCTCCATAAGCTCTCGCTGGGCGCGCAACTCGGTGCCAAGGGACCCGATATCCGCGCGCTGAGCGACCAACTCATC
>CAZREG010000130.1:0-3298 GCA_964599075.1 uncultured Spirochaetaceae bacterium | reverse complement strand
GGCTCTCACGCCAATCCGTGGCTGAGAGGCCGGAATAGTCACTGAAGACACGGGCGAAGTACTGGCTGCTGTTGAAGCCGCACGCAAAGGCTATGTCGGTGACCTCCTGGTCAGTGTCACGGAGGAGGCGGACAGCCTTGTCGATACGCAGACGGTTCAAAAGCTGCACCGGGCTGTCTCCGGTCAACGCCTTCAGATGCTCGGCAAACTGCGTTCGGCCGAGGGCGCAGCGACCCGCCATCTCTTCGAGCGTCCACGGTTGATCGCAGCTCGCCTGAAGCTCATCCAAAAAAGCACGGACGCGTTGCCGTGACGTGGGCGGCGGTTCGGGGTCGGGACGGCGCTGGAGCGCAAGAGCAAGCTCCACCAGCGTCAGGTTGGCCAGGGAGCGCAGGCGCGTGGCATCACAGTCGCCGTGAAACTCGGTCACCATGCGGGGGATAAGATCCGCAAGCAGGTTGTCCGCGGCAACCACGGGATACGGCGCCCGGCGGATGAGATTAAGGATGCGCGCTTCGTCATCCCGCTGAATATTGAGATCCGGGTGCAGACCGAACGTGATCGGCTCACTCTCGTAATGGTCATCCAGACCGATCAATACCCAGTGGAGCTCGCATGACGGCACGCGGAGGGTGGCACTGCTGTGCTCCTGCCAGGGGAGCGCAAACGACACCGCCGGTGGTCGTACATCTATCGATCTGCCCCCATAGTCCCAGACAATCTCACCTCTGGCCAGGTACACCAGCTCGAGTCCCGGATCAGTGTGGGGAGAGAGGATTCGCGTCTTCTTCTGAGGCAGCCAGCGGCCGCAACTCCTGATCGCTTCCATGTACACTATTTACCGGACGCCTTCTGTGAAAGCAAGTTGCTCCGGTGAATTGTATGTTCCAATAAAAGATTAAGGGACGTGACGTATGACCAGGATCAATCTTCTTACCGGTGGGCACCCCTACGAACGCGAGCCATTTCTTGACATGTTTCGTGACGCCGACGGTCTTGAGATGACCGAGTTCACTCACCCGGACGTTGAGCCGGCGTTCACTGAGCCCTGCGAGACGCTGGTCTTCTTTGATCATGGCACAGAAATCAGCAATGCCGCACGACAGGCATTTGAACAGCGGTTGGAGGAGGGAGTCGGGTGCGTGTTCCTTCACCACTGCCTCTACAACTATCCAAACTGGCTGGAGTTCCCTCGCATCCTCGGTGGATTCTGGAGCTTCACAGAGACCCGGGTCGGGAACGACCGCTGTGGCCCATCCACCTGGTCAGATGACGAACTCATCCCCGTTCACATTGAAGATCGTGATCACCCCGTCACCCGTGAACTGGAAGACTTCACGATCACCGACGAAACCTACGGGAACTACTGGATCGCCGCAGACGTAACGCCACTCTTGACTACCACGCACCCTGCATCCGAGCGTGTCATCGGCTGGACACACACGTACGGCGCATCCCGAATCGTCTACCTTCAGCCAGGAGATAAGCCACCGTGCTACGCACATCCGAGCTATCGTCAGCTGATCAGGAACGCAATCGACTACGTGGCACTCTAACAGTACGAAAGAGGTGAAACATATGAGAACGGCAGCAATCATTGGATGCGGAAAGAACCAGCCCGGCAAAGAGGGATGGGGTATCGCGAACGCACACGCCCACGGTTGGCGCGAGGCCGATCCCGACGTCCGCCTCCTGGCCGTCGATATCAGTGAGGAGAACCTGACCGCCTTTGGAGAGACCTACGGACTTGGCCAGGAGGATCTGTTTCGCTCCACCGATGATTTGTACAACACGCTTACCCCGGACTTTGTCAGCATCTGCACCTGGCCGGGCCTTCATGCGCCCATGGTTATCCAGGCTGCCGAACGCGGTGTCAGCGGAATCGCCTGCGAGAAGCCGCTGGCTCTCGACTGCGGTGAGATCACCGCCATGCGCACTGCCTGCGAGAAGGCCGGAGCGCGCCTGGCGGTAGCCCACCAGCGACGCCACAACCCACTGAGCAAGCTCACCCGCGAGCTGCTCGCAGACGGCCGCCTTGGCGAGGGCCTGGTGCTTGAGGCGCGTGTGGGTGACCGCTGGGACATCCTCTCGTGGAGCGTCCACTGGTTCGATCTGGCCAATTATCTGTTCAATGCCGCGCCCGTATCGGTTCTGGCGGCAATCGATCATACCGGAACCCGCCGCTACCGGCACGCGGTGGAGGACAGTTCGGTCATCTTTATGGAGTATCCGGATAACCGTCAGGCCATCTTTATCACCGGTCCAGACAACCCGCAGCAGGATCCGATCGTTGTCCGTGGCTCAAAAGGGCTCCTGCGCTTCCATGAGAGCGCAGGCGTCCAGGTGATTGACGAACACGGATTACAAACGTACTCCGCAGAACGCGAGCTGGGCGACTTTGGCGCCCTTCTCACTGAGCTCATCAACGGGGTCGAGACCGGCGCAGAGATGCTCAATGACGTGGCCAACTCCGGTCTGGCGACAGAGCTTGCCTACGCAGCGCACGAATCAGCGCGTACCATGCGAAAGATTGAGTTACCGTTCACCGCAGCGTATGCGCCCCTTGAAGTAGAGCAGCACCGACCAACGCTCGCCACCTCAGGCCTGAAGAGCGTTCTCTACGCGGACGAACACTTCGGATCCGGCGGGGCCGGAGGCCTCTCCGACGCCCTGACCGCCATCACCGGGATCTCGCCCTCCGTAATCAACGCGGAGTCAGACGGTTTGACTGGTGCCAGTATCACGGACGCGCAGGTCCTTGTTCTCTACCACACCCGGAAAGAGTCAGATGACACAACCAGAGCCACACTCACCGAATGGGTAGAGGCCGGAAAGCCGTTACTCATTGTGCACGCCGGACTCGGCGCCTGGCCGGAGTGGAGAGCATTCGCCGAATGGGCCGGGTACATCTGGGAGTGGGGCGTCTCCTCACATCCGCATGAGCCGGCGACCCTTGTGCCTGCAGACGGCGATCCGCTCGGCCTCGGCTGGAAAGAAGGCTGGTTGCCCAGAGATGAGAGTTTCATTGATCTCAAGCCCACCTCCCCTACCGTCGACCTGCTGCACGCCACAATAAGTAGCGGCACCTACCCCGCCGCATGGATCAACCAGCAGCACACAAATGTGGGCGGCTGGATGCCCGGCCACCGAGAAGACAGCTGGCGCGTCCCGGCCATGCGCGAGGGCCTCGCTGCCCTCCTGCGTGCCGTCGCACTCAGCTGATACTCACCAAACGAGGGAAAACACCTGGTAGTTGAGAGCGCTCCACGGTGAGATTGGGCGAATAGTCAGTTCGAGC
>CAZREG010000129.1:0-3323 GCA_964599075.1 uncultured Spirochaetaceae bacterium | reverse complement strand
CAGCTCCAGTTCCTGCTCAGTCCGACCAGCCTCGCTGCGGGGACCCTGCCAACACCAACGATCAGCGAATAACGCTGGAAGCCGGTTACACTACCGCTCCGGGCGACATCCGGCTGGACAAACTGGACCGCCTGCCGAGGGTAATGGGGAGCGTTGATGTTGCGGCAAGCTCGCAAGAAGAGATACACGCCCGCCGTCTCGTGCCAGATCGCTCGCAAACAAGACCACACCTGGTTCGCCCCAGTAGCGCGATACACATCCGGGCGATGATAGCGTCGCTGGGCAGACTCTCCACGTTGCGCCAACAATCTGTGATGGCCCAGGATGCGATAGAAGCTCGACGCGCTCCGCTGCTAACCGCTTCGGCAACCCGCTTCACCGCCGTCCGTCGGTCCTCCGAGCTCACCCGTCGTCCTCGCTGTCCCCCCAGATATCTCGAGCCTTCTTTGAACGTCAGAAGCGCCGCCGTTGCGCCGAGGGTTACCCCGGGGCCGTAGTGGTGCGGGCTACGCGACAACTATCCTGACTCCTAAGGATGTCATACAGTCAAGGTATGAGAACAACGTATGCGGCGCACGCTTTCGCAGGGAGGGACTCCTCAGATTCGGGCGCGGGAGCCGAACGAAACGGCGTCCTCACTACGTTCGACCGGCGTCTTGCCCGCGCGCTGACCGGAACAGCGCACGCGTCTGTGGTATGACTTATAGAGTAGCCGTAGAGCTACCCGCCTGCGCTCGTCAGGATCATTGGACAGTTTTCGACGGTGGAACACCGTAGGCGCCGGTGTAGACCCGGTGAAACTGTGCGTAGCTCCCGAATCCCGCGCGATAGGCGAGCTTCATCAGTGATGAGCCGGGATGCTCCTTTCGCAAGCACGAAAACTGCATCAGCTTGATCCGTTGGCAGTATCGGGTGAATGTGACACCTAACTCCCGATGGAAACTGCGACCTAACCATCCTACGGTGGCGTTCAGCTCGGCGGCAACCTCGGGAAGAGTGACGCATCCACCGTGTCGCGAAATGATACGCAGCGCCCCCACGACTATTGGAGAGAGGTCCGATCCACCCTCAAGCGCCTCCCCATGCAGGAAGGCGTCCCACCCTTCCGCCGCGAGAAACGAGATCCCCAGGTTAAAGCGGTCACCGTCACCGGTGGTGCTGTGGACAATACGTGAGAGCTCGTCGAGCCGGTCAAAGTCCCTGGCTGCAAGCCTGCGCATGAGAACTCTGCCCGGGTCGGGCGCGAGCCATGCGTTGCGCTCCGGGTGCGTGGCAAGAAGGTCGCGCACCGGCTCAGTAAAGAGAACCACCCACATGCAGAACGAGTCCCCGTAGTCCACCAGCAGGTGTTCCTGCCGCGGGAAAAGCCATATGAGGGTACCAGCGGTGAGAAGATATCGCTTGGACCCGATCACGTAGTACGCACTCCCGGAAACGATGAGATTAAACTCGAGCTCCTCGTGCCAATGGAGCTTGGTGTGCCCACCGCTGTCATTGAGACGCATCACGAAACCGTTTTGGTCTTTCGGAACCACAATAGCATCGTGCATAGTGCAGAATATGATAACACATGATTCGGTATGTGTGATGCGCGTTCACAGAACCGGGTGTACGATTTCGTCACACAGGAGGCTAAGTGATCACAGGGAATCACATACAACAATTCAAAGACGAAGGCTACTTCCTCGCCGAGCGCGTCATTTCACAAGAAACTGTCGAATCGCTTCGCACCGAGTGTGCGCGCTTCATGGACGAGATGGACCGTGAGTTCGACGCCGAAGGTGTAGAGCAGAAGGGTTTGAGTCGGAAAGGGAACCGTTATTTCGTAAGCCAGTGGTACAAAAAGATGGAAAGCACGATTCTTCGTGAGTTTCTCTTCTCGGACCTGATGCGTGAGATATGCGAGGCGACCATAGGCGACACGGCCTACCTTTTCCACGAGCAGTTCGTCGTGAAGGGCCCCGAACAGGGCATGAAGTTCTCCTGGCACCAAGACTCCGGATACGTGAGTACGTCGCACACGCCCTACGTCACAATCTGGTGCACGCTTGACGATGTAACGGTCGAGAACGGTACCGTCTACATCCTTCCGTACAGCAAAGCCGGCACTCGAAAACTGGTGAAGCACAGCGAGGATCCGGCGACACACGACAAGATCGGCTACAAGGGCGAAGAGGCAGGGATCCCGGTGCTCCTGCCGGCGGGAAGCGTCGCCGCTTTTAGCAGCCTGGTCTTTCACCGAAGCGGACCGAACACCAGCCCGAATATGCGGCGCGTCTACCTGCCGCAGTTCTCCCCTGAGCCAATTCTCAAGAGCGACGGCACGCCCTGGGGCTGGGCAGATCCGTTCATTGTCAACGGCGAGCGCCAACCTCTACCCGAGCTTGGGTGATCACCGGGATGGAATGGGTTGCCGACTGGGACGCGACACGGCGTCGGTTCGAGGCATTCTGGAGTCAACAGGTAGCAGATCGCTGTATGATCGCGGTCACCGCTCCGGCCGAAGGCGCGCCACCGCGCGCTACCGGCGATAGGGCTGCCGTTGCGCTCGAACGGCGCTGGACCGATGGCGAGTACATCCTCAAGCAGAACCTCCGCCGATTCGAGGAGACCTACTTCGCCGGGGATGCGTTCCCGCAGATCTGGCTCAACCTTGGGGCTTCCGGCCACGCGGCCTTTTTCGCGGGGGCGAAATACGGATTCGATACCTCTACCATCTGGTTCGAGCCGTCGCTGTCAGACGGACCCGCGGCGGACAATGACCCACCCGCGATCGAGTTTGACCCGCAGGCTCCGCTGTATCGGGCGACACTGGAGCTCGCTCGCTACCTCTCCGATGAGGCCCGAGGGCGCTTCTTCGTCTCCATGCCGGACACCTCGGGGAACCTGGACGCGCTCGCACATCTGCGAGGCAGCGAAGGTTTACTTATCGACATGCTCTCGCGGCCCGACTGGGTGCACCGGGAGCTCGTGCGCGTGCAGAATGCGTGGCGGCAGACGGTTGAGTCTGTGTTCCAGATCACCCACGCGAACAACGATGGCGGAAGCACGATCGGCTGGCTGAACACCTGGGCGCCGGGGCGTCACGCGCAGATGCAGTGTGACCTCTCGGTAATGATCTCTCCTGAGAGCTTCGTGGAGTTTGCCGTTCCAGAGTTGCAATCGCAGATCGAGTGGATGGACCACTCGCTCTACCATTTCGACGGCGTAGACCAGGCACGGCACCTCGATGCACTGCTCGATCTCGATGGGCTTCACGCGATTCAATTCACCTGTGTTGCCGGTCAGGCGTCTCCTGTTCACTACCTGCCGCTTCTCAAGCG
>CAZREG010000128.1:0-3345 GCA_964599075.1 uncultured Spirochaetaceae bacterium | reverse complement strand
TTGTGCAAGGGCGATAGTTGTTGATACAAGCAATTTTGGAGAGGTATTACATGACCCGGTACGACGTAATAATCATTGGAACAGGAACCGCGGGGGAGACCGCCGCCGGAATCCTCAGGGACGCGGGAAAGCACGTAGCCATTATTGACCAGGGCCCGATCGGCGGTACCTGTGCCCTGCGTGGTTGCCAGCCAAAGAAGGTGTTTGTGGTGAACACGCAGCTCGTTGAACATACTCGGGCCCTGGCAGGCCACGGCGTTGCCTCCCCGGCCTCCATCGACTGGGCAGAGCTGCAAAGATTTAAGCGCTCCTTCACCAATCCCATACCGGGAAGCACCCGAAAATCACTTGAAGCGAGCGGCATTGATGTCTATGTGGAGCGGGCAACCATGATCAGCCCAACCAGCGTGAGACTCAACGAGAGCGGCCGGGAACTGCAGGCGCAGAACGTGATTATTGCCACCGGCGCCCGCTCCCGCGACCTGCCCATTCCCGGTGGCGAGCTCGCCGCAACAAGTGACGACTTCCTCGAGCTCGAGACTCTTCCTGAATCGATGGTCTTTATCGGTGGTGGGTATATCTCCATGGAGTTCGCATTTGTCGCAGCAATCGCCGGCGCACGGGTTACGATCCTGCAACGGGGTGCCCAGATGCTGCCGCAGTTTCCAGCCTCTCTGGTCAATCCGGTCGTTGAGGCCGGGCAGCATCTGGGAATATCTTTTGTCACCGGAGCGAGCGTGACCGGTATCTCTGAGAGTGGAACCGGCTACTCAGTAACTACGGCCGATCAGGGAGCGTTCGAGGCAGCATGGGTGATGGGGGCGATCGGTCGTGCGCCGAACGTAGAGGCACTAGGCCTGGAGGAGGCAGGAGTGCAGGCTTCCGGCCGCGGGATTGCGGTGGACGAGTATATGCAGACAACGGCGAACGGTGTCTACGCGATCGGTGATTGCACGACCACAAAGCAGCTCTCGCCGATCAGTGATATGGAGGCTCGCATTACCGCTGCAAACATTCTCTCACCCGGGTCAAAGCGCGTGACCTACTCCACTGTCCCGTCGGTGGTCTTCACGCATCCCCAGATGGCAAACGTCGGACTGACACCGGAAGAGGCAAGATCCGCCGGGCATACGATCACGGTGAACTCCGGCCGGGGGGACAACTGGGCGAGCTCCCGGCGTCTTGGCGGCGCGGTGGCCTACTACGAGGTAGTCACGGACACGGAGAGCGGCAAGATCCTCGGCGCCTCTATCGCAAGCCCGTACGCCGGTGAGCAGATCAACCTCCTGACCGCCGCAATCCGGGCTGGCATGACTGCAGATGAGTTCCGCGAGACACCCTGGGCATACCCGACCTATGCTTCGGATGTGAAGTATATGATCTAGGCCTAGGAGTGGGCGTGCCCGCTTGACCGGTTGCCCGCCAGGTACGATTATGGAGACATGTTTGTGCCTACAAGTAGTCACCGCCGCCCAGCAGCTCCTCTGTTCCTGGCGATCCTCTTGCTCACCGCTGCGCACTCGCTGTTTGGTGCTCCACAGGCTGAGCTCTGGCCCCGGTGGGAGGCGCACGATCAAGAGTCCACCCTCCGGATCGATCATTCGTTGTGGGCAGCGTTCCTGGACAGCTACCTCGTTGCCGATCACCCGTCAGGCGTCAATCGAGTGAATTACGCTGGGGTTAGCAGCGCGGACCGTGCCGCGCTGGACCGCTATGTTGACTCGCTCGAGCAGACTGCTGTATCAGCGCTCAACCGTGACGAACAGCTTGCCTACTGGATCAACCTCTACAACGCGGCAACCGTGAAGCTCATTCTGGACAACTATCCGGTAGAATCGATTCGGGATATCAGACCGGGGCTCTTCGCTTCCGGCCCGTGGGACATAGAGCTGCTCACGATAGAGGGGGAGGAACTCTCCCTCAACGACGTGGAGCACCGTATCATACGGCCTATCTGGCAGGACCCCAGGATTCACTACGTTGTCAACTGTGCAAGCTACGGGTGCCCCGACCTCTACCCAGAACCGCTGAGCGCGGAGAACTGGAATGCAGTCTTTGATGAGTCGGCCCGTGCGTACATCAATCACCCACGAGGCGTCAGGTTTGACGGGAACCGTCTCATCCTGTCATCTATTTTTGACTGGTACGTGTCCGACTTCAATGGCGATCTGGCCGGTGTGATTGCCCACGTGACGCAGTACGTGAGCCCGGAGATGGCGTCCCGACTACAGGCTCACGACGGCCGGGTAGCCTACGAGTACGATTGGTCACTGAACAGCCCGTAGCGCCATCGGTAAACCGGCAGAGATAGTTGTACCACCAAGTAGATGGTGATCCGCAGTTGCCTCCGGCCAAGTGTAGAGGTATGTTGCCGGTGTGAATCTTTCATCCTACCGACCGCGTCCAAAGGGCAGATCGGTGCCCGGAAGGCGAAAGCAGCGTCGAACCACCACACCACCGATCCATCTGCACCGAAACCGCAGAGACCGCAACCGTACAAACGAGCTGGAGTACATCACACAGACGTGTCCGGGATACAACCTGGGGAAGGCGTACAAGTTCGTGACCCGGGAGTTTGAGAAGGCGTTCCGCGAGAGCAATCTGACGCTTGCCCAGTTCGCCCTGCTGGTGAATATAGGACGGAAAGAACCGGCCAGTGGCAGTGAGGTTGCGGCGCGACTTGGTAGTGATCTCAGCACCATCTCCCGTACCATAGAACTCCTGGTCAACAGAGGGCTGGTCCTGCAGAAGCGCGGTGAGGACAGGCGGGTGCGGGTCTACTGTCTCACGGACACCGGGCACGAGGCTCTCCATGAAGCCATTCCCCAGTGGCGGCGCGCAAAGCGAGCTACCCTCTCCCGGCTTGAAGGCCAGAACTGGAAAGCGACGCTGCGCCAGATTCAGAAACTAAGCGCATAGGCTCATTTCTCACCCCTGCTCAACCTCCCACCGTTTTCGATTCTTCTTGCTTACATACATGCACACATGTATAATAAGGGTCGAATGATGGCCATTGATACACACACTCGGGTTCTCGAACGCACGCTCTGCCGGGGAGACACAAAGAGATGAGACGCACAGCAGAAGCGGCAGAGGCAACGCGGATCGCCCTGATTGAGACGGGCGTGCTCACCTTCGCGGAAGTCGGGTACCACGCGGCGAGGCTTGACGACGTGGCCGAACGCGCCGGGGTAACGAGGGGCGCTCTCTATCACCACTTCGGCGACAAGCAGGGGCTGATAAAAGCGATCGTCGACCGCTTCATCGGTGCATTCGATCAGTCGATCGATCGCCTGATTGGCGAGCACGAGCCGATTGACCGGGTTCTCGAGCGACTGATCGTCG
>CAZREG010000127.1:0-3366 GCA_964599075.1 uncultured Spirochaetaceae bacterium | reverse complement strand
CGGCCGGTTCGAGACACTTGTCACCGCCCTTCAGGCGGCTGATCTGGTTGAGACACTGCAAGGCGAGGGGCCCTTCACGGTGTTTGCACCAACCGATGAGGCCTTTGCTGCGCTACCAGAGGGGACCGTTGAGTCCTTACTGGCCGATATCCCAACCCTTACCAGCATCTTGACCTATCATGTAGTTGCTGGTCAAGTTGGCAGCGCCCAGGTTGTTGAGCTCTCGAGCGCCAACACTCTACAGGGTCAGCCGATCGTCATAAGCACTGCAGGTGGCGGGGTCATGGTAAACGACGCAAACGTCATTATTACCGATATCGAAGGTTCGAATGGCGTCATTCATGTCATAGATGCGGTCATCACTCCCCCCACGGCAGACATTGTTGAGACCGCGGTCGCCGCCGGTTCGTTCAACACGCTGGTGGCTGCGGTACAGGCGGCCGGTCTGGTGGAGACCTTGCAGAGCGCAGGACCGTTCACCGTGTTTGCACCCACCGACGACGCGTTCGCCGCCCTGCCCGAAGGTACTCTGGAAAGCTTGCTGGATAACCCCGATCAGCTTGCTGAGATTCTGACCTATCACGTTGTCCCCGGCCGCGTCTTCGCTGCAGATGTCGTGGGCCTTGATGAGGCTCCGACCGTTGAAGGAAGCCCGATCAGGATTTCCGTTGATATGGGTACAGTCATGCTCAATGGCTCATCCAGTGTCGTCTTGACCGATATTCTCACCACGAATGGCGTCATTCACGTCATTGATCAGGTCATTCTCCCACCCGAGAATTAGCCGGTACGGGAATCAGTTAGAACCACGGCCCCGCAGCCGGACGCACAGGTCCGGCTGCTTTTTTTGCGGCCGGTTACACATGGTCACACGACCACCGCGAGTCTCAGGCTGATCTGTACTGAGCGCGACCAATGCCCGTACCTTTGAACCATGAAACAGATCTGGATCACGAAGCCGGGACCCCCTGAGACACTGACGGTCAGAGAGGCCGATGACCCTACCCCGAAGCCCGGTGAGGTACTCATTGACGTGAGAGCCTGCGGCATAAACTTCGCGGATGTCATGGCACGGCTGGGAATCTACCCCGACGCCCCTCCCCGCCCATGCGTGGTTGGATACGAGGTGGCCGGTCTGGTTCGCGAGTGCGGGCCGGACACAGATCGGTTTTCTCCGGGGGACCGTGTCGTGGCGCTCACCCGGTTCGGCGGATACTCAACGGTGGTGGCCGTCCCGCAGAACCAGGTCTACGCGCTTCCCCAGTCACTCTCCTTCGCCGAAGGTGCGGCAATTCCGGTCCAGTACTTCACCGCCTATCTGGCGCTCAATCGGCTGGGCAACCTTCAGCCGGACGAGCGCGTACTGGTGCACAACGCCGGTGGCGGCGTGGGCATTGCCGCAATTCAGCTGGCCAAACATGTCGGTGCCACGGTGTTTGGGACGGCGAGCAGCTGGAAGCATGACCGACTGCGCGAGCTGGGTGCGGACCAACTCATTGACTACAGAACGAGTGACTGGGTTGCCGAGCTCAAAGCAGCAACCGGCGGCCACGGAGTTCATGTCATCATTGACCCGCTGGGCGGGAAGAGTCTCACGAGAGACCTGGAGGTCCTGGCGCCGCTGGGCCGGCTTATCGCTTTCGGCTCGAGCAGCGCCATCCGCTCTGGAAGCGGAAGCTGGTTCTCTCTGCTCCGCTCAGCGTTGTCCATGCCCCGCCCGGGATTTCTGAAGCTTCTGAGCAACAACTGGTCAATCGCCGGACTCAACCTGGGTCACCTCTGGAGTGAGGTGGCCCGCCTCCGCGTTGCCGGAGAGGCCATACTCACCGGAGCACAAGAAGGCTGGATCAGACCAATCGTAGCCGCTGAGGTTCCGTTTGACTCACCCGCTGAAGGGCACCGCATGCTCCAGGACCGGAAGAACCTGGGCAAAGTGGTACTGGTGGTGTAGCGCGGCACCGAGTGCAAACGCCACCCTACCCGACATCCGTCAGATCGTACTCCGCCATGTAGTAGGGATGATCCGGATCGTAGTGGGTCAGCGTTTCCGGATTTTCCACGCGACCTATTGGCCGGCAGGTACCGGGCTGCCCGGTTGAGGCGTCTCCCACTTCCTCGCGCAGCCGCTTCGCAACGGTCGTCAGCTGCTCAACCATCTCCGGCCGCTCGGAATAGAGGTTGATCGTCTCTCCCGGATCCTCCTCAAGGTTGTAGAGCTCACGGATCTCTTCCTCCCGTTTTCTGAAGTGCAGTTTCCACGGTCCGCTTCGCACCGCTTCCAGGCTGTTGAAGTGGAAGTAGCCGAACTCGGTTCGAGGGCTCTCATCAGTCCGGCCGATGAACAGATCCGAAAGATCAACGCCGTCAATCGGGCCGCGCGGCGCTACCTTCGCACCGCACAGGGAGGCTACTGTAGGCAGGAGGTCAATCGCACTCGTAATCCCAGTCACAACCCGGCCGTCTGGAACGGTGCCGGGCCAGCGGACAATAAGCGGCACACGCTGGCCGCCCTCCCATGTCTCGCCTTTGTGCCCGCGCAGGTGACCGTTTGAGTCGCCGTAGTCGTTCCTGCTTCCGTTGTCTGAGGTAAACAGAATCATGGTGTTCTCATCAATCCCCAGTCTCTGTAACTCCGCCAGAAGCACGCCCATGGCCCAGTCGATCGCCGCGACTGCAGCGCCGTAGCGGCCGTTGCTGCTCTCGCGTGCAAAGCGCTCCGGTACATAAAGGGGAAGATGCACGTACATGTGTGCGAGGTAGAGGAAGAACGGCCTGTCTTTCTGCTCGCGCATGAAACAGAGCGCATCCTCCACGTAGCGAGCGGTGATAGACACCTGGTCCGGTTGCTCTTCCATCACGCTTTCATCCCGCAGGAGGGGAAGCGGTGGCCACTGCGTGCCCCCATCTCGCCGACCCATGTCATTGCTGTAGGGAATCCCGTAGTAGCCGTCAAACCCGTGGCGCGTCGGAAGGAACTCAGGCTGATCGCCACAGTGCCACTTACCAACGATCCGGGTCGCGTAGCCGGCCTCCTTGAGGGCACCGGCAATAGTCTGCTCTCGCGGATCAAGGCCCACACCCTGACCCGGGAACAGCACCCATTGTCCTTCAAAGTCACCAAACCCTACCCTGCGCGGATAACAGCCGGTGAGCATTGCCCCGCGAGAGGGGCTACAGACCGGGGATGCCATATAAAAGTCTGTGAAGCGTGAGCCTTCGCGGGCCATGCGATCAAGGTGCGGGGTCTTGTGCCGCGGGTGGCCGTAGCAGGCAGGGTCTCCCCAACCCAGGTCATCACAGTTGACGAGAATCACGTTTGGTGTATCAGCCATGGGGTACTCTATCGCGGGTGGCGGAAGCAGACAA
>CAZREG010000126.1:0-3452 GCA_964599075.1 uncultured Spirochaetaceae bacterium | reverse complement strand
ACCGCTTGTGCGCACCAGTACCGGCTCCTGACCTGCGGCGGCCAGCCGTGCATCAATGACTGCTTGCGGGACGGTGCCATCGGTCCTGATGGTTGTGAGGTTCCGAGCTTCTGGTGCTGATGAACTGACAGACCGGGTGACCACAGCATCGGTATAAACGGAGGGACCAAAGGAGTAGAGCCACATGGACAGGTAGTACTCGTCCCCATGGTCTCCGGTCCCCATAAGCGGAGCAGGTCCACCGGATTCAACCTCTATCCAGTAGTCCGCCACCCAGTAGCTGCCGTCCCAGGCAACGTACTCGCCCTCATAGGTGCCGGCAGCGTGCTGGACGTATTGCCCGGCAATGATGGTCTGCGGGAATGCGGGAAAGTAGAGGGCCTGTGGTGAACTGGACCAGTCTATGGCCATGTAAGTAACTCCGGGATCACCCGGTGAGCCACATCCGGCCAGCAGAACCAGCGCGGCAAGACCAATAAGAAGAGATGCAGATCGATGTAATCCGGTGGTTTCTTTGTGCATGATGCCTCCTGCGCAATAGAAAGCAGGATTCATGCCAACCAGAGAAAGCCGCCCAAACGGCTGGAAAAGGCTTGTTTCGGCTGATATCTGGTCAGGGAGCGCAACCGGAGTAACGTGAGAGCGTAACTGTTGTGTCGGGGAATGGTCAGTGACCAGGGGCTGCTACCGGACTATCGGTTCCTACGCTTCCCGCTCCCGCCACTCGATCCCCAGCCGCTCACGGGCAGCTTTGCGGAACGCCGGACCCTGGAGGCCCAGCGTGCGTGCAGCCTGTTCGGCGTTGCCGGCGCTTCGCTCGAGCGCCTGAAGGAAGTACTCCTTCTCTATGTTGTGGAGCACCGCGCGCAGATCAAGCCCGTCGTCGGGAAGTTCGGCTGAGATGACAGAGTCAGCCGACTCACTGGCAAAGTGCTTGAGAACCGAGCGCGGCAGGAGTTCCGGACCTATGTGCTCGGAGTGCCCCATGGCAAGCATGGCGCTGACTGCATTCTGTAGCTCCCGCACGTTTCCCGGCCAGGGGTACTCGCAGAGGCGGCGCCGGGCCTCATCTGAGAGTCCTTTGGTCTCGCCATACTGTCTGTTCCACAGACTGATGAAGTGATCCAGTAATATCGATATATCCTCAGGCCGCTCGCGCAGTGCCGGAATGTAGACTGTGACTGCGGCAAGCCGCTCGTGCAGGTCACGGCGGAAGTTTCCAGCCTCTATCTGCTGTTCCAGATCACGGTTGGTGGCAGCCAGAACCCGGACGTCCACCGTCACCTCTGTGTCTGATCCCACCGGAGTAAGTGTCCGGTTCTCCAGAACACGCAGGAGCTTTGCCTGGGCGTCGGCCGGCAGATCGCCCACTTCATCAAGGAAGATGGTCCCACCATCTGCGGCGCGGAACTGCCCAAGGCGTGAGCGCTCAGCACCGGTGAACGCTCCTTTCTCATGACCAAAGAGCTCACTCTCTGTGAGACCAGCGGAGATGGCCGCACAGTTCACGGCAACAAAGGGTGCGTTTGACCGCCCGCTCTCCTCATGAATCAGCCGCGCAATAAGCTCCTTCCCCGTTCCAGTCTCCCCCCGGATCATGACGCTCATCTCATAGCGGGCGTAGTTCCGTGCGTGCTCGAGCGCGTTCTCAAACGCAGGGCTTGTGCCCACAATGGTCGTCTCCCAGCTGCGGGTCCACTGAGACGCATCGGTTTTTGGTGAGGCCGCGGATGCTTGCTCCGGCGTGACCGGGGCGACTGGGGTGGCCGGGGCGACCGCCTGTGGCGGTGCAGATGATATCGATATGCCGGGAAACTGCTCCGGTCCCACCTCAACCTGTCGAACCTTGTAGGCACCACCGGCAAAGCGCGCGGGGATTCCCTGGAGAAGGGCTGCGCGAAGGCGGCCGCTTGCAACAAGCAGAAACCATGCGGTCTGCATCTGTGGGGTGCCGGGGTCCAGAAGAACGGAGATCCCTGACTGCTGATGAGCAAACGAACCGCTCACGCTCTCCAGCGCTCCGGATAGCTCACGGTAGATCTCCACGTAGTCTATTGGAGAGGTAAGCTCAATGGATACAAACTTGAACGTAGCGGTAACACCAAGCTCCCGTGCCGCCTGTTCCACCTCCCGGCCGCGCTCAATGTAGCCTGAGCCGGTACAGAAGAGGATCACGCGGCTGAACTCCCGCGCCTGGAGCAGCGAGAGAATCGGCCCCGCCTCCCCGTCTGCCGACGGATCACCCTGAGCAGGAAATGGATCGCGATTACCTACAAATGTGAGCACTATCTGTTGCATGCGGACCTCAACTATAGCACTGGTACAACTACCGTGCCATCCGTGGATTCCGGCAGATTTTCGGCTACACGCAGAGAAATCAAAACTGCAGTTACGTCATCCCGGCACGCAAGGTATGCTCCCCGGCGAAAAAGCGCGTGCTGGTCTGCTGAGCACTGCGGCACTGAGATTTCACCACGCAGATCCAGCGTTGTCGCGTCAACCACCGGTGCCTTCCCGCTACTTCTCAGTTCAAGCAAAGAGAGCTGGACTTGGCTTCTGTTTTCGGCGGGCAAGACCTCGCGCGCCTGCGGGTGCCGCATTCAGACGTGGGTGGTGATCCACTCGCTATAGAGGTTGAGTACTGCCTCACGCTGGAGATCCCAGTGGGGCTCATGGTATCCGCCGGCAAAGACTTCAAGGCGCTTGTCCGCAGACCCCGCGGCCACGAGCAGGCGCTCAATAGGCTCCCGTGGTGCAATGCGGTCTGAATCCCCGTAGGCAAGCAGGAGTGGCAGATCAACTCCGCCAATTCCGTCAAAGATCTGTTCCTGTGCCCGGGTGAGCTCAGTGGCCAGACGGGCGGTCCCCTTCCCGTGCACCAGCGGATCACTCTTACACGCGTCGATCACCGCCTGGTCGCGGGAGAGATTCTCCAAATCCAGTCCGGTATCCATACTGAACCGCGGCACCACCCGCGACATGAGCCGGGCAAGAAGCAGAAGAAACGGTGAGACCCCCGGCGTCCCGAGTGCCGGAGCACTCGCAATCACGCCGGCCGGTTTTGGGTACTCGCCTACCAAATAGTGAAGCACTATGGTTCCGCCAAGGCTGTGCCCAAGCAGGAAGAACGGAACCGCTTGTGCGCGGCGTTGCGCCTCCGCCACCGCCAGTCCCAGATCTGAATCGTACTCTTGCCAGGACCGAATAAAGGCGCGTTGCCCATCTGAGCGTCCATGCCCGCGGTGATCATAGGTAAGAACCGCTATTCCCGAGGCCGCCAGAGTGTCTGCAAGCTCAACGTAGCGCCCGCTGTGCTCCCCAATACCGTGCGCCACAATGAGGCTTGCACAAGGGGAGGCCGGAGAACGGTACTCACCGTAGAGCGTTGTCCCGTCCTGCGCGCAGAGCTGTAGGGTTTCCATCCGCACCTCCTGTCTCAGAGTCTACCCGAA
>CAZREG010000125.1:0-3518 GCA_964599075.1 uncultured Spirochaetaceae bacterium | reverse complement strand
AAGCTACTTCCAGTAGCGGGGCTGCTCAAAATATGCGTGCAACCGTTCCTCCTCCTCCCTGCTCAGCGCCCCCCGCGTCCCCACGGTCGGTACCTCAGTCAGACGTGACTTGGGGATGCCCAGGTGGATCTGAGCTTCGATCCAGCTGATGTTGCTGACCCAGTATGGAGAGATGTAGAGGTTCCCGCCTCCAATTTCACTCTCCGCGTCTATCCGGAGATATCGGATCGCCCAGGTTGAGTCCTCGAACAGGAAACTGGAAACTCGACCGACGGGTCCGTCGGTTGCGGATACGGTGTAGCCTTCAACTTCGTGAGTGCTTCGCAGATGGTACTCTTCTTCATCTGCAGTGTCTTCCGGATCTACATTGGAACCCGGACTATATGTGACGGTACCGGCCTCCATGGGAGTCATTGCAGTACCCCACAGACCTGCTCCGCCCCAGTAGACTGGCATGCGGTGGTATCGGTAGAACTGCTCTTCCTTGCGGCGAGAAATCGGGCGGTGTAGATCTGCGGAAGGCGCGTTTTTGATCTCGTCTCTGGTGAGGGAAACCCCCAAGCGTCCGCCGTCCGTCGGGGTGCCGGTTACAGATATTGGCGAAACGAGAACGCGTTGACTAAAGATCCAGAAACCTCGCTTCGCTACAATGTATCGTATGACCCATTTCTCTTCGTCGAAGTAAACTGTTTCAACTTTGCCAAACGAGCCGTCGGCAGCCTCTACTGCTCTGCCTTCAAGTGTTTCGGTGTCCTGTAGCATATATCCTCCACCAAGTCCGGTGCATGAATCGTGCCATGTGTAATCTCTACTCATAGTTCGCCTTGGTACGAATCGTGCAACTGCTGCCGTGGAGGCTTCTGTGGCAGACAATTCCGCACGTGAACAGATAGAGAACCAGGAGTGGATAGACTCTCTTGATTACGTCCTTGAGCACGAAGATACCGAGCGAGCTGCGGAGCTTCTTGCACTTCTGCATCAGCGCGCTCAGCAGGCCGGCGTTCGGTTTGCAGCGCCAAGTGGAACTCCGTACCTGAATTCCATTCCGCAGGCGAATGAGAAGCCGTATCCTGGCAGTCGGGAGATCGAGCGACGCATCAAAAGCCTTGTTCGCTGGAACGCCATGGCCATGGTGGTCAAAGCGAACCGCGATGATCACGGTATCGGTGGCCATATCTCCAGCTACGCAAGCGCGGCCACCCTCTGGGAGGTAGCGTTTAATCACTTCCTCCGTGGGTACGACCATGATGATGGTCCGGATCTGGTCTACTTTCAGGGCCACTCGTCCCCGGGCGTCTACTCGAGGGCCTTCCTTGAAGGTCGGCTCTCAGAGGAGCACCTGGCCAACTTCCGTCATGAGATACTCAACAAGAGAGCGTTGAGCTCCTACCCCCATCCCCGGCTCATGCCTGATTTCTGGCAGTTTCCCACTGTTTCGATGGGACTGACCTCCATTCAGGCGATCTACCAGGCTCGTTTCAATCGCTATCTCACCGATCGGGGGCTCCGTGAACAGAATGACCAGCGGGTATGGGCATTCCTTGGCGATGGTGAGATGGACGAGCCTGAGTCCACGGGGGCCATCACACTGGCGAGTCGGGAACAGCTCGACAATCTGATCTTTGTCGTTGCTTGCAATCTGCAGCGACTTGATGGTCCGGTTCGTGGGAATGGACAGGTGATCCAGGAGCTCGAGACAGCATTCTCCGGCGCCGGTTGGAACGTCATCAAGGTCATCTGGGGGAGTGACTGGGATCCACTTCTGGCGAAGGATGAAACCGGGGAGTTGGTCAGCGCAATGAACTCGCTCCTTGACGGGCAGGCACAGAATTACGTGACCGCCGATGGGGCCTATATTCGGGAGGACTTCTTCGGTCGCAGTGATTACCTTCGCGAGTTGGTCCGTAACTACTCAGATGAGCAGCTTGAGAAGATGCGGCGTGGCGGCCACGACCCGGTGAAAGTGTACAATGCGTATGCCCGCGCGATGGAGTCGGATGGACGCCCCACGGTCATCCTTGCCCAGACCATCAAGGGATACGGGCTTGGTGAAGCGGGTGAGGGGCGTAATGTCACCCACAAACAGAAGGAACTCAACGAACAGGAACTGCGGCAGTTCAGAAGCCGGTTCGGTATTCCCATCAGCGACGAAGATGTTGCCAGCGCACCGTTCTACAAGCCTGACGAGGAGAGCGAAGAAGTCACCTACCTCAGGAAGCGCCGTGAAGAGCTCGGCGGCTTCCTTCCTGAGCGCCGTACTGATCATAGTGGACTCCCTGAGCCCAGTGCGAAAGCATTTCGGAAGTACGATGAAGGCAGCGAAGACCGCGACGTGGCTACCACAATGGTTGCGGTTCAGCTTATCGGAGATCTGCTTGCGGACGAGGAGTTTGGTCGACACGTCGTTCCCATTATTCCTGACGAGGCGCGGACCTTTGGGCTCGAGGCACTGTTCCGACAGGCCGGAATCTACGCTCACGACGGACAGCACTACGAGCCCGTCGATCGTCAGAGTCTCCTCTACTACAACGAGCGTCAGGACGGAGCCATATTGGAAGAGGGGATCTCAGAGGCAGGATCCATTTCATCGTTCATCGCTGCCGGGACATCCTACTCTACCCACGGAGTGCCAATGCTCCCGTTCTTCCTCTTCTACTCCATGTTCGGATTCCAGCGAGTTGGTGATCTGATCTGGGCTGCCGGGGACATCAGGGCCCGTGGGTTTCTGATCGGCGGGACTTCAGGACGGACAACGTTGCCCGGGGAGGGACTCCAACATCAGGACGGAAACAGCCATGCCCTCGCCATGACCGTTCCAAACGTTCGCGCCTACGATCCGACCTACGCGTACGAGCTGGCAACCATCATCCGCTATGGGATTCGTGAAATGTATGAGGAGAATCGAGATCTTATCTATTACATCACGGTCATGAATGACAAATACCCCATGCCGCCGATGCCTGAAGATGCGGGTGATGGCATCCTCCGCGGCCTGTACAGGGTGAAAGAGGGGCAGAAGAAGATTCAGCTCCATCTCGCTGGGAGCGGCGCCCTTCTCCCTGAAGCACTTCGGGCCGCCGAGTTGTTAGGCAATGAGTTCGATGTAGATGCCGATGTGTTCAGCGCGACGAGCTGGAAGGCGCTCTACGATGACGCAATTCGTACCGACCGAGACAACCGCCTGCACCCGGGGAAGAAAGAGAAGCAACCCTACGTAACTGAGCAGTTCTCTGACGGATTGCCTGTCGTGGCGGCTATCGACTACATCCGATCGGTGCCACTCTCGGTGGCGAGTTGGGTGCCGGGGGGTATGACCGTGCTCGGGACAGACGGCTTTGGCCAGAGTGACAACCGCAAGGCTCTTCGCGCGCACTTTGAAGTGAACGCAGAGAACATCGCACTCGCTGGACTGCACGCATTGTGGCGGCGCGGTGAGATCGACAAGAAGGTCGTAACGAGCGCTATCAAGAAGCTCAAAATCAACCCTGAGGCTCAGTTCGCAGCCGACGTATAAGGAG
>CAZREG010000124.1:0-3611 GCA_964599075.1 uncultured Spirochaetaceae bacterium | reverse complement strand
GTCTGCAACGCCCATCTTGATCCTGTCTGGCTCTGGCAGTGGGAAGAGGGCGCAGCTGAGGCACTCTCCACCTTTCGAATTGCCGCCGATTTCTGCGAGCGGTATGAAGGGTACGTCTTTAATCATAATGAGGCTGTGCTCTACGAGTGGATCGAGGAGTACGACCCGCGACTTTTTGAACGGATTCAGTCCCTGGTCAGGGCCGGGTCCTGGCAGATCATGGGCGGCTGGTACCTCCAGCCCGACTGTAACCTGCCCTCCGGTGAGAGCATCACCAGACACGCCCTCTATGGCCGTCGCTACTTCGCGGAGAAGTTTGGAGCCCGGCCCACCACCGCTATCAACTTTGACCCATTCGGCCATAGTCGTGGTATTGTCCAGATCCTCGCGAAGAGCGGGTATGACTCGTATGTCTTTTGTCGCCCCCACGCTCATGACCTTTCACTTCCCGCCGAAGAGTTTACCTGGGTCGGGTTCGATGGGTCCTCAGTAGTGGGGCACCGGGCCTATGGCCACTACGAGACGCACCGCGGTCAAGCTACTACCAAGATTCGTGAGTATCTCGATTCAGGGATGGAGCATCCGATCGGGATGCTCCTGTGGGGTATCGGGAACCATGGTGGAGGCGCCTCACGCGAGGACCTGGAGGCGATCACTGACCTTCAGCGCGAGCTGCGGGAGTCTGGGATGGCCAGAGTAGTCCATTCCAGCCTCCCGGCATACTTCAAAGCTCGCCAGCCGATTGCCGCATTGCCGGAGCACAGAGACCACCTCAACCCGTGGGCGCCCGGCTGCTACACCTCACAGATACGCATCAAACAGTTTCACCGCAAACTCGAGGATCTGCTCTATTCGACAGAAAAGATGGCAAGCCAGGCAACCTTACGTGGGGCACTAAAGTATCCAGTCGTTGAGTTTCTCGATGCTCAGAAAGACCTGATGTTCTCACAGTTCCACGACATCCTGCCAGGATCAAGCATACCGGCCGTGGAGGAGGCCTCGCTTATGCGGCTTGGCCGCGGCGTCGAAACCGTTTCACGCATCCGCGCGCGTGTCCTGTTTGCGCTCTCACGCGGTGAACCAGAGCCGGCAGAGGGTGATATACCTATCTTCATCTATAACCCCCACCCGTTTCCCATCACAGACGACTTTGAGGTCGAGTTTCAGCCTTCCCAGCAGAATCGTGACGGAACCTTTACCAGCTACCAGGTCGTCCTGAAGACCGGTGAGGCGGCCGGGAGCAAGGGGAAGCACGGTCTTCCGGTCGCCGTCCAGTTTGAGAAAGAAGCCAGCTCGGTCGGTGTTGACTGGCGAAAGCGGATGGTCTTCAGAGCTACGCTTCCTCCGGCATCACTATCGCGGCTCGATTGTACTCCGGAATCGATCCCCGAGCGCCCCCGACCAACAACTGTCCCCGATGCAAACGGCAGAATCACGATTGTCCGCGATGAGTATGTGGCGTCCGTGGACACAGAGAGCGGGCTGATATCTTCGTACATGCGCGGGAACACAGAGTTTTTAGCCGATCCGGGTCCTGTCGCGTACGTGCTCGCCGATAGTGATGATGCGTGGGAAACGCAGAGACGAGAGTTCCGCAACGTGATTGGAGCATTCAGACTGGCGTCACCGGAAGAGAGCGCGGAAATCTGTGGCGTACGGAAGCCCAGGCTCGACCCGGTCCGTGTCATAGAAGATGGTCCGGTGCGCAGCGTAGTGGAGGCGATCTTTGTATACGGGCGGTCACAACTGGTGCTCACGTATGAGCTTCCAGTGGCAGGCGCGCAGATTGGGGTACGGGCCCGGGTTTTCTGGGCAGAGAAGCGGTCAATGCTCAAGCTTGCACTGCCCCTCAGTGGTGCGGTGTCGCCCGAGCGGGACGGCGCGCTCATGGGGCAGACCGCTTTTGGCACTCAACCCCTTGCAACAAACGGAGAGGAGGGAGTCGCTCAGCGGTGGGTGGCCGCACTTGGGGAAGGCAATCGCTACGCGTTGACCGTGATTAACAACGGCACCTACGGCGTCAGCCTCGAGGGCTCCGAGCTCCGCCTCACCCTTCTTCGGTCTCCCGCGTACTCAGGGCTGCCGGTGGGAGAGGATGAGCCCCCTATCCCCCAGGATAGATTCACTCCTCGGATTGACCAGGGCGAGCGGCTCTTCCGCTTCTGGTTCCAGGGAGGTGACGGCCAGGAACGAATAGAGCGCGTTGATCGAGAGGCTACCGCCCGTGGGGAAGAGCCAATGCCACTCATGCTCTATCCGTCACCATTGGAGAACGGTTCCCGGGCAGGAAGCCCCGCGCGTGAGCCCGCAGTGACACTGTCGGATGACGTAGTTCAACTGGCGGCATTCAAGCGAGCAGAGGATGATTCAGGTTACGTACTCAGGCTATTCGAACCGACCGGGGCGCCGAGAGAAACCGAGGTCGCCTTGCCTCCTCTTGGAATCCGAACACACGTGTCGCTTCGGGGATATGAGCTGATAACGCTACTCGTGACCGACGAAGGAGAGGTTCTCCGTGTCAACCTCATGGAGGAGCAATAGGCAGAAGGCGCTGGGCCGCTTCTCCATCAGCTGCCGGCAGCCGCAGCCAGGTCCATTGTATCCAACACTCCGTTCGTATCAACAAAGCGCTCCTTCGCATCGGCGGGAATAGACGGAGGAGTCGCGCTCCCGGGGAAGCGGGGGACGGCGATGTGATTGGGATGCTTGCGCTGGATGCGCGCGAGCGGAAGGATCTCTTTTCGCCAGGTCCGTAAGAGTCCCCGGGTCGCCACGGGAACGTCATGAGAAATTGCTTCCCGCAACCGTGGAAGATTGTAGAAGGGCACGCCTGCATACATGTGATGCTCCACGTGGTAGTTCATGTTCCAGTACAGAAACCGGGGAAGGAGGCCTATCTCCATGGTGCGGCAGCACACCCGGAAATCTGGAACACTTGGCATCAGTCCGAGGTGCTGCGGAAGCCCGCAGAGAAAGTTCAGCCAGTTCCCGATAAAGGGTGCCAGAGTCACCAGGAAGATGAGTATCCAGTTACCGGAAAGAATGAATGCAGTAGCGAGCGCCGCGTGCCCAAGTAGAGTGATTCGGGCCCACCAGATGACTTTTGATCGACCTTTTGTGTCGGAAGGAGGGAGTATCCGTTGTTCCCACTCGGTGCGGAATATCCCGAGCGCATGGCGCAAATAGAGGCCCAGGATTCTCAATAGACCCGGAACGTTAATCGTGAACATCCAGAACCAGACTCCAGGTTTGTACGTCACCGGAAGAATCACCTCCAGATCCTCCTCTTCATGAACCGTGAGCTGGTGGTGCTTCTGGTGGCTCTTGCGAAAGTGCGTATACGGAAAAAACGAGAGAAAGGCTGTCGTCGCCTGAAAGAACTCATTGAGGGCTTTTGATTTAAAGACCGTTCGATGCGAGAGCTCATGCCCAGCACCGGAAGCTCCAAAAAACGTATAGACGGTTCCGTGCAACAGAATCGCAGGGATAAGTACTGGCCACGGCAGGTAGAGATAGACAAGATAGGCGCCCAGACCGGTCGCTGTTGCCAGGAGAAACTGAGCGACTATGTGAAGGAGTGGCCGCCAATTGCTCTTGGTCGTGAGCTCCCG
>CAZREG010000123.1:0-3765 GCA_964599075.1 uncultured Spirochaetaceae bacterium | reverse complement strand
TTCCTACCGAAGCTCATCGATCAACTGCAGAAACCCGTCGCGAAAGCCCGGGTCGAGGGGTAGGCTGTTGTGGTCACCTCCCGGTTGCACGTAGAGGCGCTTCCATGAGGCGGCGCTGCTGGTGTAGAGAAGCTCTGCCATGGCGGGTGGGGTAATGAAGTCCTCCTCCCCGACGGCGAAGAAGGTGGGTGAGCGAAAGCTGCCGACAGCAGGAAGGTTGTCCAGTTCAGCAAGCTCTCTCTTTACCTCAATATTCACGAGCGCGCGCACAATACCCGGAATGGCGTTTCGAAGCCAATGGTCTGCATTGGTGGCCGGGGATTCAAGCACCAGACCATCGATCTCCCGTTCCTTGGCCGCGTAGGTGGCCACAAAGCTGCCTATGGAGTGGCCGTGGGCGATCACAGGGCCTCTGGCTCCAAGGCTCTCCCGGGTGAAGTCAACTGCGTTCAGGGCGTCCGCACGCATGAGGGCGAGCGTGGCCTCGCCACCGCTTAGCCCGTAGCCACGGTAGTCCCACATAAACACATCTACATCAAGAGCGGCGTAGAGCCGCAGAAACGGTATGGAGTGGACCAGGTAAAATCCGTTGCCGCCAAACAGTACAACGGTGACTCGCTCCTCAGCCGGCGCCTGCACCTCTCGGGAGATGAACCATCCGTTGAGAACGGTTCCGTCATCCGCCTGGAAGAAGTGCTCTTCAAGGGTGTATCCCTCAATGCCGAGCCGGCTGAACGTCTGCGGCGTGACCGACTCCTTTGGCTGAAGGAGAATGGACTCATCCACCGCTATGGTGGTGCAGGAAGCGAACAGGAGAACAAAAAAGGTGATCACGATTCGCATAGTGGGGGAAAGATACTGAGCATGAAAACAAACGTCTGGTCTCAGGGCCGGCGCTGCACCAGATCGATATCCGGGCTCAATCGCAGAATCATGTCCGTTTTTTACAATACCTGGCCGATAGTTCCGCGTATCCTTCCATTCAAAGACAGAGCAAGGGAGAACAAGTATGCGGATGAGAAGCGTGGTGGTCGGGTGGATTGTGATTGCGTCGGTATTGCTCGGGTCATGTTTTGGCCCGACCACGCCGGATCCGGAAGGTGAAGGGCCGGGGCAGGGTGACGGCGGATCGGAACCTCCCGCAACCCCGCCGTTCGCGTACCAGATAGATACACTGGTGCATGAGCTACGCTTTGATGACCCATCGAACATTATGGCGAACACGGCCGACGGCGGTCCAGCAGCGAGCCCGGTGTTTGACGGTGACATACCTGTAGCGGTGCCCGATCGGCTTGGGGTTCCGGCAAAAGGCGCCTCCATTGACGGACAGCCGTTGGCGCTGCCTCCGTCCGACCGGAACCATCCGTCTGCTTCCGGAATGACTCTCTCACTCTGGGTGCGGATAGATGCCATAGAGGGAACTGCGGCGCAGGTGCTTCTCTCATCCGTTTTCTCAAACTCACCGAGCGGGGATGGCTGGCAGCTTCTCTATCGCCCGGGAGACGACTCCTACGTGTTCCGGATGGGAGGCGAGCCGGATGATCTGGAGTTTCTGCTTCCCGTTCCGGAACCAGTGGTCGGTCGCTGGCACCATGTTGCGGTGGTGTGGAATCAGGAGAGCCGCCTGCTGACGCTGGAAGTCAACGGCATTTACAGCGACACCTCCGACATAGACGCAGCGTTCACTTATTCGGCCTCTACTCTTGATCTGTGGATTGGAATCAACGGTAATCGAAACTACGATATAAACGGCCGGTTCGATCAGCTCCGTATCTACAGTGAGCCGTTGCCCCTTGAAGATCCGGCTGCCGAGCTCGATGTTGCTCGCCTTCGCGACGAGGGCAAGCGGATCTACTTTGCAAAGAACACAGCGGATGCAGCTACACTCTACTCATTCGCCCTTGACGGCACAGAGGGTTCACTTGTTGCCCAACCTGCGGCGAGCGCGAACGGGTCGCTGCGGGACATTGAAGTGCGTCCTGACCTGGGCTTCGTCTACTGGTACAACCTCTCCACACGGTCGATCGAGCGGGCACCGCTTTCGGGCGGGAACGTTGAAACCGTCTTTGATGCCGACCAGAGTACGGCGTACAAGAGCCGGGTCGCCATCCCGTTGATCATTGGCCTGGCTATCAACGGCGACGGAACAGAGATCTATGCCGGAGACCAGAACTACGACGGCATCCTGAAGATTGACCTGGACACCGGTGACGTAACATCGGTCTATAAAAGTGATGGGTCGAACATCACCATCCTTGACGTGGACCTGGATGAGGCCAACAACCGGCTCTATTTCCTGGAGCAGGAGACGGACGGGACCGATAGCTACGCGCTCATGCGCGTTGATACCACCGGGGGGAACCACTCGATCCTCATTGAGAACGCCGAGGATACAACAGACCCTCAGCCCTCCGGGCTTGCGCTGGACATTGCCAACGATCGCCTCTTCTTTGTGAGTCGGCCGGGCACGACATACCAGATGACCGACCTCAGCAGCACGATCTCCGTGACTCCGGTGGGCGCGACCGCTGGAGCCTTTGGTCGTGCGCTTGCATTCAGCCCGTCCGACGACGAACTCTTCCTGCCTCGTGAGAGTGCACCGCCGGGTGACATGCAATCGGTAGGTGTAGAGAGCGGCATAGTCACCAACTATACGAGTGTGGACGCCGGCTACGCCCTTGATCTGCTGGTGCCGCGAGAGTAGCTCCCGGAACGCAGGCACTCGATAGGCCATCTGTACTATGTGATCCGTACCGGCTTCCCGATAGGTTGGAGCCATGGAGCAGAGAGGACGAAGCCCTGCCGCACGAGCGTTCACGCGAAGGTAGCGCACAATGTCCAAGATCAGGCTTGTTGCCGGCTCTGCCGGCTTTGTGCTTCTGTGGAACACCGGCTTCATAGGTGCAGAGTTCGGGCTTCCGTACTCCGGGCCGTTCACACTGCTGTTCTGGAGATACCTGGCACTCACCGTGGTTCTCGGGCTTTCAGTCTTGCTGCGGCGAGAGCGTCGCCATCTCTCCCCCCGGCGCTTTGCCGGCATCGCCCTGGTTGGTGTGCTCTCTCATGGTGTCTGGCTTACCTGTGTTCTGGTCTCGATTGATGCAGGAGTACCTGCCGGTATTGTCGCTCTGGTAGTTGCTCTGCAACCGCTTTTGACCGGCGTCTTTTCCGGCCCGGCGACCGGAGAACGCACAAGTGTGGGGCAGTGGGTGGGGCTTCTGGTCGGCTTTGCCGGCGTGGCGGTGGCGGTTGGTGGACGGCTCACTGGTGGAACCCCGGCTGCCCCCGGCTACTATCTGTTACCGTTTGCCTCTGCCGCAGCAATCACGATTGCGAGCCTTATACAACGACGGCGCAGGCTCCGCGAGCCTGAGTTCCAACTGCCGGCAGCGCTCGAGCTGTTGATCCAGTCGGCAGCCACGGCCGTTGCGCTGGTTGTACCCGCGCTTGTGCTGGAGTCCTTCGCCACCGATTGGACTCCCGCCTACGGTGGCGCCATAGTGTGGCTTGCCCTTGCCGTTTCCCTTGGCGCCTACGCGCTGCTGTGGAAGCTTCTCTCCCGGGTAAGTGCGACCCGTATCGCGAGCCTCTTTTTCCTTGGGCCTCCAGTGACGCTCGTCATGGCCTGGGTGGCGTTCGGCGACGCCGTTGTCGCTACAGACCTGATTGGACTTGCGGTCGCTGGATTGGGCGTGGTCCTGGTCACCCGGCGGCGCTATCCCAACATCGGATTGAATGCAAAGTAAATGACAAAGATGAACAGTG
>CAZREG010000122.1:0-3896 GCA_964599075.1 uncultured Spirochaetaceae bacterium | reverse complement strand
TCGCTGACCGCAATATCCACGACGGTCGGTTCCCTTTCCACCATCGGCTCTTCCTGCGGACTCTCCTCTACCTGACCGGTAGCGAAGCTCGCCGTAGCGACGAGCGCCAGTAAAGCCAGAACCTTTGTGAGTATCTTCATTACTCACCTCCTGAAGAATAAGATATTTGGAAGATACCTATCGAATGCCTAACGATACAAGATAAATCGAAGTAGCAGCTACTCAGATCTACGTTGGGGGCTCACGCCCGCGCAGATCCCGGGGAGCCCGGCAGAATGTGATACGTTGCAATCACCAGACAGGTGATGCCTATGCGAACCGACCGCATCATGCCGGGTGGGCACTGATGTGCCGGTTGTCGCTTGCTCAGCGGCGATACACTTCACTGCCGGAGCAGCTGTTTCAACAACGGGTTTGGGAACTTCCGCTTCTGGACTATGGCGTAGAACGTCTCGTGAATATCGGGGATTTCCCGGATCTCGCGTAAGATGCCCTGGTCCAGTTCGTCCTTGACGACGATTGGTGGGACTACCGTCAATCCCACGCTTTCCCGGGCGATGATTCTGAGCATCGTCATGTCGTTGACCTCCGCTTTGATGTTGACCGTTATGCCCAACCGCTCAACGAGGGCGTCGAAGGCGATGCGAATGTTGCTGTCCAGACTCGGGAGGATCAGCGGTTCCGTGGAGAGCAGGTTTTCGAGGCTGCGATCGCCGTCGGGGAACGAGGCGTCGCCAATCAGACCGACCGGTTGATCTGAGATGAGATGAGACACCCAGGGAGTTGCGGCGTCCCGAGCAGGGACGGTGTTTACCAGGACCACATCCAACCGGTGGGTCTCCAGCTGGAGAAGGAGCTCGGCCAGGGAGCCTGAGGACACCACGAGCTCCACGTCTGATTCGCGCAGGAGGGAGCCGAAAAACCCGATCTGAAAGTTGCGGGAGAGGGTGGTGATGGCGCCTATGCGAAACACGCGCCGGGTAACCTCGTAGTCGTGCGTGAGCTGGTAGAGCAGTTCGTCTCCTGTCTGGAAGATCGTATCCGCGTATCCCAGTACCAGGCGACCGGCCTCAGTGAGAACGAGCTGTTTCCCCCGCCTGTCGAAAAGGTTGTGGCCGAGCTCTGATTCCAAGGTGCGGATCTGTACCGACAGAGCAGATTGCGAGATGTGTAAATGGTGTGCGGCGCGGGTGAGGTTTCCCTCGTGGGCGACGTAGTAAAAGTACCGGAGATGGTTGTAGTTGATCTTCATATATCATTCTAAAATAGCGAACGATATCATGCATACAATCAATTTTACTTCAATAACGCCGATCGGTAATCTCTCCGCCGGAGGTGCGATATGGATGTTCTGTTGGAGTTTTTCTTCCGGTTTGTTGGTCAGCTTCAGTCTCCGACACTCGCCTTTCTGATCGGGGGAGCGCTGCTGGCGGCCACGGGTAGTCGACTGAGTATTCCTAACTCGATTTATCAGTTTATTGTGTTTGTCCTGTTAATGCGAATCGGCATGGAGGGTGGTATCGAGATTCGTGAGGCCAACCTGGCGGAGATGCTTCTGCCGGCTCTCTTTGCGGTGGTTATCGGCCTGGTGATTGTGATGCTGGGTCGCGGGTTTTTCTCCTGGGTGCCCCGGGTTCGTACCGAAGATGGGATCGCCACCGCCGGTCTCTTTGGTGCGGTCAGCGCCTCTACGCTGGCGGCCGGTATCATCGTGCTGGAGGAGGAAGCGATGCAGTTCGAAGCGTGGGTGCCTGCGCTCTATCCATTCATGGATATACCCGCGTTGATTCTGGCTATTGTACTGGCGAATCTGTATAGGCAGAAGGAAGCGTCCGGAACGAACGGGGCGGTTCGCGTAGGAGAGATTCTCAAAGAGAGCCTTCGGGGCCCGGCGTTGTCCGCGCTGATTCTCGGACTGTTGCTTGGGCTGTTGACGCGGATTGACACGGTGTTGGTGAGCTTTTACGATCCCCTCTTCCGCGGATTCCTCTCAATTCTGATGCTGATCCTGGGAATGGAGGCCTATACACGACTCACGGAGCTGCGCAGCGTTGCGCCGTGGTTTGCCCTCTACGCGCTGGTGGCTCCCGTTGTCCACGGGGCGATCGGATTCGGCTTTGGGTACGTTGCGCACCTGCTGGCGGGATTCAGTCCCGGGGGAGTGGTTCTGCTCTCCGTTATCGCCGCATCGAACTCCGATATCTCGGGGCCGCCGACACTTCGGGGCGGGATTCCCGGAGCGAACCCATCGGCGTATATCGGAGCCTCTACCAGCGTTGGTACCCCGATGGCGATCGCAGTGTGTATCCCACTGTTCCATTCGTTGGCCCAAGTAGTATTTCAGGTTTAGGGGAGGATCGATATGTTTCATGAAGCGATCAAAGTGATTGTGGTAACTGAGAAGTTTGTACAGGATCGGGTTTGCTCTTTGATTGAATCCTGTGGCGGCAAGGGCTATACGCTGGTATCAGCGGGGGGCAAAGGGTTTCATCATCTCCACGCCACGGATGAGAAGGCGTCGGTGGTAGAGGGGTTTGGCAACATCAAGATAGAGGTGATTGTTCGGGATCGCGAGATAGCAGACGCCGTCGCCGGCGCGGTGATGGAGCAGGTGTTTGATCAGTATCCGGGCATTATCTATCTCGAGCATGTTGAGATCTGGCGGGAAGAGCGGTTCTAAGGGCAGAACCGCCGGTTGCAGCCTGCCTCACGCGGCAAGATTCAAATGAGGAGTCGAACGAGGCCACATAACCGGGGAGTCGCGCCGGGCCGCATAGACCTTCAGACGCTTGGAGAGCGGATCCGGCGCACTTCGCAGGAGTAGATGGACTACTCCTGAAGTAGTCAAAGATTATGTCCTGAGCCCTCAACGAAAGACTCTCACCGGGCGCTTACACCTGTCTCGCATTCCAAGTAAGATGCCGCCTGGGGGTAACCGCGTTATGAATAGAATCGATCTTCGCGAACAAGTGATCGTATGCGTTGGCGGCGCCGGCGGCCTGGGAGGCGCGTTCTCTGATCGGGCCCGTCAGGCCGGCGCCGATGTGTGGGTCATTGATCGTCGTTCGTCGGGAAGCGAGAGCAACTTCATTGAAGGAGATGTCACCGATCAACAGAGTCTCTCTGCAGCATTTGACCTTGTTGGCAATGGCACGGAGAAGATCGACGTCGTCATCAATTTCGCAGGTGTGCATCACCAACCGATGGACCTGACTGCTGACCTGACGGAAACGGTTGCTGACGATTTCCGTAGAGTGGTTGAGATAAACCTTGTCGGTGCATTTTTCGTGACCGCAGTGGCCGCTCCTCGACTTGTCAGATCGGGAGGTGGGCATATCATCCACTTGTGCAGCAACGGCAGCCGGCTGTCCCTGTACGGGAGCTACGCCTACAACGCCTCCAAACATGGCGTTGAGGGCCTTGTCAAAACTGCTGCCGCGCAGCTCGCGCCGTACCGCGTGAGAGTGAATGGATTCGCACCCGGTACCGTCCTCACCGATTTGAATCGAGACCTGCTCATGGACGCAGAGGGGGAGTTCACCGCCCGCGCAATGAGTGTCCTGGCCCACACTCCGTCGAAGCAGTTTGCATCCGCATCCGGAGTTGTCGAGAGCCTTGCCTCGCTTTGCGTACCGCAAGCACACCTTACCGGAAACGTTATCTTTGCCGACGACGGGTACAATATAGAAGGTCACTCATGGCCGACCGGGAACAAGGCGCTCTATGAGTCGCGAGCGAGTCTCGCAGAACTCCTTTCGGAGATCCGTCCGGGGTCATCGGACGAATAGACACCATTACGAGATTCCGCTTTGCTTTTTTTCACCAATTTCGTCCATGAAAAACGGCCCCCGAGCAGGTACGGTCATCCGTTGCACGGCATCTTGGCTTGGAAACCG
>CAZREG010000121.1:0-3927 GCA_964599075.1 uncultured Spirochaetaceae bacterium | reverse complement strand
GACCCGGTGAAGGCCGGCTTTGTATTCACCGGAACACCCTTGTCATCGCAACTCGCACGCCATGCATATCCCACTCGGGGCATGTACGTTGCGTCGCCGCTTCCCTGCAGCTTCATCCAGGTCGTAGCGTTGGCCGCACGTTCGTTGGCGGCCGAGACCTGCCCTTCGTAGGTCTCCGTGGAGTAGTCATAGGTCAACATACCCAGTGTCTTCATCTCCGGGTATTGCTCAAACGCGGGTACGATAGTGGTCGTTCGAAGTACCGTACCGTTTGCATCACATTCCATGTTCCAATTTGCCCGACCATCCACATCATAGACATAGGTGTGGTGCGATTTGAATGCCCTCAGGTGCCCGTACTCGTGCCGATCAGGCGATCCTCCATAAGAAACGTAGGCACCTACCCTCTCTCTTGAGTCCGGAAGCTGTAGCTGAGCAGCAAGCTTGGTGAAACTCGCTAGCTTGCCGCGAACCACATTCTCAACTATGACATCATCATGACTGCAGCCATGTGGCGGATACAGCCTAAGGTTGGGGTAGAGATAAGTTACAATCGCGTTGTCGCTATCCGTATACCCATCATCGTCATGTAACAAATCATACTGCATTGTGATACCTAGATCATTGACCATACCATCGCCGTCAGCATCAATCATCGTAGCGCGTGGTTGACTGGCCATTCCCCCGAGTCCGTCGGACAAAGGTTCGACAAATGAACCCAGCGAATTGTACGCCGTGGACTGCTGTGGGCTGCCAACTGGATCGGCTATCTCTGTGACATGCGCCCAGGCGAAATTTGGACTCTTCACCTTAGGGTAAATGAACCACACAGCAGCGTCTCTATAATCCTCCGGGTCGGCAAAACAACATGCCGTAAAATCTGGAGCGACAGGCAAATCGATCCAAGTGCCCTCGTTCTGTCGATCGAGAACCTGGTAGAGTCTCACCTTGTTCTTTCCTCGTACGACGCAGAGCAAGTCCCACTGTCTGCTATCGCCGCCGAAGTGACCCACTTTGCATGCCGCCAAGTCCACGCGTCCCTCAAATTGGCCATTCCTCACGCCTTCACCTAGGTAGACACGGGTCCATTTTTTATCATCGTTGCCTTCCCAACGCATACTGTACATTACAAGCTTGCTGAAATACGGCACTCCGCCACTAATCTGCGCTCCGGTCACCAGATGCCACGAGTATAGCCAACTCCCATAGATACAACAGTTCCCGCTCTGGCCGACTACACTGAATGGTTCCAAGAAACCATCATCGATGTCACTCGTTTCAAGAAGTGTTGCGCCGGCAGGCTCTCCCAGCCGCTCCACTATCTGCTTCTCGGCAGTGCTGCGGTCACTTGGGCTATCGAGCACACGGGAGTCATCGGCGAACACGTATCGTTCTATCCTAGCCACCCCATCTTTGATTCTTCTCTTTGAAATCACTTGGACAAGGCCGTACTCCATGAATCCCCAAACGTCATCAGAAGGGCAAGAGCCATCTATACAACCCTGATCGATGCGAGGTACAAGATCACCAACCTTAGTAAAACGATAGTCGTAGTTTTCTTCCGATAACAGACGATTGCGGCTGTTGTACCACTTCACCGACTTCAGCTGGCCCCTTCTCCAGCTCCTGTCGGTCTGTCCGTACTTTCCAATGTTCGGAGCATCCGCGGATGTGTAGTAGTCCATCACCTTGTATCCAGCGGGAGCTTTAACAGTTGCATTCTCCTGGTAGCCCTCAACAACTATGACCCGTTCATAGGCCACTTTCGTTCCGGTATACATACTACCGCGTGTGTCGGTAGGGCGTGGATCCGTTGCGGCAAGATAGGGATAGGGCTCGGCGGTGGCGTGCCCACTGGTCTTGAGATTCGCGTCAGAGAAATCGCCGGGGGTTTCCATGTCCGCGTAGAAATACGCGTTAACCTTCTTACCGCCCATACCGTCAGTCACCGTAACTTTCTTCACCCGAGGCCCGCCACCGTACATCGGCTTCCCGCTCTCGCTCGTGCGTGGTCCCACGTTGTTTGCCATGTCATAGCGGTTGGGTTCGTACTCCCAGAGGATGGAGTGCCCATCCGGAAACGTTGCGCGCGTGAGCGACCATGCATCACATTCCTTGGCCTTCTCGTATGTCCCGGTGACATTGAAGTCATTGCGGTAGGGATAGACAGGCTGTCCATTGTTGTACAGCGGGGCCCGATAGTAACCCCATAGATCGCGGTCCTCAACTGTAAATTTTGCATGATGAGTCCTGTGCTCCGTTCCGCCCTCTCGACAGTAGGTTTCCCGTCTGAATACCGCGGGATTCCTACCATAAGCGAACACAGTCTTGAGGCTTGCTTCAGGGCCGGTTCCGTATCCGGCAAAAAACTCAATGCTCTTCAGCGTCAGTACTCCCTTGTCTGGATTCCCCCGTACATCATCATGCCCCTCGGTGATGCCATTTATGCCGTCGAATACGTAGTACGTCCCATCGACATATATGCTATGCCCAGGTTGGTTCGGATCCTCAACGGCGTAACGCGTCGAGGCGACAGACCCGTGATTACCCGGCCGCAAAGTGTAATCGGTATTGAAGTGTATGGTCTTCTGCACGTCCCCTTCATAGTTATGTATTGTAATCTTATCGAGACGACGTCCCAATACCACCTTTGTGTCCTCATCGAACACAAGGCCTCCTTCTCCGTCGGTGGCAGGAGAAGGACTACCCGCGAGCATGTAGCTGTCCAGCCTGTCCCAGACATAGTGGAAATAGGCATTCTGCGTCGCAGTCCGAATATGCTCAACAAACGACATGTTCTCCAGCGCTGTGGACGCTTTTGATACAGTTCTTTCGTCTGCTTGGTGCGAAACACCATAATGCGCCAAGAGCTGGTTGATTTCGAGGTATTCGATGCTAACCCAACCGCCGCCCTCGCTGCTACTGGGATTGGCCGGATCCCCCACGAACCCTGGCTGCAGGACAGTGGTAAGATGCCACGCTTGAGTTGTCAGATCGCCCGTGAAGCTCACTGTGCCCCAACAGTCTGCGTCTTCACTTCGGTGTCGATACCACGACACGTAGGATGTTGACACACGGCCTTTCACAGCCTGCCCAAAGATAAGCCGTGTCCCATCGGCGAGGTGTACCGTGAAAACGTCATCCTTCAAGAAAGCCCTAGCCCTATTTGGCGAGCTGCCCGTCTTCAGTACAAAAGCATGTTCGCCGGAACTTTGCTTGCCCACATATACTAATTCGCCGCTCACGTAGGGGCAACTGAGAAAGTACTGGTCGGGCAGGTCATACGCTTTGCCATGACCTACGAAGTATCCCGCGTCACAATCCTCGTAGTCGTACGAGATATTATGCTCCCCACCGGCCAGATGGTCACCAGGACTGAAGCTTACGAAGCCGATCCCCATATTGAACAAGCTAAGTGCTGCCGACGTTAGTCCGGCAACCATAGCCACACATACGGCGGTATCACCCGTTTGGGACAACGCGACCAGCATAACCAGATCGACTACAAGAATTACAAAAGCCAGGATCCAGTTGAGAACGTTCCGCCAGCTATCAAGTTCACAGTTACCGCCAGTCACTTTGTTCGCACCCGTCTCGTCATCAGAAACGAGTACGGGACGCCGTACGATAGAACCCGTATTGATGGCAAAGCCAAGCCCTACGTCGCTTGCCGCCTGGTGCAGCTTGATGCCGCCTTTGTACGAGAGGCCGAGCGGAAACTCTACCTTTGTGCCATCGGAGAGTGTGGCCAAGGGGAGAGTGAAGGCCATTTCGCCCGTGGCGGGGTTGACCGTGCTGGCTGGATTCAATTCCGGCAACTGCGCATGCGAACCAGTGCAGCACATCAATCCAACAAGTACCGTCCACCGTTTCCAACTAGCCCTCATCATACGCTCCTCATAGTATGCATTGCGCGGGCGATACCGC
>CAZREG010000120.1:0-3976 GCA_964599075.1 uncultured Spirochaetaceae bacterium | reverse complement strand
AGCGCGGTCAGTGTCTGCTGCGCAATTGGCGCCAACGTCCTGAACGGCCTCTTTCTCCACCTCCCCGCAGTCATCGGGCGGCGGGGGACGGACGAACAGTCAGGGTCGCCCTGATCTCCGCCTGTGTCTCACTGGTGGTCGCCGGCTACGGCATCCGCGTCTTCGTCGAGCCTCTGGATCTGCTCCATAAGACGTTCTGAGAGCGGGGTGACACGAGCAGGCGGCTGGGCCCAGGGCGTCTCCGGTTGCTGGTGGATCAACTCCCCAGACGCCAAAAGCTGCTCTTCCAGGCCCAGCTGTCGCGCGATAGCTGTTCTGTTTCGCTCGTTCAACACCAGCCCGTGATAGCGGACAAGCTGCGTAATCCTTCTTACGTAGTACTGTTGGGGAGAGTCGTCGAGCTCTTCGACCAGTGCGGTTACCCAGTCAACAAGTACCTTCCGGGAGAGCCCCGGCTCGATTGAGCTGAACGATGGAGAGCGACTAAGCTCGATCGCCTGTTGGACCTCCGTGCGATAGAACGGAATGTATGACTCAAAACTGCCTATGATCTCTACGGCGACAGCACGTAGCGCTTCCTCTGTCGCTGCTTTACCAAGTGTCTGAATGATTGTGTCCACGCGGCGCGCGCAGACGAGTCTCTGCTGCTCGGTGAGCTTTATCTCCTTGCGCTCTACACCAAAAAGCGAGCCAACCCATCGGGCCGCCTGCGCCGGCCGGTCGATCGGGCTGGAGGATTGCGAAATCAGCTGCCGATAGTGCCGAGCGGACTGGGCAAGACGTGCATGACACCGGACAAGGGCACGATCGGCTTCCTCGAGCTTACGGTAGACGGATACTGCCCGGCGGAACCCTTCGATCTCCGTCTGTTGTCGACGCCGTAGGCGGGGTCCACGAAGGTTTCGCGCCCAACTCTCGAGAGCCTCGACCACGGCGGTAAGGAGCTGAGGAATTGCCGTGAGGCTAGGGGCGGCCGGAAGGTATTCAGGAATACGCTCGGCAAGCAGCTCACCGAGCACCCGAAGTCGGCTGTTTCGACTACGAAGCCGAGTTCGGTACTCCCGTCGGGTGCGTTCGAGCTCAGACCACGCCTCGCTCGCTTGCCTGTCTCCCTGGAATCTGAAGAGGACCATTGGGAACTCACGCCCGGAGAGCAGCTCAATAGCAAGCCCCATGATTTCTTCTATGTCAGCGAGCGTCAGTAGGGAGGTGTCATCAGTGCTGTCAGCTGCCAGCGCCCGTTCGATAAAACCTTCAACCCGCTCGTGCCCTACAGACTTGCTTGGAGGATTTCCCATCGCGCGGTCTGCAACAAGCCGGGCGGTGACCGGGGCGTTATGTGCCAACTCCTCAACAAGACGGTCGACCTCATTTGAGATCCCCCGATACTCAGCCGCGACCATGCTCGACATTCCGTTTCGCCGAAAGACCTCGATTCGCTGAAAGGAGTACGCGAGGTCACGCGAGCCGCCGAGCTCTCGGATTGCAGAGGAAACAGCGAGCTCCGTAGCGTCAGGATTCTGAAGCAGGTGCCGCGCAGCGATCAGCTGTGCGCTCTGTTCGTCGTAGGCGCTAAGAGCGGTATCCCGTGCTCGCAGCAGGAGCGGAGGCAGTGACGCAAGACAACGCTCAAGAGAAGCCCGATCCTCTTCCAGTTGCTCGCCCCGGGTCGCCCGGTAGACCACTCGGACAAGGACCGCCGTCAGTCCCGCTACAAGCGTATAGCCGGCAAAGTAGAAGAAGATCGTGGCTGGAACCGGCTCGCCATAGGCGATGTAGTAGCCCACCTGCAAGGCAACGTAGGTTACCGGTCCCGCAGTCCAGGCGAGTCGAAGGACCGTCCTCCCGATCCCTTCGCTGCGTACCGCACGACCGAGGCCGCGAAAAAGCTTGTGAGCCGAACGCGAGCCACCCGCGGTGCCGGTGCCCTTTCTCTCCCTCACTCCAATCCCTTTTCTCGAGGGTAGCGGTGCTCATTACCGTCGAGATCGCGAAGCACGTACCATGACTCCTCTCTCCGCACGACCGTCTGTTCGCTGAGCTCGATCTTGCCGCCGCCGCCGGGAAGATCCACCGCATAGGTCGGGATTGCAAGACCAGTCATTCGACGCCGGAGCTCGCGCATGATCTCAAGGCCACGGTCTATGCTTGTGCGAAAGTGCGATGTACCCGAAGCCAGATCACCCTGAAAGAGATAGTACGGTTTGACTCGTGTGCGAAGTAGTGCACGGAAGAGGGCCTCAAGGGCGTCCGGATCGTCGTTTACCTTTCGGAGGAGAACTGTCTGGTTCAGGACTGGAATCCCGTTGTCCACAAAGCACGAGATAGCCTTCTCGAATTCCGGCGTGACCTCCCGGTAGTGATTCGCGTGTGTCACTACCCACACAGGGGCGAGTTCGCGCATGGCTGCAGCAAGCTCGACCGTAATTCGTGCGGGTTGCACAACCGGCATCCGCGTTGCCAGTCGAAGCAGGAGCGTGGGGCGGACCCCGCGTAGCTCGCGCATCAGGCAGAGCAGGTGCTCATCCGGAAGCATGAGTGGATCACCGCCTGAAATGAGAGCCTCTTGAATCGCCTCGTTCTCCCTTACGTACTGCGCCGCGGTCCTGATCTGATCCATTGTGATCCTGCCCGTGTCGTTCGCCGTGAAGTGTCTGCGAAAACAATGGCGACAGTAGGTGGCACACCGATCGTTCGCGAGGATGAGAACTCGATCTGGGTAATGATGCAGGACCCTCGAAGAAACCTCAAACTCCCCGTCCGCCAGCGGATCAGCGGTTTCGTAGGGGAGATGCGTGCACTCTTGCTCAGTCGGCACAAATTGAGCCGCGATCGGGTCATTTCCCGGGTCGTTCGACCGCGCGAGCGAGCGATAGTATTGGCTCACGCCGTACGGAAGCCGGTTTTCGTTCGTCATTACTTTTTAAGGTACCAGAACTATCTTGCCGTGTGATCCAGATTCCATGACCAGTTCGTGCGCGCGACCGGCATTTTCAAGTTTTATCCGTTCATGAATGATTGGCGATATCGCTCCCCCTCGTGCGCCCGCAGCAATAGCCGCATGAATCTCCGCGACTTCCCTGGCCGAGGCGCCGTAGAGCATGACACCACGAACATCTGCCTCCCGTCCCATGAGCTGTCTCGGTGTTATCTCGATCGAGCCGCGGCTTCCTACAATCAGGACCCGTCCTCTACGGGAAAGGAGACCAAGGTCAAGCTCCAGATTGACATTCGCAAGCATCTCCACAATCACGTCAAATCCACTCGGACCCGCGGCCTTTGACAGCTCCTCAGAATGATCCGCGGCGGTGTGATCAACCGCTCCAGACGCGCCCTGCGCGATCACCAGTTCTCGCCCTTTCGGGGAACCATATGTCCCGACGGTCTCCAGCCCGAACAGCCAAGCCCACTGCAGCGCCGCCACACCGACACCACCAGTGGCTCCGTGGATGAGCAGCCGGTCACCGGGACGGGCTCCGCCTCTTTGAAACAGCGCCCGAAACGAAGTGCCGTAGTTCACCCAAAGAGCCGCGCCCTGCTCGGAAGAAAGCCCATCCGGCAATCGAAACACCTGATCAGCGCGACAGAGGCACTGATCCGCGTATGTCCCCGTGATCGATCCTGCAACATAGACCCGATCCCCCACCGAAAGGCCCGAGACGTTTGAGCCAGTTTCCCTCACCGTTCCCGCGCCGTCCCCACCCGGGGTGAACGGGAGTTGACCGGCGTAGCCCTGAGATCCGGCCCTCTGGTACGTTTCGACCGGGTTGACTCCGGCAGCGTGAATGTCTACTACAACTTGATCGGCTGAAGGTGAAAGGTCGGGTCTCTCCTCCAGTTTCAGGACCTCCGGTCCTCCATGGGAGGAAACGATGATGGCGCGCATGGTGTTGCTCCTTGCGTGCGAGTGTACCGATCCCGATCTGTATCAACAACCGTGTTGGTAGCAGCGGCGTTTATCCGCAATAGCGAACCG
>CAZREG010000119.1:0-4013 GCA_964599075.1 uncultured Spirochaetaceae bacterium | reverse complement strand
GCCGGCCGCGTTGTAGGCAAACTGCTCGCTCACGCCACCGGGGTGGTCGGTGCGGCTGTCCTTGTAGTCGGCGCGAACGTGGTGCACCGTCGCAAGTCCGGAGGGGTTAATGTAGGTGGTGGTGTCGGCAGTGTAGCTGAACGTTTCTACCGCACCGGTCTCGTCACGAGTCTCGGTCACCCGCCAGCGGCCGAGTACGAATGCGTAGATGTACTCGCGGTAGCTCTCGTCAGGCTTCTCCACCCGCCACAACCGCTGTGACTCCCCGTGATACCGATAGGTGATTACCTCACCCATCTCATCAGTGAATGAGGAAAGCCTGCCGGCTGCGTCGTAGCCATAGGACAGGTTGAAGCCTGCAGGCCCGGTGACTAAGGTGATCCGCCCGGCGCCGTCTCTCCCAACAGTAAACTCCCGGCCGCGGCTGTCTTCAAAGCCGGTGATCCGTTCGTGCGGCCCGTAGGAGAAGCGTACGTAGTTGCCGTTACGGTCGGTGACTTCAAGGAGCTGGCCATAGTGCCCGAACGACCAGCGCACCCCATTCTTGAACGTCAGCCGGTATCTGCCGTCTGCACCGCGTGTTAGAGTCTCTGTCGCGTAGCGCTCGGGGATAAGCAGGTCGCCGCCGGGATAGTGACTCTCCGGCTCACCGGTGTAGGTAAAGCGCAGCGGCGACCCGTCGGGACCGTAGACGGTGACCGACTCATTACCGGAAGCCAGCACCTCAGCCGACACCACAGTCGTGGCAAACCGGGCGTTCCGCTGGGCGCGATCCGCCGCCCTATCAGCACGCCGGTCGAAGGTCTGGGCCTGATCCTCCAGAACGAGCGCGGCAGCTTCAAAGACCGTCTGCGCCTGTTCTGACTCAGCCCCCAGAAGTTCAACGCGCACGCTCTGAGCCTGCAGGATGCGGGAAGAGATCTGTGCGCGCATCACCTGCATCTGAGACAGGACCCGGGAGATCTCCCGGCGCACCTCACTCGCCCCGCGACCGGAGTAGCTGAACCGCTCAAGCGCGCTGATAGAGGTATCAATGCGTCCCCGCTCTCTGGCAAGCGTTGTGAGAAGCGCCTCAATGGAGCCGAGTACCCGGGAGCGCTCAGCTTCAAAGCCCCTGCGATACTCGGACCCCGGCGTACGCAACGCCGCAGCCTTCTGCCGCGCATCCTCGGCAAGCCCTCGGGCGCCAGGACTGGTTCCAAAGACAAGACGTGAGTCAAGGCTGGTCCACCACCCGGGACCCACCGACCCAACCGGCGTGGCCTCACTGCGATAGACACGCGAGACCGTAAAAAGATCAAGCACAAGGTCCTCAACGGAGGTGGTAAACTGCCCGCTTCCTACCAGAACTGGATCGCCGGTCGCCGCAGCGTCGGCCGCCTCGCCGATGCCATCGATATACCTCCCGGCTGCCTGCTCCGTACGCTCCTGTTCGCCTACCTCGCTGTCGAACGCCGCTGCCGCAGAACCCGCGCCGCCGACCGCCTCCAGTGACACCGCGGCCGTCTCATCGCCGGCCCTGCCTATCTGTGCATCAAGCTCGCTTCCATCAGTGAGCTCATCAAGAGCGATCGAGTCGTCCACCACCACCGTGGCATACTCCGGGTCCACCCGTTGGAGCCGCGTGCGAGGATGGGATCTCTCATAGGGGTAACTGCCGTAGCCGGGATCAACAGGGTACTCAGCTGTGCCGGCCTCAGAGATTACCTCACTCGAGCTCTCCCCGCCGTCCACCTCGGTGGTCTCCACAATCGCGCCCACCGTGTACGTATAGATGGTGTTCTCACCGCTTCCACTAGCGGTCCACTTCTCTACGTACTCCTCCCGGTAGACGGTGTAGCCATGCGCCACCTGCACCGTGACGGAGACAGGCTGCGCCGCACGAGCGCTCGTGACAAGGACAAAATGAAACAGCAGAGAGAAAACCAGTACACATCGACCTGTACCCCGAGTTGTATTCGCCACCGGACCCCTGAAGAGAACTACGGGGTTGTCGGCCACGAGAATTCAGGGAGATCTCCGCCGCGTCTTCCCATGTGCCGGATCACGGATTAGAATCTCAATCATGAAACGTTTGCTGCTGAGTGCCGTGATTGCGTCGGCGATCTGCTCATTCGGGTTTGCCCAGATGACCCCACCCCCGCTCTGTGAGCCTGGTGGGAATCCGGATTGGCGTGCCCTGAACTCCTATGAGATTGGAGCGGTCCTGGATACCCGGTTCGAACACTCCTACTGGATTCCTTACCTGCAGGCGACCTCCATCCTGCCGGCCGAAGGCGTGCCACCGCAGCCCCCACACGACGAGGATACGGACGGAGAGGCGCAGTTGACGTATCAACACGAGCTGGCCGAATGGAGCTGCATGTACGGGCCCGCGCAGGTTGTGGACGGTGACCCGACAACCGCCTGGTCAGAGGGCGTGGCTGGAAGTGGTGAGGGAGAGATTATTGTTGTCCACCTTGGGGACGCTGTGGATGTCGATATCTGGACCGGGTTTGGCATGAGCGAGCGGTTACACAAGCGCAACGGGCGGCCCCGAGAGGTGCGCGTCTCCGTGCTGCAGGCACTCTCTGGTATGGCGAATCAGTTTGACCTTACCGTTGGCCACCTGGTGGTACTTTCACGCGGGACGGCAACCCTGGAAGACGTGAACGCCTACCAGCCGCTTGCGCTTCCTGCGTTTGAGGTGATCACCAACCGTGATCGGCTGGATACGCTGCTCGCGCCCTTCTTTGACGGGGCGGTACCGCAGTGGGCGGTCAATCCCATGGAGCCGGAAGAGTCACTCTACCTGGCTATCGAGATCCTTTCGGTCTACCCGGGCTCCGTCTATGAGGACACGCTGATCAGCGAGATTCGCGTTCACCAGAAGTGAGGGGCCCGGAGGAAGAAGATCCTGATTTCCTGAGCTCCCAGCTGATCACCTGCATCGGCAACAAGCGGTCGCTCCTCACTTTTATAGAGAGTGGGCTGCAGCAGGTGATGCGTGAGCTTGGATCGGATCGCATCTCTTTTCTTGATCTCTTTGCCGGCTCAGGTGTGGTCAGCCGAATGGCCAAACGCTACTCACACCTTGTTATAGCGAATGATCTTGAACGCTACGCGCAGGTCACCTCACAGTGCTACCTCACCAATGAGTCAGATGTTGATCGGACGGTCCTTGAGAACGATCTGTCCTCACTCGAGCGCTCTATTGAGTCTGACTGGTCACCCGGTTTTATCTGTGAGCTCTACGCCCCAAAAGACGAGCAGAAGATAGCGACCGACGACCGCGTGTTTTACACACGACGGAACGCCACCTACATTGACACCGCGCGCCGCGCGATAGATCAGCTCCCACCGCACCGCCGTCACCTCTTTCTGGCCCCGCTCCTCTCCCAGGCGTCCATGCACACGAACACCTCAGGAGTCTTCAAAGGCTTCTACAAGAACCGCGAGGGGATTGGACAGTTCGGCGGCACGGGCAGAAACGCCCTCTCACGGATACTAAAAGAGATTCGGCTCCAGCCGCCCGTACTCTCCCGGTTCACTTCCCGCTCCCAGGTCTACAGTGAGGACGCCAACAAACTAGTAGAGGGACTTGGCCATATCGATGTTGCCTACTTTGATCCGCCCTACAATCAACATCCGTACGGTTCCAACTACTTCATGCTCAATCTCATCTGTGACTACAAGCGACCAGCCGAGATAAGCCCCGTCTCCGGCATCCCCAAAACATGGAAACGCTCGCCCTACAACAGGTCGCAGAAGGCCCAGGCCGCACTGTTCAAAGCGATCGAAGCGTGTAAGGCCAGCTTTATCCTGATCTCCTACAACTCTGAAGGATTTATCCCTCACGATACCTTTGTTACCGAACTAGAGCGAATAGGACCAATCACCGTGTTCGACACCCGCTACAACACCTTCCGCGGCTCCCGCAATCTGCACGCCAGATCCCCCCACGTCACGGAGTTTCTCTATCTGATTGATAAGAGGTAGTCATCATCGGCTACGAGGCAGGGTCAAGCATGCGC
>CAZREG010000118.1:0-4061 GCA_964599075.1 uncultured Spirochaetaceae bacterium | reverse complement strand
ACTCGCCGAAGAGCCTGCAGCCGGTGTCTTTTTCTCCCCCGGTCGCTCCGCGCCTTGACCACGGGTAAAACTTCTGATAGTCTCCGGCTTGTCGTTCGCTCACACCCGGTACGTTGCTCAATACGAACAATGGAGTCACGGTGATGAGTACTATTCAACAGTGGGCCGAGCAGGTAACCACGTCGGTCGAAAAAGTCGTATACGGCAAATCAGAGGTGATCGAGAAGCTTCTGGTCGCTCTGCTCTGCCGTGGACATGCCCTGCTCGAGGACAATCCTGGTGTAGGAAAAACAATTCTCGCCCGGGCTCTCTCTACCGTCCTTGGTGGGGACTTCAAACGTATTCAGTGTACGCCGGACCTTCTGCCTGCAGATGTGCTGGGCGTCTCTATATATAACCCCAAAACCGGCGAGTTCACCTTCAAGCAGGGGCCAATTATGGCCAACGTTCTGCTCGTTGATGAGATCAACCGGGCTACTCCTCGAACACAATCCGCATTGCTTGAAGCAATGACAGATTTCAAGATCAGTGTTGAGGGGCGTGCTCTGCAGCTCCCGGATCCCTTTTTTATTATTGCGACGCAGAACCCTGTCGAGTTCGAGGGGACCTTTCCCCTCCCCGAGGCTCAGAAGGACCGCTTTCTCCTCTCGCTCTCCATGGGATATCCGCCGGAGGAGGCCGAGGCAGAGATCATGGTGGCACAGCAGCGGTTGACTCATCCGGTCACCGACCTGAAGCCGGTCACCGACCTCGCAACCGTCATTGAGCTTCAGCAGCAGGTCACCAGTGTAAACGTCCCTGAGGAGACCGAGGAGATCATTCTCAGGCTTGTTTCATCTACTCGGAACGATTCCCGCCTGACTCTTGGTGCGAGCCCACGCGCCTCAATGGCGCTCTACCGGGGCAGTCAGGCGCTTGCCGCCATCCGCGGGAGATCGACTGCCACGCTCGAAGACGTGATCGAGCTTGCCCCCGCCGTTCTTCAGAAGCGGATTGCGGTGAAGCCGGAGATGCAGCTCAAAGGAGTCACCGAAATCCAGGTTATCGACCAACTACTCGAGCAGGCAAAGGCGACTCCGGCAGAGGAGTCTGCATGATTGTAGTCGAGAAAGAGCGGCGAGCGCGGGAGTTCACACTCATTGTGGTTCTGCTCGCGCTTATTGTTTTTGTCCCGTTCTATCCACTGCGGGTGGTGATCCTCGCAATACTTCTTCTGAGAGCGCTCGCCGCGCTCTACGACGGTCTCGTTCCGTCGCTCCTAAGCCTGAGTAGGGATTCCACAACGGTGTATGCAAACTGCAACCAGCGGTTTGAGATCACCCTGGCGGTGAAGAACCGTTCGCCGTTCCCCCTCTTTTTCGTGACCGTCCAGGATACGGTCTCTGCCGGGATCTTCCCCGAGCATGAGGCTACCTTCACCGTTACCCTCCGTCCGTTCGAGCGACGCGTCCTGTCATACGGCGCAAGCGGCCGTGCCCGTGGCGTCTACCAGGCGGGTCCTGTTCGGCTTTCTGGATACGACCCGTTGCGCACGTACTCGTTTCGCAGGCGTGTCGACGCGCCGGTGCCGATCGTTGTCTACCCGTCGGTCTATCGCCTTGACCTGCCCCAGCGCCACGGTCTGCCGAGTGGAAGCATCCAGGTGAGCAACAAGCTCTACGAGGACATGACGCGCTACTCCGCGATCCGCGAGTATCAGCCCGGAGACGAGATGAAGCGGATCAACTGGAAAGCGAGTGCCCGTATGGGCAAGCTCTACAGCATGGATTATCAGCCATCGATCTACTTTCCAATACTGATCGTGGTAAACCTGAGTGAGAAGGACTTCCCCGTCCGGGGGAGGGAGAGTCTGGTCAACAGGATCACTGAGGTTGCCGCCTCTCTGGTGTTCTACGGAGTACGTATCAAGCAAGAGCTTGGGCTCGTGACTACCGGGATCATTCCAGAGACTGGGCTTCACCCGAGTGCCCCGATCAAGGCTGGCTATGGAAACGCCGTGAGCATTCTGGAGACCCTCTCGCGAGTGCAGTTGGACTCCGATCACGTGAACTTTGCTGAGTTCATGATGAAGGCGGGGGTTGTTATTCCCAACGGGACAAAGGTCTTTGTTGTCTCACCGCCCTTAAAAGAGGAAGAAGCAACCACGCTTATGGCTCACCGGCGCAAAGGGTACCGGATAGAGCTGTTTGAGACTCGCTCCCGACACATGAATAAAGCAGACGAGTGGGTGCACGACATTCGCACGCACGACGTGACCGAGCGCGGTGAGGAGGTTGTCCATGGATGAGCAACGCCTCAAGCGCTTGCAAAGGTTCTCGCATCCGGTGAGTGTACTCGTTGTTGCCGTGCCCTTTTTCTGGCTGCTCGACTCCATGCTGCGGGTAACGGTTCTCCGACTCCTGTTCACCCCGCTCCCGCCACTGGCTATAGCCGTGACCATCTTTTTTCAGTTTGAAGCGCTCGTATCCACAAACTCCATTGCCCGTGACCAGTCTTCAGCAGTCGGCAAGCGCATTCGTGAGCTTGTCGTCGTACTCGGGGTGAGCATCGCGGTCTTTATGTTTATTGGCGGGTACATCCAGGCCGGTATCTACAACCCGTTACAGTTTCCCGTGATCTATGCAACGGTTCTCACGCTCGCCGCCTGGCTGATCACGATCCTGATGCACAAGAAGCTCAAGACGCGCGAAACGTTTCTGAAAATCCTGGTTGGGAAACAGGGCGCAGCTGAGCTGCAGGAAGCGGCACGCAGCGCGAGCTCTGAGTCCGGCGAGGCAGATGACGGCGTTCGAAAGTTTCGGGGAAACGTGCTTGCGATCTCTGTGGTCAGCGTCTTCCTCTATGTCTTTATGCGTGCCACGGGCAGCGAAGCGTTTGCCTCGCAAACCAGGCTCTTAGTGGTGCTGCTCATTGGCGCGGCGATCGCTCTCATGGGTGCCAACGGGTTCCTCTGGGAGAACGATGCACTTATCCGGGGCGTATCTCCTACGGGGAAGACACTCGGCAGGCGATACCGGTCGGCTTTTTTCCTTACCGCCGTTGTCGTGCTCGTCTCGCTGCCGCTCGCCGGTGAAGACCCCATTGTACCGCCCTCGGTCATAAACGAGTTCATGCGCCGGGTCACCAATCAGAACCGGCGAGTTGAGGGACAGATGGATACCGAGGCGCTCTTTCGCGAGCGGCGGACATTCGAGACTGAGGCGCCGCCGGGCGAGCGTCAATCAATGGGCGGCATCACCGAGCAGCAACAACAAACCCAGGAGATCGCGCGAGCAGTCGGGCTGGCGCTCGCCGGAGCTCTGGCGCTCGGCGTTATCTATTTCCTGGTGAGCCCGCTCTTCTCTCGAGATGGTCGCGAACGTTTGCGAAACTTCAGCCTCAAACGGATCTTGATCCGCCTGGGAAACGCCGTGCGAGACGGCTGGCGATCATTCGTCGGGGGAGTACGTGAGCTGTTTCTCAGTTCCCGCCGGGCCGTGCAGGAAGCGCGTCGTGCGGTACAGAATCTGCGCGAGAACATTCGTGAACGGCAGCGAGTCGCCGCAAGGGCCCGCGGAGGCGAGAGCCGTAAAGAGGTGGGAAAGCTGCTTCGGATCTACATCAAGCTCTCCAAGTGGGGCGAGAAGGCGGGGTATTCGTACCAGACGTGGATGGGACCGTACTATTACTGCGACAGACTGGCAGCAATGGTGCCGGCGCAGGCAGATGATCTGAAGGCCGTCGGAAGTACGTTTGAGGCGCTCGTTTACGGGCCCCACCCGGCGCAGCCCGACCAGATTGAGGCATTCGGCGATCAGGTAGAAGCAATTATAAGGAGTAGAGCATGAACGCAGTGAGTGAGTGGGCACAACGGATAAAAGACAATGTTCGGACCGTCTTCTTTGGTAGCGAGGATACGATCGACAAGTTGCTGGTCGCCCTGTTGTGCAGGGGACACGTGTTGATAGAGGACGTGCCGGGAGTCGGCAAGACGGTGCTTGCTCGTGCCATCAGCGCAAGCGTTGGCGGTGAGTTCCGACAGATCCAGTGTACGCCCGATCTGCTTCCCGCGGATGTCCTGG
>CAZREG010000117.1:0-4063 GCA_964599075.1 uncultured Spirochaetaceae bacterium | reverse complement strand
ACGCGGACGCTATACTCAACTAGATGAACCGCTTTTCCCATGGAGGACGTGTCGCTCTGAGACCAACCGCTTGGCTTCTGATGATCGTAGTCGCTGCAGGTCTTCTGATCGGTTGTGTCAGCGCACCGGAACTCTCCTGGGAAGCTTCGGTTACCACGCGGATCCCGGAGCCAACCCCGGGAGCCCGTGGTCTGATTGTTGTGGCGCATGGGGCTCATGGGGCTGCGCATACCTGGCCGAGCGGCTATCTGGAACGTATTCGAGCTCTGCCGGAGTCGGAACAGTGGGATGTCTTTCTTGTGAACTGGACAAGCCTCAGCATCCGCTACCTCTCTGCAGCGGCGAATGGACTTCACCTTGGCCGTATGCTTGGAAGGGAGTTGGCAGCCAGTGCTGATCAGTATGACGTGATCCACCTTATTGGCCACAGCCTGGGGGCTCACGTGATCCATGGCATGGCTGAGGCGTACAGGCAGAACAGCGATCGGGCCGATCAGGTCCTCATCCACGCCACATTTCTTGACCCATTCCTGCCCATGGGAGTTCTGCAGCTTGGTCATGGTCGCACCCGCTTCGGGGTGTATGCTGACTTTGCCGAGTGCTACTTCACGCGTAACGAGCCGGTCTGGTTTTCCAACTCACCACTCATCCACGCCACCAACTTTGACCTTACTGAACTCGTTCCCGAGCGCGAGAATCCGTATTTTACGTACGTTCACGAGTTTCCTCTTTTTTACTACATGTACAGCATCCACCAGAACTCGGTTGGCCCGGGATTCGCCTTAAGTCCCTTCGCCCTCGGGGCACTACAAGAAGATTCCAGCTATGACCCGGAGGTTCTCCGGGAACTGTTGCCTGCTGGACGTCTATCTGTCCTAAAACCACGATGACCGGCCCTACCCACCCTTCCCCTCTTCTTCAGTAGCAGATGCAGCGAGCGTTCTGCTATACTCCCAGCCATGCTTCGTCGATTGGTTACAACCTCTTTTCTGAGTGTTGTGCTCGTGTGCAGCCTGGCTGCCGACCCACGTCTCATCTACCGGACTGATGCGGTCTACGACCAGGTTCGTAGCCTTGCTCTGGAGGCGCAGGTGCCCCCGCCGTCAAGGACCAGTCCAATCACAGCGGCAGAGCTTTCACTTGTGCTGGAACGCATTGATTCGACCACTTTAGATCCGGAGCAGTTGCGTCAGTACCGCGGTCTGCGTGAGGTTCTTGCCGCCCCCGGTGGCGAGATTGGTCAGTTTGAGCCAGTCGGAACCGTTGGCCTGGTGACGGCAACGGAGCTCTATCTTCACACCGCAGGCGACGCTGATGAGTGGATGTACTGGTATCCCGACCGCAAGCCGCTTCTCTCCATCCCCATCCGGGCTCGTCCGGTGAGCTTTCTTGCCATAGAGCTTGACCTGGATTGGCGGAAGAATTATCCGCTCTTTCCCGGGACCGGCCTGGCCACCGTCAATCCTGACCCGCTGTCCAACATTCCGTTTAATACGCTGGAATCAGACGTCCAGTTCCCGTTCCATGCGTTGGTGTCTCTCGGCGGAGAGCGGTGGTCGCTCCAGTTCGGAAGAAGCCGGGTGGCACTCGGCTTTGGAGAAGGTGGGTCACTCTTTGTTTCCGACCATGTGGATTACCACGAGTTTCTGATGGCCAGCGTCTTTGGGCATCTGGCCTCTTACCGGGCCCTCTACCTGGACCTGGAGTCCTGGTCCTCCTCTCCACCGGAAGAACGGATGTTCTTTGCCCACCGGATAGAGCTGCGTCCCTGGGATTGGCTCTCGCTTGCGGCAAACGACGGGTTCGTTGTAGCGGAGCTGCCCATTGAGCTGCGCTACTACAATCCGCTGATGATCATGCACAGCTGGTTCGTCCCCAACTTTGGCAACTCACTTCTGAACTTTGAGTTCGCGCTTAGGCCGATCTCCGGTCTGGAGCTTTACGGGCATCTTGGCATTGACCAGCTCAGTAGCGCGCTCGAGCGCGAGCGGGGCTACGCAGATGGAGAGCCGCAGGCGCTCGGTTTTCTTGCCGGAGCCCAGTACGTCTGGTCAGCTGCCGGCGTTGAGCTGACTGCCGGGACAGAATGGGCGTTCCTTGACCCCTGGATGTATCTGGGTCGTACGGAGCTTGGAAGCTTCACCTATCGTCGTCGTGTCCAGGCGGAGAATGTGCTGCCCGCTGGTGCAAAGGTGCTTATTGAGAAGGCTCTCGGCTATCCTGCCGGTCCTGACTATTACCGGACCATGGCATACGCTACGTCTCGTTTCCCTGGTGGTCACGCTGCCGCTGTTGAGTTGAGCTTTGCAGCAAAGGGTGAGAATAGTGTGGGCCGCTTCCTTCCTCCGGTCAATGATGCCGACGCTTTGCGCATAACGCCCTCGGGACCGGCGCCGGAGTTCATCTTCCACCTACGAGCTGCCGGAGATGCGGCGCTTGCCTCATTCTTAGTTGCCACCCTGCCGGTTGAGCTACATGCCGGCGGCGTTCTTGATTTTATTCGGGTTGTGAACAACGACTTCCAGGCAGGCTCATTGCTGACTGATGTGCAGTTCTCACCCTACGTTCTGTTGGCCATTGGCTACTGAGAAGGGACCAGCGGAAAGGAGAAGGAGCCGCCAATTCGCAGAGAGGCCAGAAATCGACTCGTGGTTCCTGGACTAAAATAGGGGATGGAGTTGTCCGGATCTCCCCCCGAAAGTGCCGGCGGGACCGGGGTGAGTTCCAATTCGTTCCACACGTAGCCCAGAGAAAGCTCGGCAAAAGCTGACCACGAACCAAGCGGCCACCGCGCGTTGCCAGAGACAACCAGTTTCGTTTCCAGCTGATCGTCATCCAGGAAGCGCGTGCCCTGCCCATCTTCAGAGTAGAAGTTGAACTCATGCCATGGATTTGCCGGCGACTTGGAACCGGAAATAGTGAGCTCCAACGTGCTTGCCAGTGCAACCGGCCCCACAGTTGTATCGTACTCAGCCATCAGAGCGATGTTGTTCTCTCCGTGCAGATAGCCTATATAGTTCTCTTCAGGTGAGATGATCTGTGTACTGCCGCCGGCCGGGTAGGTCACCGCGGGATAGTAGACGTAGCCATACTTGGTATCCGTGGCGCTCCCGGGACTGCCTCCACCGTAGGCCTGGAACGTGTATTTGGTTGCGCCCGCGTGATACAACCCCACAGTTCCCTCTGCCAGCTCGTACCTTCCGCCAATTGACCAGGCAATTTTGCTCGGATTCTGAAAGGAGTCCGGGTTCAGAACGGCGTTCGTATTCAGGTCATCTATCAGAATCTGCCCGTAGCCGTAGAGTTCCGCCTCCGTAAAGTCCAGAAAGAAACCCATGAGGGAGTTGTCGTTTGTTGCCTCTCGCCAGGGCACCCCTCCGCTTCCGGTGATGTACTGCAAAAGGAACCCGGGCAGCGGATTCACCAGATACTCAAGGTCAAAGATCTTGTTGGTGTAGACAATTGCGTCCTGAAAGCCAAACCGAAATGAGCCAAAGGATATTCCGTAGCTGCGAAGATTTGCGCCACGGTCAGGGTAGCCCAGGGCCGAGTCACGGTTGAGTTGCATCCATCGGGAACTAAAGAAGAGTTTCGGTGTTTCAACGGCCACGTCCAGAAGGACGGCAGAGAGCCCTGCAGACGAGACAAATAACGAATACGGAGAGTCTACAAGGTCCTGCTGGACAAACCGCCCTGCGCGAAGCAGAAATGGCGGCTGACGTATCCTCACTCCGCCTTCATCAAAAGACGCCCCGAATCCAAGCCAGTATCCTGACTGCACCTCACCGTACTTTCCATCGTTTCGAAAGCTCATGGAGCCAATAAACTCAACGGTCGCCACCGACAGGACGGCGCCAACGCCGAGCACCTGATGCTGTCCTTCGGTAGAAATAATCTGGGCGGCCAGAAGACTCATCACAAATGATGATGCTGGCATCTGAGTATCCACAGCTCTGTTGTTCTGTGCCGCCGCAACAGACGGAAGGATGCAAAGGACCAGAAGGGCCGCAAGCCCCGTGCGCACTATCCGACTCATACCCCGAGTGTACCACGCAGAAAAACG
>CAZREG010000116.1:0-4066 GCA_964599075.1 uncultured Spirochaetaceae bacterium | reverse complement strand
ACTCAAGCGCTGCAACAACGCTCTGAGCTCTCACCGCCTCCCGGTCACCTGCAAACACGTGGTGTTCGGCATGACAACGCTGCAGCGTTGAGACGGCGATCCAGACGGTTCCTACCGGTTTCTCCACGGTTCCGCCGGACGGGCCCGCAATCCCGGTGATGGAAACCGCCAGATCACACTGGAGCCTTGAACGCACGCCGTCGGCCATCTGCACCGCACACGCTCTGCTCACCGCTCCGTCGCTACGCAGCGTCTGCTCGCTGACTCCCAGGAGAGTGATTTTCACCGCATTCTCATAGGCAATCACGCCGCCGCGAAATGCACCAGAGCTTCCTGACACCGCAGTGATTGCCGCCCCCACAAGACCGCCGGTGCAACTCTCGGCGACTGCCAGACTCAGACCGGCAGAGCCTGAGAGCGAGATGAGCCGCTCGGCCATCTCCCGCGCAATCCCGGAATCAGCCATCACTTCCGAGTGATTCCCGAACCTGATCGATCGGAGCGGCAAATACGTCGATAGCATCCGCATCACGGATCATCTCGCACTTGCCCTCGAACACCACGCCGTCGGCAACTCTGAACTCGCTGGTACGAACGTTGCCGTAGATCTTGCCGGTCTCAAGAATCTCTAGCCGGTGGGTTGCTTCAATGTTGCCGTAGACCGTTCCGCCGACAATGATGTCTCGGGCCTCTATGTCGGCGCGAACCTCCGCTCCATCGACAATCTGCAGAAAGCCCTTCGCAATGATTCGTCCTTCCAGTTTCCCTGAGACTTCTACGCTCTCAGTGAAGCGAAGCGTTCCTTTCAGGGCTGTGTCCTTGCCGAGTCGAGTGAGAATGCGTGGTGCCTCGGGCTCCGGGATCCGTCTACGTCGTGCCATTTACTTCGAAGTGGCGGTGAACACGCCGTCCCAGTCTTCAGGTGGCGGCTTTGTTGCGTAAAGCACACACCGTTTGCGGTAGAGTTCAGAAGGACCGTCCTCGGGGTCTATCTTCAGCGCCTTCACGAAAAACTTGTGGGCCTCTTTGAAGTCCCGTAGTTTGTACTGACGTCTTCCCTGTACAAACAGTTCGAGGACCTGTTGCTTCTCATTGCTGATCATAGGTTCTCCGGTGCTCGACTACGCCCGTGCATCATCAATTGCGTCGGCGTTGGCCTTAAGATTCTCAATATGTTTCTGATAGCGCTCGTCAAGGTCGTCGAGCGTGACTTCAACCTCCCGAAGCCTCTCTTCCTGCTCCACAAACGAAGCGATCTGCTCCTCGAGATCACGAACCTGAGCAAGGGACTGAGAGGCAATCTCCCGAGCGGATGTGACGGTACCAAGAGCCTGATCGGCATTTATACACTCGTCAGCGTCCCGAATGAGCCGCTCGAGTGGATCCCGCATACCGTGCACAAAGGAGATCAATTGTCCGGTGATCGACTCACTGAGCGCGATACGTTCCTCACGGTGTCTGACCTGCTGACCAAGCTCATGATTGCGCAGTACGGCCTTGATCCGTGCAAGGACCTCCGAGAAGTTGAACGGCTTGGTGATATAGTCTTCAACTCCAAGCTCGAACCCTTCGATCTTGTCTTTTACATCATCCATGGCTGAGAACATGATGATAGGAATGGCAGCAAATGCCCGGTACTCCTCGTCCTGCTTGAGGATCCTGGTGACTTCCCAGCCGGACAGGCGCGGCATGATATTGTCTAGAACGATCAGATCAGGCGACTCATCCTGAACGCGCTCGAGCGCCTCTTCCCCGTCGGAAGCTTTCAGCACCTCGAATCCCAGTTTGGTAAGCATTACTTCAAAGAAGTCCAGATTGATCTGCTCGTCATCTACGATCAGTATTTTCGCCATGATCCTGCCTCATTGCTATTCTCTACGGGCCGGCAGGGCCTGTCAACTTCCACTCCGGACCGTGTGACGCCTGATCGCCCGGACGATCACCGCTGCGGTGAATCCTCCGGCCGTGAGCAGTAGCATCAGCCAGGCGAACCAGTCACCCCACCGCGTGTAGAGGGTGAACCGGTCGCCAACGTAGACCGGTGCCTCAGCAACAAGGTAATCTTCACGAAACGGCGGGAGGAGCTCAAGAATCCGCCCGTTCGGATCAATGATGGTAGTCATCCCCCCGTTGGTGCTGCGCACCATGGTCCGCCGATTCTCTGTCGCCCGAAATATCGCCATGATCATGTGCTGCATACTCGCGGCGACACTTCTCGACCAGAGGTCGTTGGTAAGATTGATAAAGATCTCCGCCCCTTGGAGCACGAACTGTCGGTTCAGGTAGCCAAACGTATCCTCGAAACAGATGGGCGTAGAGAAGCGAACCCCGTCCACCTCAAAAACGGTGAACTCTTCGCCTTTACCCCAGTAGTTCACGCCCGCTTCAATCAGCATATCATGCAACCAGGGAAGCTGTTCAGCATAGGGAAAGTGCTCGGTAAAGGGGACAAGGTGCGTCTTTCTATATGGCTCGGCGAACTCGTCGTCGTAGACAAACACGGAGTTGTAGTCAACCCGCTCCAGCGCCCCCTGCCGATTCCGCAGGAGTCTTGCACTCGCACTCCCGATCACGTACGGAATCTCCTGAGTCGCCAGAAAATCCGTAAGATCGGAGACGATCCCAAACGAATCCCGGTTGGAACGGTACTGCATGTGGAAGTCGATCGGCGGCACCACAGAGGTCTCCGACCAGACGATTACGTCTGGATTCTCTGCTAATGCATCACGACTCAAGCGTAGCGAGATATCGAGAGATCGCCGGTATGCGACGGGGCCTCCATCCCACGGATCAGAGTTCTGCTGAATAAGGCCTACTCGCCACGTACGAGCGTCAGAGTAATCCACCGTGCTCACCAGTCCCCAGCCAACGGCAAGGAGAAACGCCACAAGCCAGGAGAGGGCAGCTACCCGGTGCGAACGGAGGAAATCGAGAAACCCCGACCAACCGTCACGCAGCCCGGAGCCGATGAAGATTGACGGGAACACAACCAGCAGGCTCACTCCCCACACTCCGGTCAGGGAACTGAGTCGAACGAGAGGAAGAAACGGATACTGGCTGTACCCGAGGATGCCATAGCTGTACCCCAGATAGAGCTGCGTTCGCAGATACTCATAAGACATCCAGATGGCGGCCTGTAAAAGATACGAGTACCGGGGCATTAGGCGATCCGCGCTCTTGAGCAGCGGAAAAACGATGAGGAAGTATGAGGCGTAGATCAGCGGTACAATGAGCAGCGCGAGCCTGTTGAACCCGCTTATCCAATAGTTATGAAGAGTGTATGTCAGAAGGCCGTAGATAAAGCCGTAGGCAAAAGTCTCCGGCCACGAGCTACGATAAGCAACGACAACAACAGGAACAACCGCAATATATGCAAGTGGGAAGAAACCCCACTGCGACACGAAACTGGGAAATGCAAACGTGAACAGAAGTGCACCGCAAACGATCAGGCCCAACTGAAGCGCTACGTTGTGAAGGAAGGGCCGCTTCTTCCAGGCGGGAGTCGAAAGCGAGTCTGTCATGGAACGCTCCACAGCGGGAGAATCAGTGGCGCAAAGGCCAGGCAGCGTCTTTTAACTCTTTTCCCGGACGAAAGACAACAACTCCATGATCCTGAACTCGCACCGTCTCTCCAGTCTTGGGATTGCGCGCATGCTCGCGCCCCTTCCGGGTTCGAACCTCGAAGGTTCCAAAGCCCCGAAACTCTACCGTTCGGTCTGAGGTAAGCGCCTGCTTCACCTCGCCAAAGAAGTAATCGATTATTACGTGGATATCTTTCTTGCTGACGCTGGTGCTCTCTGAGATTCGCTCTACGATTTCTGCCTTTGTTAGTTTCTCTTCGGCCATAGCGAACTCCTCGAGCAGGGCCTCCCATGCAGGCGGCTACTCCATACCGTTCAGCTTGCTGACAAGACGAGATTTGGTGCGGGCCGCGGTATTCCGGTGATACACACCCTTGTGACTGGCGGAGTCGAGCATGCGGGTAACGGTCTTCAGCTTCGCAGCCGCCTCGTCCTTGTTGTTTTCCTCAACAGATGCAAGAAACTGGCGAATGTTCGTACGAACA
>CAZREG010000115.1:0-4261 GCA_964599075.1 uncultured Spirochaetaceae bacterium | reverse complement strand
TATGCAATGCTTGATTTAAGCTTTGCCGATCAGCACGGTCGGTGACACTACAAGAAATCAGCCAATTCGGGAAAAAGTTTCGGGAATTGCAAACAAAAAAGAATTACCATTACACAAACAGGTGCCGAAAAGTACGGGGAAGGGAGATCGCAGCTCATGGGCGGCTTGAAGCAGTTCATTGCGTCGATACCAAAAACGGAGATTCATGTACACACAGAGATGTGCGTGAGTCCGCGTTCTTACGAGACGTTGATGGACAAGTACGATATACCACACGATAAGGCAACAAACGCGCTTACGGACTTTAGTAAGATCGTGAGCCTTGAGAGCATGATTGAATCGTTCTATTTTTTGCAGGGGTTCTTCCGTGAGCCGGAAGACTTTCAGCTTGTTGTGGACGATGTCATCACCTACGCACGGGCGAACAACATCTACTACATTGAGGCTTTTGTGAGTCCCACCATGGTCCTCAACCGTGGTCTGGTCAGCTTTGATCAGATGTTTACGACCCTCCTTGACGGTTTTGCCAGAGCGCACGAAAAGACCGGCGTAGATGTTCGTCTTATAGTAGATGTGTCCCGCTCCTTTGGGCCGAAGAATGCCGGCCGGAATCTAGAGCTCACTCAGAAGTTTCTCAAGAAGCACCCGAGCGACCGAATCCTGGGGATTGGGCTGGGCGGTCAGGAAGGTGGCCATCCGTGTGCCGATTACGAAGAAGTCTTTGCAAAGGCGCGGAAGGCCGGCATGCACGTGGTTGCTCACGCCGGTGAAGAGGTCGGCCCGGAGTCAGTCTGGGAAGCCATTGACCTGCTGAAGGTCGAGCGAATCGGGCACGGTGTGAGTTCCGTTCAGGACAAAAAACTGATGGCGCGGCTCAAGGAGGACCAGACTCCTCTTGAGCTCTGCCCCATGAGCAACATCATTACCAAGAAATACTTTGACAGCTACGAGACACACCCCATCCGCACCCTCTTTGACCAGGGACTCTTTGTCACGCTCAATACCGACGATCCAATTCTCTTCTCCATTACTCTTAATCAGGAGTATGAGAATCTTGCGGAGAAGGCGGGGTTCTCACGGGATGAGCTCATGCTGATCACCAGGAACAATCTCATGGCAACGTTCCTGCCTGACGAGCAGAAAGAGAAGCACTGGCACACGGTGCAGAAGGCCGTTGGTCGCGCCTGAACGGTCAGCAGCGAAGCAGACTCTTGTCCGCAGGAGCAAGCTCGGCGCCGCACAGATCTTCAACCGCAATCCAGCGAAGCTGCTCATGTTCCATCGCCTGCGGCTCGTCCGTTGTCAGGCGGCAGTTAAAGGCGATCAGGTCTACGGTGAGCTCGGGATACATAAACTCTGTCTCTCCGTAGATCGATACCACTTCGACCGCCACTCCCAGCTCCTCTTCAAGCTCCCGAACAAGCGCTTGCTCATCGGTTTCTCCCGGCTCCACCTTCCCGCCCGGGAGCTCCCAAAGCCCACCGCGCGGCCGCGAGAGCGATCGCTTGGCAATGAGAACAGTACCGGCGCGCCGGATAAGGGCTGCGACAACTCGGACAGGCTCCCTCATACCTGTAGACTATCTAAACCTATGCGAGCCGTCTATCCACATCTTTTATTCCTGAGCTGACACCGCAGGGTGCTTTCACTATACTCGGGGAACACATGACAGTCGTCTTTGCGAATCAGAAAGGTGGCGTTGGAAAGACCACCACAACCGTGAATCTGGGTGCCTACATTGCCGAGGCTGGAAAGAAGGTGCTTCTTGTGGATTTTGACCCGCAGGCCAATCTCACGAGTGCGGTGGGCGCGGACGCGAGTGCGCCCGGGATCTACGAGGCGATCACCAGCGACACACCCATAGACGAGCTCTTCCAGCAAACATCGGTCTCCAATCTCACCGTCATCTCCTCAGGGATCAACCTCACCGGAGCCAACGTGGAGCTCGTGGATCAGAAGGATCGGGCGCTCTACCTCAAGCGGGCCCTTGCGCCGGTTGCGGGACAGTTCGATTTTATCTTCGTCGACTGTCCGCCCTCTCTTGGTATCCTCACGCTCAACGGACTTGTTGCCGCGGATAACGTCATTATTCCGCTGCAGTGTGAGTACTTCGCCATGGAGGGACTCACGCAGCTGTTGCAGAGCGTGAAGCGGGTTCAGAACAACCTGAACAGCGAGCTCGGTATCCTTGGTATCCTGTTCACTATGTACGATTCGCGCACACGGCTTGCCCAGGATGTCGTGCAGGAAGTGATTGGATACTTCGGAAAGCGGGTATTCAGAACCATTATCCCGCGCAACGTCCGGCTTTCGGAGGCGCCCTCGCATGGGGTTCCTGTCCATCAGTACGATGCCGACTGCGTGGGTGCACGCAGCTATCAGAAGCTCAGTGAGGAGGTCCTCGAGCGTGTCAAAGCGTAGACTTGGCAAGGGGATCGACGCCCTGCTCCAGGGTCGCGATCTTGAGCAGTTGTCCAACATGTCCAGTATCATGATGGTCAACGTAGCGGATATCTCACCAAACCCCGAACAACCCCGCAAGCACTTCTCAGACGATTCGCTCCAGGAGCTTGCAGAGTCAATTTCCCAGAAAGGTATCATCCAGCCCATCATCGCGGAAGACCAGGGAGACGGCACCTTCATCATCGTAGCGGGAGAACGCCGCTACCGGGCCGCGCAGCTCGCGGGCCTCGAAGAGGTGCCGGTCATCAGTCAGGAGTTCTCCGAGGACGAGAAGCTTGAGATAGCCCTGATCGAGAATATCCAGCGAGAAGACCTCAATCCTGTTGATGAGGCACGGGCGATCAAACAGATCCTCGATCATTCAGGAGACACCCAGGACGAGGTGGCGAAGCGGCTTGGCAAGAGCCGGAGCACCGTGACAAATGCGCTTCGTATCCTCAATCTGGGCGAGGACGTAATTCTCGCTCTCTCGAACGGCACCATTTCTGGCGGCCACGCACGGGCGCTGCTTCGTGTCCGGGACCCTGAACAACGCGCAGCGCTCTTCAAGAAGATGGTAGAGGGCAAGCTCTCCGTGCGCATTGTGGAGGAGCTGGCCGCCGGTCACGAGAGTCCGGTCGGGAACAAGGATGATCGAACAAATCTTGGCGATCCGGGAGACATTGAGCTTGACGACCCTGCGGCAGACGGGGGAGAAAAGCGCGGAGCTGCGGCCGCCAGGAACGTGGAGCTCCGGCATATTGAAGAGGCGCTTATCCACCGCTTCGGCAGCCGGGCTGTCGTGCGTGGTTCAGATCAACGGGGTCGCTTGGAGTTTCCCTACACCAGCACGAATGAGCTTGAACAGCTCCTGTCCGCCATGGGCGTTGATCTGAACGAGGCGTAAGCCTACCGGCCCTCGAATCGGTACGGCGAGAGAGCGTAACTGTCTGCCAGGCCGAAACGCCAGGGCGTCTCCTGAGCCTCCCGTATCCCGATTCTCCGCCCGGTCACAACTTCCCCGGACGCAGGGGTCCGCGATGGGGCCTCTATCCAGAGCGCGGAGGCCCCGGAGCACAGATCCAGCCCGTTGTGCTCGTCCCGCGTGATCGCCAGCGCCTGACAGAGCTTACCGGGACCCGAGGCAAGAGAGCCCCGCTGCTTCTGCGAGAGCGGCTCGTCCGGCATCGGTGCCCCCGGCTTGCGGCGGGCGAACATGCGCGTGCAGCCGGCAACCGGTTCGGCGGCACGGATCAGGACCGCGGCACCGGTACCGGCCGGCTCACAGACCACGTTGAAGCAGTAGTACATGCCGTAGATGAAGTAGACATAGGCAAGTCCGGGCCGGTCAAACATCACCTCCGTTCGTGGTGTCCGACCGTTGAAGGAGTGAGAGGCCGGGTCATCTTGAGAATACGCCTCTGTTTCTACAATCGTTACTGTACTTAAAAAACCATCAGCTTCTCTGCGTACCAGCCGCGCGCCAAGCAACCCTCCGGCAACCTGGACAGCGTCCTGCTCGTAGAATGACCGCGGAAGTGGTGTTGCCATACCCATCACTCTACCGGCGGTACCCCGGCGCGCAAAGCGGTTGGGGGAAATGAAGTGGACAATGGAAAGCCAATCTCAGATAATGGAGGCAAGGAACTCGCATGAGACAGCAACGCAGCGGCCTTCCGCTCATGATAATCGCATTCGTTCTCTTTGTGCTCGCTGCGCTTGCGGCCCTCATCTGGTTCGACCCGTTTGGACTCGAGCTCTTTGGGCTATCCGCAGACCGACCGGCCCCCCAGGTCCCGGTGGCAGAGGCAGAGGCAGA
>CAZREG010000114.1:0-4337 GCA_964599075.1 uncultured Spirochaetaceae bacterium | reverse complement strand
TTCGGGCGCTTCGCCGCGAAGAGGCGGCAGCACACACGCGAATGATGCAGTACGCCTTTGGACGATACGTCTCAGAGGAACCTGGGGAGAAGGAGCTTGCGCGGAAACCCGTCAACCAGATTCTTGCCGCGTTTGATGGATCGGTCCTGGCCTCCTGCATGACGATACATGACTTCATCCAGTCGATACGAGGCGTGCGAAAGAGGATGGCCGGCATTGGCGGCGTTGCAACGGCTCCCGAATATCGAGGGAGAGGCCTGATGCGTCGTCTCCTGACTGAAGGATTCGCACTGATGCGGGACACCGGTCAATCGGTCTCCATGCTGCGCCCGTTTCGCGAGCGCTTCTACGAGCGCTACGGATACGTCCGTACAAACGGTGCAATGGACTACACCATCAGCTGCCGAAGCTTTGATCAGTTTGCCTCCTGCGATAGCGGACACACACTGGTAACGCTGTCGGCCGAGCAGGCACAGGAGCGCTACCTGTCGGCAGTCGGCGGCCCGCTTGGTTCAGTCCACGGAAGAGTCGTGCACGAAGAGCTGGCCCCGGAGAGCTGGTCTCATCGGTTCAAGGACCGCCTGTTCGCTTTCGTCATGCGTGGTGATGAGCCAGTCGCCGTCGCAAGCTATTCCAAAGAGGGATTCATGGCCGAGGGCGTCCTGGGCATGCGGGAACTCGCCTGGGCTGACGCTGCCGCCCGGGAGGCGCTCTTCTCCTTCATTGCCCTTCACCGCGATCAGATCTCCCGGGTGACACTCACCCTCCCCTACGACACCAATATTCACGCCCTGATCCCGGCCATCGAGGATGCGGTTGTGGTACAGTATCACTCCGCCCCGTGGATGGTCCGTATCATTGACGTTCGCACTGCGCTTGAGGGGGTGCCCGTCACGGAATCGATAGATCTGGCTGTGGAGGTGGCTGACCGGGTCTGCAGCTGGAACAATGGAACCGTAAGAGTGCAAACCCGCGAGGGAGCGCTCAGTCTCGCTCCCACCGCAGGTCCCCCAGATCTCTCTCTTTCCATTGAGGCGCTGAGCGCGTTACTCTACGGGGCGCTTCCGGCGTCACAGATTGCCCGGGAGCTCGCACCGCGTGCATCGGCAACCGCCTCCTGGACGCATCTGACCCGTGCGCTGGTTCCATGCACGGTGTTTAACGACTACTGGTTCTAACCCGTTGATTGGAGGATGAAGTGGAACACAGGCTACGGTATACTCGGCAGAAATGACCGTATTGCCATTTCACTTTCTCTCTCCACTGACGCCGTGGGGACAGGCCTGCTGAGCACGCTCGTACTCCCTGCTCGTGCTCGACCAGGCAGGTTTCCAGCCGGTCTTTTTCGGCGGGGAAATCGATCTCCCGGTGGCGGCCCAAACGCAACCATCCCTCAATGGATCTGGATCTTAGGGATTACGGTCACCGGATCACTGCTGGTGATCCTCGTGTTCACCCTCTTTCTACGACGGAAGGTAGAAGTCGCGAACGCTACCGTACGGTGGCAAAGTAGGCACACGGCTGGGAGTTCTGGGTTGCCCCGAACGGTCAGTTTCTCTCCGTCTCCCCGCATAGCCGGGCCATTACCGGCTACGCGGCCTCTGTATTCGAGCGGGAGGCATCACTGGCAGACCGTACTGTTGGAGATGAGGATCGCGAGGTCTGGCGAACGATAGGCGAGCATGCAAGGCGGCCGGCGCGAAGGGAGCAAACGGGAAGCATCTTCCGCATTCGCAGAGCTGACGGTGAGATCCGCTGGATCGAACACAGAGGAACACGTGTTTTCTCAGATAGCGGGGAGTTCAGAGGCGATCGGGTGCTCCAGCATGAGTCCCGAAGCCGCCACACATATAGACGCCATCTCTGCTCGGGTTCATGCCATGGGAGCTTTCCATGGGGCCCTCTACCGGAAGGAGCAGTTCGGAGAGGTTGAGCTAAGGGACTATGCAGAGTCGATCCTGCAGATAGAACGGACGCTTCCGGTGGCCTCCTGGTCAATGAGTCGCTGACGACGGAATCGGCTGCGCCGCGGGAAAACACGGCCGGGCACAGGAATCCGGAGGAATCGGACTCTCCCTGATAGAGACGCTCTTATCTCAGCGTGGAGGCTCACTGACAATCTCCGGTTCAACCGGAACAACGATCACCGTGCAGTTCCCCCGGTAAACGCAGGACATACGCACCTCGCTACCAGCCTCGTTCATACTGAGGGGGACCGAGTGCCCGGTGCCCAAGGGCCGCTGCGGCCCTCCGTGGCCAGTACGGGTCTCGCAGCATCTCCCGGCCAAGGAATACCACATCGGCCTGCCCCGAGGTGACGATATGATCAGCCTGTTCGGGAGCGGTGATGAGACCCACGGCGCCGGACAACACCCCGGCTCCCTTTCGTACTGCAGCGGCAAGCGGTGTCTGGAAACCGGTTCCGACCGGAATGGAGACATCCGGCACAATGCCACCGGAGGAGCAGTCGATCAGATCAACTCCCATGCCGCCAAGGCGGACTGAAAGCGAGACCGAGTCTTCGAGTGTCCAGCCGTCCGCTCGCCAGTCGGTCGCTGAGAGTCGGACAAAGAGCGGGAGATCCCCGATTGCAAGTCTGGTGGCTCGAACGGTCTCCTCGAGAAAACGTACTCGATTCTCAAAGGTGCCTCCGTACTCATCCCGCCGGTCGTTCGAAAGCGGTGAGAGAAACTGGTGGATCAGATACCCGTGGGCGGCATGGATCTCGACAACCTGAAACCCGGCGATGACCGCACGCGCTGCAGCAGCGGCAAACGCATCCACCAGATCGTGTATCTCCTTCGTTTCAAGCTGATGAGGCTCACCGGTTCGCTCGTTGAACCGTCGGGCCGTGGGGGAGACCGGCTTCCATGGCGCCTCGGGGAAGTCGCTCGCCTCCGGCTCCCAGGGTGGTCGGGTGCCCGCCTTGCGGCCTGCGTGGGCCAGCTGAATCGCCGGGACAGCTCCCTGGGTTGAGACGAACTCCGTGACTCTGTGCAGGGCGTCTATCTGGCCGTCATGCCAGAGCCCCAAGTCTTCGGCGGTGATGCGGCCCTCCGGGGTGACCGCCGTGGCCTCTGTCATCACCAGGGCGGCCCCCCCCACCGCACGGCTTCCAAGGTGAACAAGATGCCAGTCCGTAGCCAGTCCGTCTTCCGAGGAGTACATGCACATGGGCGAGAGGAAGATTCGGTTTCGAAAGGTGGTCTGTCTGATTACCAGAGGAGAGAAAAGATGCGTTCGATCCATCGGCACAAGATAGTTATACACTCCGGATCGTACAATGCGGGTGTGACCTTATTCAGGATGACGGGGATTTCAGGAAGAGGGGGCCACAAGGTCCGCATACTCTGAGTGGCGGTCAATGTAGCTTTCTACAAACGGACAACTCGGAATGATCCGAATACCGTTCTCGCGGGCATAGTCAAGAGCGTAGCGAATAATAGCCGATGCAATCCCGAGTCCCCGAACCTCGTTGGGAGTGTAGGTGTGGGCGTAGTCGAGTGTCCCATCCGGAAGCTGCTGGTAGGACAGATAGGCGGTCTCACCATCGTACTCTACAAAAAAGACGTTCTGTTCCGGGTTGTGGGTGACCGTGTGCTCCATCTCTACTCCTGGTAATGAGTATGCCGGGCCGCCACGTGGTCGTCAAACACGGATCGAGACACGAGACGGAAAAACAATCAACAATAGCTCGGGAAGCTATCGCTTTCCGTGAATGCCCACCCAGACCCATCCCTTCAGGACCTTTGCAGAGTACGTCTGAAGACCGCGCCGCCTTCTCATGGCACCGAGCAACGGACCCACTAGATTGGGCCAGGGTGCCCAGGCACGAACCTCCCCGGTGTCCAGATCGAACCGGCTATGGTGCCAGGCGCACTGCAGCTCACAGCCGTTCTCCACGGTTGCGTTCTGAAGCGGCAGCCGCATGTGTGGACACCGATCTTCGAAGGCGTGCACCTTGCCCTGGTTGGAGAGGATCAGGAGCTGGTGCTCTCCGGCCCGAGCCCTGATCGGTTGTCCGGGCTCAAGGGCACTTGCCGATACGCTTCGGTACCAGGTGGTGGAACCCTTCCTTATTGATGTCTGTTGGACGTCCGCGCTCTCGCCGGTCCCGACAAGCTCCTGAAGACGGTACACGCCGCGCTTCCCTTTCAGACGAGCGCGAACTGTGCGCCCGTATTGGATGGTGTCGGGGGCGATTGCTGCAAACTCAGAGCTGACGAGAGTTGTACATCGAGCTTTCTTGGTGGCACTCTCTATGCGGCTGGCAACGTTTACCGTGTCTCCGATCACCGCCTGCCGTTGCCCGGAATCACGTCCAACGGTGCCAATTA
>CAZREG010000113.1:0-4829 GCA_964599075.1 uncultured Spirochaetaceae bacterium | reverse complement strand
TCGGCGCAACTACCGCCGCGGCTCCAAGAATAACCAGGATGTTGAAAATGTTACTGCCGACAACGTTGGCTACCGCGATTTCCGGGTTTCCCGAGAGGGCGGCCACCACCGAGACAACCAGCTCCGGCGCCGAGGTTCCGAAGGCGACAACCGTCAGGCCGACCACCAGCTCGGACACGCCGAACCGGCGCGCCAGGGCCGAAGAGCCGCTGACCAGCCATCCCGCGCCAAGAACCAGGAGCACTATTCCGCCGGCGATAAAGAGCAACGCTACTACCATACCTATCCTTTTCCGGCGCAAGAATCCCGACTGCGCTCCGCGCTTCTACTGATGCTTTGCCCAGAATATCAACTTGGCCGGTCGGTGACAAATCCGGCCTTGTGAACACGCCGTTGCGAAGGAAGACCCGTCGAGCCCGTCCCAGGCGAGGTTCTATAGCCGCCGGGTGGTGAACTCGAAATACAATCATACGGCAGCACTGAGGGCTTTTTGACTTCCAGCTTTGGCTGGCGGCAATCCTTTTTTAACCGATATCGGAACGGCTGAATTATCAGACTGTTCGTTGCCTTCGCTGTCGCGTTGGGCAAGCTTGAACTGAGCGACTATGCCGCGCAGTCGCTGCGCCTGTCCTGCGAGCTCCTCCGAGCCAGCGGCGCTCTCTTCGGCGCTCGCCGTACTCGCCTGCGTCGCCTGGTCTATCTGGTCGAGCCCCGCGGTGATCTGTTCGATGGCCTGAGCCTGCTCTCTGCTGGCAGATGCGATCCCACCTAAAAATTCTGCAACCTTGGACACCTCGGTAACGATAGAATCGAGCTTGGATGAGGTTTCACCGACTAGCTGATTCCCTTCTTTGATCGTGGAGATGGAGCCTTCCACCATGGTGCTCGTTTCCTGGACCGCGCTGGCCGCTCTTTTTGACAGGTTGCGAACCTCCTCTGCGACTACAGCAAACCCTTTTCCGTATTTCCCCGCTCGTGCGGCCTCTACGTTCGCGTTTAACGCGAGAAGGTTGATTTGAAAGGCAATGTCATCAATGACTTTGACCACCTTGTTGATTTCGCCGGAACTGGCGTTGATTCTCCCCATAGCATCCACGAGCTCTTTCATCTGCGAGTTGCCGCCTTTGGCGTCTATCGTGACTTGATTCGCAATTCCGTTTGCATGGGTAGCGTCTTCTGCGTTTTTCTTTGACTGGCTGTTTACCTGGGTAATCGAACTGGTTATCTCCTGAACGCTGCTCGCCTGTTCGGTGGCTCCTTCACTCAGGTTTTGGCTGCCCTGGGATATCTGTTCTGCTCCGTTGTTTACCTCCGCTACAGATCGATCAACCTCCAACAGGACGCCTTGAAGGGAATTGACCATTTTCTGCAGGGCGAAACCTAATCTGTCTTTATCCGACGCCGGTGTTACCTTGATGGTGAGATCCTTGTCCGCTATGGCGTCGACAACATCTGCTTTGGACTGAAGGGAAGAGAGCATAAACCGCAGAGAGTCGGCAAGTTTTCCGATCTCATCCTTCTGGCGTATATCAAGATCAGCTTCAAGATTTCCCGCCGCCACCTCCTCGGCGAACCGTACACTCTTTGTAAGCGCTCCGACGATAGTGCGAGATATAAGCACTCCCAGGAGGAGAGCGAGGATGAACCCCAGCACGACACCTATCACTGTGACGTTTCTCAATTGATATATCGGCGCATACATTTCATCTACTGCCTGATCGATTATGAGTCCCCATTTCAGGCCGTAGTTTTCAAACGTGTTCCTCAATAGCAGCGTCATACCCCACTTTTCTTGCCCATCGCCACTTACAAAGAAATCTCCCGGGTCACCCCGATCGTTGAGTACGGGATCCTCCATAATCGAGTAGCCGGACATATCGTCTCCGTACCTTGACGCGTCTGAGTGGCCGATCAGTCTACCGTCTCCGTTGAACAGCGTGGCTCTCCCACTTTCCCCTATGGTCATATCATTGGAAATGGCGACAATGTTCTCGTGATTGACTTGGCCGAACACCCATCCGTACCTGGAGCCCTCATGTTCCACTGGAGAGAAAAATGCGATGTAGCGGTCAAATTGACCGGAGTCCGCTACAACATCGATTACCTGCTCACCTGCCGCAACTCTAGCAAGCCAACGCGATATTGCATCCTCCCGGTTGTTCTCACCCTTGGTCAGCAGAAACGCTCCGCTGTGACTCACATACTCGCCCTGGGCATTCACGAATACGAACGAATCATACTCGGAAAACGTGCCCAAATAGCGGTTCAAGCCGAATGCGGCCCGCTCCGCAGTCGACCGCAACGTGCTGGAGCCGGCAACAAGATTGACCTCGTTTGCTCTGGCCGTAATAAAATTATCGAGCAGAATGCCAGTGTAGGTACCGGCCTCTTCAAGACGTTCGCTTAGCCCTGACTCGATCGTGCTTTTCTGTGAGAAGTATATTGTGCCGCCAACCGCGGCTACCAACAGAGCAACTACAACAAAGCCGCCCGTCAGCCTAATTCTGAGAGAAACGTTACTCATAATCAGAACCATCCTTCATAATTGATACAATTGTTCTAAAATATTTAACTCTTTTAGTCAACTATTTGGATGTAATAATTTTTTTAGATTATTCAGAACTACCCCATAACTGCTTGCAGTGGCTTTGCGATTGCGCTACGGTATAGATATAATGGAGTAAAATTAAAAAATGGTTTACACCGATGTGCGAAAAAAGCGTACGTTCGTCTTCTTGCTCCTGATCGCCCTGTCTACGGTGCCTCTAGGTGCGCAGAGCGCTGCGCCCGCTTCAATACAAGTTGTCGGTTCAACAACCATTCAACCGCTTGTCGAGGAAGTCACCGCCGCCTACTACGAGTCATCCAAGGTCGCTGTCGCGGTAGTTGGGGGCGGTAGCGGAGCGGGGCTTGAAGCGGTTCGAGCAGGAACCGCGGATGTTGGTATGGTCAGCCGCTCGTTGACCCCCGATGAAAGGGCAGAGTTCTCCTACACGACAATCGGTTACGACGGGTTGGCCATTATCGTGAACCGTGAGAATCCGCGGGAACACATTACGACCGCTGAGCTGCGTGAGATCTACGCCGGAGGCATGCAGATATGGAATGAGGCGCCGCAGTGGGCTGCGGAGATCGTTGTCATTTCCAAGCAGGCTGGGCGGGGAACCTTGGCGGTATTTGAGGAGTACATCGGAGTTGAGCGACCCATCTGCGAGGATGCGTGGGAGGCGGGCTCCAACCTGGACACCATTCTCTGGGTGGGCGGTATTCCCGGGGCGATCGGGTTTGTCTCTGTCGGCGCTGCCGATCAATTTATCTCCATCGGCCATCCGATACGGAAACTAACTCTTGATGGCGTACCGGCGGACCGGGAATCGATCGAGTCAGGTTCCTATCCAATAACCCGGGAACTGATTCTGGTCTATCGCAATGACAACGAGGCGGCACGGGCGTTTGTTGCATCCATGACCTCGGACTCGGCGCGCGCGGCCATCATTGCCGGTGGCTACGTCCCTTCGGAGGTCAGATGAAGGGTCGGCACACCTACCGAGCTCTCTGGGTACCGTTTCTTGTGGTCGCCCTGACCAGTCTGGCTGCAATCGGCCTTCTCCACCGCCAGCAAGCAAAACGGTTTGCCGAGCATGATGAGTTACAGATGAGCGCCCGGTACATCGCGCAGAGCGTTGAGCGCGTTATTGCCGACATGTTGCAGGGGATCGTCACCGGGAACGAAGCGGATCTCGTCCACGCCGCCTGGCTCTCGAGCACGCTCTTTGAATCGACCTATAAGATTGAGAATAGCTTCTGTGCTTCCGATGCCGATTGTGACGGTCGCCGTGTGCTGTCCAGCACGTACCGGGATCTGTACCGCAATCTTGTAGAGGCAGTCGGATTTTCCCGGGAAAACCGCCCCGCCGCCGTTGCCCAGGCCATGACTCGCGTAAGAAGCTCCCAGGAGGAGATGCAGCGTGAGCTGAACGCGATGATCGCGCGCGTTGCGGCGATTGAGGCGGCGGGCCAAACACGTGCCAACACACTCAGCGGTCTCACCGGGCTTCTCCTGGTGGCCGTGGCTCTCCTCAACGCTCTGCTCGTCATTCCTGCGCTGGTCATTCGGCCCATGAAGCGCGCCACTGAAAGGGCCGAAGCGGCAGCCAGAGCCAAGAGCGAGTTTCTTGCCAATATGAGCCACGAGATCCGAACCCCTATGAACGCGGTGATCGGGATGACCGGACTCCTTCTGGACACCGAACTCTCCTCCACCCAGCGTCACTATACCGAAATAGTCCGCAGCAGCGGTGAGGCTCTTCTTGCACTGATCAATGATATCCTGGACTACTCCAAGATTGAGGCCGGGCGCCTTGATCTGGAGGTTGTCGAATTCGATCTGGAGAGCACAGTGGATGACCTTGTCTCAACCCTTGCACTTCGGGCGGAAGAAAAGGGACTGGAGCTCCTCTACAGCGTAGAACCGGAGATTCCTACGCTGTTGCGTGGCGACCCCGGGCGCCTGCGCCAGGTCATCATCAACCTGGTAGGGAATGCGATCAAGTTCACCACTGAGGGCGAGGTGGTTGTCCGTTTCGCACTCGATCGGCAAGCCGTTGAACGGTCGAAGCGCGAAAGGACGGTGCGGCTGCGTTGTACCGTCCGTGATTCCGGCATTGGTATTCCAGCGGATAAGCTTGACGCGCTATTCGACTCGTTTACCCAGGTCGACACCTCTACAACGCGGCGCTACGGTGGGACCGGTCTGGGGCTGGCCATTTCGCGTCAGCTTGTCGAGCTGATGGGTGGAACGATTGGTGTTGAGAGCGAGGAAGGAAAAG
>CAZREG010000112.1:0-4968 GCA_964599075.1 uncultured Spirochaetaceae bacterium | reverse complement strand
GATAGAACCGCGCCTTATGCCAGCCCGCTCACGCCGAAGGGCAGATCTTCCGGTCGTCTCTCGACCGGCTCGTATCAGATCACCTCGCGCGACGGGCTCGATCTCATCGATCTGGAAGGGCTGCAAGAGCCCCCTCAAATATGCATGTGACAGATGACGGAGCGAAAAAGACATGACACATGGACACAAAGCTGCATACGTGGGCAATGATTCCGACTACGCGTGGGCGGGAAAATGGATCTGGTATCCGGAGCGTCGGACTTTTCAGAACACCTTCGTGTATTTCCGACGTCGATTCTACTTGAACGATAGTCCCAGACGTTCGGCGATACATATCTCCGCAGACAGTAGATATCAGTTGTTCGTGAACGGCGTCTTTGTCGGGCGTGGTCCCGCTGTCTACGATCCCGATCACCCTACGTTCGACACGTACGATCCCTGTGACTTGTTGCGCAAGGGCGATAACCTGGTCGCCGTCATGGCATACTGCTATGCCGTGCCGACCAACACATACGTAACCTCCATATCGGGCGCTGGTACCGGTGGTTTATTGTGTGACGTCGAAACGGCGGACGAAAGCCATGATTTCACCGTCGGGACCGATGAAACATGGGTGGTAATGCGGAGTGCGGCATACCCGTATCGAAGCGAGCGGCAGAATCGTTGGCGATCGCTTGTCGAGGTATTTGATGCCTGCGCCGAACCTGAGGGGTGGACTGATGTAAGCTTTGATGACTCGAGTTGGCGAAACGCCGTTGCTGTTGATCGGCTTAAAAGCATCCGTAGAACGGACACTGGGCTGCTTGAGCCTCGACCGATACCATTGCTCAGCGAGGAACAGGTTTCCGCCACAGAGGTAATCAACTGTTTTTCTGTTGACTGGCGAGTTGACGCTGTGGAGTATCTTCTGAACAGGGAGCGTGCGGAGCCGCACGTCTCGGCACCTCAGGGCTTTTCCAGAGAAGGAAGAGGTCCAGACACGGTAAGCGGCCTGCGGGCCGGTCCAGCGGAGTATCCTGTCCGTATCCATTGCGCGGGCCATAGGAGCATTGCTACAGTTTTTGGGCTGCCTAAATACACCGCCGGACGCGTAACTTTGACAGTCGATGCCGGTGCGGGCACAGCTATAACCATAATTCTGCACGAAAAGAGGCCGGACGATCCGGCTACGGCGCTTCAACCGATTCACGGAAACTGGGTCCGTTTTGTCTGTGCCGGGGGGAGCCGCACGTACTCCTCCGTCGACGTCTGCGCCTGTCGCTATATGACTGTTTTAGTAGACGGTGATGGGTCTTTCCAGCTCGATGACGTAGGCATGCGTCAGCAATCGTATCCCACTGAGGTCGAAGGCGAGTTTGAGAGCTCTGATACCGAAATCGACGAGCTGTATTCCGCCTCTAAGGCGACGCTCGAAGCCTGCATGCATGACATTATAACCGACAACACGTGGCGAGAGTTTCAGAACTGGAGCGGCGACATCGAACATGCCAAACTCTCGATGTATCGTTGCTTCGGAGCGTATCGTTTGGCGCGGCGCAGCCTCTCGTTGATCGGCACTGGGGTCACAGATGCTGGTAGGGTGATAAGCGCGTGGCCGTCATCCGTCGCGTTCTTCCGTGCGATGGAGGGATGTTGGGTCGGGAAGGACCGATCCTTCGGTCCCGAGCTGCCTACGCACGGCATGCAGTGGATTTCGAGCCTCTGGCAGTACTACCTGCACAGCGGCGACGTAACGCTGTTATACGAAACTAGACCGGCAGTGAAGAGCGCAATGAACTGGTATCAGTCCCATCTGGGTTCGAATGGTCTCTTGAGTTTGGATCTGTGGGACTTCGCCTGGCATCACGTCGATCACCTCGGGCCGGCGTATCCGCCTGTGATCCCGACAAACCTGCTCTACTGCGCCTGCCTGATCGACGCCAGTTCGATCGCCTCCGCGGTCGGCGAGGATGCAGAATCAGATATGCTTCTCGATGCGGCCCATCGGTTGGCGGATGCGATTCACTCGGAAAGCTGGGATCCAAAGTTATCCGTTCATGCCGATGTGCCATCGACGCGTGCGACCGAGCCGCACGTAAGTGAGCACGTCCTGGCCCTCACACTGCTGCTGGGGCTAGTTCCGGACGAACATACGGATCGTGTTGTGGACCTCCTCTCTGTCGGTGGTTCCAATGTTCACCGAGGTACTCCTACCTTCAGGAATTACATACACTGGGCGTTAGCCGGTGTAGGTAGGACAGATCTTGTTGTCTCTGAACTGTCTGAGCTGTGGAGCACCCAATCGTCTCTGGCAGAGACGGGAACATTCGCGGAGCACTTCGATCCAGAGTTGAAGCCCGAATGGGATAGCTACTGCCAATCAGCGGCAGCGATCCCGGCATATGCGATCTCCTCCTATCTCTTGGGTGTGCGTCCGATCAAGCCCGGCTTCGAGGAGTTCGTCGTGGCACCGACCGCCGGACACCTATCGTTCGTACGGGGTGACGTCCCAACCCCGAAGGGTAAGATTGAAGTCGCATGGAATCTCAACGACGACGGAGACCTTCACAAGTCCGTGATCTATCCAAAGGGTACGACATGGCACGAGCCGGCCACCGTTGGAGAAGGCGTTCCCTACTGGAAGTTTAGACGGGAGCGCACTCACGGTAGGAACGGATGAAGTAGGCTATGCAATCACTACACATATGGAGAATACTACGATGACCGCCAAAGAACGTCCCAATGTCCTCTTCATCGCGTTGGATGATATGAACTGTTGGCTGGGCTGCTTGGGAACCCATCCGGAGGTGCAGACTCCTAATATGGATCGACTGGCGCGGCAGGGCACGCTTTTTACCAGTGCAGTGTGCCCATCGCCTGTGTGCAACCCTTCCCGCACCGCCATGATGACCGGTATGTCCCCATCCACAACAGGGTGCTACCTTCTCAATGACCATCTGGCTGATTCCCCGGCAAGGTTCAAAGCCCGTCCATTCCCGCTGTATTTCCGCGAGAGTGGCTATCACACCATGATGGCGGGGAAGATCGACCACTACGGCGAGCCGGTTGCAGTTGCAGCTCTGCAGGCATTTAACACCTATATGTGGTGCGAAACAGGTACCAATTTTGGCGGTCAGCAGATGCAGATGCACTCGCGACATCGCGACTGCATGACAGGTGCTCCGGGCTTCTACAGTTGGGCAATGCATTGGGGGCCTCTGGATGAGGATCAGACCAATGAACTGGCCGACACGGCTACCGCCCGCTGGACTTGCGACCAGCTACGTCGCGGCTACGACAAGCCGTTCCTACTGGCAGCGGGCTTTCACAAACCGCATCAACCCCTGATCGCCCCGCAGAAGTTCTTCGACATGTACGATCCGGAGAAGATTACCCTCGCTGAGAAGGGACCTGTGGATATGGGTGACATGCCCCACTTCGCGCGGCAGGTGGCCTTGACGGGTTACCACGACAACGGGGGCGGAGAGCACCGGAGTATAGTCGAGGCAGGAAAGGAACGCGAAATCGTGCAAGCGTATCTGGCCTGCATCAGCTATGCCGACGATTGCATCGGAGAGGTCCTCCGCGCCCTGGAACACAGTCCGCACGCCGATAACACCATTGTTGTGCTCTGGTCAGACAACGGCTGGTCATTAGGCGAACACTTCCATTGGCAGAAGTGGTCGCTGTTCGAGTCCGATTCGCGCGTGCCATTGATCATAAAGGTTCCCGGCATGCCGGCCGGCCAGGTCTGCAAGGCCGGAGTGGACTTTACCGATATCTATCCCACCCTTGTGGAGCTCTGTGGTCTGAAAACCCCCGCACACCTGCAAGGCCAAAGTCTCACGCCGCTACTTTCGGGCAGAGAAAAGGATAGAGAGCGACCAGGGCTGACCAGCTTTGGCCCCAGCAATCATTCTGTGCGAACCAGCCGGTATCGTTACACTCGGTACGCCGACGGTAGCGAGGAGCTTTACGACATCCAGGAAGACCCCAACGAATGGAGTAACCTCGCCTCCAGCAAAGAGCACTTGGAGATCATTGCTTCTCTCGCACGATGGCTGCCGATGCAGCCCGTTCCCGCTATCGATTCGGTTCCGGCTCCCGGTGCGTCACTGAGACTCAAACAAGGCGAGCAGGTGTGGTTCCGGGGGGTCGAGACTGGCTTTGACCACAGGCGAATCCGTATGCGTGCAAGAGTCGCGGCCCATGGCGATGGGCCGATTGTCCACCATGGCGGGTTTTTTGCACGCTACGGGCTGTACATCAAGGACGGACGGTTGAGCATGGGTATCGCATCCGTGCGTGAACCGCTGCAGTGGGACAAGTTGGACCCGTGGATAGCGAACATTCAGGCCGACACGCGGTTGGATCCCGGCTGGTTCCAGCTGGAGGGTGTCATTGAGGCCGACGGGCGGATGCAGTTGAAGATCGATGGCGAGACGGTCGCGACCGGCCAGGCTCCGGGCGCGCTGGCCGTGTATCCTGCTGGTCTGCTCGAGGTTGGCCAATACACGCAGGACAGGTACCCCAGTGTAGGGAATTTGGAACGATGTGACGAGTTCCCCGGGCGAGTCGAAGATGTGAGAGTGGATTACGGAGAGCAAGACCTGTGAGAGGATGGTGCTACGGGAAGGCAAGGCAAGTGTCCAGATGAGGTCCGAGAACAAGCCGTGAGGGTCGTGTTCGATTAAGACGACAACGAGTCCCGGTGGGCGGCGGTCACGTCGATCGCTGCGAAGGTCGGCTGTTCTCGAGAGTCGCTACGGAAGTGGATCCGCCAGGCAGAACGCTACTCAGGCGAGCGTGAAGGGCCGGCCACCGATGAGCGACTCCGGATGAAGGAACTCGAGCGAGAAGTCGGCGAACTGCGGAAGGGGAATGAGATCCTGCGCAAAGCCAGCGCCTATTCCGCCCAGGCGTCGATGACAAGCCTGTCTATGACAGACTATCGTTGCGGATAAACCCTCACGTGACAGTACAGTGCAC
>CAZREG010000111.1:0-4973 GCA_964599075.1 uncultured Spirochaetaceae bacterium | reverse complement strand
GCACCTTGATACCCTCTGGCGCACGATCACAGACGCAGCCGTGCCTTCCCATTCGTTCGAACTGGCGGTGGATCAGCTTGAGGGGGCGCTCCTTCGCACCGCGGGAGCGCTCATTTTCAGCCGCGAGGAGACGCAGCAGAAGGTGAACGGGTTCATTGCCCGCTCCGGCGAGCAGCATACGTTGCACGAGCGGTTTTCGGTACTCCACGACGCCTTTCTTGCACTCTGCGAGGCTGTAGTGGACGCGGGGCGAACCAGGCACTCGCAGGTCCTTGAGGAGATGCAGACGTATCTGAACGAGCATGCCGGCGACCCCCAGATTGGTCTGCACTCCCTTGCGGATGCGTTTCGGCGATCGCCGGCATACGTCTCCCGCTTCTTCAAGGAGCATGCCGGGGTGGGCATGGCTGAGTACCTTGAGCGAGTCCGAATTGACCGGGCTCGCAATCTGCTTACCGGCACCGGCGAAACGATTTCCCGGGTCGCCGGGGAAGCGGGCTACACAAGCAGCAACACCTTCTACAAGGCGTTCAAGCGAATCACCGGTCTTACTCCGGCCGAGTACAGACAGCGCGCAGCGACCCACCAGAAGTAGCTGCGATCCATCATCCGCAACAGTTTCCACATGGAAAGCGCAAGAGAATCAGGAAATGTAAAATTCCGAAGCTTTACAGCTCAACAATGCAATGCGTCAATGGTGACATTACGGAGGTGCCCATGGCGCAGCGCGGTCTGGCGCAGGCGAAAAAAAACTATCAGCTCTATCTCCTGCTGCTGGTCCCAGTCGTCTGGCTGATCATCTTCCGATACATCCCCATGTACGGGGTGATCATTGCATTCAAGAACTTCAACGCACGTCTGGGAATACTCGGAAGCCCGTGGGTCGGGCTCCGCTACTTTGAGCGGTTCATCAACAGCTTCTACTTCGAACGCACCGTTCGCAACACCATCGGCATAAGCCTCTATCAGCTGGCCGCCGGCTTCCCGGTTCCCATCCTGCTCGCACTCGCAATGAACTCCAGCATGCGACGGAAGTTCACAAAGACCGTCCAGTTCATCGTGTACATGCCGCACTTTATTTCGACTGTGGTACTTGTAGGCATTGTCATTGAGTTTTTGCATCCCCGCGTCGGGATTGTGAACACGTTGTTACAGACGGTAGGGTTTGAGGCGCGGGACTACATGGGTTCACCGGAGCACTTCAAGAGCATCTTTGTCTGGTCAGGAGTCTGGCAGCGTGCCGGTTGGGGGACCATCATCTATCTGGCCGCACTTTCGTCCGTGGATCCCGAGCTGCACGAGGCGGCGACGATCGATGGAGCGAGCAGACTGCAGCGCGTCTGGCACATTGATGTACCGGGGATCCTGCCCACGGCTACTATACTTCTGATTCTGAACCTTGGGCGCGTGATGCAGGTGGGATTTGAGAAGGTATTCCTGATGCAGAATCAGCTAAATCTTGAGTCCTCGGAGATAATTGCTACATATATCTACAAGGTGGGCCTTGCGTCGTCTACGCCGAGCTTCTCCTACGGTGCGGCGATCGGGCTCTTCCTCTCCGTGATCAACCTTGTACTGATCGTGTCCGTTAACGCGGTCGCAAAACGAATGGGGCAGACAAGTCTATGGTAGGCCGAGTGACTCGAATGAATCGACTGAGGACCGGCGATCGGCTCTTCTATACGATAAACGACGGGCTGCTGCTGCTTGGACTGCTGGCCGTGATCTATCCGCTGATCTACATCTTTGCCGCGTCGTTCAGCTCTCCGGACGCCGTCATGACCGGCCAGGTGCGGTTGTGGCCCGTTGATCCGTCGCTGGAGGGATACCGCGCGGTCTTCCGACACCAACTGATCCTCAGCGGCTATGCGAACACCATCTTCTACACGGTAGCCGGTACGTTTGTGAACGTCACATTCACCATATGCGCAGCGTACCCGCTGTCGCGAAGGGACCTTCAGGGCCGTAATCTCCTGATGTTCCTCTTCTCCTTCACCATGCTCTTCTCCGGCGGGCTTATTCCCATGTACATCCTTATGCTCAACCTGGGGCTCCTGGACAGCAGATTGGCGATGATTCTGCCGCAGGCCGTCGGCGTATGGAACCTGATCATTGCGCGCACCTTCTTTCATCAGACACTCCCTGAGGAGCTCCATGAGGCGGCGGTGATGGACGGATGCAGCGACATATACTTCCTGTGGAAGGTTGTGCTGCCGCTGTCGAAGGCGATCATCGCCGTGCTCGTCCTCTTTTACGGCGTGATGCACTGGAACGCCTTCTTTGATGCCTTTATCTATCTTGACGATCCTTCCAAGTACCCGCTCCAGCTCATCCTTCGCGAGATCCTGATCCTCAACGAGATGATGGGCAACATGCTGAATATTGACCCCGAACTCCAGGAGCAGGCCCAGGGTCTGGCCAACCTGCTGCGGTACTCACTGATCGTTGTGGCCAGCCTGCCTGTCTGGCTGGTGTACCCGTTTGTACAGAAGCAGTTTGTGAAGGGAGTGATGATCGGATCGCTCAAGGGATAGTCGCAGTTTGCGACTGGGAGAACAGAGACCAAGGAGGTGCGAACAAAACGAGTCCGTGAGGACAAAAAAGGAGGGTAGACCCCGGGTATTTGACGCAACCGGGGTCTACCGCAACACATGCGTCTCGCCAAAGACACATTCAGGAGGATTCTACATGAAACGAATCGTAGTATCTATGTTACTTATTACGCTGACCGCATTCGCATTCGCGGGCGGGCAGCAGGACCAGGCAGGAATGCCGGAGTCATCCGCCAGCCTTACCGCCCCTGGTGAGCTTCCGATCGTGACTGAGCCCGTCACGCTCACCTACATGATTCCCCGTACGCAGCGGGTGTCCGATTACGAAGACAACCACCTGACGGAGCTGCTCGAAGAGCGCTCGAACGTCACGATTGATCTTCGTCTTGTCTCAGAGCAGGACTACAAGGATCGAATGAACCTTATGTTCGCAGCTCAGGCAGACCTCCCGGACATGATCAACCTGCAGAATACGGATATCAACGGCCAGTTGCTCTGGGGGGTTCAGGGAGTGCTTCGACCGCTCAACGACCTGATCGCGGAGCATGCGGTCAAGTTCCAGACAGTGCTCCAGGAACGGCCTCAGGTCGAGAACCTCGTGACAGCCGCTGATGGAAACATCTACAGCCTGCCGAACGTGAGTTCCTGCCCGCACTGCGACCCATCCAACCGGTTCTGGATCAACAGTGTCTGGCTCGAGGAGCTCGGGCTCGACATGCCGACGACGACTGAAGAGTTCAAGCAAGTCCTTATCGCGTTCCGTGATCGGGACCCGAACGGCAACGGTCGGGCGGACGAGATTCCCTTGATTGGTGCCCGCACCGGCTGGCAGATGAACCCCACGATTTTCCTCCTGAACTCATTTGTGAACTGGGATCTCAGTGAGAAGATGCACATTGAGGACGGGGAGATCGTGCCGACATTCACCCAGGAAGCGTTCCGCGACGGATTGGCCTACATGAACGAGCTGGTAGAGGAAGGGCTTTTTGATCCGGTCACGTTTACGCAGGATCAGAATCAGCTTCGCACGCTGATCGCCGCCGACCCACCAGTAATCGGCGTATTCCCTGCCGGCGGCGCGTTCTTCGAGAACAACCCCGACACGTCCGGCATCTGGGTGCACCTTGATCCGCTCGAGGGCCCGGATGGTGTGCGGCTGGCCGCGTACAACCCCTGGACCGGCATTGGCATGGGAAGCGGGTCCATCACTACCGCGAGCGAGAACGCAGATGTCGCAATGCGATGGTTCGATCAGTTCTTTGACTACGAACTGTCGCTCAAGGCTCGCTTTGGTGTAGAGGGGCGCGACTGGAGATGGGTAGAGACCGGTGAGACGGCTGTGAACAGCGCGCGCGAACCTGCACCGGCGATCATGCTCGAGAACGTGTGGGCGACAGATCAACCGCACAGTATCCATTGGTACCTGCAGCATCCGTACTACATTCACACCTCCATCGAGACCGCGGACTTTGAGGCTATGGACTCCATCGCCATCATGGGAGAGTCGAGCATCGCGCTCACCGAGTATCTGGCTCCTGTAGACACGCAGGTTCCACCGCTCGCACTGCTTCCGGATGAGATTGAAGAGTACCAGGAGCTATGGAGCACGCTCGACACGTTTGTTAATGAATCGCTCGTTCGCTTTATCGTTGGTGACCTTGACGTGAACTCCGACTGGGAGTCATACGTTCGCCAGGTCGAGGGCGCAGGACTCAGCCGCTTCGTAGAGATGAAGCAGGCCGCCTATGATCGCGTCTGGCGGTAGTTGGTAGCGCTACGGTAGGACAAGGCGACAAGACGTCTTTGGGGCGCCCTTGCGGGCGCCCTGTTTATCTGTTCACATTATCAGGGAGGCCGCTATGTCGCCGCATCCAGAACAACTGTTTGCCAACCTCATCACCTACAATCGGGCGGAGTTTCCGTTTGTGGATCGCTACTCCCAGTTTGGCCTGACGTTCGAGGAGGGCCGACCGCTCGGCTCAGGAGCACTCCAGGTGCGCTCCGTCGTTGCAAACCAACCGGCGGCAGACATGCACCTGACGACATGGTTCGAGCAGGACGGCCGACTTTTTCCGGTCAAGCGTCGCACGCTTGCGAGCCTGCCCTGGGAGGCGGTTGAAGAGGGAGCAGGAGCCGCGCCGGATGGGACACCGGTTTCTGTTCAGGCACGGCACGCCTTTCTCGACGAGGTACGGTGCCTCTCGTCGTTTACCTTCCGTACTTCTGACTCTGCGGCGAGGGTGCAGGTACAGATTCTGGGGCAGCTCTCTCGCGAGCAGCGAGTTGCCCCGGAACTTCTGGCACAGTACGGCGCGGGGAGTGCGCAGCCGCGCGTGACTTTTGCCTCGACCGACGGGCGCTCGATTACCGGCGGGCTCATGAACAGGGGTGAACCGTTTGTTCCGTCGCCGGCAATCCGGA
>CAZREG010000110.1:0-5064 GCA_964599075.1 uncultured Spirochaetaceae bacterium | reverse complement strand
TCGCCCAGCGTGCTATCAAAAGTCCAGTGGCCTGCATCCTGGTAGCCCAGATCGAAGCTTTGCGTTTCAAACGTCCACTCTGGACCCGGTGTCGACTTCGCTGCATTCTTCGCCACCACATACCAGGTGTAAGAACGTCCGTAACTGAGGCCGGCGGGGGAATAACGGCTTTCCTCAATATCTGCAGCGATACGCGTGAACTCCGCACGCCCGGTTTTCAGGTACACGTCGTACGAGGTTGCATCAGTCGAATCGGCCCAGTTCAGCGTCAAATCCGGTAGTTCGTCAGCAGCTCCGTCTTTTGGCGACGGATCCGCCGGCACGCCGGGGGAGGGATACTCTACCGTGGAGAAGCTCCACACCTGGCTTTCACCCTCTCCGCCGGAGTTTCTGGCTATCACTTTCCAGAAGTAGGTCTGACTGTAATCGAGTGTGCCCGGGGAGTAAGAGTTTGTGGCAACTGTAGCCATAAGCGTTTCGGGCACCTCGTTGGTACCCAGGTAGACGTCGTACTCCGCGGCGCCGGCTACGGACGACCACTGGAGCGCAGGGGTCACGTCTACGCGGACGCTCCCGGTCGCAGGAGATGGTCCGGTGGGAGCGGCTGGTGGCGCCGGAAGAGTCGTGAAGCTGAACGGTCCAACTGACCGCGTGCCGCCGGCGTTCTTCGCAACCACACGCCAGTAGTAGGTGGTGTCATTCGACAGGCCCGTTCGGTCAAGGAACGAATCGCTGGTGGTCGCGGCAAGCGGCGGGTTTTCGCCTGTGCCAAAGTAGATGTCGTAGCTGTCCGCGCGAGCGGAGGTGCTCCAGTCCAGCTGCAGCTCCACATCCTGGTCAATCGTGCCGTCTGCCGGTGAACTCAGAGAGAATACACCCGGCCGCTGCACGATGGTGGTGAAGCTCCAAATGGGGCCGGTCTCGCTGCCGGCAGCGTTCTTTGAGGTGACCTGCCATTCGTAGGTGGTATTCCAGGCAAGCGTGGGAAGATCGTGACTGCTCGCGGTGAGCTCTTCCACCAGTTCCCAGTCTTCACCCGCTCTGCGCCAGCGCAGGTCATAGCCCGCAGCGTCGGTTGCGTCGTCCCAGTCCAGATTCGCTTCCACCGCGACCCCGGTCGCCCCGTCGCCCGGCAACGGACCCTGCGGAGCAGCAGGGGGTGAGAGCGGCTCATCCTGTGTTTCAAACGTCCACTCCGGGCCCTCAGTTGACCCGTACGCGTTTATGGCAACTACCTTCCAGACGTAGGTTGTAGAGTAGGCGAGCACTTCGGGCGGTGCATAACTGCTGGTTGGTAGTGTCTCAGTTGGAACGGTGGGGAGCGAATCGGTGCCCAGATAGAGTTCGTAGCTCGTGGCGCCACTGGTGTCGTTCCAGTCAAGCCCGTTGGCAATGCCAACACCCGTTGCCCCGTTCCCGGGCGAGGGGGCCGTGGGTTCGGCGGGAACGCCGGAGACAACGGTCACTTCCAGCGTTGCCGATACTTCGTTTGTCCCGTCTGAGACGGAAACTCGGAGTACGTACACCCCTTCAACGTCCGGGGTGAAGCTTGCCGTCGCCCCGTCCTTGATGACGGTTTCCAGTTCGGAGCCTGGCGGAAGCGAGTCGAATGAGAAGTCCCAGCTCAGCGGGTCACCTTCCGGGTCGCTTGTGGTCAGCGTTGCGGTGAGTGAGTCACCCAAAAAGAGTGAGGTCTCAGCGGAGAGATCGACACTGGGAGGAAGATTCTCCTCATTGAGGTCGATGTCACCCGGCAGCGCCGGATTAAAACAGCCGGCGAGCACGATCACCGCAATAGCCAGAATCCCCGCAATCCGCTTCATGGTGTCCTCTCTTTTTTCTCTTGTTCTTTTCCTAACAGTTTCTATCAAGAATATAGCACGTTGAAAAGCCCATTGCGACCCGAAAGTCAGTGGCCGCGATAGAACACCCGGCTCATACCAGGTGAAATCGATTCTGTTCGCCAGGTGACTCAACTCCAGCTGGTGGGTGCTGCCCAAGCGAGACGTTTAGTGCGCATGTCAGCCATCGGTGAGATCGGTGCTCTCTGAGTCCATGGGGGTCAGGTCGGAGCCTCGCCGGTACGTCGAGGGTCTGGTCCCTGTGTGTCGCGCAAACTGATTGGAGAAGTGGAACTCGTCATGGTAGCCAAGAATTGCGGCGATTCGTTTGATGGACAGTGAGGAGCCCCGGAGGTAGGCCTTGGCTGCGGCAACCCTCGCCTGGATGACGAATGTACCAGGGGACGCCCCGGTCTCGCGTTTGAAGAGTCTTGAGAAGTGCTGGGTTGACAGGCTGACCCTGTCCGCGAGCCCTGCGGAAACCCATTGGTCACCAGGACGCTCTCTGATCTGCGCTGCAATCTCGCGAATCTGTGCCCGGCCGCTCTGCATCTGTACTTCATCCCCGGCGTTCGCCTCAGCAAGCGCAGCCTGCAGCCAGAAAGCCGCCTGTGAGTCCCTTCCTCGCACGTGTGCGGACAACAGCCGCTCAAGAACTCCGGCAAGGAACTCGGTGGGCACGATGCGCCTGTGAAGGGCAAGGTCGGGAGCCGGTCTGGCGTCGAAGTGCACCGCTATAACACTGATCGGTTCGGTGGGGTCGTGCGATGCCACGTACCGGGTCCGGGGGGAGAGCAGGAACGTAGCTCCACGGCTCAGCTCATAGACGCGCTTCCCACAGCGAAGCGTGCCGCGTCCCTCCAGCACGGTCCACAGATCGTAGTCCGGAAATCCTGCCTCAGTGTCCCAGCTCCAATCCGGGGCGCACTTGAAGCGGGCAGCGCTGTTGATTCGCAGGGCTCGATCCGTTCGCATGAGTGAATATTACATGCAAAGCATCAAATGATCCATTCAGAGATTCGAAATATACATCTACTATCCAACTATGAGTTCAAGAGCAAAGATTGGATTTGAGAAGCGTGTGGAACCGCATGCGGCCTGGCTTTACCAGGGAGAACCGTCCACCACGTTCATAGACGGTCTTGCGTCGGTGGATGAGAAAGCCGCAGCGCAGTACGATCGGGATGGATTCCTTCTGGTGCGCAACGCATTCTCCGACTCCCAGATCCAGAGAGCCCTTGACGAACTGCGAGCCATGTCCGAGGCGGATGACCCGGACTGTGCGGTAGTGAGTTTCGAGGCAGGACTCCGGGACAAGCTTGATGCATTCGGGATCAATCCGGACATTCTTGATTCGCCGGAGGGCGAGCGCGAAGGGGCCACGTCGGCACATGCCCTGGCCCGCATTCCGGCAGCCGAGCGGGCACCGTTGGTAAGGAAGTTCATGGGCTTTACCAAGACGCATCCGCCACTCGGTGCAATCGCGAATGCCCCGGAGTTACGGTCTGCTATTGAACGGCTCGTTGGGGAGCGAACCCGTCTCTTTCAGACAATGGCGCTTGTGAAACCACCCGGCGGCAGGGAAAAACCGTGGCACCAGGATCACGCATATTTCGATCTCCCCCTCGACTCTAAAATTGTTGGTGTCTGGATAGCGCTCGGACATGTGACCCGGGAGAACGGCGCCATGTTCATGCTTCCCGGTCTTCACCGCGATGGGCCGGTTGTGCACTTCATGCGCAGAGACTGGCAGATCTGTGATACCTACCTTCAGGACAAGCATCCGGTCGCGCTGGAGATGGAAGCCGGCGATCTGGTGCTCTTTGATGCCAAGATTCCGCACGGCACGCCAACCAACAGTACGAATGAACAACGGTGGGCCCTCCAGTTTCACTACGTGCCGCGTTCAGTTGAGAAAGTGGCCGAGGAGCTTCGTCTCTCTGTGTTTGGCGCGGAAGGCAAGAACGTGAGCTGCTGATGGAATGGATGCGCGATCGGTACCTTGACTACATGGCGGGCCGGCGGGTTGACCGACCAATGTTTGTAGAACTGTTTGGCCCGCTCGTTGGTCTTCCGGAGCAGTGGCGCGATCAGGGTGCAACCAAAGAGGAGATTGAGCTCACCTCCTTTGGTTTTGACTACGTACGGCGCCACGACGTGGATGTCAACACCGGCTACTATCCCCACGCTCAGACCGAGCTGATTGAAGAGTGCGAGGAGTATCTTACGCAGCGCGACTACATGGGGCGTGTGGTCAAGCTTCCCAAAGGCAAGGCCACCATAGCTCTACCGCTCGACTATCCGGTGAAGGACGAACGTGACTGGCTGCGCGTGAAGGATCGATACGGCTACAGCCAATCCCGATTCACTGCAGGCTGGGATGAACGGGCACGATCGGCGCGGGCAGACAACGCGCTCATCACCGTTTCCATTCAGGGGGGGTATGACGGTATCAGACAGCTGATGGGGGACGAAGAGGCGTGCGTCAGTTTCTACACCCAGCCGGAGCTTGTCCGGGACATGCTTGCCACGTTTACGGAGCTCAACAGGCAGATTCTCTCCCGGGTGGCCCAGGCGACTCCCATTGACCAGCTGTCGATTCATGAAGATTTCGCGGGCAAGAGTGGGCCGCTGCTCGGTCCGAACCTGATGGATGAGTTCATTGCGCCGTACTACAAGGACGCATGGACTATCGCGCACGGGGGTGGGGCAGAGCTTTTTCAGCTTGATTCCGATGGAAACATTACGCCCATCATTGATTCTCTTCTTGCGGGCGGAGTGAACTCGATTCTCCCCAATGAGCCGGCGGCGGGGATGGACATTGTCGCCCTACGGAAGACGTATGGGAGTCGATTGAAACTGGTTGGTGGATTGGACAAGTTTGCCGTGCGTTCATCACGGCAGGCGATAGACCGGGAGCTCAACTACAAGCTTGCGCCGCTTATGCGGGAGGGTGGGGTTGTCTTTGGCCTTGATCATCGTATCCCAGATGGTACTCCGCTGGAGAACTACCGCTACTACGTCCGGCAAGCGTCACAGATGCTTGGACTCCCTCCTGACCGTGAGGCGGGTTGGGCCAGAATGGCGTTCTGACTCTCCCAACGGCGAAGCAGCAACCATAGACCGAACAGGCTATCGTGCCGATCGGTCGGTGCCTATAGCTTCCCGGTATGGGACGCTCTGACTCCGGTCTCTCCAGGAAAGTGGCCTCGCGAGAGAGTAG
>CAZREG010000109.1:0-5065 GCA_964599075.1 uncultured Spirochaetaceae bacterium | reverse complement strand
TCCTGCAAGCTGGGGGGCGCTTCGCTCCCGTCGAAAGATACCAAAGCGCTCGGGCAGCTGTTTCCGTTCAGAGGGAGGAATGTCTATAATGAACGAGTCAGGAGGACCCTATGACTACGTTTTTCCTGTTCGGCAGCTACACAACCAAGGCACTTGATGGGATTGATGCAAAACGAACCAAGCTTGCCGAGAGTGTGATCCACGGTTACGGTGGGAAGCTGAAATCGGTCCACGCACTGCTTGGTCAATACGACATTGTAATGATCGCCGACCTGCCGGGCGTTGAGGAGGCGGTTCAGGCGTCCATCGCCCTGCACAGAAAGACGGGAATCGCCTTCACCTCTTCCCCTGCCATTCCGGTTGCGGACTTTGACCGGCTTGTCTCAGACGTTTAGCAGAGCGGGAAGCGGCTCGATGCGGCTACGGACGGCGCTTTCTCGCGTGATTCGCGCCGCCTCCACCGCCGCCAAAGATCATTGCTGCTCCAAGGACAAAGCCGAAGTTGTACCAGCCGCCGCTGTTATGGACCTCGTACGGCGTGACTGAGTCACTGAACAGCGAGACAATGAAAGTGAATGGGCTGATAAACCCGTGCCACACTCCGTACCAGAACCCGTAGACCTCCCCCTCTGCGTCAACCACCCCGGTGAGCTGATTCGGTCCAGGCGCGCATGCGCTGACGGCCAGCACCAGAATCAGGATGATCAGCAGCACTCTTCTGTTACTCGTTTTCACGTAGGATTCCTCAGTGGAGTGGTGTGTCGCCAATCCGAGCCATTTCCGCATCTAGTTTGGCGGTCATGCTCTTTACAACGCCGGAATAGGCGGGATCGTGGTAGACGTTCTTCATCTCGCGGGGATCTTTTTTCAGGTCAAAGAGCTCCCACTCGGGGGTATGGCTTCCGGGGTTCGCGCCTGGCTGTCCACAGTCCTCGTTGTACCAGTAGATCAGTTTAAAGTCGTGCGTTCGGATTCCGTAGTGTGCGTAGGCGTTGTGAATAGCGTCCTGATTCATCCAGTAGCGATGGTAGGCAAGATCGGTCCAGTCGGATGGAGTCTCTCCCTTGAGAAGCGGCACAATCGACCTGCCCTGCATGTAGTTCGGCTCAGGCAGCTTCGCCAGGTCCAGAAAGGTCTGGGCAAAGTCAACGTTGCTCACCATATCCTGATTGACTGACCCCGGCTTCACCAGTCCCGGGTGGCGCACTACAAACGGCATCCGGAAACTCTCTTCGTAGATAAATCGCTTGTCGAACCAACCGTGCTCCCCCAGGTAGAATCCCTGGTCGGAGGTGTAGATCACCACGGTGTTCTCCGCAAGCCCGCTCTGGTCCAGGTAGTCGAGCAACCGGCCCACGTTCTCATCCACTGAGTGCACACACTGCAGGTACTTTTCAAGGTAGCGCTGGTACTTGAAGTGCAGCAGCTCCTGGCGGGAGGTAAAGGTGTACGCCGTACCGGTGATTTTACAGCGCAGAACCAGATCGCTCACGTCCTGGGTGTCCGGAACGAACTTCTGGGACCCAAGTCCCCCGGTTGTTCCCGGACTTTCGGCAAGCTGGACAAGATCCAGATCGTCGTACGTCATGTCCCTGGCAATTCTCATGTGAGCGGCCTCTGCCGCGTGTGCCCGGTTTGAGTAGTCATCCTCCAGGGTGTCCGGCCGGGGGATAGGATCCTTGTAGAGAGATCGATGTTCAGGCTTGGGGTCCCAGGGCCGGTGCGGCGCCTTGTGGTGGCACATCAGAAAGAACGGCTTGCCGGGCTCTCTGCCCTTGATCCAGTTGATGCTCTCGTCGGTCGTGATGTCGGTGACGTAGCCCGGCTTTACGATTCGCTCGCCCATCTCGTAGAAGACAGGGTCGTGGTAGATGCCCTGACCAGGAAGAACCGACCAGAAGTCGAAGCCGGTCGGCCAGTGATCGGGCCCCTGCCCGAGATGCCACTTGCCTATGATAGCGGTCTGGTATCCGCCCTGCTTGAGGTGCTTCGCCACATTGGGAAGGCTGTTGTCCAGGTGTGTGCTCAGTGTCGTAACACGGTTGACGTGGTTGTGGGTACCGGTGAGGATGGCCGCGCGGCTTGGTGTGCAGATCGAGTTCGTGACATAGCAATGATCAAATCGCATTCCCTCGTTCGCAATACGATCAAGATTCGGTGTTGTGTTCACGCGGCTGCCGTAACAACTCATTGCCTGGCTCGCATGATCGTCAGTCATGATAAAGATGATATTCGGCCGGTTGGACATGGCTTCTCCTACAATTTGGGAATGCCCAACTATATCAGAAGACCGTGGGACGTGGAACACGGGTGATCCCGGACAACCGCAATCTACCGCTCTTTCTCGCGGCCCGGCGAACGATCCGCGGCGGCCTGATCATCCCGGCCGCCTTCCCGGTGTGCGGAGCCGGCGAGGAGCTCAGCCTCTTGAAGAGGAAGCCCGCAGTGAGTAAGGAACTCTACCCCATCAAACGCCTCTTCGCCGCCACCGGAGAGTTCGTTTGCGAAGACCCGCAGGAGCGCGGCACATACTCGCCTGTAGAGCACCCATTGATCCCGTTCGTAGACGGCGGGACGGCTTGAGTAGAGTGCATTGGCGATCATCCAGCTGTCACGTACGGTCATAGGCTCCTGAGCCGGCCCGCCGGAGATGCGCATCGCCTGCGCGCGCGTCATAACTTGGGCGGCGAAGTCCTCACGTGTCCGGTCTATCTCTTCCCTCTTCCGCGTCTTTTCTTCGCGAAGTTTCTTCAGCCGCTGTTTGTCCCACGACCTGCGGTAGACCGCTGTGCGAAGCTCACGATCCACGCGCTGGAGATCGTTCATAAGACGGCGAAGAATGCGTGCAGGATCATCGGTACCCACCAGGCTATAATCCCCACGAAACTCTCACAAGTCTACTTCAGATTGAATCTCTATTGGTAGCGATGGTAGTATACCAGAGACGCACTTCGTTCCGATACGTATAGAAAGGAATAGTAGGAATCGTGGCAGAGAAGAAAGGGCGCATCCTCATTGTTGAGGATGAGCTCATTGTGGCGCACAGCATTCAGATGCGGCTCGAACACTACGGGTACGACGTGGTTGGTCTGGCAAACAGCGGTGACGAGGCGATCAGCAGCCTCGAACAGACCGCGCCGGAGTTGATCCTGATGGACATCCGCCTCTCTGGTGCGCTGGACGGCATACGGGCAGCCGAGCAGATCCGGAAACTATGGGACATCCCGATTATCTTCCTCACCGCCTACTCGGACGACGAGACGCTTGCCCGAGCAAAGATCACCGAGCCGTTTGGATACATCATCAAACCGTTCGAGACCCGGGAGCTGGTCAACAACATTGAAATCGCTCTTTACCGCAAGGCGATGGCCGATCAGCTCACCGCAAGCGAGAGTCGGTTTCATGCACTGTTTGACAACGCGGTCACGGGAATCCTTCTGGTAGACCCGGACGGATCACTCGCAGAGGTGAATCAGACTCTGCTGGACATGATCGGATGTACCCGGAAACAGGCGAAACTCCCGGAGAGTCCGCTATCTGAACTGGTCACGCTGGACGAGCAGGCGCGAGCCGCAAGTCGGGAAGGCCGGCCGGCTTCCGACAAAACCGAGGTTGAGATAGAGACAACTGAGGGAAGATCAAGGCTCTTCTCAGTCACATCCGCAAAGATCCCGAAAGGGCCCAACTCCTCTCCGTTTACGGCGTTGTTCGTTGAGGATATCACCGAACTGCGCAACTACGAGCGTGACCTGCAGGAGCGGCAGCAGGCGCTTCGAATGCTCTTTATCAATGAAGAGGCAATCCGGGAGCAGGAGCGCACCCGCCTCTCACGGGATATTCACGACGTCCTTGGCCAGATGCTCACGGCACTGAAGATGGACCTCCACTGGCTCAACTCACACACTGAGAGCCAAAAGACGGAAGAGTCCGTTGGTGAGATGCTCGACCAGGTAGATGACATGATCCAGTTCGTGAAGAAGGTGTGCTCGGAGCTCCGGGACAACGTGCTCGACGTATTCGGATTCAGTGTCTCGCTTGACGAGCATCTGAGTCAGTTTCAACAGCGCACAAATGTTGAGGTTGACTATGAGAACGGCTGCGGGGAGCTGGAGCTGCCGTCAGATGCTGCGGTTGCACTTCTACGCATTATTCAGGAGTCGTTGACTAACGTGGCTCGCCACGCAGGTGCAAGCAGGGTCATTGTCCGCTCTGAATGCGTAGATGGTCGACTCTTCTGGACAATCTCTGACAACGGTGTGGGATTCGATACCGGCTCTCAGGAGGTTGCGAGCTCGCTTGGCCTCCTTGGCATGAAAGAGCGAGCGTTCAGCCTTGACGGATCGGTGACCGTGAACAGCGCTCCGGGGAGCGGCACGACAGTAGCAGTAGAGATCCCGCTAAATATCAAGGTGAGCTCATGATTCGCGTCCTGGTAGCAGACGATCACGCAGTAGTTCGTGCAGGCATCACAAGAATTGTCCGGGAACAGGACGATTTTTCAGTCGTAGGCGAGGCCAGCTCGGTCGCCGAGGTCATGAACGCATGTGAGCACGTTGAGTGCGAGGTGGTCCTGCTTGATGTAAACATGCAGGGACAGACGAGCCTCGAGGCATTGAAAACCATCAAGGGGCGTAAGCCTGCGGTGGCCATTCTTGTGCTCAGTATGTACCCGGAAGAGAAATACGCGGTTCGCTTCCTGAAGGCCGGAGCGTCCGGCTACCTCACCAAAGAGGCCGCGCCGGACGAGCTGGTGGCCGCAATTCGCAAGGTTGCCGCCGGGGAGCACTATCTCACCGCACAGCTGGCGGAGGCGGTCGTCTTTGGCGGATCTCTTGACCGGCAATCCCCCCACCGCGAGCTCTCAGACCGCGAGTACGAGGTCTTTCTGGGACTGGCGCGAGGGAAACGCATCCGGGATCTCGCGAACGAACTCTCTCTCAGTGAAAAGACGATCAGCACCTACCGCACCCGCGTCCTCCGCAAGCTCGCCTGCGCCACAAACGCAGACCTTGTAGGGTACGCCATGCAGAACGAGCTCTTGTAGGGACTTCCCTACAAAAAGTGT
>CAZREG010000108.1:0-5225 GCA_964599075.1 uncultured Spirochaetaceae bacterium | reverse complement strand
CCGGCACAAGTAAGACCAACGCCCCGCGGCCGCTCCGCGGGGCGTTGTCATGCGCAGCGGAAGGGCCTTGACTTCTGATCCGAGCGACCCGTAAAAGGACGTTGCCCGACCCCTTGTCCTGGTGGGGGCAGGCTTTCCTCGCTTCACTATTGCAACGGCAGCATGGCCGGCAGCCGAAATACGGATCCACCTTAAACCATGGATAGCCGATCCAGGTTTGCTCAGATGTTCTGCAATTTGATCTGAGACTCGATCCAGGGGATGGTTTCGTCCAAGGCGGTTTCCAAGCTGGTAGAGGCGTCAAACCCCAGCATCCGGCGGGCTTTCCTGGTGTCCGGGATGCGCTTCTGGACGTCGTACTCAAACGGCTCGTCGGAGACCATCCGGAAAGGCTTGTGGGGTTGGATCCGGTTCCAGATCATCTCCGCGAGTTCCAGCACGGTCGTGCTCTGTGGTGTGGAGAGGTTGAAGTCTTGGTTGATGGCGTCGGGGCTTTCGATGCACAGCCGAATGCCTCTGGCCAGGTCTCCGCCGTAGGTGTAGTGCCGTACCTGCTGACCCGTTCCCAGTATGTGCAGGGGGTCCTGACCTTTCAGGATTTTCTGAATGAGGTCGGGCACGACGTGGCTCATGGCAAGTTTGACATTGCCCGATCGCACCTCGTGGTCGGTCAGCGCACGGCGTTCTCCAATGCCAACACAGTTGAACGGCCGAATGATGGTGTAGGGGAGTTTGTACTGTTCATACGCGCCCTTGGCGAAGTACTCGGTTGCGAGCTTCTGGAAGCCATAGGTCGAGTCCGGGGGCGGGCTCTGGGCTTGGTGACCTTCCGGTGTGGGGTAGATATCGGCGTTCTCGAACACCATCGATGAGCTGACCACGTTGATTTTCTTCAGCTGGTGGTGCTGGTGAGCCCAGATGGCCGCGTCAAAGGTGGAGGCGCTAATTCGCTCATTCTCGGCGAGCAGGTCGTAGGCGAACTCATGGAAGTAGCTGATCCCACCGATTTTCGCAGCGATTGCGATGGCCTGGTCGCAGTCGGTGATAAGCGACTTGAGCAGGTCGGTGTCTTTCACATCGCCTTCGATAAAGTGGTAGCGGGGGTGGTCGTCATAGCTCTTGCTGACCGGCCCGTACTTGGAGAAGTTGTCGATTCCAACAACCTCGTGCCCGTTTTCAAGCAGTTCGTTTACGAGGTAGCCCGCTATGAACCCGGCTGATCCGGTTACCAGAATTCTCATTTGTCTGTCTGTCCTTGAGTTGGAAGAATACGTTGCCTGTCCCTGTGATGTTCCAGATATCAGCGACCCATGCTCCATCCCCGCAAAGATCCAGGATTGTATCCATGTCGCGCTCGAAGGCGGAGTGGTTCACCGCGAAGATCACCACATCCGCGCCGGCCAGGGCGCTGCGAAGGTCCTGGTTGTGGATTCCCGGTTCAATCTCCCTGTTCACAGGCAGGTTTGGCTCGCAGATGCGGATACTTGCCGGGACCTTGCGTTGGATGTATCTCATCAGCTTCGGCGAGAGTGAGTCCCGCAGGTCGTCGGTGTCTCGCTTGAAGGTGTAGCCAAGAATGGCCACATTCGCGTTGTGAAGCTCCAGCCGCTGGGAGATATGCTTCTCGATGAAATGCGGGATGTACTCGTTGATCTTCCAAGCGCTGAGCAGCAGGTCCACGTAGGGGATGTGTTCGTTAAGCATGCCGAAGTCCTTGCGCAGGCAGGTTCCGGCGGTGAAGCCCGGCTTGGCAATGATCTGCCGGGGGTACTTGTGGTTGGTGATCGAGAGGATTTCGTGAATATTGGCGCCAAGCTCGTCAGCCACCATCATGAAGAAGTTGGAGACTGCAAAGTAGACGTACCGGGAGATGTTGCAGAACAGCTTACTCAGCTCTGCTCCGGAGAAGCTCGTAAGGAACACGTCGTCGACCAGTGTGCGGAAGAAGCGTTCCGCCCGCGACGCGCTGTGTTCGTCCTCGGCCCCGATGATCTGAGGCAGACAGTGAAGTTCCTCGATGGCTTTGCCTTCGGCGATGCGTTCGGGACAGTAAGCCAGGAAGATATCCTCTCCGACGGTGAGGTTGGTGTTGGCTTCGATGTATCGTTTGGCCCAGGTGCAGGTTCCCGGGGACACCGTGCTGCGCAGCAGAATGGTCTGCCCCGGGCGGACGTGCTTCAGCAGGCTGGCGAACACCGCGCGGATGTGGTCCAGGTTGGTTTCGATGTGTTGCCTCAGCGGCGTGCCGACCGTGATAATGACGTATTCCGTCTCGGAGATCGCCTCCATGCCCGATTCGGCGTCCAGGCCATGCTTGTCCAGCAGTTCCTGGCAACCGGGTTCGCGGAAGGGCATGCGTTTCTGGTCAAGATTGGCCAGCAGGCTTGGATCACGGTCTACCCCTCGGACGCGATGTCCCGCCTCGGACAGCACCAGGGCCAGCGGGAGTCCCACTCGACCCAGGCCCACAATCGCGACCGATGTCGTCTGTTGTTCCATGGCGCTCAGCTTTCCATATTGAGGATCTGTGACCCGTCGAGGTTGGTTGTCTCGTTTATAAGCCCCTGCTTCTTGAGCATCTCATGGTACGGGGTTCCGGGGACCGGGGCGCAGGCGGAGGTCTGCAGACTGTCCGGCTGCACTTCGCGGATGAAGTGCTTTGTGCGTTCCATGGTCTCCTGGGTTTCGCCTTCCAGCCCGAAGGTGAACGTCATGTGGATCGCTATATTAAGTTCCTTGCACCAATCACGGAATCGGCGAACATCTTCGAGATTCAGGTTTTTGTTGCAGTTGTCCACCAGTTCCTGGCAACCCGATTCCACCCCGATCGCACAGTGAACGAAGCCGTTCTTGGCCATGGTCTTGAGCGTTTCGAACTTCCGGGTCGTATCGGCGCGGCACATTGCGGAGTACTCAACCCCACGGCGTCCGAATTCCTCGGCGATGGCGCACATTCGATCGTCGCCAATGTTGAACGTGTCATCGTCGAACCAGACATGGAACTGGTTGTTGCCGTGCATGCGGATAAGGTGGTCGAGTTCGCCGGCGATGTGGTCGGCCGATCGCGGGCGATAGGGCGAGTTGTTGTACATCACTGGCGGGTACACGCAGAACGCGCAGCGATACGGACAGCCTCGACTGCCCCACATCTGGTACTGGACGTTCTTGTATCTGGCGTGGTTTCCGCCGTTCTGGTACTGGATCCTGTCGAACACGATGTCGCGCCTGTCCATGTACGGCAGGCTGTTGACGTCCTCCACGAGGTCATACTCGTAGATACCCGGCCGTCGCGTTCTCCAGAGTTTTAGTGCGCTGAATTCGTATTCTCCCCGCAGCACCGCATCCACGCAGTCGTGCGAGAGTGTTTCATCGGGCGAAGCCGACGGGTAGGCACCCACCGCCGCGACCATGCAGCCGAGGTTCTCTTTGAGGTGGCGGGCAAAGGCTAAGTCGCTCTGAAGCGTCTGGATGGCCATCTCGACCACCACCACCTGATAGGTCCGTTGGCGCAATTGTTCCAGGAACTGCTGGTAGGGAATCCGCGGCGGGGAGAAGACCGTCTGGTGTGCGTTGACCCCGTGGCTTCGGAGAAACGACGTGGCGTGGGCCATGAAGAACGGCGGACTGGACTGGATCCTCCCCGGGGAGTTGAACTCGTGAGGCCAGCGCGATGACGCTCGCGTTCCGTTGCGTTTCTCGTCGTTCACGTCCCAAGGGGGGTCCACAATCAACAGGTCCCCGTGCCGGTCATTGTAGAGTTGGTCTTTCAGTGTGACTATCATGCCGCATCCGTAAAGAAAGTGTTCTGGATTCGATCCACCTGGTGATCCAGGTGGTAGTATTCGGCATTGCGTTGGGCGTTTAGCGTCAGGAGTTCCAACTGGTCCCTGGGTGCTTGGAGAAGCTCGTCAATCGTCTCACCTAGGTCCTCGTAGACGAGGATTCCGTCGCCAAACTGCTCGCCGAATTCACCGTGGAACTTCATCTGCCGCGGCACGAGCACCGGCACGCCGTAGCGGATTGCCTCCAGCAGGGCGGCGCTTGATTTGTAGAGCCCGTAAATGTGCAGGTTGACCAATGGCTGAATCAGGAAGTCGGATCGACGGATCCAGTTGGCATATACGGACGAGTCGACGAACTCGTCGAACACGACGATCGCCTCTCGGCCGAGCTGCTCATTGATTGCCCGGGCGACCTGCAGAACGGGCAACCCCGACTGGTCGGCGGCCCGTCCGAGGAGCACCAGCCGAACTTTCGTATGCTTCGCGAGGATCTGTTTGAACGATTCCAGGACCGCCCCATAGTTCCGACGGTTGCAGGAGATTCCACCGTTGACCGTGAAGATGACTTCGTCGCCGTCTCCCGCCGGGCCGTCACCGGTGGCCTCGGGGTGGGTATTGACGCACCACGGAAATTCCAGCAGAGGTTTGCCCGTGATGACTCGGGAGAGCAGGCCTTGGATACTCGGATCGATCGTGACCAGACCGTCGCAACGCTGCATGATGTTCTTGCAGGCCTGCAGGAACATCGCGTTGATCTTGTCGGCTTGGGGATGCGAACCTGGAGCCACGGCCGGCCTCTTCCCGAACCAGAGGTCGAAGTTGTGAATCGTTACGTAGAACCCGCAGGGGAAGGCGTTGCGGGCGACGCCCTCGACCAGATCCATTCCCTGGATTGTGGGCAGGAATGCCTTGTCTACGTTCTGGTCCTGAAGGAACTGGTTGACGCGAGGCCAATCGATCGTGTCGAGAATCAGTGTTTCGTAGGCGGAGAAGTCGAACCCGTAATTCTTCTCCAGCGAGTTGGCGAACTCTCTGCCGACCACGAGAACCACACGCCCGATCTTCTCAAGCACCTGCACCTGGGTGATGAAGTAGTCCCAGTGGTACTTGAACTCGATGATGGCCAGCGTTCTGGTCGAATCCATATCGTTGTCCTTGTGTGCACTTGTGCTAACCATGACAGCCATGTCTGGCGATGGGCCGTCTGCAGGTGAGGCCGAAGACGCTGATCGGGCAGACAAGTGCATATCGGATGCGTCTGAAGAAAAATTCACGGCACCATCAAGAATCGGCACCGTCCTCCAACGGACAGAGGCTCCACGCGGGAGGGCCCTCACCGGCGGGGCAGGCTGCGCTCTGCGCTGAACCAGGCGGTTCGTTGCGTCTGCGGCCCGGTCGGTTTTTCGTGGAAAGCGCGTTCGGTGCGAGAGTAGCATCTCAGCG
>CAZREG010000107.1:3770-5306 GCA_964599075.1 uncultured Spirochaetaceae bacterium | reverse complement strand
ACGAGCTTGCGTCCGGAAGGGGAGTGATGGGGAGACTCTGCAGGTGTACCGGCAGCAGTGACGGGAGCGTTGTGGCGGGCACACTTGCCACGCTCATGCGGTAATACTCCCGACCGCGCGGGGGCTCGTCGAGGCGAGTGATGAGCGCTGTCACCTCCCGCACCCGACTCTCATTCCCGGTCAGGGAGAGGGCTCCGGCTGCACGGTCCTGGCGAATGGTAACACCGGCGGTCTGCTCCGGCGGCAACAGATCAAGGATTGTTGCCACGCCGGTGAACTGGAGGGCTACCTGCTCGGTCACTATGGTTCGAGCGCCGGCCGCCTGGGGTGAGGCGTCGGTTACGTAGTAGGTTCCGTCGGAGACGGCGAAACTTGCATCAGCCTGTTCAAGGATGAGCCGAAGGATCTCGTCAAACGGCTTGCGGCTGAAGTAGAGGTTCTCTACCTGCGGGTTGGAGCGCTTGAGTAGCTGGTACTCACGCCCGGCACTCTCAAAGAGCTCCCGAAGGAGCTCTGCAAGTGGGGCACGCTCTGCCTCAACGGAGAGCAGCCCGTCCTCTGCGGTAATCCAGCCGCCTCTTTGAACCGGTCCTGGTCCGGCAGGGTCCGAGAACCCAAGCACAAAGGCCCCGGCGCGCTCGGAAAGCTCGTGGTCCGGCAGCTGCGTTGCGATCTGTTCAAGTATCCGTGGCAGGGTAAGCGACTCTGCGAAGTAGGTGATCTCTGTTGACGGAAGGCGTTCAAAGAGGATAGGTACCCGCGCGGCACGACTGAGCCGACGCAGCAGCAGATCAACCCGCACCAGCGGCGCCTCTACGGAGAGTGACCCCTCGCTCTGTTCACGGACTCTTACAGCGCTGACGGTGAAGATCCCATCGGCCTCATCCACAAAGAGATTGAACCGCGTGGTGAACGCCGCAAGCGCCTCACGGAACGGAACCGCCTCAAAGTAGTAGCTCGCCCGACCGGTCACCGTCTCGTCAGGGACAATGGAGGTCCCCGTGGCGCTGCCGAGCGTCACCAGAATATCAGCGATCCGGGCGTCGCGGAACTCAAGTGAATCGATGCTCTGCGCCCCCGCCGCCGCGCTGCCAAGAAAAAACAGCAAGAGCAAGAGAGGCGACCGGAATGCGTTCATATCGGTATCTCCATGGTCAGTGCCACAATTGCCCCCCCAACCATAGACGGCCCGAAGGGCAGCCCTGCATCAGGAGCAACCGAAAAACGTTCCAGTGCCGCCGCAAGAGCCACACCGCCGAGCGCAATGCCACAGGCGAGCAGGAGACCCACAACCCCGTACACCGGTCCAAGAAGCAGAAAGAGCGCCAGCGAGAGCTTCACGTCTCCCCAGCCCAGACCGTCCGGCACCACCACCCGCGCCAGAAGCGGGATGCCCAGTCCCAGAGCCGCAGACAGGGGTACGGAGATTGCAGGTAAACCACCAGCGAACGCCAAGGCGCCGGCAGCAAGCATCAGCGACAAAGGTACCCAGTCGGGGATTCGCGCGAATCTGCGTTCGGTGATCAAGACAGGGAC
>CAZREG010000107.1:0-3670 GCA_964599075.1 uncultured Spirochaetaceae bacterium | reverse complement strand
CCCTTCGCCCCGCCGATCGAGTACGTCTCTGTGGTGCCGGTCTCCGGGGATCGGGGTGCGCTGCATGCGCGGGCCGGCATTACGTATGCCGTTACCAACGTGAGCGGGAAGGAGATCACCTGGTTTCAGATTGCCTTTGACCTCTATGATGAGAACGCGCGGCCGCTTCCTGAGCAGGGCGGTAACAGCTTTTATGCCGATGTCAGCACCTCGCTTGCCGCCGGCGCTACGGTGACTCTGGTCACGAGCCTGGATGACGTGTTCGCCGCTCAACCCGGGCCGTTTGCCGTATCCCGCTTCCGGGTGGCCACGGCAGCGTTTGCCGACGGCTCCCGCTGGTCGAACATTGTTGGCCACGTCTATGAGGCGGCCGAATGAAGCTCTCGGCACTGGTTCTGGCCGCCTTGGTGCTTGCCGGCGGCTGTACGCTTGGAACGCCGCTTGGGGGAGCGACTACGGTGCTCTCCACCGGGGAGACGGAGTGGGCGGTGGTGGTCTACATGTCTGCCGACAACGACCTTGAGGCGCAGGCAATTGAAGACATAAATGAGATGGAGGCAGCCGGGCTTGCCGGAACCGGCGTCACCGTCATTGCGCTGGTAGACCGGGGTCCGGGCTACGACAGTTCCAACGGTGACTGGACCGGCACCCGCGCCTACCAGATAACCGACGATCCGGACGGGGTTGACGGCGAGATAGCAAGCATACCGCTCAGCATTCCGGGGCTCGGCATTGATCCCTCTGAGGCCGATGTGGAGCTCAACATGGGCGACCCGGCAACGCTCGCTGGACTGCTCGGGTTTGTTGAACAGGCGTACCAACCGCAGCACACAGCCCTGGTAATCTGGGGCCATGGCTCCGGCTACCGCAGCCGCTCACTCAGCCGGGAGCAACGGGTCTCCGACTATGCGCGGGCAACCAGCTTTGACGACAGCTCGGGCGGAGACGCACTGTTTACCGCGGAGCTTCGGGCTGCGCTCACCGGCACAGATGTAGATCTCATCGGCTTTGATACCTGCTTTGGGGCAAACCTGGAGACCGCCTACGAGCTTCGCGATACCGCCCGGTTTATGGTGGCAAGTCAGGATCTCATTCCAGCAGACGGGTGGGAGTATGACGATCTGCTTGCTCGCGTTGTCTCCTCCGACCGGACGCCGTCCGGGTTCGCTGAGGCTATTGTCGGCAGCTTTGCGAACAGCGCAGCCGGCTACGCTCCCGGTACCATCGCAGCGATCGATCTCTCCCGGATCGCCGGTGTTCACACGGCGCTCAACGCGTTCAGCATAGCACTTCATGATGGAATCTCGAATGACGCCGAGCGAACCGCCGTCCGTGATGCGCTCTTTTACGACGTAGAAGACTTCTACGCTACCCCCGGCGACCTGGCGATAGACCTCCGTGACCTTACTTCCGTTGTCAGTGATCAGTTCGACCTGGCGGATGAACAAGCGTCCGCACTCGATTCCGCACTGTCCGCTGCACTCATAGGCCAATGGACCGCTACCGCTAATCCCCGCGCCACCGGTCTCTCTGTTCACCTCATTCCCCTTGAAGCCGACGGCAACGCGGCGGTCACCCACGACGAAGGGTACTTTCGCGGCTCCTCCGCGGCGCACCCGTTGCAGTTTGTCGCCGGCTCAGACTGGGTGCCGGCGTTGCCTGACGGGCCGGGTCTGTTGCACCGGCTGTTTTACGAGGTGATGTGATGGGGCAGAGAACGCGTGCGCTGCTTGTTAGCATTCTCACGGTGATCATTGCAGGCTCAGTCTGGGGCGGAGGCGGTTTCACCCTTGACGCGTCGAGACCGGAGATTCGCGAGGTACGAAGCGCCCATTGGATCAGGTACACCGTGGATATCGACGTTTCGTACAGCTTCGTAGTTCGCACGCGCGAGTCCTACACCATCACGACGTACGAAGATGGCGTTCCCATCCATTCCAAGACCGTGCCGCCAAAGAGCTCGATCCTTCGACCATCCGATCACCAACCCGACGAAAGAGTGCCCGAGGACAGCGTTGTGATTCAGTCGGCACAGACCGTCAATGCGCCGGTAGACGGTACCGACCCGGAAACTCTGCCCCCGGCACCCCCGGCCGGCAGCGCAGACGATCCGGTGGATGGCCTGCCTCCTACCGGAGAGGGTGCCGGTGCGGCCGGGCTTGATGAGCTTGAGCGTAATGAGGGGGACACGCAGAGTAGAGTGGAGAGAAGCCAGGAGGCCCTCGGCTCGATCACGGATAGTAAAGACTCAGAGAAAGCCGGAGACCCGGTCATGGTCGCAACCGGACAGTTCACTACGACCAGCACTGATCTTCTGCTTGAGGCCGGGAACATCAGCTTTCCGTTGAGCCGAACGCACAGAAGCGGCCTTGGTACCCGGGGGTCACTCGGGGACGGCTGGTGGTTCAGCGCTGACACCCGTATTGTGTTAGGAGAGTCGATCGGTGCTGCCGGCGTCGTTGCAACGATCGAGCAGCAGATAGACGATCTTACCGGGCCAAGCGGTGCAAGAGCGAGCGTACAGGCCCACTATGACACCACGTACGCCGCCCTTACTGCCGACATGGTGGCCGCGCAGCGTGAGTACGATGAGGCATCCCGATCGGTGTCTGCCCTCGAGTCATTCTCCTATAGCGGTCCGTTGGCCTCCCAGGTCATGGCAGAGGCGAATCGTCTGCTCGGAATTGCCCGCACACGACAAGATCAATGGGGCTCCTTTCTTTCTGCGCTGCGTAGCGCGAGGGATAGTGACCTCACTGCGTACAAGAGCACGCAGGACGGTGCGATCAATAGTGCAGTCTCCGTGCTTGAGGAGCGCCTCTTTGTCTGGAAGGCAGAGGCAGCGCGAGAGGCAGAACACGCTGGGCGCAACGGTCTATTCGATCCCGCAGGCCCCTTTCCCGACGCACGCGCTGCGGGAAACGGGAGCATCACGCTCATTGACCCGGACGGGTTTCCTCAGCTCTACCGGTTCTCCTCTGACCCCGACTACGCAGCCTCGGCGCTCTACGCCGACGGATCACGCAACTACTACCCGGGCGGAGCAACACTTGCGCCCGCACGGAAGACAAGAGACACACTCTTCCTGCTCCCGGATGGGAGCTTTCGCCTTGAACGGGGCGATCAGACGCAGTGGTACTACGGGTTTTTTGGTCAGTTGGAGCGAATTGAAGACAGAAACGGAGCCTGGATAGCGTTCGCATACGCGGATGAACAACTCGCTGAGGTCCGCACGAGCCGCGGGCACACCGTGACTTTCTCTCGCGACGCAGCCGGTCGCATTCAGTTGCTCCAGGCCGATGGTGATACTGAGGTCGTCTACACCTACGACACCGCGGGCAGGCTCGTCACGGTGACCGATGAGACCAATGAAACAGTCTCCTTTAGCTATGAGGGGAACGGGAGTGAGATCCGGATAACCCGGATCGAGAAGCCGGACGGCAGTGGGATCGATTTTTACTTTTCACGTATCCGCGGCCGGTGGCGTGCCATAAGCACCGTAGACGAGGAGGGAAAGCAGGAGTTCTTTGACTACTCGGTTCCAGGAAGAACGCGGTACACAAGTCCGAGCGGTGAGGTGACCGTACACTGGTTCAACGGTCAAAGCCGCCAGATCCGCACCGACCACCCCGGTGGCGTGAGCGAGCAGTTTGCCTACAACGCGGCCGGC
>CAZREG010000106.1:0-5335 GCA_964599075.1 uncultured Spirochaetaceae bacterium | reverse complement strand
GCACCGGTCCGCATTCTCCCGGCAGACAGCGGGCTTGAAATCCGTGCTGCTAAGGGCGCCACCCCGGTACTCGACGGGGGGCAGCTCATCACCGCGTGGTCGCTCGGCAGGATCAATGGCATCGCTGCGTTTGTAGCAGATGTAAGCGCGGTGCTTGAGAAGCTCGGGCGCCCGTTTCACTCCCTCTTTGTTTCCGGTGAGCGCCGTCCGCGCTCCCGGTTTCCAAATGAGGGGTACTTCTCGCTCTCACCAAGCACTGAGGAACCGCTCACCCATCCGTTTCGCGGAACAAAGGAACCGGTTCTCGCCGATCCCGCGACCGTGCCGGCGGAGTGGTCGCTGGAAGGCGCGGAGCTTCGGGTGCTCCACAAATGGGTGGATGAGCGCATGCCCGTAGAATCGTTTGACCCGCAGACCGGCAGATTCTCCTGCCGCTACCGCAGCGTACAGCGCATGACCGGTCAGACCTCAGGCTGGAAGCGGGAGCGAGCGTTCCTTGAGAACGTGCGAGAGGCAGTAATTGAACCGGGGCAGTGGTACCTGGATTACCACGAGAAACGGCTCTACGTGGTTCCTCGAGAGGGAGAGACCGCCGAGACCTTTCGCGCCTCTGTGCCCATTGCGCTCCAGCTGATCCGGATTGAAGGCGAACCGGCCGGAACGCCGACCGCAAACGTCTCGGTCACCGGTGTCACCTTCCGCCATACCGACTGGGTCATGCCGGTCGGCGACTGGGGATACCGCTTTGACCCCTATCTCCCCAAAGAGCAGTGGCGTCGCCGGGATTCGTTTGACCACTTCATTGTTATCAATCAGTTTCCCCCGGATGAACTCTACGCGGCGGTGCCGCAGGCGGCGCATAATACGCCCGGGGCTATTCATCTCTTTGGGGCGCGCGAGTGCCGTTTTGCCGAGTGTCGCTTCCAGAACATCGGTTTCTACGGCGTGGAGCTCGGTGATGGTTGCCAGAGGAACGTGATTGAGAGGTGCGTGTTTACCGACATTGGCGGAGGAGCCGTCAACGCGGACGGTGGCAACCGGGAGGAGGAGCCAGATCGGCATCTGCGCGAAAATGTCATCAGCCGTAACGAGATAGGCAGTACTGGACGAGTCTTCCTCGCGAGTTGTGGCGTACTCATCGTGTATGGCTCGCGAAACCAGGTCGTGGCGAATCACATCTATGACCGTCGCTATACCGGCATATCGTGTGGATGGTCGTGGGGCCGGGAACATCAAATTGCCCGAGAGAATCTTATCGCCTACAACCACATCCACAATATCGATGGTCCGGATCTCTTAAGCGATCTTGGCGGCATCTACATTCTGGGTATCCAGCCGGGAACCGTGCTTCGTGGCAACACGATCCACGACCTCCACTTCGACGCCTACGGCGGAAGCGGGATCTACACAGATGCCGCAACCGCAAGCCTCGTGGTGGAGGACAACCTGATCTACGACATCCAGGGCTCGGGTATCACCGTCAACCATCACAACTGTGAGAATGCCTACCGCCGAAACGTCATCGCCTTCACCGGTGATGCGGCGTTCGCGGTCATGCGGAATCCGAAACGCTTCCGGGATGAGTTCGGTGACATTGGCCGCGCGGGTACCATCGTATCCAATATTGCGATGGGGAACGCGGTGCCGTATCGCTACGCAGTCCATCCCGGCGAGTTCTCCATGCGGGAACTCGTGCAGGTCATTCACACCGACGCCAATCTCTTCTGTTCCACCAATGACTCCGGTGAGCCCCCTGCGGTGGCGATTGCCGGTTGGGAGATGAAACCGGTTATCGGCTGGGAAGAGTGGCAGGCGACCGGCGCCGACCGCACCACACTCTCCGCGTCCCCCGGTTTCACCAATGCCGAGGGGCGCGATTTCTCGCTCCCGCCCGACAGCGTTGGCGCTCGCGTGCTCGCCGCCGCGCTCTGGCACCCGTGCACCGCGGCGGGAGAGCAACCGCCGCTTGATACCGGTGGGTCGAACACGGTACGCGGAGAGGAAAGCGAGGCGGCCGGGATACCGGATGCAGGCGCAGCCACGTAGGCCTCCTGTTCGATCAAAACCCGGAAGCCTCTCGGAGATGGTATCCCTGGTTTTCGACGGCGGGAGCACCCCGGCGCCGCACACCACCCGGCGCCGCCAATCGCTCTCTCTATCCCAGAAGCTTCCTGAGAAGCTCCAGATCCTGCTGGACTCCGTCGGCAGTCTCAGGGGTAAGATCAACTTCTAGAATGAACGTGTCCACGCCGGTGTCCAGGGCGGTCTTGATGGACGCAACCGCATCGCATGTTCCTTCCCCCAGGCGTGCCGGGTCGCTGCCGGTGGAGCCGTCGGTTGCGTCGTTCACGTGCAGGGAGCAGACTCGCCCCTCGTACCGGCGGATCCAGTCAGGGAGCGCAATGCCGCGCGAGGGAAGAAACTGCCCAATATGAAACTGCGCCTGTAGCTCCGGCATCCCATCCAGGAGGTGCTCGAACACCCGCTTTCCTTCGTACTCATCCAGCTCCATGTGATGGTTGTGATAGGCGAGGGCAAGACCGTCGCCGGCAAGCCGGGTGTGCATCTCACGGAACTTCGGAAGGAGCGCGAGCCACTGGTCAAGTGAGTCACCCCTGGCAAACGGAACCACCCAGGTCTCTGAGCCATGCTCCCGCAGGAAACTGCTCCACTGCTCGTAGCGGGAGTCAAACTCTGCCACCGTCATATGGCCGCAGGTCAGTGAGAGTCCGGCCCGCTTGAGAGCCGAGCGAAGGGCGGAGACCGAGGTTCCGGCGTCCGGTTCATTCGGCACCGCCCCACACCACGGTTCGATCGCTTCTATGCCCAGTGATTTCACCGCCTCGAATGCGGCATCCCAGCCACCCGGGTAGTTTCTGAGACTGTACTGCTGAATTGCTAGAGTGGTTGCCATGGTTGCTCCTCAGACCTTCGCGGCGGTTGATCGCGAGTGCTCAATAATCTCGTCCGCCGTCACCTCGTGGTCCAGTTCATGTGCCAGATAGACTCCCTGCTGAACGAGCATTGTGTTGAGTGCAAGCTCGGCGGTAGGCAAGAGCTCAACCCGACCGTGAAGAGCCGCCGACCAGTGGTGCTGAGAAGAGGACATGTCACGCGCGAGCTCCGGAGTCATAAGCGCACGCCGCCGGTTCACCGCGCCCAGGTCGGCGGTCATGTCAAAGTCAATGTCTGCCACCGTCTTGTGAAGGCTGAACGGATCAACCCGCACGCCACCCTTGGAGCCCGCGATATAGCTGGCAGAGAAGGGGTCCAGGTTGATCGCCCATGCAGATACAATCGCCAGGGTGAGTCCGCCCTCGAACGTTACCATGCCGGTGGCAAACTCCTCCACGTCCATCTCTGTGCCGCGTACCGGATCACGGTCGAGCTCGTTGTAGGTTTTGCCGGTAACCCGTTCGACCCGCGGATTGCCGAGCAGGTAGAGCATCCGCGAAAGCTCGTAGATTCCCATGTCGTAAAGCGCCCCGCCACCAGAGTGTGCCTTCTGCACAAAGCGGGCGGTGCCGTACCCATCCACATAGGGCCGGCCACGGCGACGGTACTCGGTCGCAGCCGCGTGATAGATGTGGCCAAGCTCACCCGCGTCCACAAGCATCTTGCACGCGGTAGTCGCGTCCGAGTAGAGCTTCCCAAGTTGAATGTGAAGCATCTTTCCGGTCTCCTGTGCCGCATCAACCATCGCTTTGCCATCGGCCCATGATCCGGCAATCGGTTTCTCACAGTAGACGTGCAGCCCCGCCCGAAGCGCTTCAATTGTTACCGGTGCGTGCAGGTTGTTGTGAAGGCAGACATCCACCGCGTCCAGGTCGTCCCGGGAGAAGAGCTCCCGGAAGTCCGAAGTAGTGACCGGGATGGTGTACGTCTCCGCGGTACTGGCGAGCGAACCCGCGTCCAGATCGCAGGCAGCGACAACCTCTACCTCGTCAATCTCCGCCCAGCGCCTCAGGTGCGCCTGTGCAATCTGCCCGGTTCCAATGATTCCGATTCGTTTCATAGCGCCCTCCTTGCGGCCCCCTCAATCTCTTATCATGACCGCTCGGCCCGGTGCAAGGATGCGTGATCTCCACAGCAACTCGTTCGGCCGGGCGCGTCGCCGCCTGCGGCGCCGACCGCGCTGTCCGGGGCTCCGGCGCGCACGACGGCCGGCTACACGGTACGCCGGCCTCGCGCCTCCGGTCCTCCGTGGGGCAAGGCCCCACTGCGGACGCCGTCCCTCCGGGCCGGCCCCCTCCCATCGCTCGCGCGGAGCAGGCAGATCCAGGGGCAGCCACGCTCACTCACTCCTAAAAAACTCATTATTCCCCAATAATTCCACACAATTATGCGGACAAGTGCTGAATCACTCGATATACTCTGGTACAAAGTAAAAACGTTTGAGACCAATGCTGAGGATCTCTAGTGGCCTCGAATAGATACCGTCTTCCACTCTCCCCTGTTTTCTCACTTCTTGTTCTGGTCATACTGCTAGCTGCGTGTCATCCGCTTCTCACGCCGCTGGATCAGAGTATTCGTGACCCTCAGCAGGTCCTGCCAAACGTAGAGAGCTGGGCGAGCGGTGCCGTGCACGGTATCGACCCCGACGAGATCTTGCTGAAGCTTGCTATTCCGGATGCAGAACCGGGTGACCCGGACTACTTTGTGGAACCGCGGAATGCCAGTGAGTTCTTCATTGTTGTTCAGTTCGAGCGCCCATTCTCGCCGGATGACTTTCAGGAAGCGAGTGTCCTGGTCGCCAAGAACGAGGGCGGATTATTCGACTTCTCTTCTGTGAGTCCCCATTGGATTGACCCTGACACTGGAGAGCTCTACCTGCGCGCGACAGCGCCGTCAGTGCCCACAAGTGTTGCCATCCGCATCTTTGATCCCACCGGTATCATCATCTCTCAGCGTTCGTTCGCCTTCATCCGCGGTGACGTAAACGGCGACGGCGTGGTCGACCTGGCAGACGATGATCCGTCCGCCAAGAATGGAACGTCAGCCGAAGAGAGTGAACTGGCGACCCGGTCTGATGTCGATGTTGACGGGGAAGTGAATGCCGGCGATTTGGCGATTGTAACCACCAACGACGGGACCACATCCCCCGGCGATCCTCCCGACTTTGATGATCCGGCCCCTGGAGTTACGTACACGGTGACCTACAACGCAAACGCCGCCGACAGCGGCACCGTGCCGGCGGATCAGACCAAGATACCAGGAACTGACCTGACACTTGCGAGCAACACCGGCACCCTGGCACGCACCGGTTACACGTTCGTCGGCTGGAACACCGCTAACGACGGGAGCGGAACATCTTACGCGGAAGGGGCGCTGTACA
>CAZREG010000105.1:0-5356 GCA_964599075.1 uncultured Spirochaetaceae bacterium | reverse complement strand
TGAGAGCGTCAACAGTTGACAGATGCAGCCTCAACAGATATACTTTTATCGAAATCGGTTTTCGGGGCAGGGTGCGCCAGTATCAATCCGACGGGTTCGGATCTTTGACTGGCAATTCCCGACCGGCGGTGAAAGCCCGCGAGTGACTCAGGTTGCTGAGCCAGTGAAATTCTGGCGCCGACGGTACAGTCCGGAAGGGAGAAAATCGGTATCATATCACGAATCCTGGGGGTTCTCTGCCCTCCGTTGTGATGTGTACCTGCCCCGATTCACAGTTCGCTGTGAGTCGGGGCATTTTTATTGTCTTCCGCACACGCGCCCCGTTTCCAGGAGGAAACGGTGTCAGACACAGTATTCATGCGCCATGCGCTCTCACTTGCGGGGAAACCGGTGCGCTCACCCTCACCCAACCCTCGGGTCGGTGCCGTCATCGTTCGCGACGGTGCGATTGTCGGAAGGGGATTTCATGAGGGTCCGGGACTCCAGCATGCCGAAGAGATGGCTGTCCGGGAGGCAGGCGACGCCGCCCGCGGAGCTACGCTCTACTGCACACTCGAGCCATGCTCCCATTCCGGACCAGGCAAACATCGGCCTCCATGCGCTCCGCTCATTGTAAAAAGCGGAATCAGGCGTGTGGTCGTTGCGCACCTTGATACCAACCCTCAGGTCTGTGGAAACGGAGTAGCGCTGCTGGCGGGCGCAGGGCTTGAGGTGAGCACCGGAATAGAGGCGGATGCCGCGATAGAGATAAATGCCGGTTTCAACACCTGGATGGCACTTCGTCGGCCATATGTCCACCTGAAGGTTGCACAGTCTCTTGATGGGCGCCTTGCGGCTGCCGACGGAAGCTCCTCCTGGATTACAGATGAGCAGGCGCGTGCTCACGCGCACAGTGAGCGCGGACAGTGCGACGCGGTCGTCGTGGGCATCAAAACGGTCCTGGCGGACGATCCACTGCTGACGGTTCGCTACGGCCCGAAGCGGAGCCCGGTTGCAGTTGTTTTTGATTCTCATGCGCGGCTACCGCTTTCGAGCAGGCTGGTAGGAGAGAGGCCCGGCGAGACTATCCTTGTAACCACCGCTCATGCGCCGCACGATCAGGTGGAGGCACTTAAGCGTGTGGGAGTGACCGTACTCTGTGTTGATGGAGGCGCGGATGGCCTTGAAATAGCGGACGCGCTCAGACAGCTGGCAGCACACGGTGTTCGCTCACTGTACGTAGAAGGGGGACGGACCCTCATTGCCTCATTTTTGGCCGCCGGACTCTACGACCGGCTGACGTGCTATGTGGCTCCACTGCTCATTGGGGGACCCAACGTTGCCATTGAACCTTCGCAGGCAGCCTCAATTGAAGACGCGGTTCGACTTGAACGCGCCCGAAGCGAGGTGATTGCAGATCAGGCTCTACTCACAGGCTTCAGACCAGGGTGGTGGTCAGCAGTGTATGAAGCCATGAAGGAGGCGACCTATGTTCACCGGACTGATTGAAGAGGTGGGTACGGTACGCAGCGTCAACCGCAGTCGTGACTACATGCGGCTCTGGATTGATTGCGCCACGATCCTCCCCGGACTTGAAGCCGGTGACTCGATTTCCGTGGAAGGGGCGTGTCAGACAGCAGTAGAGCATGACGCAAAGGGGTTTGCAGTGGATACCCTGGCCGAGACACTCCGCAAGACCACCTTCTCAACGTTTGGTGTCGGCGTGCCGGTAAACCTGGAGCGAGCGCTTCGGCTAAGTGATCGTCTTGGCGGACACATTGTACAGGGACACGTGGACGGCACAGGAACGGTTCAGGCGATTGACAAGAACGAGCGTAACACATACCTGACGATTGCCCTGGAGCCGGAGCTGTTGCGCTTCTGTATATCAGAAGGCTCGATTTCCATTGACGGGGTCAGTTTGACGATAGCAACACTTCTTTCCGACGGCATACGAATAAATGTGATACCAGAAACCTGGGAGCGAACAAGCCTCCGCCACCGGCACCCCGGACAACCAGTAAACATTGAAGTTGATGTTCTGGCCCGCTACGTGGCGAAGCTTCTGGGCAACAACAGGAACACTCTCACAGACACTGGGTCATTGCAGTCCGAACAACTACTGCAGTGGGGTTACGGAGGATAGATGGAATACAACAACCTGCGAGAGCAGACCCGCGCTGCCATGGAACGAGTTGAAGCGGCAATACATCGCCTCGGGCAAGGCGGCATGATTCTGGTCGTGGACGATTTTGACCGGGAGAACGAGGCAGATCTACTTATGGCGGCGGACTTTGTGACGCCTGAAGCGGTGAACTTCATGGCCCGGAACGGCCGGGGACTGATCTGTCAGACCATTACCGTGGAGCGGGCGGAAGCACTGCAGCTTCATCCCCAAAACCTGGACAACACCGCTTTGCATGGAACCGCGTTCACTGTCAGCGTGGACGCGGCTGAAAATATTCTCAGTGGAATCTCAGCCTCTGATCGCGCTCACACAATGCGCCTGGTTGCAGACCATTCCACCGAGCCCCGGCAGCTTGCACGTCCCGGACACGTCTTTCCCATAGTTGCGAAGCACGGCGGCGTATTCGCCCGCCGCGGCCATACTGAGACTGGATGCGACCTTGCGCGTCTTGCCGGATGCTCACCAAGCGCTGTGATCTGCGAAGTAATGGATGAGGATGGAACCATGGCCCGTGGTGAACGTGTTTTTGAAATTGCGCGACAACACAAGCTCCCGCTCGTGAGCGTGGAAGACGTGGTAGTCTACCGCTCTTTCACCGCCGACACCGTGGTGACACCGGTAACCTCCACGGTCCTACCCACCGATCATGGAACGTTTGCGGCCACTATCTGGACCACCGAGGACCCTGGGTGTGGGGAAGTCCTTACCCTGAGCTCGCTGCCACCGGGAGATCCAAACGAACTTAACAAGGCGCCGTTTGTTCGTCTCCACTCTGAATGCCTTACCGCAGAGGCTCTGGGCTCGCGACGCTGTGACTGTGGTGCGCAACTTGATGCGGCCCTGGAAGCGATCGGCCGGGAACCGGGCGTTGTTGTCTACCTGCGACAGGAGGGCCGCGGGATCGGCCTTGTTGAGAAGATTCGGGCATACGCGCTCCAGGACGCGGGCCGCGATACGATTGATGCCAACATCGAACTGGGACATCGTGAGGATGAACGAAGCTATGCGGCTGCCACGGCAGTCCTCAAAGAGATGGGGCTGAAGCGTATCCGGCTCATGACCAACAATCCGGATAAGTATGAGGCTGTCCGCTGTGCCGGCATCCAAGCCTCTCAGATTGTGATAGCTGTTGGGCGAAACTCCGACAATGACGCATACATTTCCACGAAAACAATCCGAATGGGACACACGTTCGAAACAGCGAGCGCATAGGGTGCTCAAGGAGAAGAAACTGATGACTCACATCACGACACTGGAAGGATCACTTGGCCATGGCGATGGCACGTACGCAATTGTGGTAGGTAGGTTCAACTCGTTTGTTACCGAACCGCTGCTTGCCGGAGCTCTCGACTGTCTGGGACGTCACGGCGTGAAGGATGAGTCGATCACCGTTGCACGCGTACCGGGCAGCTGGGAGATTCCCTTTGTGGCCAAGCGCATGGCCGCCAACGGCTCCTTTGACGCGGTAATCTGTCTTGGAGCGATTATTCGCGGTGGCACACCTCACTTTGACTACGTTGCCGCTGAGGCGGCAAAGGGCATCGCATCAGCCTCCATGGAGACCGATGTGCCCATAGTGTTTGGCGTTCTTACCACCGATACAACCGAGCAGGCCGTCGAGCGTGCCGGGGTGAAGGCCGGTAACAAGGGCTGGGACGCCGCACAGACTGCGCTGGAGATGGTGGATCTGCTGAAACAGATGTGAGTGACGGTGGTGGTGACCGGATTCACCGTTACCAGCTCGCCTCCATGGCCCGAATAGTTCGGTAGAGCGTCTGATTCACCGGAACAGTGATAGCGTGCTCGGCTGCAAGGCGCATGACCGTCCCGCTGAAGAGCTCAACCTCAGTGGGTCGGTGCGCTTCCACATCCTGCAGCATGGAGGTCTTGCCCGTTGGGTCAAGACCGTCAAGTGTTTGTATCCACTGGTCAAGATCCCCTGTATCAAGCCCCGCCCCCGTTCGGTGGGAGAGCGTAACGACCTCGTCCATCGCCGAGAGCATAAGCTCGCGTGCTTCCCTGGAGCGCTGGAACAGGCCATAGGGGGCGCGGAGAACAGCGGAGGCCTGGTTGATGCCCACGTTTATCATAAACTTCCACCAGAGAGTCCGGATGATCTGCTGGGACCGACAGCCGGGAATACCGGCCGCGCCAAGGGTGGCATCGATCGCAGCGAGCGTCGCTTCGTCAACCGGTGCCGTTTGGGGATCGGCACCAAAATGAACGGTGCCCCTGTTCAGGTAGGTAATCCCTGAGTCTGTGCGCACGGCATCGATCCCAAGGATCATGGCAGGAACCACCCGTCTGGAGGCCCGCTTCACATCAGCTTGAAGGGTCCCTCCCGCATGAGCCGACAACGCCCCGCGGATTACATCCTCGCTGCTTATGCCGTTGAGCAGACTCAACACGACCCCGGAATCACCGGCCGCAGAACAGATCAACGGAAGCGCATCCTGAAGCTGTGTCGACTTGGTGGCCACAATGACCAGATCATAGGGAGCGTCTGCGGCTCCTGCATCTACGCGGGGTCTCCACCTTTCTCCGTTGACTCTCAGGCCGTCGGCCTCAATCCTGGACGCCCGCTGGCAATCAGCAACAACGGTGACCGCAATCCCCGACTCCATCATCATCGCGACAAGGGATCCCCCTACCGCACCGGCGCCAACGATCGCCACACTCCGAAACATGGCGGCAGTGTACACTGAAGGGGCTTTCTGTCAAAACACACAGAACCACATATGGTGTCACGAAGCTTGCGGAAACGGGCCAGGCCTAATCGTGAATCGCTTTGACCCGACCTACCTCACCTGAGCTGAGCTTCACTTTGATGCCGTGGGGGTGTGAGCCGGATTTTGTCAGAATGCGTTGCACAACCCCTTCGGTAAGCTCACCCGAGGCTTGATGGTGCTTCTGAACAATAGAAACGTGCTGCCCCTCCCTGATGCTTTCTCTCTGGGTACCGTCCATCTCATCAGCATACTCCCGCACGAAGACTCTTTCCATCCAGTGCTTCATAAAGAGCACGAACTGGAATCCGCAGTTGTACCGTAAGAACGCCGGGTACGTCGCGGAGCACTGGATGCCCCTTGATCGCGATGCTTGATGCCGGGAACCGGCGAGTGCTCGATACAACCGCCGCATGGGATCCGGGCACCTGGCCTGTTCGCCGATGAGGGCCCGGGGCAGCCG
>CAZREG010000104.1:0-5622 GCA_964599075.1 uncultured Spirochaetaceae bacterium | reverse complement strand
GGTGTAGGGTCGAACCCGAAGCTATACACGTCCAAACAACACGAAATCACCATTGACAGCACCAGTTTTCCGGCCTATAGTTTACGAAATCGATTTCGAAAACGATTTCGGTACTGAGGTTGGCGAATGGGAAGACCAGTGGCTAGCATACAGGATGTCGCGCGAGCAGCCGGTGTTGGTGTCAGCACGGTCTCAAAGGTCCTGAATGGATACCGAGACGTGGCCATTGAGACCCGCGACAGGGTTCTTAATGCAGTCGAGCAGCTCTCCTACCAGCCGAACCGAGCGGCTCGGAGCTTTCGCACCGGCAGAACCCAGACGATTTCCGTGTTCATGCCCCAGATAGGGACCGAGTTCTATGACCGCCTCATCACATCGATCGATCGGGTGCTGGCGGCGCACGAGTATGACGCCGCGCTTTTTCCGCTTCTAAACGAGCACAGACTTGCCCGGTACCGCTCGCCGGAGGCACTACCGTATCAAACGGATGGCGCGGTCTTTGCGTCGCTCAACCCAGACTGGTTGTTTGAGGATGCCGAGGTGCCTGGTGGGCTACCGACGGTACTCGTGGATGCCTATCACGCCCGTTACGATACCATTACCGTGGACAATGCCGGCGGCGCCTACAAAGCCACGGAGCACCTGCTCCGCTACGGACTCCCAACCTACATCATGCTTGCTGAAGGATACGCCGAGACACCGTTTTCAAGCGGCGTCTTTCTCGAACGGCTGAAAGGATTTCAGCGCGCCATCAAGGAACACTCCAGTTCACCCGTCGGACAGCCGATTGTACTTTCCGAGTTCGCTGCGGGTCCCGCACGCACAGCGGCGCGAAAACTACTGCAGACACACCCGGAGCCGATTTGCGTGTTCGCGTCCTGTGACCTCTTCGCGCAAGCGGTGCTAGATGAGGCTGTTGCTATAGAACGCGTTGTCGGCCAGGACATCTTCGTTGTCGGCTTCGACGACCAGCCCTGGGCGGAGGCGGTTGGCCTGTCGACAGTTCGGCAACCGGTGGATGAGATGGGAGCAATGGCAACGGAGTTAATCCTCAAGCGCGTCAATGAGCCGGACACGTCGCCAACTCACCAGGAGATCGAGCCGGAGTTGATAACCCGGGAGTCAAGTTAGTCGCATCGTGCGGAGGTGGTCCGCACTAACAAGAAGGATCCTATCCAATGGAGGAGGGCATCTATGAGTAAGATTCTGCAAATAGCGGTGATTCTGTTTCTCGCTGTGTCACCGGCGTTTGCCACCGGGACGCAGGAGGGCGAAGCGGAAGAGCAGGCCCATGAGCCGCTTGAGCTGTCGTTCTGGCACTACTGGGATGGAGCCAACGGAGAAGTGCTTCAAGGCCTGATTGACGAGTATGAGGCCGCAAACCCGAACGTCACAATCGAGGCCGAGTTCGTGCCCGGGTCGGATCTCGGTTCGAAGCTCCAAACGGCGATCGTCGGTAGTGAGACACCGGACATGGCTATTGCCGACCTGGTGTTGATGCCACGGCTCACCAAGAGTGGCGCCCTCGTGCCGATGGATGACTACATTGCAGGCTCGTCCATCGATCTGTCGGACTTTTTCCAAGGTCCGCTGGTATACGGCGAGTACAATAACCGACGGTACAGCCTGCCGGTGAGCGCCTCGAACCTCGGACTCTTCTGGAACAAAGAGCTCTTCGAACAAGCTGGTCTGGACCCGGATACCCCTCCGACCACCTGGTCCGAGCTGGTCTCCATGGCGAAGACGATCAAAGAGGAGACCGGTGTATGGGGTATGGAGCTGTTCACCGAGGGCGGTGAGGGAACAAGCTGGCAGTGGCAAGTGTACCTCTGGGGTGCCGGTGGCGACGTTCTTTCCTCGCGTCTCTCTCAACCGGCCTTCGACTCCGCAGCCGGTGAACGGGCCTTGCGGTTCTGGGTTGATCTGGTGCACGAACACGAAGTGAGCACCATCGCCCCCTGGGGTTTGTTCGGCCGAGGCGAAGCCGCAATGGTCATGGACGGCTCATGGATGACGCAGTTCTTTCCCATGCAGGTAGACTTTGAGCTGGGCTCCGGGCAGTTCCCGCATCCGGCAAATAACGAGGCTGCAACGAACATGGGCGGCGAGCAGATCTTCATCTTTGAAAGCACCGACGCCAAGCAGCAGGCCGCATTCGACTTCATAGAATGGTTCACCAGCACTGAAGCACAGGTGGAATGGGACAAGGGTACGGGATTCATGCCGATCCGCGCCTCCGTGGCGGACAGCAGCGAATACCTCTCCTGGGTTGAGTCTGAGCGACCCCTGCTGAAGCCATTCGTTGAGTCCATGGAGTACGCCAACCCGCGCCCGCCGGTTGAGAGCTACTCGCAGATATCGGATGTTCTGGCGGAGCACATCGTCGAGGCGCTGCATGAGCGAATGACGCCGGAGGAAGCGCTTTCCATGGCGGCGTCTGAAGTCGATACGATTCTCCGGTAGGACAAATCGTTGTCTCGTGCTACCACGCAGTCTCTCGGCCGGGCCACGCGCCCGGCCATCTTCCGTCAACTACGATCACTGCCGTCGGCCTTGGGCTTCCTGCTTCCCACACTTCTCATATTGGGGACGTTCAAGATCTTTCCGGCTGGCTACTCGCTGTTCCTCAGTTTCTTCGAGTGGGACGGCCTCGGGCAGGGACGCACACCGATCGGCTTGCAGAACTACGCCGAGCTTCTCGGCTCCGCGGAGTTCTGGAACTCCCTTCGCGTATCCGTGATCTACGCGGCCGGCGTTACCGTCGTCGGGATATTCATTGGGCTGGTGCTTGCGGTATTGCTTGACCGCAATGTGCGCGGGCGTGTTCTCTACCGCTTGCTCTACTTCCTACCGGTGATCACCCCCACCGTCGCGGCGGGGGTGATCTGGAAGTACCTCTTCGACCCATCCCAGGGTGTGCTGAACCGCTTTTTGGAGCTTCTGCAAGTGCCGGGCCCACCGTGGCTGACCTCCCCCGAGTGGGCGCTGTGGGCTGTGATTATTGTCGGTATCTGGAAACGCGTGGGATTCAACCTGGTGATCTACCTCGCGGCCTTGCAGGGGATCCCTCGGTCGTACTACGAGGCGTCGGCCCTCGACGGAGCGACACCGGTGCAGAACTTCTTTCGCATCACCGTACCGCTGGTCGCTCCTTCGACGTTCTTCCTCGCCGTAACATCTATCATCGACTCGTTCCAGGCATTTGATCTGGTCTACGTCATGACGAACGGCGGCCCCCTGAAAAGCACCGATGTGATCGGTTTCTTCCTCTACCGGTACGGCTTCCGCTACTACGAGTTGGGGTACGCGTCGGCGATCGCCTACGTCATGTTCGTTCTGATCTTCGTCGCAACGCTCGTTCAGTACCGCATCCGTCGCAAAGGGTACGCCGGTGATTAGGTCTATCAAGCTTCTCCCGGTGCACGTGCTCCTGATCGCAGGGGCCCTGCTCGCTGCCCTGCCCTTCTTGTGGATGATTACGACCTCATTGAAGCCGGACGGTGTCCTGTACGAGGCCCCGTTGCTCATTCCGACTCACTTTGACTGGCACAACTACGTTGAGGCGTGGCAGTCCGCTCCTTTCGCGCGATTCTTCCTGAACAGCGTGATCATGACTGCGGGCATTACGGTGGGACAGACGGTATTCTCCGCAATGGCAGGCTACGCATTCGCGCGGATCGCCTTTCCAGGTCGGCACGTTCTGTTCCTCGTTGTCCTGGGCACCATGATGATTCCGTTTCCCGTCACCATCATACCGAGTTTCCTAATTGTCGCCGGGCTTGGTTGGATAGACACGTATCTTGCGCTGATTGTGCCACACGTCGTGAGCGCCTTCGCGGTGTTTCTGTTTCGGCAGTTCTTCATGACTATACCGGTTGAGTTGGAGGAAGCGGCCTACATAGACGGGGCAAATCGCGTGCATGTCTTTTTGCGCGTGATCATTCCTTTGTCGGGGCCCGTCGTGGCGGCAAGCTCCATATTCTCGTTCCTCTTTGCTTGGAACGACTTTCTCTGGCCGCTTATCGTGACCAACTCCACGAACATGCGACCTGTTCAGGTCGGTTTGGCCTTCTTCCAGGGCCAGTACGGCACGTTCTGGACTCTCCTCATGGCCGCGACCGTCCTGGTCACACTGCCGGCCATCATCGCATTTCTCATAGCACAGACTCGCTTTATTGAAGGCATTACCTCCAGTGGGCTGAAAGGTTGAACATGATTGCACCGGAATGGGTACGTGACGCTGTCTTCTACCAGGTCTTTCCAGATCGCTTCTTCAACGGCAATCCCGGCATCGACCCGCCGGACGTAGTTGGATGGGATGTGCCGCCGACCCGTAGGAACTTCTTCGGCGGTGATCTTTCGGGAATCACGGCGAAGCTCGACTACATTGCCGACATGGGCTTCAACGCGCTGTATCTCAATCCGATATTCGCAGCCGCCTCGAATCACCGGTACGATACAGCCGACTACTATCGAATCGATTCGGGCCTCGGGGATGATGCCGCCTTCGATACGTTTGTAGAGCAGGCTCACAAGCGGGACGTGCGGGTAGTCCTCGACGGCGTCTTCAACCATTGCGGACTCGATTTCGCACCGTTCGTGGACATATGCGCCCGGGGTCCCGTTTCCAGGTACAAGGACTGGTTCGATGTGTACAGCTGGCCGGTGCGTCACCATCCCGAACCGAACTACGCAACCTGCGGCGGCGCGTACTATCTGCCGAGACTCAACACACACAACACCGAAGTCGAAACGTTCATCCTTGAGGTCGCGCTATATTGGTTGGAGCGTGGGGTTGATGGGTGGCGCCTTGATGTGGCGTACGAGATCGCTCCCGATTTCTGGCAGCGACTGCGGTCGGCAGTGAAGGCGCAGCACCCCGAGGCGTACCTTGTGGCCGAGGAATGGCGGGATGCTTCACCTCACATTCAGGGCAGTACGTTCGACGGCGCCATGCATTACGAGCTGCGAGACCTCGCCCTGGACTTCTTCGTCACCAACGCGCTCACCGCAGAGGCGTTCGGTCGAGCTCTCTCGACACTCCTACACCGCTACCCTGCGGAAGCGGTAGGTGGCATGCTGAACACCTTCGGCTCCCACGATACCGAGCGGCTCCTTACCGCCTGTGGTGGCAATGAACGGCTTGCGGCTCTGATGTACGTGTTTCTCTTTTCCCTGCCGGGCGCGCCCATGGTGTACTATGGCGACGAGAACGGGATGATTGGTGGCAATGATCCCGACTGTCGGCGTCCCATGATTTGGGACGTCCCGCGGTGGTCATCCACGATTCGCGGTACCATTACCACTATGGTCGACCTGCGACGTCGCCGAAACAGCCTCCGTGAGGGCAAGGTTCGGGCTCTTTGGTCGAATGATAGAGCCATTGCAATAGAGCGCGCGGTCAGCGATCAGACAACTGTCGTTGTCCTTAACAACAGCCGGGCAGTACGGACGCTCGAGATTCCACTGGGTTTCGGTGGTGCCCGCCTTAGGAGTTGTCTCAGTGGTGAGATCATTGCCGCGCACAACGGCAACCTCGTCATGGAGACGATGCAACCTTTCTCATACGCCGTGATCGATGTGGCAAGTTCGCCTTGAAGCATGCCCAGCTTGTCGCGGTGG
>CAZREG010000103.1:3095-5669 GCA_964599075.1 uncultured Spirochaetaceae bacterium | reverse complement strand
GGTCCCATTCGGACTGGCGGACTTCCATGTAGTGGGAGTAGCGGGCGGTGTTTATCTGGCCGAGGAGCTCTGCGGCCTTGTTCTGCTCACGGGCGACGACATCGGTAAGATTATCGACCGACACCGGATCGAGCTCATCCGTCACCTCCACAGACAGATCGTAAAGTCTCAGCTGGTGAATCCGAAGATCAAACGCACTATCTGTGAAGGCGCGTTGCACGGCGGCTTCGAGTGCGGCATGGGCCTCCGATCCTACGGTAGCGTCGGGAGCCGCATCGAGCGCATTGCGTGCAGACTGGTACTCGATCAGTCGATTTTCTTGCTCTGCCATTATCGTGTTGACGTGGCTCTGAAGCTCCGTAGCTGCAACATCGCTATTCTTCAATGCCTCCTCTTGCAATTGCAGTAAGGCATCCGAACTACTTCCGTACTCGAGCTCTCCACTTTCATTTATGGCGTAGAGGTCTCCGAACAGATGCTCAAGCACTTCATTGTCACTCATCTCAGATATAGACCCGATGCCGAGAAAGTCCGCCAGCACATTATCCTCATCCGACAAGTGAGGCATCTCTCCTGTTACTGCCGAACGCAAAGAAGCGAGAAGTTCGGCAGAAGAGAGATAGCCTCCTTCCTCTACCTCCCCTCGCATGGTCTCAAGTCGGCTTCGCTCATCATAGTAGGCGGCGAGCGCAGCTCCGACGTCACGATGAAATACGGCTGCGTCGTTTTCTGACCTGCCTGAGGAGGTTAGATAGCGCAGGCGTTCTTCCTCGTAGCGTTCGGAAGTGACCAGCCCCCGCACGACCAGATCGCCACCAAAATCGAAAGCGGCACCAAAGAGCTGGAACTCTGTTGAGCGCCCCGTGTCGTATCCCTGACTGCCTAACTCGCGGCCCACTCTGTCACGAATTATTCTGTTTGCGAGAGCAACTCCCTCACTAAAGACGGCTAACGTGGCATGCGCCAGTCTGGCTCCCAGGCGCCACAAAGGAAGGGAACTCCTCTTCTGCCAATGCTTTGACGCCTCCTGCTCATGATCCCGCATCTTGTTGTGGTATGAAGCCTCTATCGGCTTCAATACAGCAATCAAACCTTGCCGGGCAGACCTCTCCTGCGCCTCGTCGGCAAGCGTTTTACCTTCCCACGTCCACACCCCAGCATCTGCGAGCCTTGCAAATACGTCGAACAGCTCTTTCTCCCTGCCACTCAATGCCCGATACTCATTTCTTGCGTCTTCGACTGCCGCATTCTCAATGGCTACGAGATCTAAGCTCTCACTCTCGATGAGAGAAGTGTCGCTCATGCTTGGTTCGAGCGAAAAGTCGTAGCCGTGTTCATCCCCGGTGTCGAGCTCCAAGTAGCCGGCATACGCACGGGCCCAACGGTCGAGGACACTCAGCTCGGTTCGACCATCGGAGGTCAAAAACACATGAAGGTCCTCAATGTAACTCGCGATTTCCACATGAGCTTTGTTGATGATTACTCCCGTGATTGGATCCTCTTCGGGCTTCTCAGACAGCTCAGCGATTGTCTCCGCGCCAGAGTAGGTGAAGTCCAGTTTCTTAAGAATCTCCGGGCTCAAGTTGACCAACTGACCAAGCGTGTTCTGCTGAAACTGCTGGTACGCGCGGCGGGTTCGTTCGAGCTGCTCAGTGACGCTGCTGTTAAGCAGAGCGTTAAGACGATCTACCGCGATCTGTCTTGTATATTGATCGCGGTAGGCGGCGAACCTCGATTCGTATTCGGGATCTGTGTCTGCAAAGCTTGGGCGTTCCTCGTCGGGGGACAGGATACTTGTGAGGGCGTCAAGGGCAGCGTGGGCTCGGGTTTGGTGGGTTTGGTAGTGTGCCAGAACGTTGTGGGGATCTACAGGCGGGGCGGCGGGGTCAGCTTCTTCGTCTGTTTCACCTTCGCGGTCGTTCCTCAGGTATCCAGAGGTGGCAAACTGGTTTACCGACTCGGCCTGTTGCAGGGAGACGCTTGCTGCCTGCATTTCCTCGTAGGCTGCGCGGGCAAGACGGTTCTGCGTGGTGTAGTCGTCACTGAGATCGGTGAAGGTGTTGGAGGCACGCCTCCAATCGCCGTTGACCAGGTTGTCCCGGTGAGTTCGTGCGTTCTCAAGCGCTGCGCGGGCTTCTGCCAGTTGGGAGTCTTCGTCACTGGTCACGGCGACAATCTGGAGGCCAAGGTTTCTGATCTGGCCGGCAATGCCTTGTGCGGCGCCCTGACGCGTTTGATACGCGAGGAAGGTATTCTGATAGGCGACCTTGTGTGCCGCGTAGCCGGCCGGTGAGGTCAGATCGGAGGCACTCACGGATGACCAATCATCCGAGAGAGCGGTCACGGCGTCCATCTCCGCCTCGTAGACCGTGGAGATCTCATCCGCCCTCATCGCCTCCGCGTGAGCAGTTGCGTATCGTTCGGCGGTGTAGGCGAGCTGGTTGTTGATCTCCAGGATGGCATTCTGCCGCATGGTATGGTCGTCGGTCGTGTCGGTCAGGCCTCTTACGTAACGGATATCCCCTTCGTCTATCTCATTTGCCTCCGCCGGCGCGCTGAGTGTCTGTTCCTTCT
>CAZREG010000103.1:0-2995 GCA_964599075.1 uncultured Spirochaetaceae bacterium | reverse complement strand
CTGATAACAGAGTCTTGGAGGAATCTTCTGAAGCCTAGCTGGTCAATGCTTATGCGATCCCACCCGGTGACCACGCGAAGTTCCGTGGAGATCTGCCGGCTCTGCTGTGACAGGCGTTGCATCTCCAGTTGTGACCACTGGTTGAGAGCCGCTCCTGCAGCGCGGGCCTGCCCTGATGAGAGCTCCTTGTGCCTCCTTAGTCGATTTGTTGGAGGGGCGCCAAACCCGAGTGAGAAGAACGGCAGTGCCCAGAAGGCAAGCATGGGGTCCCCGTGGGTGTGTGCATCCACGTACTCACCAAGGCTCGCAGCGCGCTGCAGATGGAAGTACGATTGATTGACGTCTACGCCTGCCAGGTAGTCGTCGGAGGATTCCAGGATCTTCACAAAACGCTCAACCTCGTCTTGCTGCGTAGCCTCAAGCGGTCCCGGCCAGTCAGCGCCCACAGATGCCAGGTACTCCGAAGGATCCTCTGACCCGTAAAGCTGCCGCTGCAGGATCTGCTGATAGAAGTCCGGGTCGGAGGCCGCCGCGCGCATCAGCTCATCCGCGGAGAGCGTCGCCAGATCGGTAATGGAATCGGGAGAAAGGATCAGCGTAGGTTCAAGAAGCTCCATGACCTCGGCGGCATCAGCTGCTGAGAGCCCGCCACGCACCAACGAGGCGGCAAGCGCGGTGTAATGGTCTGCTGCGCCCGCTGCAAGTTGCTTCAGATCAACATCCAAACTCTGGACGCTCGAACTGAGGTTAGCCAGCACGTCCTCTGCAGTTGGCCGATCTGAATTCTCGGTAGCGCGGAATGCTGCAAGATCTGCGGCCAGCGTGGTTGCATCGGTCTCAAATAGATCGCTGAGACTCGCCGCCCTCTGAAGGTACGATTTCTGCGCCAGTTCGGCATAATAATAGGGGCGTGTTACATCATCCAGCTCGGACTCGGCGGTGATCTCGCTTAAAGAGTAGCTTAGTGTCAACAGCTCCACCGCCTTCGACCGTATGCCATCCGCCAACGCACCGGTCTGGAGATCCTCAACTCCAAGGGAACTCAGATAGTCACTCCAGATGGTCTCATAATCGAGCGATGGGACCGAAACAGAGTCACTCACGTGGTCTGAGGCGTAAAGGGCCAGGCCTGCTGCGATGTCACGTTCAAAATATTCGCCAATCTCCAAGGCGCTTGTGGTGAAGCCCCACTCTTCCGGGCCTTCGCCCAGCCCGGAGCCAAGCGCGTTCAGGCTGTCCCAGGCGTAGATGGTGCGTGCCTCCGCCGTACCGGCGGCACGGGCATGAGTCTGCGCTTTGGCGGTGGCAAAGAGGTGTTCCTCAATCTGCTCGAGCTCATTGCGCAGCCCGGTCATCTGCGCCTCCTCAGGCTCTCCGCTCTCCTCATGAAGGAGTACGGTCAGCCCCTGCTGGGCCCAGTGAAGGAGAGACTGGACCTCGGACGCAACGGATGACGGCAGATGAAAAAGATGTGGCCCAAGGGCCGTGTTTACGTCAACAATGAACGTGGAGATGTTCTCCACCGTCAAAGGCGTGTCAAATTCTGCGGCAAGCTCGGAGACCGTGACGGACACACCTGAATCAGTAAGGATCCCGTAGTCACGAAGCGCCTGATCTACCGCGACAAACGCTTCGGCTCTCACCGTTGGAGCACTGGCCACCGCCACGTGCCGGTACTGAAGGAATGTGCCCAGGAGCTCGGAGTCACGTTGGGACTCAATCTGAAGCACCTCAGCAAGCAGTGCGCTGTGGTTCTGTCCCGGGGCCGCGGCAAACGCTACGCCTGATCCTGCAAAAAAATCGAGTAGATCAGGGTGATCGTCGAGCTCGGCCTCGATCAGACTACGATTGGCCGTCAAAGACGGTTGGCCGGAAGAGAGAAATCCATCAAGCAATGATTTCGCTGCAAGGAGCGTGTTCTTCCATGTGGACGTGTGTTCTTCAACAGCCGTGCGATCAAGGGTTCCGGCGGAGTCAAACATGGACGCAACAAGGTAGGCAATACGCTCCTGGCGGCTTACCGTTCCCTCGGAAGCGGTTGCCGCGAGCACGACGTCCCAATCCGGATTCCACTCTGGGTCTTCGAGCCGGCTCTCGAGCCAGGCAATTGCTTCAAGCTCAATCCCCGCGCGTTCTTCGAGCGTTCTCGTGCGAGCACCGTCTGCGCGGTGCGCGAGCAGCGCCTCGTAGTCGGCAAGGGTTGGACTCGCCGGCAGATCCGCACTAACGCCGACGTTCGAAAGCCATGCGTCGATACTCCCTGAAGTGAGAAAAGAGAGCGCATCCTCTCGCAGATGTAGATCGGTCCGGTACTCGGATCGATAGCGGTCTACAAACGCCTGGATGCGCAGATGTGCAGCAACCTTCTGTGCTGGGGTCGCGGCTGTGTCCGCCAGAACCGAGCCCGCCGACTCTGCAACCGTCGCTACCTCAGCATCATCGATTCGAAGTCCAAGGATTTCACTTAGGTGATTCTTGAGCTGATCAACGGCCGTGTCCGGTGTGTCAAACGCAACCGAAGAGAGGTCAAGCGGAGCAAGAGTCGTCTTCTGTCGCAACTCATCGTAGGTGGGTCGTGTATCCTCCGGTCCGTCGCCGAACAGGAGTGACTGCACCGCGTCACGGGCGTTGTCAAAGAGCACATCCACCTCGTGGCGTCGAGCCGCCGCCACATACTCTACGTACGCTGCGGCAATGCTGTCAGCAGGCTCATCGTTCTCTCCTCTGCCAAAGCCGTAGAGCGTAAGCAACTGCTTGTACTGCGTCTGTAGCTGTGCCTGCAGAGACGACGGGCTTTCGAGCTTAGACGCCACAAGCTGTGCCTGAAACGCCTCCTCGGCTAGCCGTACGGCCTGTTCCCGTGCCTCCAGGTCCGCCTTCAGGTCGGCGATATCTTCCTGCGCGCCATCCATCTCGGTGGCAATACCACCTAATCTTTCCAGTTCGGTACGGTAGTTGCCCTGCGCCTCCGTGAATGCGGTCCGGGCTGTTTCCA
>CAZREG010000102.1:0-5674 GCA_964599075.1 uncultured Spirochaetaceae bacterium | reverse complement strand
CCGGAAGGGCCGGCCGGGATGCCACTGAAGCCAAAGCCGTCGCCCACGGTTGGCCCACCGCCGCAGGCCCGCCCGCGTCAAAAGGCGCCCGGGAAGGGACCGGCGGGATTGCTCGATTATCTTGCGAACATGGCCGGGGCGCTCCCTGAAAACCGGCGAAAGGAGTTCATGTCGAGTGACATTCGGCTCAAGCTGGAATATCTTCGACAACGACTGGCCGGCCGAGCGGGCCTCTACCGTGATGGAGAGAAGTACGCACGGAAACCGGTCGTCCCGTCTCGGCCTGTTACCACGGAGCGGCTTCGTGATACGCTTCAGTACATGGGCTCCATCTCAGCGTTTCATCCGGACCCGGAGATAGGGTCGGTCTTGCGCCGGCGCATGACCCAGGTTGTTGCGCGACTGAGAGAAACCAGCGAGGGGTAAAATGACGCCTGAACAGCGGATCCAGAAGCTCGAGCGCCACGTCCAGACAATGCCGGCGCTCCCGGTGACGGTGACGAAGGTGGTGGAGATTGCGAACAGTCCGGATACCTCACCGGTTGATCTCAACAAGATTATCAGCCTTGATCCGGTGCTCATGGCCCGGGTTCTGAAGCTGATCAACAGCGCCTATTACGGTTTGAACACCAAGGTGAACTCCCTTGTTCGGGCCATCATCATGCTGGGCATCAATACGGTGAAGAACCTTGCGTTGAGCTCATCCGTACTCGATCGCCTTGGAGACAGCTCTCATTTCTCTGCGCTTGATCCGCAGGGATTCTGGCGTCATTCCCTTGGTGTTGGTGTGACCAGCAAGATTATTGCCAAAAAGCGCAAGGTGGACGGCGCGCGACTTGAAGAGTACTTCATTGCCGGGCTCCTCCACGGGATTGGAAAAATTCCCATGAACAACGTTCTCAGCGAAGAGTACCTTGAGGCGATGGCAATGGCTGATCGCCAGCGTATGCCGCTGACGGAAGCCGAGCGACGTGTCTTTGGTTTTGACAACACCTTTGTTGGCGTGAAGATCGGTGAGCTCTGGAAGCTCGGCAACGCAATCCTTGACACGATCAAGTTTCAGAGTCGTCCGGACGAGTACACCGGACAGTATCAGGACATCGTGAATACCAACCACGTGGCGATATACTTCGTGACGATTGCAGAGATTGGTTTTTCAGGAGACCGGCATCCGGCGCGCGCGAACGATCAGGCGCTCGCTGCGATCGGTCTGGAAGAGAGCTACCTCGACGAGATTGAGTCGGAGGTCCAGCAGGAGATCGAAAAGGCGGAGGTCTTCCTTCGCCTGTAGGAGGCGACGTGCAACTGCGACTCTGGGGAGTACGAGGCTCTATTCCGGTCCCGGGCCCGGGAACCGTCCGCTACGGCGGCAACACCACCTGCCTCGAGCTGCGGTACGGGGAGAACAAGCTTATCATCATTGGCGCCGGGTCCGGCATCAAACCGCTTGGTGACAAGCTCATGCGGGAAGAGCTCCCGAACGGCCCTATCAGCACACGACTCTTTCTCAGCCACACCCACTGGGACCACATCATAGGGTTTCCGTTTTTTACCCCTATCTTCATCAAGAGCACCCAGCTCGATATCTACAGTCCCGCCAACTACGAGGAGCGCAGCGTAGAAGACATCATTGGTATCCAGCTCAGCTATCAGTACTTCCCCGTCCGTCAGAGTGAGCTCAACGCACAGATTCGCTACCACAGCCTGGGAGAGCAGACACTGGAGCTGGACGACGGAATGGTCGTCCGGACGAAGCTTTTGAACCACCCGGTCAGCACCCTTGGATATCGATTTGAGTTCGATGGCAAGAGCATAGCCACCGTCTTTGATCACGAGCCGTTTCGAAACGTCTTCCCTACCGATCCGGAAGACCCCGGCTACGACGAGGCCGTCGCGGAGGAAGGTGAACGCGCCTCTGCTGAGTACAACGAACGGATCCGTGATTTCATCGCAGACGCCCACGTGGTCATCCACGACGCACAGTACACGCAGACGGAGTACGAGGACCGTTTTATCGGCTGGGGACACAGCACCTACGAATGGGCGATCAAGGAGGCGCACAAGGCGCGTGTGAAGGCGCTCTACTTCTTCCATCACGACCCGTTGCGCACCGACGAGCAGCTGGATTCACTGCTGGAGACGTACCGCGGCAAGATCCAGGAGCAGACCTCCCTTGAGATCGATATGGCCCGCGAGGGCGTGGTGATTACGCCGTAGGAAGAACGGCGCGCACGCTTGAGTTTTTCATCCGCGCATACTACATTTGGCGACAGCGATCCGAGGACGCCCGGGGGATTAGCTCAGTTGGTAGAGCGGTTGGTTCGCAATCAACAGGTCAGGGGTTCAAATCCCCTATCCTCCACTTCCCCCAACACTGTGCCCAGGAAGCCCTATGAGTACTACTGTCGATCTGAAGAGCCTGCATCCTCTCGAGGTTCGCGTACTGCGCGAACACACGGCCGGTGAGTCCCTGACCGCCGAAAGCCTCGCCGAACGGCTTGGCTACAAGGTGGGTCAGGCCAATCAGGCGCTGAGCTGGCTTGGTGGAAAAGGGCTGGTAGAAGAGGCGGGCCGGCAGCCACGGGTTGCCTATGAGCTCACCGAGCTCGGCCTGGCGTACGCCGATCAGGGAACGCCGGAAGAGCGGATGATCTCCTTCCTGGCGGAGAAAGGTCCTGCCCGTATTCCTGAGATTGTCTCCGCGCTGGACCTGGAGAACAGAGACGTGGGCAGCGCCTACGGGTCGCTGAGCAAGGCCGGTGTTCTGGCCATGAACGATCAGAAGCAGATCGAGGTGAAGAACGCAGACGGCACTGCGGAGATAAAGCTCCTTCGAGAGCTCCTCACCCGCGCGCAGGCATCCCCCGGTCGCACAATCCATCAGAGCGATCTCAACGCAGAAGAACAGACGGTCCTTGAGGGCGTGAGCAAGAAGCGTGGCGCAGCAACGGCACCGTTTCGGCTGGTGGAGAGCGAGCTTGTCACGTTTATGCTCCTGCCGGCCGCCACAGGCGTGAAGAAGGCTCTCGACAGCGCCGGAATCACCGGTGAGGAGACCGGACAACTGACGCCGGAGATGATCCGGGACGGCAGCTGGCGCACCAGACGTTTCCGCGCCTACAACATCAACGTCCCCCCTGCCCAGACTCAAATTGGCAGACGGAATCCCTACTCCGCCTATCTTGATGAGGTAAAGGACAAGCTGATCTCACTTGGATTCCAACAGTTCGATGGCTCTCTCATTGAGACGGAGTTCTGGAACTCCGACGCACTGTTCATGCCTCAGTTCCACAGCGCTCGAGACATTCATGACGTCTATCAGCTGGAGTATCCCACTCACGCCAGGGAGATCGAGGAGCCCTACCTCTCCCAGGTTGCGGCTGCACACGAGGACGGTTGGGAGACAGGGAGCATGGGCTGGCGCTACCGCTTTGATCGGGAGTTCACCAAACGCCTGATCCTTCGCAGCCAGGGGACTGCCGTCTCGGCACGAACGCTGAAGGATGCCCAGGTTCCGGGCCGCTACTTTGGGATGCTTCGCTGTTTCCGCCCGGATGACGTGGATGCAACTCACCTCAGTGACTTCTATCAGACCGAAGGGATTGTGCTGGGTGAGGATGTGAACCTGAAGACGCTCCTGGGACTTCTGGAGATGTTCGCCGTGGAGGTGGCGGGCGCCGACGACGTGAAGTACGTGCCGGGTTACTTTCCGTTCACGGAGCCCTCGGTTGAGGTGCACATCAAACATCCGGTTCTCGGCTGGTTTGAGCTTGGTGGATCCGGCATCTTCCGACCGGAGGTAACCGAGCCGCAGGGTGTGCACGTGCCGGTGTTGGCCTGGGGGCTCGGCATTGATCGGATGGCGCTGATGAAGCTGGGTCTCGACGATCTGCGAGAGCTGTTCTCACCCGATATTCAGAGCGTGCGCCGCCGGAGGGTAGGCTGATGCCCAAGATAGAACTCTTTCAGGATGCGCTCTTTCAGTCGATCGGGAAGCGCATGAGTGTTGACGAGCTGGAGCTCCTGCTGGAGACCGCCAAGGGAGAGATTGACGAGCGTGCGGACGCCGACGGGCTTATGAAGATTGAGCTCAATGACACCAACCGGCCCGATCTCTGGTCAACAGCCGGCCTTGGGCGTCAGCTGCGGATCTTTCTTGGCGGAGAGCGCCCGGAGTACCCGTTCTTCTCGGAGCCGGACAAGCTGCGGGATGCCGGCGAGCGGCGGATCATTGTTGATGCCGGCCTCAAGGAGATCCGGCCCTACGTTGCAGCGTTCGCGGTGAGTGGAAAGAAGCTTGATGAGGCAGCACTCAAAGATCTCATTCAGAGCCAGGAGAAGCTCTGTACCAACTTTGGTCAGCGACGCAAATCGATTGCCATGGGAGTCTACCGGACCGCGCTTATGACCTTTCCGGTACACTACAAGGCTGCAGACCCGGAGACGACCCGTTTTGTACCGCTAGGTCTGGACAGGGAGCTCTCGCTTCGTCAGATCATTGCCGAACACCCGAAGGGCGAGGAGTTTGGTCCCATTGTGGCCGATTTCCCGTTCATGCCGTTTCTGACCGACGCGAACGGCGAAGCCCTGAGCTTCCCGCCGGTGATAAACAGTGCCCGGATCGGGGCGGTGGAGGAGGGGGACGAAGAGCTCTTTGTAGAGCTCACCGGAACGGACATGGAGTCGCTCCTGCTTGCCTGTTCCATTGTCGCCTGCGATCTGGCAGACGCCGGACATACGGTGCACCCGGTGACGGTCGAGTACCCGTACGACACACCGATGGGTCGGACGGTGACCACACCCTTCTACTTTCAGTCGCAGGTCACGACCCCTGTTGGCGTGGTGCACCGGATTCTCGGAGAGCAGATGAGCGTGCAAGCGTGTGTCACCGCACTCTCCAACATGGGAGTCCGCGCAACGGCGGCAAGCGAGACCATTGTTGCCCAGCCGCCGGAGTATCGAAACGACTATCTCCATCCGGTAGATGTAGCTGAAGACGTGATGATTGGACGCGGCATGAAGACGTTCGCGCCGGAGATGCCCTCCGACTTCACGATCGGCCGCCTGACCGATCAGGAGCGGTTTGGACGTGAGGTCACTTCCATCATGGTTGGCATGGGCTTCCTGGAGATGATCTTTCCCTACCTGGGCTCTCATCGTGATTTTGTGGAAAAGATGCGACCTGTTCCGATCGGTGAGTCGTACGACGGTCGCGACGTGCAGGCAGTGAAGATTTCGAATCCCATGAGTGAGAACTACGAGTTTGTTCGTAACTCGAGTCTGCCCTTCCTCCTGCATGCAGAGAGCGTCTCCGGACACGCTGCCTACCCCCACCAGGTATTTGAGGTGGGCAAGGTGGCTCGCTTTGACCCGGACGACAACCATGGTGTGCGCACGATCGACGCGCTGGGGTTCGTGACCGCAGACGCTACCGCCAACTTCACGGAAGCGGCGGGGCAGGTCTCGGTTCTGTTCTACTATCTGTCCCGTGAGTACCAGGTTGCCGAGCTGGACGATCCGCGGTTCATCCCCGGTCGGGCCGCCACAATTCTGATCGAAGGCAGGGATGTCGGCTTTTTTGGCGAGCTTCATCCTCAGGTGCTCGAGAACTTTGGGATCACCGTGCCGGTTACCGTCTGTGACATAGACCTTCAGATTGTTCGCGGCGGCGAAT
>CAZREG010000101.1:0-5866 GCA_964599075.1 uncultured Spirochaetaceae bacterium | reverse complement strand
AGATGGCGTTGAAGAGCGTATTACACGCTTCCGCGAAACACTGGAACACGCAGGCAGACCCACAGCAGCGGCTGAAGCGACAGGCCCGGATACAGCCCGATCTGCCGCCGACAGCATGACACTTGAGCAGTGGAAAGCCCTTGTTCGTGCATTCGCACAGGTCGAGGACGCACTGGAGGCACTCCTCTCGGATGATCCGACGCAGCGGCAGGCTCGGCGGGCCGGGATGGCCGTCGTTGATCTGGTGGAGGGCATGAAGCAATCAAGTGGGTCTCTCGGCGAGCAGGCAACGGTTCTGGAGCTCACGCTCTCAGGTCTCACGTCCCTGCCAAAGACGGGACTCCCACAGGCGATAACCGCGTTTGCCCCACTTCTGCGCTCGCTTCTCCAGGGATTGCGTGAGAGCCTCTCCGATCTGTTCAGGAATAACAACTTCTCAGTGACCGTAACCGTGAAGAACCTCTCCCTTCTCGCGGCCCTGGAGACGGAGCTGCGCCGGCGCAACAGTTCCCCAGTACTGATTCTGAGACTCGAGGTGGAGTACGAGAGCCTCGAGCGTCATGGAAACGCCTACGATTCGTTCTGGAGTCTGGCCAGCATGCCGGAGCACACGGTTGCCTTTGTCCTGCCGTGGAGCTCCATGGTCGACAAGGCGGCGACATTCCTCCGACAGGCTATTGGAACGGTGCCGCTGGTGAGCACGGAAGAGTGGCAGACGTTACGGCAGATAGCGCACCACGAAATAACAGAGTAACAGGAGATACGCATGGGATACACAATTGTGCTGGTAGACGATTCAAATCTGGTCCGCTCCGGTCTGAAAACCATGCTCGAGAAGAGCGGGAACTGGGACCAGATCATCACCGCAGAGAACGGAAAAGTCGGGCTTGAAACTATCCTGCGGGTCCGACCAGATATCGTCTGTACGGACATTGAGATGCCGGAGATGGATGGGCTGCAACTGCTTGAGGAGCTCTCTGAGCTCAAAGAGCGGGGCGAGCTTGCGGAGCAGATGCCCGTGGTGGTTCTCAGCGGCACCATGCATGAGAATGAGCCGAATGTCCGAAAAGCGCGAATGCTCGGCGCTGATGATGTGCTTGCAAAGCCGGACGGGAAAGCCGCTACACTGAAGATTGATACCAGAGAGCTTGAAGAGCACCTGCTCGCTCTGCTCTCATAGCAGAGGTCTCCCGCGGCTACGAACTCGCAGAGTCAGCGGAACCGGCGCCTGACCCCTCAAGGTCGCTGAGCTGCAGGTTCAACGCGCGAACGGAGATACTCACCTCCCACACCAGCAGCCCCAGTGAGACAAGCATCAGGAAGAGTGCAAGAATAAAACACACCTCTGCCGCGAGCATCATCTCAAAGGAGAGCAGGATCATACAGATCACGCAGAGAAGCAGACTGATTGCCCCGGCAATCTGCATGTTTCTGATCATTCGTATCCTCGCCCTCAGGTTGCCAATTTGACGCTCGAGCACCCCGGAACCGTCTGTTCTCCAGCGCTCATGCAGTCGTCGCACCAGATCTGCGTAGGACACAAACCGATTTGTGTACGAGATAAACAGGAGCGAGACGGCGGGAAAAAGCAGCGCCGGCGTGGCGAAGGTGAACTCCATGCCTGCAGGCTATCCACTTCAGCGGCGGAGGTCCAGCCCCCTATATAGTCTCATATCCCATCTCACGTCCGGTTTCAACGGGGCCGGGTCGCACCTGTCATGGACTGTTTTACAACCCGCCCCTGGCGGGCTAAGCTGAAACAAGGAGGAAGCAATGGCAGTAGAACACAGGAGATTGGGCGGACACGGAGTACTGGTGAGCAATCTCTGCCTCGGTACCATGAACTTTGGATGGGTGACCGAAGAGAAGGATTCGTTCGCGATCATGGATCGCGCGCTCGAGCTGGGGATCAACTTCTTTGATACGGCGGATGTGTACGGACGCTGGTCTGCCTACGCAGGCAGAACGGAGGAGATAATCGGGAACTGGTTCGCACAGGGAGGTGGGCGACGGGATGCGGTTGTTCTGGCGACGAAGGTGTTCAACCCGGCCGACCACCCGGACGACCGACCGGAACCCAACCACAATGGACGAAGCCTGTCGGCAATGAAGATCAAACGTCACGCAGAAGGTAGCCTGCGTCGACTGCAGAGTGATTGGATAGATCTCTATCAGATGCACCATGTGGACCGGCAGGCGCCGTGGGCAGAGGTGTGGGAAGGATTTTCCATGCTGCAGAATCAGGGTAAGGTGGTGTACGTTGGTTCGAGCAACTTTGCCGGTTGGGATATCGCAACCGCATGTCAGGAGGCCGAAAGGCGGGGGAAGATGGGACTGGTGAGCGAGCAGAGCATCTATCACCTGGACAATCGCATGGTTGAGCTTGAAGTCATTCCCGCCTGCAGAAACTACGGCATGGGTCTCATTCCGTGGAGTCCTCTTGGAGGCGGCCTGCTCGGTGGGGCTCTGGAGAAGATGAATAGCGGTCGCCGAGCAAGTGAGGACTTCGCAAAGAAGGTCGAGGCGAAGCGTCCGCAGCTGGAGAAGTATGAGGCGCTGTGCAAGAAGCTCGGCTACGCTCCTGCGGAGGTTGCCCTTGGGTGGCTCCTCCAGAACCCGGTGGTGGCTGCGCCCATTATTGGGCCGCGTACCATGGAGCAACTGGAGAGCGCCGTGCGAGCGACAGAGATTTCATTTGACGAGCAGACGCTGACGGAACTGGAAGAGATCTTTCCCGGACCTGGCGGTGAGGCACCGCAGGCATACGCCTGGTAACATCCACGTCCTGTTGCTTTTTCTGCGAAAGTGCAGTAATAAAGGGGCGATGAGTGACGTGCTGACCAGCCATGTGCTGGTTCTCAACAAGGGGTACTCACCAATCCGGACAACGACTGTTCGGGATGCGTTTGTAAAACTGTTCAGCGCCGTTGCGGAAGCCGTATCCGTGGAAGACGGCGGCTACGTCAGCTATGACTTTCACAGTTGGGCGGAGGTCTCACTCCTGCGAATGGAAATGGACGAGGTTCCGCCCGGCTCCGACGTAATTCACACTCCCACCCTTTCCCTTATTGTTCCGCGGGTCATCCGGCTCCTTGCCTACGACCGGTTGCCCATTCACAGTGTGAAGCTCACGCGTCGCAACATCTACGAACGCGACAGCTACACCTGTCAATACACCGGCAGAAAACTCAAGGTGAGTGACCTGAACATTGACCACGTGATACCGCGATCCCAGGGCGGAAGAAACACCTGGGAGAATCTGGTTACCTGCAGCGTTGAGGCAAACAGCCGGAAGGGCGGACGCACACCGGCCGAGGCCGGCATGAAGCTCATCAGAAGACCGGGGAAACCCGCACCCCGCCACGAGCTACGCCTGCCCCGGACCAAACGTCGGTATCGCGACTGGGACCATTTTGTGAGTGATCTCTACTGGAATACGGAACTGGAAGAGGATTAGCCCTCTTCTGCGGCCGCAAGCAGCTCTTCTGACCAGCGACCGTCTGAGATGATCGGAACAGTGGAGCCGTCGCCCCGGTATCCGGTGATCTGAAGTTTGTCGGACCCGACGGTAAAGTCGTAGTGCTGCATGCTCGTATTCAGTCCGGCGGCACTCTTCTGTTCCGTACCCATCCGCGCCCCACCAGAGACACAGAGCGCGTAAGCGTTTCCAAATGCCAGGTGACAGCCGGCATTCTCATCGTAGAGTCCGTCGTAGAATGTCTTCTGCTCCCGAGCAATGGGCGCGTCCTCAGACACCAGCGCAAGCTCGCCAAAATAGCGCGCCCGGTCATCCAGATCCAGTTCCTGCTCGAGCATCGCCTGGTCGCGTTCACAGGTTGCGTCGGTAATCTTTCCGCCCGTGATTGTGAACTGTCCCAGCCCTACGTTGACACCGCCCAAAACCATTGGTCGGGTGGTCTGAATGGTTCCCTCCACACGCCTCCAGTCTGGTGCGCTGAACACTTCGTCAGTCGGGAGGTTTGCAATGAACCTCACCCCGGCTGCGCTCTGGCTCTCGGTTCCAATCCACACATGATTCTCCGGCATGCCTACGGTGAGTTCCGTGCCGGGTGCTGAGTAGACAAAGTGATCAAAGCGCTCGGCAGTCAACTGTTCTGCAATTCTGGTTAGACGCTCTGAGTGGTCACGCCAGGCGGCAACCGGATCTTCGTGGTCGAGCCGACAGGCACGTCCAACGGCGTCGAACAGCGCATCAAGCCCCTGCTCGGGTGACAGATCGGGGTAGACCCGAGCCGCCCACGCAGGATTTGGCACACTGATCACACACCAGGGAAAATGATCCTTCATGGCAAGCTCACGATACTCGTTGGTTGCCTGCGCCATCGCACGGCTGACCGTCCCGCGCCGGACCGCGTCCACACCGGCAAGACCCATGGGATCCTCACCCAGCACGGCAAGTGACGCCCCTCCGGCCCGCGCTATCCGGACGCGTTCGGCGATCTCCGCATCAGGAACCACCGAAAGCGTCTGATCGCGTGCATACTCCAGCCGCGCGCGCTTCACCGCCTGATCACTGTAGAGAACGTGAACGTATTTTGCTCCGCTGCGGTAGCACTCCGCCACGACATATGGAACGAAGGAGGTGGCCTCTACAGGTGCCCGAATGAGCACCTCCTGATCTTCCTGCACATTCATGCCAAGGCGGACGACAATCTGAGCGTATCGCTCATAAAAGCGGGTTCGATCCATCGGATGAATATACCGGCCCTACTCTGCCGGCGCCAACCGATAGAGCGCGCCTCTGGCGGCGTCCGTGAGAATATAGAGTGCTCCATCCGGTCCCTGACGAACGTCGCGGACCCGACCAACGGTGCCGGGCAAGAGCATCTCCTGGGCCACCACCCGGTTGCCGTCCAGCTCCACTCTCCGCAGGTGCTGACCGGCAAGAGCTCCTGCAAAGATGTCACCCTGCCATTCGGGAAACAGATCACCGGTATAGAATGCCATTCCACTAGGCGCGATGCTCGGCGACCAGTAGATGATCGGCTGCTCGAGACCCGGAGCACTCGTGCCCTCACCAATGGGAGTGCCGGTGCCGTAGTTGACGCCGTAGGTAATGGTGGGCCAGCCGTAGTTATTCCCTTCACGCGCAATATTGATCTCATCTCCCCCCTGCGGTCCGTGCTCGTGGAGCCAGATCTCACCGGTCTGCGGATGAAGCGCAATACCCTGGGCATTACGATGCCCATAGCTGAAGACTTCCGGTGCACCATCCGCGCCCCCGGCAAACGGGTTGTCCGGCGGGATTGATCCGTCTGCGCGGAGACGGATCAGGGTACCGGCATGATCAAACGGATCCTGTGCCCGCTCACCCCGGCCCCGATCACCGATCGTGATGTAGAGATTACGCTCACGATCAAAGAGCAGCCGTGACCCAAAGTGCTGTCCGGCTCCGGACGGGTTATTCATGCGGAAGATTTGCTCCACATTGGTCAGGCGCGTGCCGTCAAGTCGCGCCCGCGACACCGCCGTTCCAAACCCGCCGTCGTACCGCGAGCTGTAGCTCATATAGATCCAGCCGTTCCGTTGGTAGTTCGGATGGATCACAATGTCCAGAAGGCCGCCCTGTCTGTTCGGGTCGATCGGTGGGAGGTTTGTCACTGCTTCCATCTGAGTCCCATTGTAGAGCCAGAGACGGCCTGGGCGTTCGGTGATGAGAATGCCGCCGTCGGGAAGAAAAGCGAACCCCCATGGATGGGCAAGGTCGGTGACCAGCTGTTGCAGCGTAAAATCGGCCTGTTCGGAACTGAATCGCCTCTGTTCACCCTCGGCCGGCCTGGGATCTGCCACGGCGCAAGCGCTGATGAAGAGGAGAGAGAACAGGAGAAGGAGAGAGGATCGAATA
>CAZREG010000100.1:0-5933 GCA_964599075.1 uncultured Spirochaetaceae bacterium | reverse complement strand
TGCTCGGCGGGCCGCGGTATAGCCAGGAGCTCCGCTTTCGGGGTTCCGCAAGGTCCGTGACACTACTCAAGTTTTTGTTGGACAGGCGGCCCGGGAGCGCGTAGGATGGTATATGGCACAGGCGGGAAAGCGCGGTCGGGTCTTCTACAGCTACCTGCTCTCATTTCTGCTCATTATCTCTATTCCGGTATTGATGAGTCTGTTTGTGTTCCGTCGCGCGAACACCGTGGTCACGGCGGAAACTGAACGGACCGGCGTCGCGCTCCTCGAGACCACAGCCACATACCTGGACTCACTGCTGGAAGACGTCAACCAGCTGACGTATCTGGTTGCGTACAACAATCGAATTGAAGCGATGCTCTACGATCATGCTCCGGTGACGGGGAACGACTACTTTCGGGCCTACCAGCTCGTGCAGGACTTTCTTGGCTACCAGCAGTCGAGCACTGCCGTTCCCGACTTTTACGTCTACTTGCCAAACCTGGACATGGTGATCTCTCCTACCGGCTACTTCTCAACCGACTCCTACTATCGTGCGATGCGGGATCAAAAGCGTGAGGAGTATCAGAGCTGGATTGACCAGGTGGAATCCACCCGCCGTCGACGCTCTATTCCCGGTCAGTATGCGCGCCTTCCGCTCTCCCGTGTGGCGTACATCCCTGCGATTGAACTCATCCTTCCATTGCCAATCGGCCATTCCTCAACAATGCCCCGTGGTTGGGTCGTTGTGCAGATTGACCAACGTCCGTTCCGGGATCAGTTCACCAGCACCACATGGGAGGATCAGAGCCTCTTCCTTGTCGTAGATGAAGCCGGACGACCTATCTCTACTTCCCACCCCTCGATCGATGTCTCTCCTGTTCTCGCCCCGTACCGTGAAGGGCTCTCTATTCCGGCGGTTGCTGAGGTTCAGCTTTCCGGCCAACGTTTTATGGCGTTCACCCGCCAATCGCAGGGCACCGGCTTTCCCTGGACGTATGTGGCCCTGGTGCCCGGTGACTTGTACCAGACCGAGTTCAACGAGCTGCAGCGCTACACCCTCGTTGCGTTTATCCTTTGCGTGCTCGTGGGAGGCGTTCTTATCTATTTCATTGCCTCTGCTCGGTATCGTCCAATCAAGGAGCTTCTTTCGATGCTCGAGCCGGAGGCGGACGGCACGTTCTCACTGCGTTCCGACGAGTTCGCAATGATCCGGTCGTCGCTTGACTCCACGCTCGCAGAGGATCGCTTGCTTCGCCAGGAGGTAGCAGAGAGTCGCGGCCTGCTCTTCCAGCGGCTGGCGCAACAACTTCTCAAGGGATGGATTTCTGAGAACGCAGACACCGACGAACGTCTTGATCGAATGGGTGTCAGCGTGGCGGACCCGGATCGCTGGCTCGTCGGCTTTGAACCAGTTCTTGTTGATCGCTCACTCTACCCAAAGATAGCGTCGTATCTCCAGGAAGAGACGGCGGCCCATTGGTCTCCGCAATGTCGGCTTGTTCGTGACGTCGACGGGGTTGTCTGCCTCTTGTTTAGCGGGAGCTTCAGCGACCAGCAACCGTACCTGCAAGCGATAGGAGAGATAAAACAGGACATTGAGCGGCGGTTTGGGACTGCATGCCCGGTCGGAATCAGCCGCATTCACCCACGGGCGGATGGCCTTGCGGTCCTTATGACCGAAGTGCGAGCCGCCTTGAGCTACAGACTCGTCCTGGGCGAGACGCGGCCCATTCACGTCAATCAGGTCCTTGAGACGAACTCGACCTACTACTACCCGATTGAAGATGAGAATCGTCTTATCAACTCGATTATTTCCGGCTCTTACGACACCGCCTTCTCCATTCTTGAGCAGGTGTTCGAAGCAAACTTTGATCAGGCGAACCTCTCGGTTGAGATGGCTCGTTGCCTCATGTTCGACCTCATCGCCACGATGATCAAGTCGCTGGAATCCATCTCCTCAAGTGACGCAGATGCTGAGTTCTGGTCGGATATAAAGCCAATTCGCCGCCTTACGAGCTGTCATTCCCTCGAGCAGCTTCGGCTGGAGATTGATAGTATTCTGCGATCGGTCTGCACGCACGTGAACGCCGGTCGCAGCTCGCACAACGAGCGGCTGAAAGATGAGATAACGGCCATTATCTCAGCGAACCTCCACGACGGGAATCTGGGCCCCAATTCGATTGCAGACGCGCTCGAGATGAATGCGGCGTACGTGGCCCGGGTATTTCGCGAGGTTGCGGGTGTTGGAATCAGCCAGCACGTCAAGAGCCTGCGAGTTGCGGAGGCACGCCGCCTGCTCGCCCAATCAGACCTGCCGGTGCGGGAGATAGCGAACAAACTGGGCTTTGTAGACAGTAACGCGCTCATCCGTGCGTTCAAGGCAAGCGAAGGGGTGACGCCCGGTGAGTTCCGGGAGACGCACCGCAGTGCATCGGCTTTTTCTGCTCTGAACGATACCGACATACGGAACTAACGACGTATATAGCACGATTTGACGACTCTTGTTCGAGATTCGCGATTTACGGTTTCCGGATTTGCCCCTGACAATAATCTAACTTTCAAGAAGGAGGTCTTCTATGAAGAAGACGGTAGTGACAATGCTTGTGATCCTTAGTGTTTCCAGCGCACTCTTTGCGTCCGGTGGCGCAGAGGGTGGCGGCGCCGGAGGGGCACGTGAGCTGACGATCTGGGAGGATCTGTGGGCCAACTCTGCGGTGTCAGTTTCAACGCTTGATGAGACTCCAATGTACATCGAGGCTCAGCGCAGATTGGATATCGATGTCACCTGGATTCACCCGCCACAGGGACAGGCGCAGGAGCAGTTCAATCTGCTCATCGCGTCAAACGATCTTCCGGATTTGATCTGGTGGAACTGGGTCAACGCCTATCCCGGAGGTCCTGAGAAGGCGATTAACGACGGCGTGATCATCAGGACAAACGAAGTGATTGAGGAAAGCGCACCAAATCTCAGCAGGCTCTTCGCGGAGAACCCCTCCTGGGCGAAGTCTGCCAAGACGGACTCGGGCACCATGTTCGCGTTCCCCTTTATTCGAGGCGGTGAGGATCTGATGGTGTTCTATGGGCCACAGGGGCGTGCCGACTGGATGGCGCAGCTCGGACTTGAAGACCCGATCACGCTTGACGATTGGACAGAGGCAATGACCGCGGTCAAGGAGGCAGGGCTCACCGAGTACCCGCTCACCTTCACGCAGTTCAACCGCGGCCGTGGTATCAACGGGCCGGGCAACGCGTTCATCCAGCCGTTTGGAACCACGTGGGACTTTCATCAGGTGAACGGCCAGGTTGAGTTTGGACCGTACGAAGACGAGTATCTCGACTTCCTGACGTTCTTCAAGGGCTGGTTCGATGACGGCCTGGTGGACCCCGAGTTTTTCTCAAATGAGCGCTCCACCTTTGACGCAAAGATCCTGAATGACGGGACTGCTTTCTGGACCTCTTACACCGGTTCCGGCATAGGCGCCTACCTGGACGCGCACGACGGTTCAGGATCGTTCGACGTCAAGCCCTTCGCGTACCCTGTCCTGAACGAGGGTGATGTGCCGTTCCTTGGTCAGCGGGACAACCCGGTGCGCGGGGATGGCATGGCAATCACCACCCAGGCCCAGGATCCTGAACTCGCTGCTGAATGGTTGGACTACGGCTACGGCGAAGAGGGCCACCTTCTGTTCAACTTTGGCATTGAGGGTGAGAGCTACGAGTGGACAACGGAGTATCCCGGCTTTGAAGGAGAGCGCTGGGCAGAGTACACGGATGTCATGACGGACGATCCGCAGGGCCGGACGCTCTCTCAAATGGGTGGTCTCTATACCCGATCGTTCTACTACGGACCGATCGTGCAAGACCGGCAGTACATCTTCCAGTACGCCAACCGACCCGCACAGCGGGATGCGATTCAGATCTGGAGTCAGACTCAGGCCGAAGATCACATGCTCCCGGCAATCACCGCTACGCCGGAAGAGTCGGAAGAGCTTGCTGCAATCATGAGTGAGGTGAACACCTACCGTGAGGAGATGTTCGTCCGCTTTATCACCGGCCAGGAGCCTCTCTCGAACTTCGAGCGGTACCAGGCGCAGCTGCGCCAGATGGGTATTGAGCGCGCAATCGAGATCAAACAGGCTGGGCTTGAGCGGTTTAACGACCGCTAACGTTCGCGATGGGGAGCCTCTTTTGAGGCTCCCCCTTTTGGAGTACACATGGCAAACAAGAGTTCAGCGGCAGAGGCCATCCCGGAGCATGTTCTCCGGGCAGCCATAAAGCCCAAACCATTCCAAGCCGGTTACGTGGGTATGCTCAGGAAAGACTTCACACGCAACCGCTACATCTACCTGATGGCGCTTCCGGTGGTCGCTTTCTTTGTCATCTTCCACTACGTCCCCATGTACGGCCTGGTGATCTCGTTCAAGCGGTTTACTCCGGCGCTTGGAGTAAGTGGGAGCCCGTGGGTTGGATTGCAGTACTTCCGTGATTTTTTCCAGTCGTACTACTTTGTCCGGCTGGTTCGCAATACGGTTCTGCTGAGCGTCTACAGCCTGGCGTGGGGGTTCCCGGCGCCCATTATCCTCGCTCTTTTAATCAATGAGTTGCGCAGCACCGCTTACAAGCGATTGGTGCAAAGCCTTACGTACGTTCCGCACTTCATATCGCTGGTCGTGGTTGCCGGCCTGCTGCTTGAGTTCGCTCAGGGCGACGGGTTGTTCAACAACATCCGCGGCTGGTTCGGGAGAGAACGGGTCTTCTTCTTCCAGGATCCCGGCTACTTCCGGTCATTTTACATAGGATCAGGCATCTGGCAGGAGATCGGCTGGGGGACCATCATCTATCTGTCGGCGCTCTCGGCGATCGATCCGCAACTCTATGAAGCTGCCACGATAGACGGCGCCGGACGCTTCAGCAAGCTTCGCCACATCACGGTTCCATCCATAATTCCAACGATCGTGGTGCTCCTCATCCTGCGCCTTGGCCAGCTGATGACTGTTGGTCACGAGAAGATTATTCTGCTCTACAATTCCAGTATCTACGAGACGGCTGATGTCATTGCGACGTTCGTCTATCGCAAAGGTCTGCTGGACTTCAGTTGGAGCTACGCCACTGCAATCGGCACGATCAACTCAGTCATCAATCTCATGCTCGTCATCATGGCCAACGCAATCAGTCGTCGTGTGAACGAGACGAGTCTCTGGTAGGAGGGTACTATGGCGACAATACACAAGCGAACGATCAGCGAATGGCTGTTCGATCATGCAAACGCGCTCTTTCTTGCCTTCCTGTGCTTTATCATGCTCTACCCGCTCTACTACGTGGCAATTGCCTCGGTGAGCGACGGGAATCGACTAATGGCACACACCGGCCCCCTTCTGGCGCCGCTGGGTTTTAGTCTTGCTGCCTACCGAATGGTGTTCAACAACCCGATGGTCGTGCGGAGCTTCTTTAACTCCGTCTATCTGGTGATCGTGGGGACAAGCGTGAACCTGCTGCTCACGAGTTTCGCCGCCTACGTGCTTTCGCGGAAACACGTCTACTGGAAGAACCTGATCATGATCATGGCGGTGGTCACGATGATGTTCCACCGCGGTCTTGTACCGTTTTTCCTGACCGTCCGCGGACTCGGATTGATCAATACCTACTGGTCGGTGATCCTCTCCTTCGCAATCAGCGCGTACAATATGATCATCATGCGCACCTACTTTCTTACCATTCCCGACAGCCTTGAGGAGTCCGCTCGGATGGACGGAGCGAACGACTTCACCATTCTCTTTCGCATTATTCTTCCGGTGGCGAAGCCTGTCGTTGCCACCATGATCCTCTTTTACGGGGTAGGCCGATGGAACGGCTACTTTTACGTCATGATCTTCCTCCGTGAACGGCTGAAGTATCCGATCTCCCTCATTCTCCGGGAGATCCTTGTCTCCAACTCCGCGGATTCCATGATC
>CAZREG010000099.1:0-5997 GCA_964599075.1 uncultured Spirochaetaceae bacterium | reverse complement strand
GGCGGGCTATCTTATCGCGCTGGCGACCGTCCGCAATCTGACACGGTTCGAGCAGCCTAATGGGGGAGCTTAGGCCGCAGATAGCCGTAACTGATCACCCCCAGGAACGCTCCCGCGATCGCAATCAGGATGGGCAGATAGCCTGAGCCCAGGGTTGCATACAACGGTCCCGGGCACGCGCCGGTGAGCGCCCACCCAAACCCGAACAGCAGCCCGCCGACCGGGTTGCCAACCTTGTTAAACGGCTTTCCCTTGGGATCTATGCGTACCCCGTCCAGTGAGGAGAGCTGGAGCGCCTTGAGGATGAGCACACTAAGGGCGCCGGTCACAACCGCCAGTCCCATGATCCCGTACATGTGGATGCTCATGAAGTGGAACATCTCCTGAATGCGGAACCAGCTCACCACCTCGGCCTTTACCAGGACGATCCCGAAGTAGATCCCTATGCCCAGGTAGCCAAGCGCGCGGCCCGGGGTCAGCCTGGTAGCGGGGGCACCCTCGGTCTGCTCGCTATACTCACTGCTCATAGCGACAGCACCCAGGGAAGCACAAAGTTGGAGACCAGGACGCCGCCGGCGAAGAAGCCGACTGTTGCCACCAGCGAGCCAGGGTTAAAGAGACTGAGCCCCATGATCGCATGGCCGGAGGTACAGCCGTTTGCATAACGCGTTCCAAATCCCACCAGGAATCCGCCGACGGAAAGTGAGACAAGCGCACGGACGGTGAATGCTCCGGGAAACAGGAAGATCTCTGCCGGTTGCAGCTGCTGTGGAGCGTCTATGTTCCAGGTCTGAAAGAGCTCAACTGCCGACGCAGTGACCGGCGGTGGACTGTTGCCGCCCAGAAAGAGGACCGCGATCGCCGCCCCAATGATTACACCAAGCGCGAGAAGCAGGTTCCAGCTCGACTCACGCCAGTTGTACTTGAAGTAGGATGCACGCGCTGGGAGAACGGCCGCACAGACGTGCCGGAAGGTTGAAGAGATGCCAAAGTTCTTGTTCCCGAACAGAAGGAGGATCGGGACCATGAGCCCAAGGAGCGGGCCGGACACGTACCACGGCCAGGGGCCGGTAACTGCTTCCCACATAGAATTGCCTCCGGGGAGATGGTAAAATAGCCCATTCATTTAATCAAGATTTCAGGCGCTCGAGTCGTCCATGACCACGAACGGTAATGATCACCCCGGTCACGATTGCCACGGCAGCGACGGCAAACAGCGGGTCCGGCACCTCCCCCAGAAAGAAGAATCCCATGGTGCCGGCCCAGAGCGGCTGACTGAGCTGGCTCAGTCCAACAAGCTGGGAGGGAAGCGCACGCATGGCGTGATTGATCGCACTGTGACCGAGCACCGTGGGCCCAACAACAATCCCGAGCAGCGTAAGCGAATTGGTGGTAGTGAAGTCCTGCAGGAGCGGAGCCCCAAGGATCATCGCGGCGACAAGGGCCACCAGTCCCGCGACAAGATAGAGCGGAGTCACGTAGAGCCAGATACTTGTACCCTGCTGATTGCGCCGAGCCAGCGCCAGATAGACGGCAAGGAAAAGCATGGAGCCAAACGAGACAAGATCTCCCAGCAGCGTCTCCCGCGAGCCACGAAAGCTTGGCACGCTGAGCACCAGCAGCCCACCGATTGCAATGATGGTCGCAAGCAGCTCAAAACCGTGTGGACGTTCTTGAAACAGCACCATCACCACCACCGGCAGAAAAATGGGAAGCATGTTCACAATAAGACTGGCATTGGCAGCAATCGTGTTTCGCGCGCCAATATTCCAGCTCAGAAAGTGGACCGCCAGGAACACTCCAGGCACGACGGCGGGTCGTACCAGCGCCCAGCTCAGCCTGTTCCCGGTCTTCCGCAGCTCACGAAAGAACACCGGCGAGAGCACGACCACCGCAAGAAGCACCCGATAGGCGGCAAGTGAGAACGGATGAAACTGGTTGAGCTTGATAAGCACTACGGCGGTGCTTGCGATCAACTGGCCCACAAAGAGCACGCCAATCTCAACGCCCCGCGAACGTGTCTGCCCCATTGCGGTTGTATACCCTCTTCCGCCTGATCCATCAAGGCGCCGACACCCGCAGCAGATTAGCAAACTCCTGGGCATTCGCCACCGCCTGCCCCTGGAAATGGTTGTTGAACGCTACCGCAATTGTCTCCGCCTGCGCCGCCAGCTCCAGAACCGGATCCACCCATGACTGCAGCTCTTCGGTCGTGTACCGGTAGTCGTAACGGGTGACGTTGGTGCCGTTCCACCAGCTCTCGCTATTCCGGCCATGGAACCGGAAATAGCCATGGGCCGATGTAAGACGGGGGGAGAACGATGGCAGGCCGTGGAGCGCAGGGAGATCAGGAACAACAAGACTCAACTCCCGACGCTCCATCTCATAAAACACGGAGTGCTGGTTCCACTCGCTGTTGCGAAACTCAACAAACAGCCGCCGGCCGTCAAGCGCGTCGGTCAGCGAGGCGAGGTAGCGACGATTCTCCGCGCAGTAGTGGAAGCTGAAGGGGAACTGCAGGAGTATCCCGTGCACCTGAGGCAGAGCGGTACGAAACCGTTCTGCCTCAGCCTCCCACCCGTCACCACGATCATGCGTCAGCGACTGGTGGGCCTTTACCGTGAACGCGAACCCGGGGCCGGTGCGGGCGGATATCGATTCGAGCTGCGATCGCGTCGGCCGGCGGTAGTAGGAGAAGTTGAGCTCGGTGAAGTCGAAGAGCTTCGAATAATAGGAGAGAAAGTCCCGGCTCGGCGTCCCCGCCGGATAGACCGGCCCGACCCAGTCGCGGTAGGAGTAGCCGGATGTACCAATGCGGAACTCTGCCATCGCCTCGTAGCATCACTGTATCACAAGCCGGCACTTGACTCGAGGGCTCATACTATAGATATTTAGTTGCGACCGCAACTATATGGAGGATGCGATGGAAATGACTATAATTGGTGCCTCAGGAAAGACGGGCATCTGGGCAGTTCGGAAGGCAGTTGAACGTGGCCACAACGTGACCGCGGTGGTTCGTAACAGAACCAAACTCGAGGGAATGCTGACTGAGGCGGGGATTTCCGGGAAGGTCTCAATTGTAGAGGCCGATCTCATGAACCCGGACTCAGTGGCGGCTGCCCTGAAGGAGACGGAGGTGGTCATCTATGCCGCAGGGCCCACCCGCGGCACTCCGGCGGAGATGCCGGTCCGGGCCGCCGATCACGTGGTCAACGCCATGAAGAAGGGCGCCGGGCGCAAGCTCGTCTGGCTGACCGGAGCCGGAGTCCTGGACGAGCGGGATGGGAAGTCCGGGAGCCGGAAGGTCATTCGTGGTCTCATGAAGATCATGGCCGGCAAGGTGCTCAAGGCAAGCGAGGAGGCCTACGAGATCGTGAAGCACTCCGGTCTTATCTACGTGGTCGCTCGGCCTCCAATGCTCGCCGACAAACCGGGGGGAAGTGGGCTCACGGCAAGCTACACGCCCCCGAAGCCGATCCCGCTCGGCCGTGACGATCTAGGAGAGTTTCTGGTGATGGCGGCGGAGTCACAGGAGTACGACAACGAGAGCCCGCTCATCTCCTACACTGAGCGCAGCGCGTGAGCGGCGGGCTCATACTGGTCACCGGCGCCTCCGGGAATGTGGGCTCGGCAGTGGTGGCAGGACTCCTTGAGCGCGGGGAGTCCGTTGTGGCGGCTCTTGGCACTCGGCACTTCGAGCCGTCGAAGGATCCTGCTTCACGGCTCCTCTCCACTATGTCCCTGGAGGGGCCGGTACGGGGAACGCTTCAGGCACGCCCGTTTGACTTTACCGACCCGGCGACCTGGCAGGCGGCTCTCCGTGATGTGGACCGCCTGTTCCTGCTCAGACCGCCCCACATCTCCAACATCAAGCGAGACATGGAACCGTTTCTGGACGCGGTAGCGGCACACGGTATTGCACACGTCTCGTTTCTCTCAGTACAGGGAGCAGAGAGTAACTCCATTGTGCCGCACCACAAGATAGAGCAGGCGGTCATGGCGCGCGCGCTCCCCTACTCCTTCTTCCGGCCGTCGTTCTTTATGCAGAACCTGACCACGACCCACCTGCACGAGATCAGAGACGAGCACCGGATCTTCGTTCCTGCCGGCGAGGGCAGGACCAACTTTGTGGATGTTCGAGACATTGCAGAAGCTGTCACTCTTATCCTCAGTCGCCCGCCCACGCAGAGTGTTGCCTTCACGATCACCGGGGATGAGGAGCTGACGTACGGGGAGGTTGCCGCACGTCTGGCCGCCCATCTTCCCTACACCGTCAACTACCAGTCAGCGAGGCTCATTCCGTTTTTCCGATACAACCTCAAGCAGGGGCGGAAGTTTGGTCAGGTCTTCGTCATGTACGCACTTTACTCGGTCACCCGGATGGGAAAAGCCGGCACGCACACGCCGGAGCTGCGGGAGTTGCTCGGACGGGCGCCACGATCGCTGGATCAGTTCATTCTGGACCACCGTGAGCAGTTCCTGCAGAATAGTTGACATGATACCGGACGATCTGCCGCCGGAGAGCCGCTTTGGCGAGGCCATCTCAATTCTCAACCGTGCTGCTCACATCTACCTCACCCGGCGTCTGGCGCAGTTCAACCTGGGCCCCGGGCAGCAGGCGTACCTCCTCACCCTGAGTGCAGAGCAATCAGTCACCCAGGAGGCGATTGCGCGGCGTCATCAGGTAGATAAAGCGAATGCTGCCCGCGCGGTGCAGGCGCTGGAGAAGCTTGGCTACGTTGAGCGGCAGCCGAGTCCTACAGACCGGCGCGAGCGTCTTGTCTCCCTGAGCGCGACCGGTGTAGCCGTTCGAGCGCAGGTGCAACGAATTCTCGCGGAGTGGATTGAGGAGCTCTCGTCCACGGTGGATGCAGAGAGCTGGCAAACAACCGTGAAGGCACTCTCCAGGATCTCTGCTGCTGCAATGGATGCGGCCCGTGGACCGGCCGCCGGGGACTCACCGGATCCAGAGTTGGGCGCGTAGGGTCTCCAGTTTGTCGATCGCTTCTTTGTACGTGTCTGTTGCCGTGTAGCTGAAGATACTCTCCTCCACCTGTGATCCATCTGCTCGCTCGAAGAGGCAGACAGGATTCTCTGTGACACTCTGTAACTGCTGGGGTGTGTATCCGCGTGACATGGCGTACTGGACAAACGAGAGCTTCTCCGGTGGCAAGGGTTCCCCGTCACGGTTGCAGAGGTAGTCTGCGGCGTCCAGAAGCTGTTCGAACGGCCCTTTCGAGTAGTGAAACGCGCGACTCACCGGCAACGAGGCACGAAGCACCCCGATACTCACCAGAGAGTCGCGCATCTCACCAACAAGCTCCTTGAAATAGTCGTAGTCAACGCTGCACCGAAACAGCATGACGGCAATATCGGTGCTGCGGGTGTTCTTGTGCAGGAGGGCCGGGATGTCGTAGTTGACAACGTAGACGTCATCAATGCGTTTTACACTCTGGCCGTCAATAAAGAACATCTGGTCCGCCGGCACCCAGTGGGAGAAGAGTTCCTCCGGCGTCTTCTTCAGCTCGGAGAGCGCCTCAAAGCTGCCGATCACACGCGCCTGGGAGAATGGAACCTTGAACCAGGACTCAAAGCTGCTTTGCATACGAGCAGTGAAGGCCCGCTTGCCGTGTACGGCAAAGAAGAACTTGTGAGCGTAGTGGCGTTCCACAATGTGATGATCAACAATGTAGGCACCGGGGAAGTTGGCAAGGTAGATCAGCTTGATCCCGGAACGGTACTGCTCGCATCCCTTGATCACGTTGAACAGAACGCTCTCCACGAGCACCCCGTTGGTCTCTGGTCGCAGGTAGACAAAGATGTCCTGGATGGTCGGTTCGTCGCTCGGTCCTGGATACGGCACGAGGATCTGGGGAAGCTCACCAGAAGAGACGCTCACCTCTTCATTGTACTCTGAAAATGGAGTTCTGTGTTGGAGCTCTATTCGCCGCCGCGAACAATCTGAAGGTCTATGTCACAGACGGTAACCGGCACGGT
>CAZREG010000098.1:0-6290 GCA_964599075.1 uncultured Spirochaetaceae bacterium | reverse complement strand
CGGTGACACTACACGGGGTTTGCCCTTTCAAGAGAGTCGGTCCATCTTTAGCGCATGAGCGAATTTATAACGCCTGAGTTCTGGACCGAGGTTCTGTCCACCGTTGCCACCTGGGCAATCGCGACTATTCCGTCATTGCTGCTCACCCTTGTTGTCGGCCTGGTTGGTCTGCGCGTTGTTCGTGTGGTGCTCAAACGAACGAAGGCCACCATTCTCCATCGGCTTGCTGAAAAGGCTGAGGACACCTCCGAGCAGGAGAAGCGCGTGGAGACGATCATGAGTCTCATCGCGTCGTTTCTCCGTATTGTGGTGTGGGGGATCATTCTCATGCTGATCCTGCGCAACGTCGGGATAGACATTGGCCCGCTTCTGGCAGGAGCCGGGATCGCGGGGCTTGCAGTCGGCTTTGGAGCGCAGGAGCTGGTGCGGGACTTCATCTCCGGTATCTTTATTCTGCTCGAGAATCGGATTCGTGACGGTGACGTGGCGATCATCAACGGCGTAGGCGGGCTTGTCGAAGAGGTGGGCCTTCGCACTGTGGTGCTCCGTGATCTGTCCGGCGTTGTGCATGTCTTTCAGAACGGAAAGATCGATACCCTGTCGAACATGACCAAGGAGTGGTCTGCCATGGTGTTTGACATTGGAGTGGCCTACAAGGAAGACACCGATGAGGTATCCCGGATTATGGCGCGGGTGGCCGAGGGCCTTCGCTCTGATCCCGAATACAGTGAGAAGATCCTGGAGCCGCTCGAGATAATGGGAGTGGAAAACTTTGCCGACAGCGCTGTCGTTGTGCGGGCTCGCTTCAAGACGAAGCCGCTGCATCAGTGGGCCGTTGGCCGTGAGTACCGCAGGCGCCTGAAGAAAGCGTTCGATGAGCAGGGAATCGAGATCCCATTCCCGCACACATCCCTCTACTGGGGTGCGGAGACCGATCCGCTTCGTGTTGTCTCTCAAGAGGCGGCGTCAGAGCTTGAAAGATGAGAGATCGTCAGTCGCGGCCGGCAAACTCCTGCGCCGAATCGCGAACCGCCTCTGCGACCTCCAGCGGGATCCTTGCCTCCGCCGCGATGAGGTCTGCTTCCGTCTCAGCGAGGCGGGCGAGCGACTGGAACTTCTCCATGATGCGTTGGCTGCGCGTGGGACCCACTCCGGGGATCGCCTCGAGGGTGGAGAGCGAGAGGTCGCCGGACTGCAGACCCGCGCGGAAGGTGGTTGCAAAGCGGTGCGCCTCATCGCGAACAGCCTGGAGAATACGCAGGGGGTCTGAGCCTTCCGGGAGGCGAATGGCCTCGCTCTCACTGGGCAGGAAAAGCTCTTCCTCACGTTTCGCGAGCCCGACCACCGGAACATCGGCCTCAATGGCTTTCAGGATCTCAACCACAGCACTCACCTGTCCCTTGCCACCGTCGATAAGGATGAGATCGGGAAGGGCGAGCTCCTCATTGAGGAGCCGGGTGTAGCGCCGCGCGACTACTTCACGCATGCTCGCGAAGTCGTCAATGCGACCGTTCAGGGTCTTTACGTGGAACTTGCGGTAGGCCTGCTTATCGGGTCGGCCGTTCTTGAACGAGACCATGCTTGCAACCGGGTGCTTGCCATCCACATGCGCTATGTCAAAGCCCTCTATACGGAGCGGAAGACGGGGCAGGCGCAGGACGCTCTGAAGCTCTTCGAGCCCGGGGACTGTTCCCTGTTCCCGCTGCCGTTTGTCAAAGTCACGACGGGCATTTTCCTCTGCGAGCTGGATGATCGACTGGTCACGGGGTGACTGCGGGAAGAGAACGGTGGTCTCTTTCGCGAGCTCTTCCTTGAGCAGATCTGCGAAGCCGTCGGCAAAGCTTGAGATCACATCCGCAGAGGTACCAATGATAAGCCTGTCAGGAACGTTTCGAGCGGCGCGGTAGTACTGCAGCAGGAACTCCGGGATGAAGTCCTCAGGGTCTCCGTAGACCTCCACGTTGTACGATTCAGAGCCGAGCATCTTGCCCGCGCGCATGTGGAACAGGGCAATACTTACCAGCCCGTCCCGCTCATGGTAGCCGAGGTAGTCGCGCACGTCTGGATCAAAGTCGACGACCTGCTGCTCCTCGTGGGTGGCCCGAATGGCGGTGATGGTGTCCCGGATGTCTGCGGCTTTTTCAAAGAGAAGCTGCTCTCCCGCCTGCTGCATCTGCTGCTCAAGGTCATTGATGAGCTCATCGGTCTGTCCGCTCAAGAGCATGCGGATGCCCTCTATCCGGCGCATATACTCGTCGTGACCGGTCTTGCCGGCACAGACCGCAGCGCATCGGCCTATATGGTAATAGAGACAGGGATGCTCACGTTTCTTCACCGGCTTGCGGCATTTGCGCAGCGGGAAGAGCTTCTCTATGAGTTCGAGGTAGCGGTCAAGCCGATGCACGCTTGGGAACGGGCCGAAATAGTGACTGCCGTCCTCGACAATCCGACGGGTGCGGAACACGCGCGGGTACTCTTCGTTGGTGATACGAATGACCGGGTAGGTCTTCCCATCCTTCAGATTGATGTTGTAGCGCGGCTTGTACTCCTTGATAAGGTTGTTCTCGAGCAGGAGCGCTTCGTACTCGTTGCGGCAGACGACGTACTCAATATGGTCTACCTTGTTCATCAGGACGCGAGTCTTCGCATCCTTGTCGCGGGAGAAGTAGGAGCGCACGCGGTTGCGAAGCACCTTCGCCTTGCCTACGTAGAGCACGGCGTCATCCTCCGCGCGCATGAGGTAAACGCCCGGCTCAGTGGGGAAGTGTCTCACCGACTCTCGCGGGCTTTCCCGCGTTGAAACTGTGGCTTTCTCCATATCTGCCGATAGTAAGGATAACCACGAGCGATGAGAAATAGAACCGTACTCGCCATGCTCGCTTTCCTCCTCTCTTCGGCCACTGTGCATGGTCAGGAGCGGATTGTTTTTGGCGAAGAGGACGGCTGGTTGCGGCTGCTCCTGCGCGAGAATGTGATCACGGTGGCCGGCCGGTCGGGTTACCCTGATCTTGAGCTCGAAGCGTTTACTCATGAGCCTGATGAGGAGACTGAGCTTCTCCTGCAGTTCGACTCTCTTCCCCTCACGGATGCCGCCGGCCGGTTCACGGTTCTCTCCGATCGGCCGGAGCTGGGCTATACGATCGCCCGCACGGGGCAGGCCGCGCTCCTTGTTGATGGGCCTGAGGATACGCTTAGACTGCGGCCTGGTGCTGACTCACTCTTCAGGCCGGGACTGGAGTGGGGCAGCTTCACCGTTGAGTTCTGGCTCTATCCGGTGCATCTGAGCGACGGCGACGTGATTCTCTCCTGGGCCGCCACTGCAGGAGCGGCGGACAGCTTTCGTGCACAGCGTCTGCGGGCGTTTATTGAGACCAACCGTAGCGTTTTTGAGTTTCAGAACTTCTTTGTGCCGCCGGATGGGAGCCCGCTAACGGTCCGGTTGGAGAGCGCTCAGCCACTCATTCCCCGGCGTTGGTCACACCACGCGGTTCGCTTTGACGAGCAGACCGGCCTCCTGGAGTACCTTCGGGACGGCGAGACGGCGGATATCACCTACGTGTCCCGGACCGGACGGCAGGACGGCAGCGTCTACTACCCTCGCATTGCCCCGAGTCCCGGAGAGGGACTGGTTCTGGCCAATGGAATGATCGGTGCGCTTGATGAGTTGCGGATCGTGAGAAGATTCGTGGAAGAACTGGCGCAGCCGGAGTATCCTGAGATGGGAGGCAGCGTCGTCACTCAGTTCGTAGATCTGGGCTCCTCGGGGGCTCAAGCACAACAGATCACCGCCACTTTTGATGCCCCCGGTCTGAGCGAGGTTCTTCTCTACTACCGCGTCAGCGACCAGCAATCCACCGAGCTTCCGCTGTCGCAGGATGAGTGGCAGCCGGTGGAGAGCGGGGTGCGCATGAGCGGTGTCTCAGGCCGCTTTATTCAGGTGCGGGCCGATCTGTACCCCGACACGCGCACAAACCGGACCCCGGTCCTGAGCTCTCTTCAGGTTCACTATCTCCCCGATCCTGCCCCCCTTCCTCCTACCCAGGTACGTGCGGTCCCCATGGACGGCGCCGTGCGGGTCGAGTGGGCCCCGGTGCGTGATCGCGATCTGGCGGGCTACCGTCTCTTCTATGGCACCGAGTCCGGTCGCTACTTCGGTACCGGAAGTGACCAGGGTGACTCTCCAGTGGATGTGGGCATGGTGACCTCCGTCATCCTGGATGACCTGGAGAACGGACGGCTCTATTTCTTTGCGATAAGCGCCTACGATGGGCAGGGCAATGCGATTGCACCCGAACTCTCACAGGAGGCAGCCGCGAGACCGGCACGGGTGTACCGATGATTGACGATCAGGTTCAGGAACTGCTCATACGGGCGCGCAACGCATTTCGTCTCAACGACTTCGATACCGCCGACGAGCTGGTGGACCGGATGCTGGAGACCTATCCTCGCTCCGTTGCCGGAAACCTTCTCAAAGGGATCATTGCCGGGCGTCTGGGCAGGCACAAAGAGGCTATTCATATCTTTGAGAAAGCCCTTGCCCTTGACTCCAACAATCCGGAGGCGTTCAACAACCTGGCGGTCAGTCTCCGCCATGAGGGACGCCTGGAGGAGGCGTTTGGTGCCGTTCAGAAGGCGGAGAAGATTTTCGGCCAGCGCGCAGACATCTTCTACAACAAGGGCAACATTCTCAAGGCACTCGGCCGGATCGATCAGGCGATCGCGGCGTACAAAAAGTGTATAGAGATCGATGGTCGCTACGTGCTTGCCTACAACAACCTGGGTACGCTCTATCACGATCGTGGTGAGCTCAACCGGGCGGTGGAGACACTCTCGCTGGGTCTCTCGGTCGATCCGAACCATCCGACGCTTCGCTACAATCTTGGATTGGCGTACGAGTCGCAGAAGAAGCTTGCGGAGGCTGAGGAGCAGTACGAGCGCAGCCTGAAATCACGACCTGGCTGGGGAGAGGCACTCAACAATCTGGGGATCGTCTTCCAGAAGCAGGAGAAGTTTAGTCAGGCCGATCGCACCTTCCGTGAGGTTCTGACGATCGACCGTGCAAATCCGCGCGCAAACAATAATCTTGCAACCAACTACGCTCTGCAGGGCCAGACACGCGACGCGATGCGCTTCTACAAGGCGGCCCTCCAGCTCGATCCTTCCTACGCGCGCGCGGCCGGAAACCTGGGGCAGCTGCTCGACCGCGACTCGAGCGCTTCCGATGCGGTGGAAGAACTTCAGGAGCTCGCGCAGCTGGACACCGGCAACAAGGAGCTGCAGCTGCGGCTTGCCCGAAGTCTCATGCGCGCGGGACGGCTTGAGCCGGCGGAGATGGTGCTGCTGAGAGTGCTTGAGCTTGACGAACGCTCTGTGGAAGCGACACGGTACCTTGCCGACGTCTACCTGCGTACTGAGCGGGACGAGAAGGCAGAGGCACTCTACGCTCGGCTGCTGAAGATCGATCCGGACAACCTTGAGTATCTGCTTGACCGCGGACGGGCATACGAACGGCGGCAGGAGTATGGGAAGGCCGCGCAGGAGGTTGAGCGCTATCTCTCCGAGCGTCCCGGTGAGCTTGATGCACTGCTTCTGAAGGCGAGTATTCTGGCCAGCCGGAAGAAGGCGGATGCCGCTATTTCCATGCTCGAAGAGCTGCGCAATATCTATCCAGGCAACGGACGGGTCCTCGCGGCCATTGCAAGCGCTCATCAGAAGGCTGGTGCGCGTGAGGCGGCAGTCCGCGCCGTCGATGACCTGATAAATCTCCAGGGAAGTCGCGCGGACCCGGAAGATCTGGATGCACTCAACGAGAGTCTCGAGCTCTACGAGCAGGCGATTGACGCGTACGGTGAAGAGTTTCAGGAGAGCTGGGAACGCAACCTGAACCGCCTTGGAGAGCTCTCCGTCCCGGAGCATGAGGAAGAGGAATCTGCTGAGCTCGATGTTGATGAAGTGGTTGCTCTTGATGAAGACTCCATACCCATTCTCGACTTCGGGGGCGAGGAGCTCCTCGAACCGGACGAGTGGGAGGTTCAGGTAGAGGAGGACGACGCGGAGGAGGACGACGAATACCTGGGCATGGAACCTGCCCAGCAGCTTACGCCGTCGCTTTCGGGCATTGCCGACCAGAACAACCTCCGGAACTCCATGCCGGCTCCCGAGCAGCTTGCGGCTCCGGGAATGAGCGGGGGTTCACCTGCCGCGGCAACCCCCGGGGAGTATCAGCAGAGCGAGCCTCCAACCGCTGGGTCCCCGGCACAGCACTCTCCCCAGCAGCCCGCGCAACAGCC
>CAZREG010000097.1:0-6309 GCA_964599075.1 uncultured Spirochaetaceae bacterium | reverse complement strand
CCCTCAGGTTCCCGGGTCAAGTTCCTGCAACCAGGGAAGTGACTTGCCCTTCATAAGACGGACGGCGTCTCGGAAGCTCAGAAAGCGTTGATACGCCTCACTCCAGAGGTTGTATCGAATGGCGCGGAAACTGGCCCACAGCGTAAGGGGTTTTTCCAGTTGTGTCTCCGGCGTACTGTCGTAAGCGTGTTGGAGTCGATAGTTCGGTATTCGGGGACGCAGATGGTGGATGTGGTGAATCCCAATGTTTCCAGAGAACCACTGCAGGATCTTTGGCAGCTTGTAGTAGGAGCTGCCATGGAGCGCAGCGTCTATCTGATCCCACTCCTCTTCGTGTGCCCAGTATCCCGGGTCAAACTGATGCTGGACATAGAACAGCCAGATGCCAAAGATGCCGGCAATAGAGATCAGGGGCAGCTGCACAAGCGCCCAGGTCCGCAGACCAAACAGAAGGATAAACCCGACAGCAAAGGCAATCATGGTCAGGTTTGTAGCAATGACGCTCCGTCGCTCCACCTTTGATCCTTTGAGCCCGATAAACCGATGCAGGAATACAAAGGTGTATGGCGACCCGATAAGAAACATCACGAACGGATTCCGATAGAGGCGATACTTCAATCGCTGCCAGCGCGAGGCGGCTTGATACTCTTCAAACGTCATGGTCAGCACGTCGCCGACACCACGCCTGTCAAGGTTGCCCGCAGTTCCGTGATGACCAAGATGGGAGATACGCCAGGGCTCAAACGGGGTGAATACAAAGAGCCCGGTGATAAACCCGACAATCCGGTTTGCCCGCTTTGACGGAAAGAACGAGCCGTGAGCGCAATCGTGAAAGATGATAAAGACGCGGACAAGAAACCCCGCAGCCGGAAACATCAGCAGCAAACTGATCCAGTACGCCCATCCGGCAAGTACTGAATAGGTGATAAGCGCCACCAGCGCGAGATACGGCAAGAGGGAGTTCGCAATCTGAGCAAGTCCAATCCCCCAGCTGCTCTTCTGAAACTCTGATAAACGTTTGAACCAGGCAGGCTTTCCAGACGTGTGGCCATTAGATGTTTCGCTGTGCTCTGTACTCATGGTTCCTCCGGTTATTTTGTGAAAGGTATACCTTTTTACTCGCGAATTCGAGACCTGTAAACACGCCGTAACAATAGTTCAGGAGCCGGCCATCGTCAACGCCACTACCAGCGGCTCACCGGCCAGCCGATCTATTGGCAACGGACGCACCCATACACATGGCCCGCGCCGCCACTGGTTCGGAAGGGTCTCTACCCGTACATCCAGACGCTCACCCGTGTTGAGCAGGACGGCACGGGCAACGGGACGGGTGACCCCCGGCAGCGCAAGCCCTTCGCTGGTCGGCCAGGGTCCCACGTGGACATAGAGCGTCTCTACTCCCTCACGAACCGCGGATGTAACCGGTGGCGATTGATCACTCATCACGTCTGCCGCGGGAGTAACGCCATAAAGTGAGGGCCGGACCCGCCGGAGCCATCCACCAATGCGACGCAGCATGGCAACATCGGCCTCATGGATGGTCCCGTCCGCTCTGGGCCCAACGTTGAGCAGGTAATTATTTCCGCCGGCGAGATAGCGCTGAATGGCACCGGCAAGGTGGGCGAACGAGTAGCGATCCTCACGCTCACGGTAGCCCCAGCTCTGGGAGCCAACCGACTGGCACGCCTCTACCCGGCCGGAGCCTGAGCGGTCATGTCCGTCAGGGTCGTGAAACTCACGTTCCGGTGTGCCGAAGTCCCCATCATCAAACCCACGATTGTTGATGACCGCGTTGGGCTGAAGCTCACGAATGCGCTCGTTGATCGATGGGTCTGCTGCCGCCGCATCATGGTGAAGCATGGTGTTCATGTCCCACCAGAATCCGTGAAGCTCCCCGTAGCGGGTACACAGTTCCTCCACCTGTGCACGAAGGAACGCCATAAATCGCTGCCTGTCGGGCGCATCACCGGCCTCAGGTTCGTCCAGCTCATGGTGGCCTCCAGACGTGGGATAGTTCGGGTGGTGCCAGTCGACGACCGAGAAGTAGAGCCGCAGCGGAAAGCTCCGCCTGTGACACGCATCCGCCAACATACCGATGATATCCCGACCGTAGGGAGTGTTTGTCACCTTGAAGTCGGTCTGATCGGTATCCCAGAGACAGAACCCATCGTGGTGCTTGGCGGTTATACAGATCGATTCCATCCCGGATGCTTCAGCAATGTCGAGCCAGGCATCCGGATCGAACCGGGTGGGATTGAACTGAGTGGCGAATCGCTCATATTCGCTTCGACGCATCCGCGTTCGCCACTGCAGCTGCTCGTGCCAGGCAGGAATCGCGTAGATTCCCCAATGAACGAACAGGCCGTAGCGACGCGCAAGGAACCAGTCTCGCCCGTCATCAAACGGTCTCATGGACGCCTCGCGGCCTGAATCGCATCCAGGAGCGCATTCGGTGAGTGAAAGACATACTTGTAGGGGCTATCGGGCTTGTGAACGATACTCGCCTCCGGCCAGCCCACACCAACGGGCAGCACCTGTGCCGCCTGTGCGGCCCCGGCATCCGTGAGGGAGTCACCGACGAACAGTGCAGAGTCCGCGGCTACCCCAAGGATGGAGAGAGCACGCTCCAATCCCTCAGGATCCGGCTTGGGATTGCTGACATCCTCCTCCGCAATGACCACGGGGAACAGCTCATGAAGTGATGCGTGCTCGAGCAATGAACGAACCACGCTTCCGCGGTTGTTGGTGACCAGGCCCATGGGAAGGTTGATCGCAGCCACCGCCTCAAGAAGCTCCCGAACTCCCGGGAACAGATCCACATAGCGGTGACCCAGCCGATCGGCGCGCTCGTAGAACTCGTCGGCCAGGTTCCGACCCAGCTCTGCCACCTGCCGGCGACCGGCGTGCCGGACGTGATAGAGCATACGCTCAGCGGTGGGAAAGCGCATGCCGTCATGGATATCGGCCGTTGTGACCTCAGGAAAACCGTGATGCAGAAGCGTCTCGTTGGTCGCCATGGTCACCAGGGGAACGGTGTCGGCCAGGGTGCCGTCCCAGTCGAACAGAACAGCAGATACGGGTCGGGGCAGACGAGTCATAGCAGGTGTTGTGGCCAGTTGGGGGCTATGCCATTTGATTGCATAAATGCCGGCACTTCCACCACCGTCCCCTCCAGTCGGGCCTGCTCGGCTGCAAATGTCAGCGCGTGCGTTGTCAGTGACTCCCCCATTGTCGTTGAGAGCAGCGATTGATCGCCTTTTTCAATTGCCTGCAGGAAACTGTCCAGGATGTATCGATCGCTGCCGGCGTGACTGCCGCTGATGTTCCCGAACGTTCTCCGACTCACATCCCCGTTGTGAAAGCTACGCACGGTCATTGACTCCTGGTCGAACTCAATCTCACCCTCCGACCCGTGGACGCGGGTTCTTCGGGCAACCTCCTGGGAGAACGCGGTCATGGTCATGGTGGCGGTGATACCGTTGGCGAACTCAAAAGAGACTGTCTGATGATCAACCGCATCGTTGCCGGCACGCCAGACGCACCGTCCAAAGCTGCTGTTCGCCAATGCGCGACTGTGCGATTCCCGGCTGTGGTCCTCCGAAACGACAGACGCCGGCCACTGGTTACGCTCGGTCTCCAGGTACCAGCGCACCGCCGAATAGGGGCAGGATGGCTCGAGCGGGCAATCAATACAGCGCTCGGTGCTCTGAACCGGGGCGTTCTCCTCGCGAAACCAGCTCAACGACCCAAACGAGCTCACCCGTGCCACCGGAGAGCCAATCAGATAGCACAGGTAGTCTACGTCATGACAGCTCTTGGCAAGGAGTGCGAAGCTTGATGCCGCCGTTCGAGACCAGTTTCCCCGCACGTAGCTGTGTGCAAAGTGCCACCAGCCAATCCCTTCCAGGTGGTCCAGGGTGACGACCGTGCCGATCGCACCGGAATCCAGTACTCGCTTGAGTCCCTGAAAGCCTGGTCCAAAACGAAGAGGATGAACCACCCCGGCAATCGTGTGGTGCGCCTTCTGGGCACCCACCGCCGCTTCATAGATGGCGCGAACGTCCTCCAGACGCGGTGCCATTGGTTTCTCAAGCAGGAGGTGGTAGCCGGACTCAAGCACTCGCAGAGCCGGTTCCAGATGATCACTGTCCATGGTGGCGACCAGTACGGCGTCAACTGATCGGGGCGCGTCAAAAAACGCCTGCCAGCTCTCAAACTGGCCCGACTGCGGAACGCCGTGCTCGGCACAAAAGCGCTCGCGCTGCATTGCGCGTGGCTCCGCGACTGCTGAGACGACAACCCGGTGGCTCATTGCCGTGAGATTGCTGCAGAGCCCGGTTGCCCGGGAACCGGCCCCCAGAACGGCGAGCTTGATCGGAGCGTGCATGGGGAAAGTCTACTCGGGATAACAGACGTTCGCAAACGGTACTCCACTTGCGATCTTCCGGCCGATCCATCACTATGCCCCCGGAGGATATGCGATCAAGACGCAGCCCGTCAGAGCGCGTGGGGCCCTTGCGCCGTGGTTCCTCCAGACGTAAGAGTCTCCCGGGCAGCCGGGAGCATCAAGGGGGACAGGTGGCGGGACCGAACATCGTTTTTCTTCATTCCCATAACAGTGGGCGCCGAATTGCCCCGTACGGGCACGCGGTGCAGACGCCCTTCCTGTCAAAGCTTGCCACAGAGGGGGTGGTATTCAGGAACGCATTCGCCGCCGCGCCCACCTGTTCGCCAAGCAGGAGCGGCTATCTCAGTGGCTGCTACCCTCACCGACTGGGGATGCACGGACTGGCACACCGTGGATTTCACTGGGACAGTTACCGTGGGCACCTTGCCAATCAGATGAAGCGCGGGGGCTATGTGACGGCACTGGCCGGCGTTGAGCACACGGCGCCTGACCCGTATACGATCGGCTACGATCACGTTCTGTTCACAAAAGACGGGAGTGCCGATCCGACCGGAGGAAGCGCGGAGGCGGCGGATGCTGCAGTGGAGTTTATCACCAACCCGCCATCCGCTCCCTACTTTCTCTCCGTCGGCATCTGGGAGACGCACCGGCCCTACCCGGATCCGGACCCGAGCCAGCCGCATGAGGACTCCCGCTACACCCTGCCTCCGGCCGGGATCCCGGACACCGCGGCCACCAGAACGGACGCTGCTGCATTTGCCGCGTCCGTTCGGCTCATGGACAAACGGATGGGTACGGTACTCCACGCGATAGACGAGTCTCCACAGGCACATGATACCCTGGTCTTTGCGTTCGCCGACCATGGCCTCCAGTTCCCGCAGCACATGGCGAACCTGAGTGACCGCGGCCTTGGGGTGTTCCTGATCGCCCGGGGGCCGGGTGGCTTCTCCGGTGGCGCGGTCGTTGACCAGATGGTCTCCCTGCTCGACCTTCCGGCGACCGCACTTGATGCAGCCGGCGTTACGCCGGAGATGCCGATCGACGGTCGATCGCTCTACGGTCTTGTGTCAGCCCCTGAGAAACCGCTGCATGAAGAGCTTTTTGCGGAGCTCACATACCATGCGGCGTACGAACCCATGCGCTCAATCCGTACCGCAGAGTACCGGTATACTCGCCGTTTCGACGGGCGTTCACAACCGGTGCTTCCAAATATTGACGATTCACCAAGCAAGGAAGCGCTGCTTGAGGCGGGATGGCAGACAGAGGCACAGGAAGAGGAGCTTCTCTTTTCGTGCCTGGTAGATCGAGAGAACAGCGTCGACGTCTCGAGCCGGATGCCCGAGGTTACTTCCGCGATGCGTACCCGGCTTTTAGACTGGATGACCACCACCCATGATCCGCTGGCCTCCGGAGCCGGTCTGGAGGTGAAAGGCGCATACGCTAATCCGCCGGACGGTCTGTCCCCGACGGACGAACCGCAGCCGCTGTAGATTAGCGACCGACGGTTCAGAATGCGCTACAATACGAACAGGCTATTGCGGAGGTGCAGCATGCCATACATCGCAGCTACAAATCGATATGAGACCACTCCTTACCGTCGAACAGGAGCGAGCGGCCTTCACCTGCCGGCTATTTCGCTCGGCCTCTGGAATAACTTTGGTGGAAACTTCGTGTTCGAGAACGCCCGAGAGATGGTCCGCACCGCGTTCGATCTGGGCATCACCCACTTCGACCTTGCAAACAACTATGGACCTCCCGCCGGATCTGCTGAGGAGAACTTTGGCATCATTATGCAAAAGGATCTCAAGCCGTATCGCGACGAGCTTATCATCTCTACAAAGGCCGGCTACAACATGTGGCCGGGACCCTACGGATCGGGGAGCTCGCGGAAGCAGCTGCTC
>CAZREG010000096.1:0-6626 GCA_964599075.1 uncultured Spirochaetaceae bacterium | reverse complement strand
AGGGCGTCAGGTCATCATCCAGGAGAAACTCGACTACTGTTGATTCGCCTCCGGTCGGCGCATCGATCCAGATGGTACCGTCGGTTCTCAGATAGAATCCGTCGATCGAGTACCATTCATCCGCAGGCAGGAGTGCTGCAAGTGCAAATAGAAGCGCGAAAACCGTAGAGGGTCGTTTCATGGCTGAAAATATACTCACAACCGGCTGTAGCTGGAGGTAAGGCGGCGGCCACTGAGGTGAACCCTCCTATTGATGAACTCGAGCCCCCCGGGCTACAGTTGCTCCGGCGAACAGGAGCGCACTTCCGTGAACGATGTGTTTGGCATGCAATACGCGCCGGGTATCCGGTTCAGTGACGGGTTCAGTCCCGACGAGGATGAAGAGTATTCCGATAGTGGCGCTGATGACGACTACGACGAGGTTGATGAACAGTACGATGACGTTGACAATGACGAAGAGTACGACGACGTTGACGAGCAGTACGACGAGTCGGGCGACGAGTCGTACGAGGGAGATTCCGATCTGGAGCAATGACTGTCAGCCGTCTTTCCACGAGCTGAGGGTCCGCCGCAATCCGGTTTCCAGCGGTGTCGGCGAGAGACCAAAACGCCGTTCGGTCTCGCTTCCGTCGGCAGTGAAGTCGTCCTCAAACTCATAGAACATCTCCACCATTTCTCGGGCTGCCGGGACAAAGAGGCCTGCCAAGCGTAGCGTTCCTCGCTTCATGCGGGTAACAGAGAAACCGGGGCTTATGGTCTGCATGATCTCGGACAGGTCTCCGCTGGTGACCGGACGGTCATGGGGGACGATCCAGGTCCGACCCCAGCTCTCCTCATCTGCCGAGCGCCCGACGGCAACCATTGTGGCGGCGAAGTCGGGCACAAACGCGTAGCTGTGACGGGCCTCCGGTGAACCGTAGAGGGTTGCTTTTTTCCCGGCGACCGCCGCACCAAAGAAGCGCTCACCAAGCACCGAATCACGAATGGCCGGTCCGTAGAAGTCGGATGCCCGGATGAGTACGACAGGAAGCTCGCCGGTGCGGTGCGATTCAAGCAGCCCGGATTCAAGTGTTGCGCGTATCTCACCCTTTCTGCTACACGGTGAGAACGGAGAGGTGGCGCGCAACGGTTCGCCCGGCTCCGGTCGCCCAAAAGAATAGAGATTGGTGGCAACGACAAGCCTCGCGCCGGCCGCCGCAGCTGCCGTGCGGATGCTGTGCCACAGCGGCGGAAGGAGCTGTGGCCAGAGGTGGTACGGTGCATTAGCGCAATGGTAGACCGTTGTTGCCCCGGCAATCAGTGGGGAGAGCGCCGCGGAGTCGGTGGCATCGCAGGATATCTGTTCCAGACGCTCGTTCTGCGAGTGTCGAGGGTTCCGCGAGATCAATCGGACGGAGAGTTCCGCTGCAAGCAGTTCATCAACCACGGCCATTCCAACCGGTCCGGATCCAACTACTACGTGATGGGGTGCATTCATGCATTTAATATACATTAACGTATTTAAAGTGTAAAGCGTATTTTGAGGGCGGGCAGTGCCCGCCTTGCCCCTGACCCGGCTGGAGAGCTAAGCTTCAGGCGTCCGGCGCTCGCCGGTGGGGCAGCCACGTTTGGCAACAGGAGTAGTTATGAAGTGCAAGAGCCTCTGGTACACCGGTCCGCGTGAACTTGAGATCCGTCAGATTGAAGTGCCGGAGCCGGGACCCGGCGAGGTACTGGTGGATGTCTCGGTATGTGGGATCTGCACCTGGGATCTGTTCATCTACTCCGGTGGATTCCAGGATCAGCGAGCGTTTCCGTTCTACTTTGGCCATGAGGGAATCGGGAGAGTCGTTGCCTGCGGCCCCGGCCTTGATCTGCCGGAAGGGCAGCGTGTAGCTCTTCGGGAGAGCAAGACGATCGGAGATCCGGGTGGAGGTCACATGGCGGAGTACTCCCTGCAGAGAGGGGACTCACTGGTGCTTCTGCCTGAAGACGAGATTCCCGATCACGAGTTCATGATAGAGCCCGCGGCGTGCTGTGTGAACGCTCTTAATATCTCCCCCGTAAGACCAGGGGAGCGTGTTGCGCTCGTAGGTGCGGGATACATGGGCAGCATTCTGCTCCAGCTCCTGTGTATGGGTCCGGCCCGAGAGATCGTTGTTTTTGAGCGCAGGGACAAATCACTTGAGTATGCCGCCGCTCTGCAGTCAGACACGCCAGTTCGGGTCATCGACACAAGAGAGGAGCCGGCGAGCGGGACCTGGGCTGAGGCAGTTGGCCAGTGTGATACGGTTGTGGAGACAACCGGTGTGGAGCCAGGTTTTCGCCTGGCCGACAGCCTGGTGCGAGACGGAGGACGCTTTGTCATATTCAGCTGGCAGCATCACCCGTTTACGTTCGATTTCGGGAGCTGGCATCAACGCGGGCTTACGGTGCACAACTCGTCGCCAAACGAGTCCTGGGACTTCACCAGCTGTTTCACCCAGGCGCGTGAACTGATCCATGCAGGACGCCTTGATCAGTCCCAGCTTATCACTCATGTGGGGCGACCTGAGCAGGCCTCACAGATCTACTCCCACGGACTCGCAAAGAGCGACGGCTACGTGAAAGGCGTGATAAAGTGGGGGCGTGCCTAGGCGCTGCCGGCAGCCCGCCTCCTGCAGCCTGAAACTCGTAGCCGCCGAGGTGTCTGCTTCGATACTCTTGGTCTATGCCATCACACCTCACGCACCAGATTTTCGTGGAGGAAGCGCTTGCGAGGGCCGCGGTCTTGGAGCCCCTCAACGCTCCGGTGAGCTCTTTCACGGTTCTCGGTGCCCAGGGCCCTGACGTTTTCTATCACAACCAGCGCCGCAAGCCGAGCTCGCTCACCTACGGCTCGCTCGTCCATCGTCATGGCTACGGGAGCCTCTGTGCCGCATTCTTTCGCCATGCTGTGGCACAGGAGGGCGACGAGTCAGCAGATCGCTCGAGCTGGCAGTTCGCGTTTACGGTTGCCTTTGCCAGTCACGCAGTTCTCGATCGCCATACACATCCCTTTATCAACTACTGGTCGGGCTGGCGAGACCCGCACGATCCAGCCTCTGAGCGCTTGCGTGGTATGCATCCGTTCCTCGAGCGTCTGATAGACCGAGAGGTTCTGCTGCGCTTTCGAAACACTGAGCCGTCCGCTTTTGGCTTCCACTCGCAGGTTTCCTGTGGCCCCGAGCCGCCGGAACAGCTGGTGCGCCTACTTGCTGCCGGTCTCTGTGCCGTCTATCCCCGCGCGAGACGGGATGAGCAGATCGAGCAGCGAATGCGCAGCGCCTACCTTGATACAATCGGTTTTTATGAGTGGACCGACTGCGTGGACGAGGCGTTTCTTCAGGCGGGGATCGAACGCGAGCGGCGGGGAGAGATCAACGAACGGTGGCTCTCCATTGTGCACCCGCCGTTCGTCCCGGGTTCACTGGACGTGATGAATGAATCGCACCGCGAGTGGTGTCACCCGTGCAACTCACGCGAACGGTACACTGAGAGTTTCTGGGATCTGTTCGACAACGGGCTCACACAGATGACTGGGGTTGCGCGGGAGCTCGCACGTCTGTGGGAGACCTCAGGGTCGCCAAAGGAGCTTGATGAACGGGCCGCCGAGATAGAGCGAGTAGTGGGAAACTGGAACCTCAGTGACGGACGTGAGAGCGAACGGCCCTGTCTCAGACGCCACTCCAATCCGCTCCCGCTTCCCGAGCTCCAGCAGGAGATGAAGCGAATCATCTCCTGCTCGGACGGATAGCTGCTTTTGAACCTGTCATCCAGAGTGCAAGCAGATCCTCGTCCGAATGATGGATCCCGCCCCCCATTGCTTGACACGAGCCCCTTTGCGCCACTGAAATGGTAGAGAGGAGGCGCCTATGGCATTCAAAAGTATCAACCCCGCGACCGGCCGGCAGATAGCAACATACGAGGAGGCTGATCCGGGCAAAGTGGAGCGCCTGCTCACCGAATCGAATGAGTGTTTTCATAGCTGGCGTCTGACGTCTTATGCAGAACGCGCGTCCCTGCTCACACGGGTTGCAGGGGTGCTGCGCGAGCGTGGCGCCGACCTTGCAGAACTCATGACCCGGGAGATGGGTAAACTGATCGGCCAATCGGAGGCGGAAGTAGAGAAGTGTGCCTGGGTCTGTGAACACTACGCATCCCACGCGCCGGCTGATCTTCAGGACCTACCCGTAGAAACGGAGGCGCAGGAGAGCTATGTGAGCTTCCAGCCCCTCGGCCCAGTCCTCGCCGTCATGCCCTGGAACTTTCCGTTCTGGCAGGTGTTCCGGTTCGCTGCACCCGCGCTTATGGCAGGAAACACCGCGATTCTCAAGCACGCCTCCAACGTACAGGGCTGCGCCCGCTCTATTGCAGGGGTGTTCGAGCAGGCGGGGGCGCCGGAAGGGCTGTTCTCTGTGCTGGCGGTATCCGGAGCTGATGTGCCGGCCATCATCGCGGATCCGCGGGTGGCTGCCGTCACGCTTACCGGAAGCACCCCTGCCGGCCGCTCGGTTGGTGCGGCAGCGGGGCGAGCGCTCAAGAAGAGCGTGCTTGAGCTTGGCGGAAGCGATCCGTATCTGGTACTTGCGGATGCCGACCTCAAGCAGGCCGCCGCAGCCTGTGTCACCAGTAGAATGATCAACAGTGGACAGAGCTGTATTGCAGCAAAGCGGTTTATAGTCGAAGAGCCCGTCAGGGAAGAGTTCACGGCCCTGGTGCTCAAGGAGATGAGAGCCTATGCTCCCGGGGACCCGACTGATCCGGCAACCACGCTTGCCCCCATGGCCCGCCATGATCTGCGGGATGAGCTCCATGGGCAGGTGGTTCGCTCGGTGAAGGCCGGAGCCGTCCTGCTCGCCGGTGGTGAGGTACCGGACGGCTCCGGCGCGTTCTATCCGGCAACCGTGCTCGCGGGGGTGCGGCCGGGCAACCCTGCTCTTGCCGAGGAACTCTTTGGTCCGGTTGCGGCCATCGTGAGTGCGGCCGACGAACGCCAGGCGGTGGCCCTTGCGAACCAGTCAGTGTTTGGGCTTGGTGCTGCGGTGTTCACTCGTGACCTGGAGAAGGGAGCGCGGATTGCAACCAAGGAGCTTCTGGCCGGAAGCTGTGTTGTCAACGGATTCGTGAAGTCCGACCCACGAATGCCGTTTGGCGGTATCAAGGAGAGCGGGTACGGGCGCGAGTTGTCAACCTTCGGCATCCGTGAGTTCGTCAACGTGAAGTCTGTGGTCATGAACCCTGAAGCGAACAGCGGTATCACGCCGGAAAGGTAAACGCGTCTTTCAAGCGATATCATTGGCGGCATGAGTAGCCGCGTCTGCAGATGTACCCTTGTCGTTCTTCTTGTGCTTGCCGGAGCCGGGAGCATCGTGGCCGCCGAGAAGGGCGAGGCGGTCATATTCATGGGCCACAGTTTCTTTGCACCGATCGCCCGTGCTCTGCCCGAGCTGACTGAGGCGGCCGGCTTTGACGGCCACCAGCAGTGGATCTTTTTCGCCGGAGGGGCGGGCGGTTCCCCAGGACGCCTCTGGGACAACCGCCGGCTCGGGCCGCAGATCCGTGAGACGCTCCAATCAGAAGAAATCGATCTGGTAGGGATGACCTTTTACCCGAATGAGCTGGGCGGTCAGTCAGACGTTGCAGATTATGGCCGCTGGATCGATCTGACACTCGAGCGCAGCCCCCAGGCGAGTTTCTTTATTGGCGCCCCGTGGCCGCAGTTTCCGCTTGAGTACTCGGATGGGGAGTACCAGGCGCTTTTTGATACGCTTCTTGCGGAGATCCACCGGATAATTGATGAGCTTCGTCGGGACTACCCACGGACGGAGATCTTCTGCATCCCCTACGGTCAGGCCATGATCGACCTGCGAGAAATCTTCCAAACCGACGGCATAGAGACGGTGGACGCCCTGGTAGACACTCCCTCCGGGATCTACGTCGACGAGCGGGGTCACGCCGGACGGCTATTCACTGATGAGCTCGGACCGCTGGTCTGGTTGAGCGCCATCTACGGTGTTTCACCCAGCCTGTCAAACCAGCCCAGCCGCTACCCCGGGGTGGAACTGCCGTCAATTGTCCGCAGCGTTCTTGCGACCGACGCCGAGTACGCGCGCCGCCTACGGTGATCACGCTTAGATGTAGTAGTCCTTCAACGGCGGAAACCCGTTGAACTCGACCGCGCTGTAGGTCGTTGTGTACGCACCGGTTGACATGAAGTACACCCGATCCCCGGTTGCCAGGTTCAGCGGCAGACTGTACTTCTCGTTCTCGTAGAGAATGTCGGCGCTGTCGCAGGTTGGCCCGGCAATGATTGCGTCCTCCAGTTCACCTCGTTTCTCGGTGTAGATGGGATATTTGATTGACTCCTCGAGTGTCTCGATCAAGCCTGAGAACTTGCCCACATCGGTATAGATCCAGCGGTGAAGCGCCGTTCGTGATTTGCGCGAGATGAGAACAACCTCCGAGACCAGCACCCCCGCGTTCGCCACCAGTGAGCGCCCCGGCTCAATGATGATTTCCGGCAACTCGTCGGGAAAGTCCTCCTGGAGAAACCGATAGATCTCCGACGCGTACGTTGCAAGGTCATTGGTGCGAGTGACATAGTTCGCCGGGAGTCCACCGCCAAT
>CAZREG010000095.1:0-6747 GCA_964599075.1 uncultured Spirochaetaceae bacterium | reverse complement strand
CCCAACCCCCTGGGCCTGCACCGATCAGGTGAGAATGTTGCGTTTGAATCCTTTAGTATCGTAGCGTTTGATGCAGAGGTTACACTGGTTGCAGTCGACCTCATAGCAGTTGCGGTGCACACGTGCCGGGGAGTGCTTGCGGAACGCGCGCTGACACTTCTCGCTGCAGAAGATGTAGCGCTCCTGAAACGCGCCGAAGGCAACGTAGTCCTCATGATGGTCCTTGGGATCGGTCTCACTCATGTCTCCCTCGCACCAGGAGCAGATGCCGCTCTTCAGTCGCCGGGCCATGCTTCGCGCCTCGTCAAGCTCGCCCTCGGCCCAGACGTAGTCAATTCGCTTCACCTCGCTTCGCACGAGCTCGGAGATGACCACGCCGTTTCGGATTGCCAGATACTCATCCCGCTGCCCGTGGTGCACATAGTCACATTCGATCGACTCGCCGTTCGCCAGATAGACAACGGCACTTCCGCGGTCAGGGATCTCCCTCCGAAACCAGCCGCATGATGGACACACCACGGTAAAGAGGAAGTTCTCCGTTCTCGTGGCGCAGACCGGGCAACGCCCCTGGTCAATGAGCATGATGTTGCGAATGTCGGTCTGGGTCGCCTTGCTGACTACCTCACGTACCTCAGTGTCTGCGCGCAGCAGCTCACGCTTGTCACGAGTTGAGGTCAGCTCATCTATCTCGGCCACGAGCTTGCTGTCTTTTGGAAGCTCGGACTTCAACGTGTCGGTTCCTTGTTTTGGTTTCTTCTTGAATAGTGCCATGGTGTTCTCCTACAGGGACTCCTGCTGTGCTACGATCCGGGCGTAGAACCCGTCCTGCTGTTTCAGCTCATCGTGGGTGCCTTCCTGGACAATCTCTCCGCGATCTAGAACAAAGATGCGATCGCACGATCGTGCCGTGGCTATTCGCTGAGTAATAATCATACTTGTGTGGCCCTCGAGCGCGGTGTCGAGCGTCTCCCGGATCTTTGCCTCAGTCTCCGCGTCGAGGGCACTGGTTGTGTCATCGAGCAGCAGGACTTCCGGCCTGGTGAGAAGCGCGGTCGCAAGAGCAAGCCGCTGTTTCTGGCCACCGGAGAGCGAGACTCCGTTCTGACCTACCTCTGTCTCGTACTTGGCGGGGAGCGTCATGATGAACTCGTGAAGCTCCGCCTGCTGTGCCGCTTCCATGATTTCTGACGGTCGGGCGTGACCTCTCCCGTACACTATATTCTCCGCAACGGTGCCTGAGAAGACGACCGGCTCCTGTTGGACCAGCACCACGTGCTGTCGCAGGGAGGTTGGATCGGTATTGACCAGGTTGATGCCATCAATGTAGACGTTGCCGCCCTGCGGGTCGTAGAAGCGCAGGATCAGACTGAAAACCGTGCTCTTTCCGGCACCAGAGGGACCCATGAGGGCTATTCGCTCACCGGGACGGATGTAGAAGCTCACCTGTTTCAGTGCGTGATCCTGTTGATCGGGATAGGTGAATTGCACATTCTCAAAGTGAATCGAGCCCTTGATGTTGGAGAGTTGCATTGGCCCCGGCGTCACATCCTCCGGCGCATCGAGCAGGTCAAAAACCCGTTTGATCACTACGAACACCGCCTGGATCTGCACGAAGAAGTTGCTCAGCGCGTTCACCTGCATGAACAGTCGCGGCATGCTGTTGATGAAGTAGACCACCTCGCCGATCGAAAGCACTCCCTCGCGTGCCCAGTTAAAACCCGCATAGATAACAACGCCGGTGGTGATGCCTGTTACAATGCCGGCAATAAGGACCATCGCTCCCTGATAGTTGATCACGCGCATCGCCAGACGCACGTAGTTCAGCATTCGCTGTCGGAAGTTCAGGGTCTCTCGTCGTTCCTGGTCGAACGCTTTTACCACAGCGACCGCCCCAATCCGTTCCTGGCTCCGCGCGTACATTCCGGCGTTAAGCCGGCGCATCGCAATACTCAGCCGCCGTACGGCCGGACGCATCTTCATAAACGCAATGAAGTAGACAGGCATGGTGGCAAGAATGAGCAGCGTCAGACGCCAGTTCACCCAGAGAGAGACACCAACACCAACAAGCAGCTGGAACACCGCGGCAAAGATGTTTATCGCCTGATTGGTCGACCATTCCCGGATAAGCCAGACGTCTTCCATGACCCGACTCATCAGTTTCCCGGTTTCGGTGCGTTCGAAGTAGCCAATGTGGAGTACCTGCAGCTTGTCGTGAAGCTTTGTTCGAAGCTGGTAGACAAGGTTCTGGCCAACGCTGATGATCGCCCGACTTCGCAGCAGTTGCGTAACGGTCACCATTGTCCAGGTTCCCAGAACCAGCGCTACCCAGGTCACAAAGGGCCCTCTGTTCTCTGAGAGCGATGGTGGCGCACCGCTGCCAAGCTCGATCACCTCGTCCACGAGAAACTGCTGAGCAAGCGCGAAGATGTAGCCGTGGGTGCTCCACACAAGGGTCAGCAGCAGGGCCGCGTAGATGTTCCAGCGGTACTGATGCAGATAGTTGGTCCACAGCCGGCCGAGGTCCTTGCTCACCTTGCCGTTGTAGCTCTCACTGTCCTTCAGCAGCCGATCCATGAGGCGTTGTGCCCGTTCTCTCTGAGAACGAAAACTCCCGAGTACGCTGCTCATACCGTTGCCCCCCGGGCCTGGCCGCGAAGCTCCTCGTAGAGCTCCCGGTAGTGGCCTTTGGGGATACTCATAAGCTGTTCATGCGTCCCCGTTTCAACAATCGCCCCGGAATCCATCACCACAATAATGTTCGCATTCACAATGGTTGACAGCCGGTGGGCAACCACGAAGCTTGTTCTCCCCTTCAGAACCCGATCGAGGGCCCGCTGGATGAGCGCCTCCGACTCGCTGTCAAGGCTGCTGGTTGCCTCATCCATGATGAGGATCAGCGGATCCTTGAGAATCGCACGTGCGATTGAGATACGCTGCTTTTCACCAACCGAGAGCTTTATGCCATACGTTCCAATCTGAGTATCGAGTCCATCCGGCAGCCGCTCTATCAGTGTCCCCAGCTCCGCGGCCGTTGCAGCCGCGAGAATCTGCTGTTCGGTTGCGTCGTGCATTCCATAGGCAATGTTCTCTATCAGCGAGCCGTCAAACACAATCGGCGCCTGCAGCACCACACCAAAGAGCCGGCGCAGAGATCGCAGCTCGACCTCTCGGATGTTCTGACCGTCAACTCGTATCTCACCCCCCTGGATGTCCCAGTGACGCATGAGCAGATTGGTGAGGGTTGTCTTCCCACAGCCGGTATGGCCCACGAGCGCAACCGTAGTTCCCGGCGGCACGTCGAGGGAGAGACCACGATAGAGTGGGTTGCCTGCAACGTACGAGAAGTGCACGTTATCGAACTCAACGTGACCGGCGGTACCCTCTACCGGTGGTGCGTCCGAGTTCGCACTCACGGTGGGCTCCTCTTCAAGCACCTCCACCACGCGGCGAACAGAGACGAATGTCTCCGTCAGCTGTCCGGCCATGTTGGTGATGCGGATCGCCGGGTTGAGTGCCATCCAGACAAAGCTGTTCACGGCGAATATGTCCCCGTACTGCAACTCTCCCTGCAGAACGCGAAGCAGACCCAGGATGGTGACCGCCGCACTTCCGAACCCGGCAATAAAGGTGCAGGTGGTACTCAGTCCTACCGAACCGAATCGGCTTTGAAGGGCATGCTCAAGGCTCTGTTCAGTGCGCGAGACGAAGTTTCTGTTCTCCAGCAGCTCCCGGTTGTAGATGCGAACGTGGCGAACCCCGGCGATCGTCTCCTGAAGGCGCTCACTAATGGTATCCTGCATACGACGGTAGCTCGTGCTTCGCATCCTGATGCGTCCAGCGAATCCGCGATAGGCGAGAACGTAGAGCGCAAGAGTGACAACGAGGATCAAGCCAAGCGCAACGTCTATGGTAAAGACGACGCCCAGGGCAACGCCAAAGATGATGACATCTATAAACAGGGTGACCGTGTCTCCTGTGATCAGGCGCTGGATCATGCTCACGTCGTCCATCATGCGGTTGACAACTATGCCGGAGGAGTTGTCCTGATGGTACTTCATGCTCAATGAAAGGACCCGTTCATACATCTCCAGTCTCAAGTCGCTGACCAGGCCGTATCCGGCACGCATGATGATGCGCTGATTCACGAACTGAAAGAGACTCGCCAGAAGCGGAGCTGCTGAGATCAGAAGCACGGTGCGAAGCAGGACATCCCAGTTTCCTGCCTCAACCACCTCGTTGAACAGGTAGCGCATGAACAGCGGTTGCGCGAGCGTGAACCCGGTGAACAACGTCATGCCAAAAAGCCCAATGAGAAGTCGTTTACTGTGTCGTCTTATGTACGGCCCTATCTTCTTCCAGATCTCCATATCCCCTCCAGTGCGAACGAGTCGCGAATGGATCTGCGGTTGAGGTGACTGAAGACTTACGTAGGCTTTCCGAGAACTTGACGTGTGACAACTCTTAGCAGTGTGCCATGCATGATTCGCCCTGGACCGCTGGTTGCGGTGTCGCAACACCATACTCCGGTGGCTCCGGGTGGTCAACAGATATGCGCACAACTATGTGGCGCAGTAGCTCGCCGGAGGGCGGAGAATTGTGATACCGTTGCCAACGATGTACCGACTCCTTGCGACCGATATAGACGATACCCTCATAGATGAGCACCAGAACCTCCCGGAGGTAAACCGGCGGGTGTTAGCTGCGCTTCACGAGCACGGAGTGCGCATTGTGTTCTGTTCCGGCCGGGCGGATGTCAGTATCCAGCGCATTGCGTCTCGCATACTCGAGCCGGCAGATGACGAGTACTACATTGCGTTCAACGGCGCGCGCGTAGTCACTGCCGGAAGCAGACGGGAGATCGCTGCCGGGGCCGTTTCTCCAGAAGCGGTGTCGGCAGTGGTTGCGTACGCCCGAAGGCACGGGCTCTACCTGCAGGGCTACGAAGGGGACGAGTTCCTTCTTGAGCAGGTTACCGAGCACACGGAGCGCTACGCCCAGGCAACAGGGATGACATATCGATGTGTACCCGACCTTGTTGAGGCACTTCCTCGCGGGAGCTCCAAGCTCCTGCTTATTGGCTCGCCCGAGATGCTTGAGCCGCATGCGCTGCCGCTCGAGCGTGCGAGTGGATGCACCACGTTTTTCTCAAAGCCTCACTACCTGGAAACTGTGAGGCGTCACGTGAACAAGGGAAGCGCCCTGCGGGCGCTTGCTGAGAAGCTTTCGATCCCTATTGAGCAGACCATTGCCATAGGGGACAGTACGAACGACGTGGCCATGCTCGAGGCGGCGGGCCTGGGGCTCGCGGTACACGGTGCCCGAAGAGAAGCGGCTGCTGCCGCCGACATCGTTCTCAAACGGTCGGCTTCAGAGGGCGTTCTTGGCGAGGTAGCCGAGCGATTCTTTGCGGAGCTTGGTCTTCACTAAAACGTGGCACGCCGCCGGTATTGGCAAGGCGTTCCAGGACGGATACTCGGAAATATCGTGATATCGAGCTATACTGATACCCAAGATGGGGGAGTATTATTCAAGCTTGCCGGAGCAGGTCCGGAGACATCTGCGCGGACTGGTCAGGAGCTCAGGAAGCCCTGATCAGACCGCCGCGGAGGAGCAGTTGGCGCAAGGGTGGCACGCGAAGAATCAGGCGTTCAAGAGCCACACCGGCAATCACGACATGGTGAGCGTGGACTTCTTTCAGGCGGCGAATCCGGGTGGGGCGCTTGCAGTGACGCTGTCGGGTTCAATTCTCAGTGTGGGGCCCATAGTAGACGGGGGACGCGCGGTCGCCTACGCCAGTATTGGCACCCGGCGGGACGTCCCGCAGATGTCCATCAGTCAGAACATCGGGCTCGCGAATGATCTCCGCCTTGGAGAGCCGGCGACGTTTGAGAATGGTTCGATTGAGAAGACCAGTCCGGTCTTCACGATTGCAATCTTTCAGAAGGTGTTAGAGCCGGAAACGGAGAAAAACGCACTTGCTCGCATTACTGAGCTCCTTGCCGAGCAGTTCGTTGCCATAAACCAGGAGACGGCGGCAGACGGTGATCCCGGGTAGTGAGCAGTGAGCCGACCGTTTATTCAGGCGGGGCATCCAATGATGGTCGCAGTGCCAGGGCGCCGTAGAGAAGCAGCTCTGCAATCAGCCGCATAAAGATCAGAAATACGACTGCCCAGGCGAGAACCCCGTACGCGACAAATCGGGTGCCGGCAACACGGACGGTCAGCCCAGCCACGTAGAGAATCACCTGCCAGGCGATTGCCACAATCAAAGAGACTACGGCTGCCGGACCCAACCGTAGCCTTTGTCCTGCGACCCATCGGTAGATCAGAAGCACCACCAGCGCAATGACGAGTGTGGAGACTGCCAGGGCTCCGAGGTTGAGTGCTACGGATGAGAGACCAACCAATCGAGCGATCCAGGTAGCCGCGCTTCCGAGAAGGGTCGCCGCATACAGGAGCACCACGAACACAAGCGGCGCAACAAGAGCGGCCAGACGCGATCGGCCAACGCCCCGTCGAATCCCGAAACCGCTGGCGATCATGCGATTGAGGTCGAAGAAGAGGTTATTGACCGCCAGCAGAAAGATAAAGCCGGTTACCAGTGAGAGTGATCCCTCGCCATCCGCGTACCGCTGGACGCCGGAGATCAGGTTCTCCCGCTGCTCGTTTGGAAGAAAGCCGTAGAGTGTTTCATCCACCAGCTCAATGAGCTGGGGGTCCAGAATAAAGCTGCTTATGGTTACAATA
>CAZREG010000094.1:0-6787 GCA_964599075.1 uncultured Spirochaetaceae bacterium | reverse complement strand
CCGTTGGCCTCGAGCCAGGCCGGGAGACAGAAGTCGTGATCCCCCTGATCCCGGCTGTGGCCACGGTCTCCTACACCGCCCCGCGGGAGGCCGTTCTCTATCTCAACGGAGTTCTGCTACCAGACACGTCCGGGGACTTTACGGTTCCACCGGGTGAGCATACAATAACAATGGTGCTTGAGGACTACACGGTCACACGCCGGTTTGTGGTTCAGGAGCAGCGGACCTATTCATTGTCACTTTCAATGAATATCGTTATAGAAGAGGTTAATTAATTGTCGTCGTGAGACGATAATCAAGTTGTCGGTTGTGCACTATAGTTCCCCTCCCAGTTTACTATGTGTGCGACTGGCGACCTAACGGTTGGGCCGGTACCTTATGGTACCGGTCTTTTTTTTGCCTCCGGGACGCCATATGCCGGCCTTCGCGCTGATTGACACACGACACCGGTAAACGTACCCTGTGTTCATGCGAATAAGCGGCGCGCGACGCGTTGTTCTGCTCGTTCTCGTCGGATTTGCACTGATCGTTGCGATTGGTATCGGCGTTACCGTTGGCGCGGCGATTGCTTCAGTTCAACGCATTGAAGATATCGCACGGTCAGGCGACAACGAACTCGCACTCCCCACGGTCCTCTACGACCGAAACGGACAAGAGATAACCCAGCTGTTCGGCGATGAAAAGCGGACCCCCGTATCAATAGAAGAGGTTCCACGGTACGTCATCTACTCCCTGCTCACGCGAGAGGACCGAGAGTTCTTTGATCACAGTGGAATAAACGTTACTCGAACCCTCCGGGCAGGGCTCAGCACGATCACCTACCTGATTACCGGCGGCAGGGCCGGAACCTTCACCGGGGCAAGCACGATCACTCAGCAGCTCGCCAAGATGATGTACACCGATCAGAGTACGACAATCCGGCGCAAGCTTGTTGAGCTCTGGTGGGCGCTGCAACTTGAGCGACACCTGACAAAGTACGAGATACTTGAGGAGTATCTGAACCGGATGCCGTTTGGTCACGGAACATACGGCATAGAAGCAGCAAGTCAGTGGTACTTTGGTCACCCTGCAAGCGAGCTCACCGTAGCAGAGTCAATGATGCTCGTACTCCAGCTCTCCAGCCCCAGTCGCGCGCTCTACTCTCCATTTGTGAATCCTGAGAACGCACGCGATCAGCAGAGACGTCAGCTCGACGAGCTTGCTGCCCTTGGCTATGCAACGCAGGAAGAGGTGGATGAGAGCTTCACCCGATACTGGTTAAGCCACGACTATACTCGCAGCGCTAACACCGGGGCGTTCCTCGATCGGGCCGGGGACGATCGTGCGCCCTGGTTCAGCTCGCATGTCACCGATCGGCTTGAGAATGACCTCCTGCTTGGTTCAGCCAACATCTACACGGACGGATATCGGGTGTACACCACGCTCGACCTCGACTACCAGCGTGCAGCACAGGAGGAACTCTGGGAAGGCATACAGAATGCAAACCAGGTGTACCAGCAGAACCAGGGAAACCGAGAGAGCCGTATCGATCGTTTCCTTCCCATGATCGAGATGCTCGGGGTTGGGTTTGACGTAGCAGGCCTGCGGGTTGGTACCAGCCGAAGTGAGGCCCGTGCGGCTATCTATTTCCGGGACCAAATCGCGCCCATGCTTGACCTTATTTCGCTCACCTTCAGTGGCACAGAGCAGGACGCAGTTCGAAGGGTCGTCCAGGAGACGTACGTCAACCGCCGCGCAGTGAGCGACCGAACTCAGGTTGAAGGTGGCCTCATTACGCTGGAGAACGACACCGGGCATATTCTTGCCATGGTAGGTGGAAGTCCGTTTACCGGTGGCACAAACAACTTCAATCGCGCAGTCAACGCACAGCGTCAGCCGGGAAGCAGCTTCAAGCCGCTGTACTACGCTGCCGCAATCAACAACGGAACCGTAAACCCGGCCACGGTGTTCCAGGACATTCCCATAACGTTCTACAACACCGACGGCACGCCTTACACGCCCATCAACTACAACGGCGAATGGAACGGTCCAACCCGGGTCCGCCATGCCCTTGCCACCTCTATGAACGTAGTCTCGATTCGCGTTCTTGATGCGGTTGGCTTTACTGAGGGTCTCGGTGTGGCCGGCCGTCTGCTCGGCCTCACTGAGGCCCAGATGGCCCGGCGAGGTTTTGAGAACCGATATCCGGTCGGCCTTGGAACCGTCAGCGTCAGTCCGCTCCTTATGGCTCGCGCGTTTGCGACCTTCCCGAGCGGTGGCCGCGAGGTGATCCCGGTCTCCATTCGATACATAGAGGACCGAAACGGACGTACAATCATGGAGCCGGCGGCGCAGGTTGCCCAGCAGCTCGCGGACAAGGGTCGCGCGGCACAGATCATCAGTCCTCAGGCTGCCTACATCATGACGGACATGCTTCGCAGCACCGTAGAGTTCGGGACCCTGCGAAACCGCGCGCTCCTTGTTGGTGGGTTCGACGGTATGCCCATGGCGGGAAAGACCGGAACGACCCAGAACTGGTCTGACGCCTGGACGGTCGGTTTCAGTCCGTACGTGACTACTGCGGTATGGCTGGGCTTTGACCGTGGTGGGACCAACAGTCTGGGAACCAATCAGACCGGGGCTCAAACTGCCGGGCCGATCTGGGCCTGGTACATGAAGCGCATCCACGAGAATCTGCCCCCGCTGGAGTTTCAGCGACCAAATGATATAGTAGAGGCTGAGGTCACGCTGCGATCAGGATTGCTCCCCCCGGAGGACTTCCGCGGTCCCACCGTGGAGGAGATCTTTATTGCCGGCACGCAACCAGATGAGTTTGACCAGACGCAGAGCTTCAGCGACGACAGGCGAAACCGAGTCGCCCTGAGCCTTGCACGACCCACCTCCGCCTCGCCTTCTGCGCTTCGCGCAACAAGATCAACCCTCAGCATCCTTGATTCACTCCGCGACCGGAATGACGAAGAGCAGGAGAGCGCTGAAGAGTCAGAGAGTGATGAGGACGGTGACACACCGGATAACCCATTCTTCCGTGACGAGGATGACCCGGTGTCGCCGGAGCGAAGAGAGCCGACCGGCGACAATCCGTTCTTTTCGGACGAGCCGGCAGAAGAAGCAGAAGAGGAAGAAGAATCCACGAGCAACCCAATGCTAGACTGATGCACAAAAGAGAGGAATGTCGGTGCAGATAGAGCTTTCTAAAATCATCATACGCCACAGGATACGCCAGAACCTTGGCGACCTCTCTTCACTGATGGAAAGCATGCGGCTGCACGGCCTCATGAACCCGGTTGTCATCAATTCGAATAATGAACTCATAGCCGGTCACCGCAGGACTGAAGCGGCTCGTCGCCTTGGTTGGCAGAGCATAGAGGTACGGGTGGTTGATGAGGCGAATGAGGGTGAGCTCCTTGAGATGGAGATAGATGAGAACACCGAGCGCAAGCCACTGACCAGCGATGAGCTCGCGGAGGGCTATCTCCGGCTCGACCGGCTGCGAAGCCCCTCGTTCTTTCGCCGTATATGGACCGCAATTATCCGCCTGTTTCGTCGCCTCTTTGGTCGGGGAAAACCGGGTACAAAAAAACAAAAATAGCGTTTCTACCAGATCCGTGAGAACTCGTGAGGACGTTCACAGTACTTGCAGACGTAGGTCTGGTCTCCTGAGCGCAGAAACTCCGGATGCACCGGCTCAAAATGCTCCGGGTGGCTGATGCAGTCGCGATTCTTGCAGCTTATTCCCGGGAGATTGTAGACGCGCGGCGGCATCTCCATCCGGTACTTCTGCACGACGCTCCCGTTCTGTACAAGATTCAGTGTTGATCCCGGAGCACTTGCGCCCAGCGTTTTTATCTGAGACTCGGTGAGTGAATGCACGGTGGGCAGCGAAATAATACCCTTGTGGCGACCGTCGCGCGAGGAGAACACACCGTGAGAGCTCACAACGTTCAGGTTCAGGATTTGGCGAATTTTGTCTATCTGGTCCCAGATCTCGCCAGGCTCGCCTCCCCGTCCAATGTGATCGATGACGATCCCGTTATCCACCGGCTTGATGCCAATCTTGTATTCCGGTTTCTCACCATCAGATGCCGGGGAGACTTCCCGAACAAAATCATCCGGGTACTCGGAGGGCTGATACGGTTCGCCTTTAAAGTCCTCGCCCAGCGTACCGCAGAGCATGGCAATTTCAACAATTCGGGTATAGTAACCGTTCACGCTCTGGCGGGACCAGCCGTTCACCGGCAGATCGTCTAGAAAAGTGGGTATGACCGGAGTCACCTGGTGCCGGGGAAGCGGATGATAGAACTGTACGTTCTCCGGTAGAAGTCGAAGGTGATCCCGACGAAACGTCACTGACTCCCGCAGCAGGGCTGCCCGGTCGAGCAGCCGTTCGCCCATTCGTTCCAGCTGAAGCCTGGTGAAATACCAGGCCGATGCGACCCGACCGCTTGACAGATACTCGTCGATGCTCTGGAATCTCCGCACCCGGAATCCCTGAGCCTCCATGCGCGTGACGTAGTAATCCGGCATGCCAACATCTTCCGGAGCCACCAGATCAACCTCCACCTCCCGAAATGCACTCAATCCGTCGACTTTACTGTGCACGGTTCGGCCATGATACAGATCGCCCACCAGGGCGATGTGGATGTGCTCGGTCTTCCAGTTCGACTGCTCGAGAAAGCTGAACTCATCCAGCAACTCCTGGGTCGGATGCTCATGACGGCCGTCACCGGCGTTTATAAACGCCGCAGGGGGCAGACCTTGTTTCCTGCAGTACTCACCCACCGCCTCTCCAAGCCAGCGACAGGTGCCTTCCAGAGAGGTTCGTACTACAAAGAGCGATTGTCGGCTGTAGCCGACAAGCATCTTGAAGGTATCAGTGATGCTCTCCTTCTTTTTGAAAGAGCTTCCTCCGGGGTTGAAGTCGTTGAGGCGAAGGCCGTGGAACTGAATCGCGTTTCGAAACGACTCCTTGGTTCGTGTTGATTCCTCAAGAAAGAAGAGATATGCGCCTACGTCCGGCTGTCGCACTGAGAACGAGGTGAGTACCTGGGTATCACCGTCCACGAGGGCCCGTTTGAGCGCCCGTGTCTTCTCGTAGAGATAGAGCTGCTCGTCCCGGGAGAGATCACGGACAACCTGAAGAGTCCGGCCAAGAAACGGTCCACTCACGGGGCGATTCGAAGGTCTTCCAGGCTCAGCCCCACAATGCGGTCGTCGGCAGTCTGCACGAAAACCCTGTTTCCCCCAAAGGCAATCGTCGTGTACGGGTTGACTGCAATAACGGAGCGATCTATAAACGCCAGATCAGTGCCAAAGCGGCCCAGGAAATGCTGTCCCGCCTCTGCAACGATCGCAAAGATCCGAGCGGGATTCTCGGTTGTCTCCACCACGCTCTCGAGAAAGAGCGCCGGTTCAGCCCGCAGGTTCTCCTCGAGGGTCGCCACGTCAAAGCGTGCAAGCCGGCCAACCTCGCCGTCTGCCACCACTGCAAGCAGATCACGCTCGGCGAAGGTGTAGCTGCGGCTGACAATTGCGTCCTCTGCGGATCTGTTGACAAGAATACCGGTCACGGGATTGATCTGAACAAGCTGGCCCAGGACCACCCCGCCCTCTCTTCGCACCTGGAGAAAGTAGACCGGGCTCAGGTCGCCCTCTACTCCGCGTACTTCGTCTGCAATCTCACGCTCGTCAAGCAGCGCACGGGTATCGCTGGCAATGCGTTCCCGCTCAGCCCGTACCTGCTCGGTAAGCTCAGCGGTCTGTTGCCGCTGCTCAACCAGATCCTCCTGGCGCTCTTCCACCGCCTGCCGATCTTCCGCAGCCTGGCGCTCGCGCTCGTCTGCTGCCTGCTCACGCGCGTCAAGCTCCTGTTCGGCCTGCTGCCGCTCATCCTCCGGGAGCTCCTCAAGCTGCTCTCTTTCCTGCTCAATTGCTGCCCGCTCCTCCTCGACTGCCTGCTCTTCCCGGGCAATCCGGTCGTCTTCCTCCTCTATCGCCTGCTCCTCCGCTTCCTGAGTCGCTTCCTGCTCCTCTATGACACGCTCGGTGAGATCGACCATATCCTGGCGATCCTCCACCCCGCGGTCTTCCTGCGTGCGCAGCTCTTCGACCACCTGATCGTCACCGAGCTCTCCCGGGTCAACGCTTCCCAGTACACCCTGCGCGGCACCCGACCCGAGCGGAATCACAACCCGACTCATCCCGGACCACTCATCGTAGCGACGGGAGAGACCGGCGTTCTCAGCGTTGAGATTATTGGTCACCACGCTCTTGTAGCGCGCCTGGTAGAACTCCATGTTGCCTCTGGAAACGGCGTTATAGACAGTGATCCAACGTGCGAGAAGCGCCGCGTCATCCTCACGGTAGCCATAGGCCGACTGGAGGAATCCAGAGATGATCCGGCGCATGTTATCTATGTGGTCGATTCGCGAAGTGGCAAGCGGGATAAAAATATCCGCGTCCAGGCCCTCGTCCGTCTCGGGATCAACCGCGTGAATGATCCGGTAGCGCCCGTTGAGGGTGAACTCCGTGTACGCCTCCCCGATTTCTGAACCGAGCGTACGTCCAATGCCCACGATCGCCTCTGCGGAATCGACCTGCTCGTAGGGTCCGTCGTAGTTGATGAACTCTATGTCTTGCGTTCCGAGCTCCTGCAGCTCCTCCTCATTCACTTCCTGGGCGAAAGTGATCGGTGAGGCAAGAATCAGAAGGGTGGCAAGAATGCGTCGCATGGGCACCTCCACTGCCTACTATACCGCGACGCTCCAAGCTTTGCATACCGGTCCCGACC
>CAZREG010000093.1:0-6921 GCA_964599075.1 uncultured Spirochaetaceae bacterium | reverse complement strand
TCACTGGTCGATCAGTTTGCTTGACAGCCGCCAAGCGTTTCTAATCCGGACCGAAGAATCGGTATCCAACCTGCTTTTCACTTCTGGCAAGCACAAGGCCTTCGGTGAACAGGAAGGTTCGCCTGCGATCGTAGGACACACGATGGAACCGTATCTCACCGTCAACTATAGTGATGTAATCAGCATCCCGGGATGTATCCATACTCTGACGCGTTGGTCTATAGGAGACGCTTCCGGGGTTGAGCCAGAGTCTGTTCTGGTCCAAATAGTGTACAGCCTGGATATGAGTGTGCCCGACTATTATACGGGCCGTTTGACCATGATTCACCTTTGGCGCAAATCCTCCGCTCCAAAGAGCATGAAACTCAGGCAGGAGCTCGATTAGTTTGTAGCCGTCGGCTCCGCGGTGCCGGAGATGGTAATGGTGACCGTCGGCCGTGAACTCAATAGATTCGGGTAGCGCTTCAAGAAACGCAATATCATCTGACGAGAGCGCGTCAACGTTCTGATGGACCCAGTGACGTTCCTCTGGATCCAGATCCGCCCACGTGCTGCGATTCCTGGCGACCTCCACGACCCGTTCGTCATGGTTACCGCGAACGCAAGTGATCCTCCGCTCTCTCACCAGATCCAGCACCTCGCGCGGATACGGACCGTAATCAACAAGATCGCCCGCACAATAGACAGTGTCACTGTCGGATTCCGCGCCCAGTACTGCTTCGAAAGCGTGAGCATTGCTGTGCAGATCTGAAACAACAACTATTTTCATCTATCCTCAATTCCTCCACGAATCTGGAACTGTTATGCGTGCGGTTCCGAATGAGGCGTCGCCTGGCGGATGAGACGCAAGCGCCGGTACTCACCTGGCGTGTGACCGGTCTCAGCGCGGAACATGCGGATGAAACTGCGAGTATTGGCATACCCTACCAACTCCGCAACCTCGTTGACATTACGTACTCCCCGTTCCAGAAGGCCTTTAGCCACAGTTACTCTCAAAGCCGTAATAAAGTCGATATATTTCGTTCCTGTGTATTCCTTGAAAATTTTACTGAGATACGCGGGGCTGATTCCGAATTGCGCTGACACAGATGAAAGCGACGTTCCTGAATCCTGGTAATGATCCTCAAGATATCCGATTACCCCTTCTACCAGTTCATGCCGATGCTTTTCGCTCCGTTGGCTGACCACATCAACGGTCAGTTGGTGGATCACTCTTGTTGTAAGGTCCTCAATTTCGGCGGTAGTCTCGGCGTGGTCAAAGTCGGTCCATACAGCGGTGGCTTCCCGGACGTGTTTCTCCGGGATCAAACAACCTGACTCCTGCGACACACGCAATCCCTCCATCAGCACGTGAATTCCGATCTGTCGTACGGAGTCTACCGGAAGCAGTGCGGACTGCGTATCTCGAAACAACTTTGAAACAGACCGACGGGCGTCATCGACGTTCCCCGCGCGAACTGAGTCTCCAACCTTGCCAACTTCTGCAAGGATCCTGCGCATGGGCACCAGCGACTCTACGCGCTCGACATCCTCGTGCCGGTAGAGCGCCCGATTCTCCAGGAGCAAGGTGTACTCAAGCGCCCGGGTCGCGGCCCGCCAGGATGCCGTGATCTCGTTCGCTTCTGATACAACTGTTCCCAATCCACCGGAGACAGACAGGCCAAGAGCGGTAGCAAGTCCAATACGAATCTGCTCGGCAAGCGTCATAAGAACCGCCCCCTGAAGGGTGGAGCGATCAACAGAGGAGATCAAGACGCTCAGCCTGTTGTTGGTTTCAATAAGAACCGCACACCGCCCGCCGTTCTGTAGGTATCCGCTACTCAGTTCCGCGAGCCGTGACTCGCTGATGGAGACCCCCAGATTTTGCGAAGATACGACCCTCGGTGATCTAGTTTGATCCTCTCTCAGCGCCAGCCGCAAGACAACGAACGCGCCTCGGTGAAGTTGGAGACCATAGGTGTTCAGCTGAGAAATGAGATCATCAGCGTAATCCGTTCCGGTGAGAAGATTGCGCAAACAGTAGCGTCTTAGAATCGGCGTTGCTGAGGCGAAACGGTCCCTGAGCGTCTGGGTTTGGTCAACGATCTCTCGGAAACGTAGCTCAAGATCGGACAGATGGGCTGCTGATGCCGGGAAGTGGGCGGATTGGTCAGCTTTTGTTGTTGAGTTGGGTATCCAGGATGACATCTTGTGAACAAAGCTTATCAGCGGATCTATGGTGAGGCTGGACAACGCGATCATTGATAGCAGTGCCATAACAACCATGCTGACTCCAAGAACCAGAAAGGTAATCTGCATGGGAATAATCACAGATGTTCCGGCACCAACTTCGATGGCACCCACCATAACCCAGCTCGTTTCTGGGATCGGCACACGTGCGATCCCGAAACGGCGTCCAGCTATTCGAGTTTCCATCCTCTCATACCGCTCTCCCCTTTCGTCCTGTCCGGCCGTGTACTCTCCTAAATTGTTCTCCGCCCAGCTACTGGAGGATGCTATGACTGATGCATCGGCTGCCGATGAATCTACAACCAGGAGTTCGTGCACCCGTTCATTGGAACCTGACAAGACCACCTCAGACAGAACGCGAGTATCAAGACCAAGGAAAATGCTACCGAGAGCACTACCGTCAACCCCGGCAGCCGGGTAGAAACGCGTTATAGGAATGAGGCGCACCGGCCCCTGTTCGGTATCGACCATCACGACTTGAGAGTCAGATTCTCCGCCCAACAGCGCTTCCAACAGGCTTCGAGCAACCGGGACATCAACGTGACGGGAGCCTTCGAGTGAGGCGGGTGGTAGACCGATCTGATCGCTGAGCAAATAATCGCTTCTCTCGCTATATATACCTGCGAGAAAGACCACACGGTCGGAGCGCCGGATCAAATTGAGTTCCGCCTGTACTTGCCTGGTTACGTCCAGCTGCTCTTCTCTACTTCTGAATCTCGCATGCATGAAATCGAGCGTAGCCCGTTTTCCGGACAGCTCGATGATTCGATAGTCGAGTTGGGCGATCCGATTGGAAACCTGCGCCGCAAGCTCGCGGACAATCGCTGCGTTTGATTCGACAAGCTGAGCCCGAAGGTTACGAATGCTGGTGGCGTGGGCAAGGAAAAGAGCCGCCGTGACGAGCACCACCCCAGTCATTACGAGAACCGCCCGTATCCAATACTTACCGAACCGTCTCATTGCACCCAGACAATATTCCTATCCCCCGGTCTTCTGCAAGACGGCTCTTTGAGGATGGTTTTATGCGAAAAAGAAGGAAAGAGAACTTTCAGAAAGAAAGTGACTCATCAAGCCAAACAATGCGCACAATCAGAAAAAGTCACTACCAAAGCGTAACCAAAATCTAACGAAAAAAATGCGACGGTGACCATCAAGTAAAGGAGCCGTACGTGGACGACAGGCAACCGATATCCCTTTCCACAGCGATAGAAGTTGGCTCGAAAAAAAGGCGAGCCGGTAGTTGGCGTCGTGATCTATACCGGGATCGGTATCTGTATGCGCTGCTCTTGCCGGTCCTCGCCGTATACGTGGTGTTCCGTTATGCGCCCATGTACGGCCTGATCATCGCGTTCAAGGACTTCCGATTTGTGGACGGCATTCTGGGGAGTCCCTGGGTTGGGCTGCAACACTTTGAACGCATGTTCGGCAGTGAACAGTTCTTCCGCATTGTGTGGAACACATTGATCTTGAACGTGTATCAGTTGGTGTTTCAGTTTCCGGTGCCAATAGTACTTGCAATCCTGCTCAATGAGGTACGCAGCAAAAGCCTGAAGCGAACGGTCCAGAGCCTTCTCTATGTGCCGCACTTCATTTCCTGGGTGGTTCTCGGCGGCATTCTGATCGCGATCCTGTCACCAAGCACTGGTATATTTAACGTCATTTTAGGTAGAGGCTTGGGCGTAGAGCCCATCTTTTTCATGGCTGACCGATTCTGGTGGGTGGTCGTGTTCATCGCTTCCGGCATATGGAAAACGGCCGGTTGGGGCACCATCCTCTACCTTGCGGCGATCACCAAGATAGATCCGCAACTCTACGAAGCCGCAATTATCGACGGAGCCAATAAGTGGCGACAGTTTCGGCATGTCACACTCCCGGGCATTTCCAGCACGATCGGGGTGCTTCTCATTCTCAATGTTGGTGGTTTTATGGAAATTAGCTTTGAGCACATCTTCATGCTTCAGAACCCGGTGGTCATGCGGGTGGCCGACGTCATTCCCACGTTTGTCTATCGAGCCGGCCTGCAGGGTGCACAATTCAGTTATACGACCGGCGTCGGTTTTTTTCAGTCACTCGTGGGGTTAACCCTGATTTGGGCGACGAACCTCCTGATCAGGAAGACCGGCGGCAATGGATTGTTTTAGGAACTAACAATGGTGGCTACAGCGACACGCGGCGAAAAAGTATTCTATCTCTTGAACGGAACTCTGGTGTTGTTCCTTGCGTTTATCTGCGTCTATCCCATGATCCAGATCCTGGCTACCTCGTTTAGCAGTAGTCGCGCCATTCTCTCTGGAGAGGTCTTCCTCTGGCCGGTAGAGTTCAACACGGAGGCCTATCGGTCTCTGGTTCAGGATGGACAGATATTCAACGCCCTGTGGAACACGATCGTCGTTACCGGTGTCGGCGTGACCATGAACATGATCGCGACAATCATGGCCGCCTACCCCCTCTCAAAGCACAGACTCAGAGGCAGAAGCTTCTTTGTCTGGTTCGTGCTCTTTACCATGCTCTTCAACGGCGGTCTAATCCCAACGTACATAGTTGTCCGAACACTCGGACTGATTGACTCTTACTGGGCAGTCTGGTTTCTCGGTTTGGTAAGCACGTTCAACCTGTTCATCATGAAAAACTCGTTCCAGGGGATACCCCAGAGCATTGAAGACTCGGCAATGATCGACGGGGCAAACGATATTGTCATCCTCGTGCGGATCATTTTGCCGCTCTCGATCCCGGTAATCGCAACGTTGATTCTCTTTTACGCGGTTGGCCACTGGAACAGCTATATGAACGTACTGATCTACGTCCCTTCGCCCCGGCGACAGACCCTTATGGTGGTGCTCCGCAGAATGATTAACACGGTTCAGGAGCAGATGCTCACCGGTCAGGCAGACGGAGCGGAAAGTCTTGGATTCCTTGAGCAGACTCTCACACCCGAGGCGGTTCGCGCAGCGGCGATCGTGGTCGCCACGCTTCCCATCATGACCATGTATCCGTTCTTGCAGCGCTACTTCGTGAAAGGCGCCCTCATCGGTTCGGTCAAAGGGTAGAGGCCAATGAACCGCAATCAAATGGCAGTGATTCCGACCGGTCTGATTCTTTCAGATCATGACGGAAAGCACAAAATCTTTCTTTTGGAGGTGTAACGTGAAAAGGATCACGTCACTATTACTGGTTGTACTCCTGGCTTTCGCCGGGGTTACAGTTCTTTATGCCGCCGGCGATCAGGAAGCCACCGGTGACGACCCGGTATCAGTTATGGTCTATGAGCGCGGATGGGTGCCCTCCGACCGTGGAACCATGGAGGACAACGATTGGGTCGATTGGATTCGAGAGGACAGCGGGCTGAATATCCAGATAGTTCCAGTTCCTCGCGGCGAGGTGCGGCCTGTATTGAACACTCGGTTCGCCGCAGGGAACGCTCCCGATGTGATCAATGACTTCTCGCGAGATACGATCGCTCTGCTACACGCTCAAGGGGTTCTCGCTCCGCTTGACCAGTGGATAGATCAGTACAGTACAAGCGTGAAGCAATACCTCGAGGACAACCCCGAGCTCGATCCCTATCTCCGATTTGGTGACGACAACGAGCTGTACGCTGTGACGAGCCGAAGGTCCCCGGATTCAATAAGCGGCCATCTCATGTGGATTCGCAAGGACTGGCTTGACGCGTTGGGCCTGGAAATTCCACGAACTGAGGAAGAGTTCTTCGCCGTTGCAGACGCATTCGTGAATGAGGATCCGAACGGGACCGGTGAGGACGACACGTTCGCATTCGCGGCTGACCGCGCCTATGTAAAGATCATTGAGGCACTCTACGGTGTCTACAGCCGCAACTGGTACGTTGACGACACCGGTGTCATTGCAGAAGCTCGTACACAAGAACGGCTCGTAGACTTCTTCAACTTCCATCAACTGGCACATGAGCGCGGCTGGGTTGACCCGGAAGTCATTACCGATACCCAGAGACAACGCCAGCGCCAGCTATGGGTAACCGGGCGTGCCGGCATCCATTTCTCCGGCGACAACCCCCCTGAGTACGCAGAGCTGATAGCAAACGTGCCTGAGGCCGAGATAGTCCCTCTTGGATCATTTGAGACTGATCACGGAAACTTCGGGCTCCTTCAGGAACCCCCTGCAGAGCGATTCGTTGCGCTCAACCGTGAGATTACCAACCCCGAAGGAGCGATCAAGTATCTCGACTGGCTCATAGATGACGGCTGGTTTACCCTTCGGTTCGGCATAGAAGGGCAACATCACGAAATGGTCAACGGCGTTCCCAAGACGCTTCTTTCAGGCGAAGAGCATACTGAGCAGCTGCGCTACGCGTGGGACTATATCCTTCTCCAACAGTGGCAATTGAAGACAGAATGGCTCCCAATCCTCGCAGCCGAGGATCCGGTCTCACAGGAGATTGCTCGACTGACGGGTGAGGCGATCGAGACACAACTCTCGACAGAGTTCCGTCGTGACACTCCGTTCCGTCCGACCCAGCCCGAGGTATTGAACTTTAATACAGAGTTCTCTGCCGTGTTCGGTGACATTCTTGTAGAAGTACAACTTGGTAGGATCAGTCCGCAGGAGGCTTACGACCGCTCGGTAGCGGAGTGGGACCGACTCGGCGGCGAGGAGGTCCAACAGATCGTTCAGGCATGGTACGACGCGAATAGTGCCAACTGGCGAAGGTAGCCTTTT
>CAZREG010000092.1:0-7088 GCA_964599075.1 uncultured Spirochaetaceae bacterium | reverse complement strand
TACTCCTTACCGGGAAACATGCTATCTCTGCTTTACCAACACGGTTGTTCATACTCCAGTTTGACGCTTGCAGGATCTGTGTTGACATCCTACCATGCCCAAATGGGAACCCTGAAGACCGGACTCGTCAGCATCACCTTCCGTTCACTCTCCGTCGATGAGACTGTCGCCCTTGTGAATGCGGCCGGGCAAAGAGGTATCGAGTGGGGGGGAGACGTGCACGTTCCCCATGGTGATCTCAGCGCCGCTAGATACGCTTCACGGCTCTGTCGCGATGCTGGCATTGAGATGCCAAGCTACGGATCCTACTTCCGGATTGGAAGGAGTGCAGATGAGGGCCTGGCCTTCGAGCGCGTTGCGGAGACCGCGGCTGAGCTTGGGGCATCCACGATCCGGGTGTGGGCCGGTGCCTCCGGTTCCGGGGAGACAGACCGTGATACGCGTCGGGCGATCGCGGATGAGGCTCGCACCTGTGCGGAGATTGCTGCTTCAGTCGGAGTGACGCTGAGTTTTGAATATCATGGAGGTACGCTCACGGATACGGATGAGAGTGCGGTTGAGTTTCTTCAAGAGGTTGATCATCCGGCAGTCCGGAGCTATTGGCAGCCCCGCACTGGGGTATCGGTGTCTACGAATCTCGCCGGGCTCTCAGGCGTAGCACACTGGCTCTCGAATGTTCACGTTTTTCACTGGAATAGCACTCGCGAGCGTCTTACTCTTGAGGAAGGTCGCGACGCCTGGGGCGCGTATCTGGCGCGGGTCTTAGAGCTCCCGGGCGAGCGCCACGCGATGCTGGAGTTTGTTCGGGATGATGACCCCGAGCGATACCTTGCTGACGCGCGAACTCTCGAGAGCCTTCTCGCCGACCAGGAAAAGTAGAACCCCAAAGTCGGGTTCTACTCCAGCCCTAGTCTGACTCGTTGCTCCGGAGGTGCATCGCAGGCATCAAGATGGAGGCGCATGGCGGCGCAAAGCCGTCGTTCGACTGCTTGATCTTGTATTGCCTCCGCCTGGGCTGGGTCGTTCTCCAGGTCATAGAGGGTGTGTCCCGGGTCACTTTTGCGCGTGCCACTGGTTTCAAGGCCCCACGCCAGAACTTGGAGTCCCTTTGTAAAAATGAACGGTCCTGCCAGTTTTAGTTCTTGCTCTGGTGCAAGCTTGTAGCCACGCATTGCCGTTGGCATGAGAGTGTATGTCATGAGCGGTCCACTGTCTTCCATGATTGGTTTCCGCATGTAGACATACCGCCCATCGGTGATATTCAGCTCCTTTCCGAAGTAGCCGAATACGGCTGTCTCTCGGACGGCAGCGTCGTTGACAATAACCTGTTCCAGATTGTGACCGAGCATGGTCGCAGTAGACTCAATCCCAAAGAACCCCAGCAGCGTGGGGCCAAGATCCAGGGCCGGCTGCACGAGGGCGCCGCGTCGCTCGCCGGCGCTGTGCTGATGCCGAGGATCCCAGATGAAGAACGGCGTGTGGGATATCTCCTCGTAGAGAGGCAACCAATTTTTTGCCCAGCTATTGTGCTCTCCCAGCATAAAGCCGTGATCAGTCCAGACAATGAGCATGGTGTCGTCCCAGAGCTCGTTTCTGTCCATCGCATCAAGTACGTCACCAAGGCTCGCGTCGCACTTACTGACCAGTGCGGCGTATTTTCTTCGGGCTTCGGCTACCTGTTCCGGGGTCTCGGTCACCTCATTGTAAGCGGGCCAGTCGAACAGAGGTCCGTCGTAGGTGGACTCGTAAAGGTCCTCGTACTTTCTGTGGCTGACAAATGGTTCATGTGGATCAAAGCATTCGATCTGCAGAAACCATCGATCCTGTTCTGCATTTCGCTCAATGAAGTCAAGACCCGCCTCGACAGTCTGAGTCTGTGATAGATCGGCCTCGTCCCGGACATACTCTCGGTTAACCCAGTCGGTTCGCCTGCCTTTGCCGTTGATGTTTGCCGGGATAACCGGTTCCTCTACCTGTCCGATGTGCGGATCTCCCTCCTGGCCACGGTAGAACTGCCAGCTGTCATAGCGGCTATGGTAGGTCGCACCGCCGTCCTCCCAGTAGTGGTAGTGGTCTGAGATGAGTGCGGTCTGCACCCCAGCGTCGCTCAACATCTCCGGGACGCTGTCGTCAAACGGTTCGATTGGCCCCCAGCCAACGTGGAGGAAGTTCGGCCGGGCGGTGTGAAAATCCCGACGTGCCGGCATGCACGGCATGGAGCAGACATAGCTCTTCTCAAAGGTCACCGACCGCTTGGCCAGACGATCAAAGTTCGGCGCGTGCACAAAACTGTCACCATTGTACGGTCCGAGCAGATGCCTGTTCAGTGAGTCAAACATGAGCATGATAGTCTTCATCTGTGGTCTCCTCCAGTCGTTGTATAACTATGCCTGATGCTCGTCCGCAGGTGCAAGGGAGCGTGACGGGGGCAACAAAGTCGAACGCTTGGGGACAGCTGTCGCAGGGTGTGCCGGGTGTGCGGTGACCGAGATGATTCCTGTCCTGGTCGTTGCGGGAGTCTTGGCACCAGCGCTATCTTGAACGGTATGAGTCGGAAGCTTTTGATCATCTGCAATAAGCGTCATGAGCGGGTTCGCGCTCGCCGGGCGGTGCGAATAGTAACGCGAAGGTTGCGGGCGGTGGAGATCGAGTTTGACCTGGTCTACACAAGGAAGCTATCGGAGATCAAATCTGCAGCCGGCAGCGCCGGGGTGGGTGGCTTCAGCGAGATTCTCTGTGTTGGTGGTGACGGGACGTTGAACCTGATTGCGAATGAGATTGCCGGCTCATCTGTTGTGCTGTCGGTCATCCCGGGCGGTACCGGCAATATACTCGCTAGATATCTCAACGTCCCTGGCGCGATCCGCCGTGCGCTCGGGCTTGTCGTACGTGAGGCGCCGGTGATTGATCTGGATGTGATCAAACGCGGTTCACGCTGTTCGCTGCTGAACGTGAGTGCCGGCGCGAGCTCACTCACCATGACGTACGTTGACGATCGGATGAAACGAGTCCTTGGGATTGGTGCATACGGCCTGCAGTTGCTCAAGCATCTGCTGCTTCGCTCGCCTACCGCGTTTTCTTTGCGGCTGGATGGGGCACCGGTTCATGCGCGGGCGCACGAAGTGATCGTCTGCAATACGGGCTTCCCCGGCACTCCGCTTGCCTCGCTGTTCCGCTCCAGTACGCCTGACGATGGGTGGCTGGAGTGCTACGCATTCAAGTTCGATGGACTGCCGTCGATCCTGGCGCTGCTGCACGATCTAATGACCAGTACCGCGCTGCGGTCGGCGGCCTATCTTAAGCGGTGGGAGTTCCGGGAGAGCTTCCATCTGGAGAGTGATCCACCTCTTCCTGTTCAGTCAGATGGCGACAGGGTGGGGTACGGTACCATGGACCTGGCGATCAATCCGTCTGCTCTGCGTGTTCGCTCAGGGATCCGTTAGTCAGGGTGGGGGACTCCCTGCGTTCCGGCCTATCGTTCGTAGGCGGAGTCGGTCCTGCCGGCCATGATGAAGTCGTTTGTGTGCAATCCGCCAATCGCGTGTGTCCACCAGTCCACGGTAACCGAACCCCACTGCGTGACGATCCGGGGGTGGTGCCCCTGCTCTTCGGCTATCTCTCCAATGCGGGTTGTGAACGCAAGTGCGGTGGCAAAGTCCTTGAACGGGAACTTGCGTCTTAGTCGCTTGCCCCCTGTGCGCTCCACAAGCTCCCAGGGGCCCACGTATTGCATAAGATCTTCTATTCTCTCAGGCTCGAGCGGAGGTTCACCTCCGCGGCACGGAACGCAGTTTTGGTTCTTTAAGTCACTCATGAGGAATACTCCTTTGGATTCTTCTCAAAAAAGTCGGTCTTTGGGGGCAGCTCTACAAGCTGGTGCTCGGTCGGGGCTTCCATAAGCGCATAGAGGGGGTCAAAGATCGTCTCCCAGCTCCACAGTCGTTCGTCTACAGCAAGGTGGCGGCGAATAGTCTCTGTTCCCCACGGCGCGACAGGGTGAGCCAGAACTGCAGCAACCTTCACCATATGGAACGCGTCCGCAAGAGTCTGGGCGCGGGTTGTCTCGTCGCAATCCTCTGAGTACGGATTCTCCTCGCTCCACCGCCGGTTGATATCCTTGATAAGATCGCTCAGGGTGACGAATGCCTGAGAGAACTCGCACCGGTACATCAGCCGTTCATACTCTGTGATGGCTGCGCTGCACCGCTCGAGCACCTCCCGCGTGATATCCCTGACCGGGATTCGCCGTTCATAGTACTTCTGAACGGTGTAGAAGCACGATCTGGCCGCTCGATTGAGACCGTTGGAGAGCGTCTTTCCCTCTTTGAGCACCGGGTCCGGCTCCCGGTCCGGTGCATCCGGGTTGAGAGGCTTGGGTCTGAAGTTGACACCTCGTCTCCCCAGCGCCATGGCTATGAAGTGCGCCCGTAGCTCTTCTGCGGTGTAATAGTCGAGCAGCTCAGCGGCGCTTGGCGGTCGTACCTTACCGCTGCTGCTTGCTTTCTTGTCCAGGAACAGCAAGTGCCTGTTTGCCACCAGCTGGGTGATCTGGAGCTCTCCCTCCGGCGCATCAAGCACCGGCTTGGGCCCCTGCTGGCCAAGGAAGATTGCTGCCTGAGGATGCCCGTAAAAGTAGACGTTGTCTTCACCAATGAACTGGAAGACCCGGGCGTCACGACTGCACCACCATTCCCGCCACGCTGATCCGCTCTTGCCCTGGGCGTTCAGATATGCCTGAGTGAAGGAGATTGGCGCCCAGAGTGACTCAGGCCAAACCCAGAAAGTCCCGCTCTCCTCACCCTCGAGCGCCGGCGCGCCCAGTCCCCACTCAGCGTTTCCGGTGAGGCGGAAGGGAACCAGGCTCTTGCCGGTCCGGTACTTGATTCCGCTCGCTCCCAGAATCTCTACCGCCTGCTCGAGCAGGGCGAGCTCAGCAAAGATCAGGAGCCGTGTCTTGCCTCGTCCATCGGACTGTTCATGCGGTGGCAATCGCTCGGAGATTTCGTCCAACGCCTCGCGCTGATCTTTAGGGATATGGATTGTAGGCGGCTGGAGGTACTCTACCAGCGAGCTTACGGCGAATGGGCGTGACGTGGGGTTCTCTTTCTCCTGTTGCACCCAGGTACTCAGGAGCTCCCGGAACGGTTCCATATCGATATACCAGTTCGTGGTCTCGCGCATCTCCGGTCGCTCGCCGGTGAGCACGCTCCGTGGATGGACCAGATACTTCGGATCGTACTGATGGCCCTGCGCACACTCATCGGCGTATGCCTTCTCGCTGTTGCATCCCTCAACCGGGCATTTTCCCTCTACCTGCCGGCCATTGAGAAAAACCTCTTTCACCGGGTCGTAAAACTGGGCGGTGGTGACGCGCCGGAGAAATCCATTCTTGTAGAGGCCCTTTATCAGCTGCGCCCCCGTCTCCTGATGGACGGGTTGGTACGGTCCAAGAGAAGACGCGGCAAAGAGTGATGGAGCAACAAGATAGCGTTCGAGTGTTCTTGTCTGTTGCTTGTGGTTTCTGGCAACGTACTCCTGCAGGGTTCCCGAGAAGGTCCCCTCGTCCACAGCGCGGGAGTAGGAGACCTCGATGGGCGAGCCGTAGCAGTCTGTTCCGGAGACGAAAATCACGTTCTCCGCGCCTATCCGGTCTTTCAGGAATCGGGTAAATACGTCGGCGTGCACAAAGACGCCGCCAATGTGGCCGAAGTGAAGATCTTTGTTGCCGTAGGGCATACCTGCAGTGACGACTGCACGGGTCGGAAACTGCGGTCGTTGGTTCTGTGTGTCGTCGGTGCTCATATGTATGATCAGAATGCTACCGTGATGCGGGCGCTCAGGCAAGGATACGTAATGTTGAGTATGGTAATTAGGTTTGTTAGAATGGCCTATACGAGGAGAATATGTGCATACACGAGTAGTTGTAACCGGGCTCGGAATGGTGTGCCCGGTCGGGCTCACGAGAGATCAGAGCTGGGAGTCAGTGGTTGAAGGCAGGAGCGGCATACGGAGAATCGAGGCGTTTGTCCCGCAGGAGTACGGGCTTCGTACTCAGATCGCCGGCGAGGCCTGGGGCTTCGATCCGGCAAACTATCTGGAACCAAAGGAAGCGAAACGGCTCGACCGGTTCAGTCAGCTTGCTGTTGTTGCCGCTGATGAGGCCGTCAAGCAGGCGAATCTCACCATCGGTCCGACCCAGGCGGCTCATGTGGGAACGCTGATTGCGACCGCAATTGGAGGAATTCACACGATTGGCGCCCAATGGGAGGTGCTCACCCGATCGGGGTCGCGGCGCGTCAACCCGTATACCATTCCCATGCTCATGAGCAACGCTGCCTCCGGGGTCGTATCCATCAGGACCGGTGCAAAGGGGCCGTGCTTCTCGATCTCCTCTGCGTGCGCAAGCTCTACCGACGCAATCGGCGTTGCCCTTGATCTCATTCGCTCCGGGCGAGCAAAGGCGATGATAGTAGGCGGCGTGGATGCGGGCGTTCACCCGCTTGTGGTGTCAGGATTCGAGCAGGCGCGGGCGCTCTGCACGGACTCCAACGACAATCCGAGTCACGGATCACGGCCGTTTGATCGGACAAGGAGTGGCTTTGTGATAGGGGAGGGCGCGGCGGTGCTGGTCATTGAAGAGGAATCGTACGCCCGAGCCCGAGGTGCGCAGCCGCTGTGTGAGCTCGCCGGATACGGGAGTGCTGCAGATGCGTATCACATCACTGCACCTGATCCTGAGGCGCGCGGAGCGGTAGCCGCTATGACTGGGGCGGTCTCTGACGCCGGAGCCGACATGACGGATGTTGTCTACGTAAACGCGCACGGAACCTCGACACAGCTCAACGATCGATCAGAATCAATGGGCATCCGTACTGCCTTTGGTGCCCATGCAGACAGTCTCTGCGTCAGTTCAACCAAGTCCATGACCGGCCATCTCGGTGGGGCCGCAGGGGCGCTTGAAGCGGCGTTCTCAGTGCTCGCTGCGGTGCACCTTATGGCACCACCAACGATCAACTATCAGGAGCCGGATCCGGAGTGTGATCTTGACTATGTTCCGAATCGTGCCCGATCGTTTAGCTCAGGGCTAG
>CAZREG010000091.1:0-7129 GCA_964599075.1 uncultured Spirochaetaceae bacterium | reverse complement strand
GGTTACTGAAGCAGATACACAACCGCAGCGATGAGTCCTGAGGTCAGGGCGGCTGCATATGCAGCAAAACTCAGGATGCGCCGTCCGCTTTCACCGCCGCCGAACCTTCGCATGCGGTTTGCGTGCTGAACACTGTACGTGTCATTCGCGGACTCATCTGAGATTATCCCGCCTGCTCCAAGGCCCACGCCCATAAGCAGGAGACCAACCACGGGAACCGTGGCGATGCCTATGAATCCTGATTCCAGGCTATCACCCCAGAGAACCCACACAAGGAGACCAACGACCATCCCAGCAGCCAGACAGATTGCATAGAGAACGAAGAATCGTCTCCAGTCGAACATGATGGCCCATGGTAACTGAGGGCTCTTACCTGATCAACACTCAGATCGTCCACTCAGAGCGTCACCGGGGAGTCGCGACGAAGGTATCCTTTCGCACCCGTAGTCGCCGCGATCGCGGAGTCATGCCACGCTGAGAACTCGGCCGGATCGTACCGTGAGGCCAAGACGTAACGCATCATCATTATTATGATGGGCAGTGAGTGGAACAAGAAGAAGGAGGAACCGATGTCTGCACTTCCCTACGGAGAACGAATCAGCTGGTTTCATGAAGCCCGGTTTGGGCTTTTTATTCACTGGGGACTCTACTCGCTGCTCGAGCGTGGCGAGTGGGTAATGTTTCGCGAGCGCATTCCGTTCCAAGAGTATCGCGCCCTGGCCGAGCGGTTCACCGGCGAGGCTTTCGATGCGGATGCGATCGCGCGACTCGCGGTTGATGCAGGCATGAAGTACGCCGTGCTCACGACCCGACACCACGAGGGGTTCTGTCTCTGGGACACGAAGGTAACCGACTACAACTCGGTCCGAACCGGCGCCGGCAGAGATTTTGTGCGAGAGTTTGTCGAGGCGCTTCGGCGACACGGACTGCGTGTCGGCCTCTACATATCGAACAAGGACTGGAGTGAACCAGGCTACTGGGAGCCTGAGAAGCATCCCGAATCCGCGCGACGGATGGTGAACAACCTCCACGCCATGGTCAACGAGCTACTCTCGAACTATGGTCAGATCGACCTGCTCTGGTTTGATGGGGCTTGGGTCGATGTTGGACGCAAGCCGGTTGATCAACCGAGCTTCTGGCGCTCGCAGGAGCTACTTGATCGAATCTACGAGTTGCAGCCGGCTATCCTCGTCAACAATCGGCTCGGTCTTGATGCTGACCTGGATACTCCCGAGCAGCACGTGACCGCAAGCGAGGCGGGCCGCGGGTGGGAGGCGTGCATGACCATCGGAGACGAGTCGGCATGGGGCTACGCGAGGCACAATCCGGTCAGAAAGACGCTTGGCCAACTGCTTAGAAATCTGAGCAAGGCGGCTTGTGGTGAGGGGAACTTCCTCTTGAACATGGGACCCGATGGCAGAGGTGCGATCGTACCGGAGGATGCTTCGGTCTTGAAAAAGATGGGTGAATGGCTTCGCGTGCACGGTGAGGCCATTTACGGATCAGAGCGATTTCCAATCGATGCGACCTGGTACAGTCAGGGTCGATGTACCCGGCGGGGCAATACGCTCTACTTACACGTGAACTGGTGGAGCGCGCCTGAGATTGTCGTTCCGCTGTTCAAGGAGCTGCCAAAACGCGCCGTACTGCTCGCCACAGGTCAGGAGCTCCGCGTCACTCGTAAGCCGAATCACCGAATGGTGGTGAGCGGACTTCCCTATCACTGCCCACACGAGGCAATGACGATCATCAAGCTCGAGTTTGAAGGCGAACCCGAGCTGGTACCCGAGGAGGATCACGCGGCGTGGCTCACCGGCGACGCGTAGCGCACTCTTCCTTTCACACGGTTTACTCCGGTTGGAGAATCAGGTGATGAACGTTGGGAAAGAAGTGTGTCGTGTGAGGAGATGAGAGCGTGAGTTCCTCCTCTCCGGCCGTAAGATCGAGGGTGCCAATATAGTGGCCAGAGGCCTGAGTGTAATGGCCGGTCTTACGGGTCTTGAACTCGAGCGTGCTCTGCGTTGTCTCGAACCGGGCGGTCGCGTCGGCTTGGAGCTCGGCGGTACCAAAGTAGGCGAACAGCCGGTAGCTGCCGGCTTCGCCCACATTGAGCGTCCAACGTATGCGCGAGGAGTCGTGTACCCATCGTCCTACCGTCTGCGCCCCATTTGCATACGTCTCATAACGATGCCAGCTCAGCCCACCGTAGGATGCAAGCAGCTCTGCTGCCTGCGCCGGTACGTAGGTGGGAACCCTCGGCTCAACGCTGATTGGCCGTGCGGAGGGCGCAAACTTCTCCGGCAGTTGCGGGCTCTCGGTAAAGGTCACGGCGATAACCGGATTGCTCTCAGGTGGAACTGCCGGCAATCCGCGGAGCTCGAGCCCCTCGTCGGTCGCCACGACTGAAATCGGATCACCCTGCTCACCGGTCTCCCGTTCTACAAATGCAGCCCGCACCGTACCGTGCACGCCGCGAAGCTCTACCCAATCCCCCTTCGGCCAGTGCTCGAGGTGAACGTAGAGGGTTTCTCCCGCGCTGGTCGTTCGGCCAAGCTCGAATCTTCCCTGGTCAAAATGTTCGGTTGGCACCGCCGTGCAAGCCGTTGCCCGAAGCGCGGCGTGCCCGTGCGCCTTGTTCCAGCTGCCGATCAACGATAGACGCTCTGCGCACTCCTCTCGTATCACGCCTGCAGGAGATGGCTCGACGTTCAAGAGGTAGTTTGCGCCAAGACTGCGCGCGTGAACCAATCGGTGCACAAGACCGGTCCCGCTGTGAAAGTGTTGCTCATTGTGAAAACCCCAGCCACGCAGGCCCATCGCATCGCAGACCTCAATGAACTCGTGTCCGCGGTCCACGGCGGTAGGAAAGAACCGCTCGGGTGTCACAAAATCACCAAAAGGTATCCCGTACTCATCCTGCTTCACGCCTCTATCATTGATGACCATCGAGGGCTGTTCTGCCCGCGCGCGTTCGAGAATCGGCCCGAGCCTCTCAGGTGGCAGCAGCGGGGTAGAGCCGTCCAGCCAGAGCTCGTCAATCTGTCCATAGCGAGTGGTGAGCTCATCGAGCATTGCTCCAATGTAGCTGCTGTAAGCCTCTACGCTCTGCTCCAGTTGCCCGTGCTGCTCGTAGTACCAGCTGTCCGACGCGTGATAGATGCCGAACCGAAAGGACTCCTTGTGGCACGCCTCGGCGAGCTCACCAATGATATCGCGGCCAAAGGGCGTGTTCCCGACGTGATAGTCGTGAACATCGGTCGGCCAGAGACAGAAGCCCTCACCATGCTTGGTGGTAACAACAAGATAGGTTGCGCCACTCTCCTTGATCTGCGCCACCCATTCATTAGCGTCAAAACGCTGCGGATTGAACTTGCCCATGAGCTCGTTCCGGTACTCGTGAGGTCCCTTGCGTTGAAGGTCGTTCTCGTTTTCGTTGCCGCCAACCAACGTGTAGAGCCCGAAGTGGATAAAGACACCAAACCCGGCATCCTTAAACCACTGACGTTGACCGGTCAACCGAGCCCGTGGATCGCTTGAATCTTCCAGCACAGATCGATTCGATGGTGTTGATGTCGGCATGTTCACACTACTCCCCGTTTGTTGTTTCTCGCGTCGTAATCCCGGTGGCAAAAGACGCCGAAACCGGGAACATCCAAAAAAGTGCCGGCAGCTATTGCTGCCGGCGTGTCGTTCGCTCACAACCGATACTCGGTTGGTTGCTCCAAGTTTGAGATGGCTTCGGGTCAGTCTTTGAGACCACCGACCAGGATGCCGGAGACGAAGAAGCGCTGCAGGAACGGATAGACCAAAACGATCGGAATCACGGTTACCATGGTCATAGCTGCCCGAACTGAACGGGGAAGCACCACGGTACGCGTGCCTTCCTGCGCCTGCTCTGCGATTACTTGCTGCGAGCTCTGACCGAGCCCCTGCGTCATAGACTGCATCGCGCTTGAGATGCGTTTCTGAAGCTCATACTGAAGAGTCGTCAGGTGCTCTGCACGAGCGTTGAAGATGTAGGTATCAAGCCAGGAGTTCCACTGGAAGACGGAGACGAACAGGACCACCACCGCTATAACCGGCATGATGAGCGGAACCACGATACTAAAGATGATTCGAAACTCGTTTGCCCCATCCAGACGGCCAGACTCAACAAAGCTGTCGGGCTGACTTCGGATGTACGTGCGAACAATAATGATGTTAAAGGCCTGGGCCATTGTGGGCAACACGTACACCCAGAAGTTGTTCAACAGTCCGATTGCGCGGTAGAGCATGTACTGCGGAATCAGTCCACCGGAGACGTACATGGTGATCACCAGCATCACGCTGATAAGCTTGCGCAACGGGAACTCCCGCCGGGAGAGAGCGTACGCCACAAGAATCGTGGACACGGTAGAGAGCGACGCTCCCACCGCCGTGCGAAGTACAGACATGCCGGCGGCGCTCCACAGCGAAAGATTCTGCATCAATCGCTCATAGTTGTGAAGCGTAAACTTCCGCGGCCAGATAGTGATCCCACCGCGAACAGTGTCGATTGATTCGTTCAAGCTGACCGCCAGGACGTTCAGGAACGGATAGGCGGTAATGACCCCGACGAACGCCAGAACGACAAAAATTATGGTGTCAAACACTCTGTCTTCAATTTTCAGGCGAGACGCCCAGTACGACTTTGCCATTAGAACAACGCCTCCTGTTTTGTCTTGCGGGCAATAGCGTTGGCAATAAGGATCATGAGAACAGCAATGAACGACTGAAAGATTCCCGATGCTGTGGAAAAGCTAAATCGCCCAAAGATGAGACCAAACCTGAGCACGAATATTGGTATGACCTCGGCTACGTCGTTGACCATGTCATTGCCCAGCAGCAGTTGCTGCTCAAAGCCTGCGTTTAATAGATGGCCGAGTCGAATAATGATCAGGATAACAAAGGTGGGCATGATCCCAGGCAGGGTTATGTGCCAGATGCGCCGCAGCCGCCCGGCCCCGTCAATGGCCGCCGCCTCGTACAACTCATCATGTATGCCCGCCATCGCAGCCAGGTAGACGATTGAGCTAAAACCCATTGTCTTCCAGGTATTGCTCAACGCAATGATAATCCAGAACCATTCCGGGCGTCCCATCCAGAGCACCGGCTGATCTATTATACCCATCCCAACCAGAATCCGATTGACAACGCCGTCGTAGACGGACAGGACGTTCAGCACGATATTCGCCGCAACAACCCAGGAGACGAAATGTGGCAGGTAGGATACGGTCTGAATGGTCCTCTTGAAGCCCCGTAGCTTCATTTCATTGATCGCAAGCGCAAGGACGATCGCCGCGAGAGTGCCAAACAACATGTTGAGCATGCTCATCGCCAGGGTGTTTCTGAACGCGCGCCAGAATCGCTCAAAGCCGAACAGCGCCCGAAAGTGCTCAAGCCCCACCCACTCCGATCCAAGTATGCCAAGTCCCGGGTTATAGTCGGTAAACGCCATCAGCCAGCCCCAGATGGGGATGTACTGGAATATGATCATGTACACCAGGAATGCCACGCCAATGATGGTGAGTTCCTTATGGATCCACAGACGCTCGAAGAACCCCTTCTTGCGGTTCAGCATGTGAGGGTTCGCAATTCGTGAGGCGTCTGCGGCGTTGGTTTGCTGCGTACTCATGGTTATTCGAGTGTATGCCCGGCCAAGAGAGCCGGTAAACGTTGCAAATTTCGAAAAGCTACCATACATATTTCGAATGCGAGGCCATATTCGGGATTATGGGCACTCAGACATCATGCTATACTTTTCACATGGTTCGCAGGGCACTGAACCGACTCTTCCATAGACTCGACGATCTGAGCGTGCGCAGCAAGCTGATCCTCTCGTACGTGCTCGGGTTTCTGCTGCCGCTTACCCTCATCAGCCTCGCGGCGTGGATGATCCTCACTACCCAGGCGCGGCGTGCCGACGAGCGACAGGCGCAGGCGAGCCTCACGCTCATGCAGAATCAGCTTTCGGCCAGCCTTCACGCAACAACGCGACTCGCCGGCCTGCTAAGCACCGATCAGCAGGTGAGAACCGCTCTCGATGACTGGCGGATCGACCGCGTTGGCCACCTTGTCCAGTACCGTCTGCAACTTCATTCCTACCTCAACAGCTTTGTCACCGCCTATCCGCAGGTCACTCGTCTGGAGTTCTACACCTCCAACCCGGCGGTCGTTCGTGGTGGAGCGGTTCTTCTGATCGACAATGACGCGAAAGAGAGCGAATGGATGCGCAGCATGATCGAGACCGGATCACCAACGGCAAGTGTGCTTCATGTCGACCAGTCGGTTCTGACTATCCAGAGAGCTCTCAGCCTTATTCGCTACATGGGAGAGCACAGTACTGATGGTCCACGGATAGAGCACTATCTGCGCATAGACATTGCCCTTGCCGAGGTTCGCGATATCATCCAGAGGTCCGGTGCGCTGGGTACGGTTTTCCTCGTGGATCACACCGACCGTGTCGCGGTCGGGAATGCGGGAGCCGGCAACGACTTCACCGTACTCACCCCGCTCGCGGATGTCGCTCCACAGCAGAAAGACCTGATCACGATTGAGGCTCCGGTGGCTACCAGCGGTCCGTTCGCGAACCTGCGTCTCGTGGGGTACTTCCCGTACAGTTCAACCTGGTCGCTTTCTGCGCACCTCACGGCAAGTGCGGTGCTCCTGGGAATCGCGAGCATTGTACTCGCCTCGCTGATTCAGCTCGGGATTGGGCACAGCCTCTTCCGTAGGCTGCAACTGCTGACGAGGCGGGTCACCGAGGTCGGGAGAGGGCACTTCCCGGTAGTCACCGAGAAGCCCGGGAACGACGAATTAGGAACTCTGATCGTCGCGTACAACGACATGACCACCACGATTGACCGACTCTTAAAAGAAGTGTACCAGGAGGGGCTGACGGTGAATCGACTTGCGGTCGAAAAGCGACACGCCGAGCTCGAGGCTCTTATCTCAAAGATTGACCCTCACTTTCTGTCGAACAGTCTAAATACCATTCGTATGAAGAGCCTCGGACGGCGGGAGGTAGAGACTGCGAACGCGCTGAAGGCGCTCGGTCGCCTGTTCGACTACATGACCGCCTGGCAGGATGAGACCATCCTCGTTCGGCAGG
>CAZREG010000090.1:0-7161 GCA_964599075.1 uncultured Spirochaetaceae bacterium | reverse complement strand
TCAGCTTTGCGGTTCCGCAAGGTCCGTGACACTACTGGATTTCGCCGGAGAGGGATTCTCTCAAAAGCGTCACATCTATCGGACTCTGATCTACAATCTCAAACTCGTATATAACCCAGTCCTCGTCGTCCCTTCTAAGTTTTACTCGCTCGATTGTCTCATAGCCTGTGTAGGGCCGACCACCGCGTTCTGCGGCGTCGTAGTCTGGAAGCCAGCGTTCGTACTGAGCCTCGAACCATACCTCGTCAGGAGGGGATGACAGCTGTTGAAGTCTCAGGTCGTACACGCCGTAGGGCGTGCGGGTTGACTCCAGTGCGGGCATCTGCTGCTCACGCCAGATCGCTGCATCCACGAAACCACTCTGGCCTTCCACTCCCAGGCGCTGACGGTCAATGACAAAAAGATTGGTTACTTCGCGGATGTACGGCCGGCCTGCATCGTCTATAACCGCATCCTCCATCAGGATATGATCGAGGGTGTTGAAGGCTGTGTAGAAGGCTCTCACCACCTCTTCCGGTGAGAAGCCGGCAGTCTCCCGGGGAGCGAGTGCGTTTCGAATGATTGTGAACGGAATGGAGCCAACAAGGATCACCGCGAGGGCCACAATGAGCGCGGTCCGACCGTTACGGCGCAACCCTTCGCTTCGCTTGAATCCTCGTTCCACCTTGTTCCGTGCCTCTGTGGCGCGTTGTATCCTGCGATCTTCTTCTTCCGGGGTGACCTCTTCGGTATATCCGTTGACTGACCACTCAGCGAGCGTGTGGGCCCACTCGGAGGGTGTTGCAACAGGCTCTTCGGAGGTAAGGGCACGGAAGAGCAGGTCGCTCACGTCGTTGCGTATGGATACCTTTTGAGCCTGTGGAGGTACGGTGCTCGCGCCGCGAATCCTCGCGTGCAGCTCTTCTTCATCCACACCGTCGTAGGCGAATGTGTCGGCCACAACCTGATATGCTGCAGCAGCAAGAAAGAAACCGACGTTTTCAGCGGATGAGCGGTCGGGATGGTGATACCGCTCCATCATGCGGATGCGGGTCTCATAATTCTGGTGCTCGCGAATTGCCTGCATTATGTCGACCGGGAGAAAGAGTACCGCACCCTCACTAAGGAGATAGATTGTTCTGGTGTGCACCGGAGGAATGTCCATCCCATGCTCGAGCAGTGTGGTGTAGGCGGTTGCAAGCCTTGACAGAGCCAGGAGGCGATCGTCTCCATCCGATTCCAGAATGGCTGCCAGGCTTTCACCATGAATCTCAGGGCCCCAGACGTGAATTACTCCGTCAGACTCCAGAAAACCTCGCGGCTGCCACTGGTCCACAACGCCGTCGTGCACGAGCAAGCCGGCCTTACGCTTCTGTCCGGCGAGCTTTCGAAGGGTGGGACTGTTTGCACGTATTCCAGTACGAACGCCTGTCGCAGTTTTGCCCTCTCGCTCGACTACTATCAGACCATCGCCTGTTGGTTCGCTATCGTTGTTCATCTGAGAATCCTTGCCAGAAGATCGCACCGCTTACTGATTGGGTCAACACTCCCTCCTTCGAACTGTTCCTCCGTAACTGGGGTGGCATCTAACGAAGTAGCCGCGAGAGCCGTGTCTCATCTACCTGGACATGGAGGTTTTTCTCATGTGTTGGTAGGACCAGGCCGGGTGGACCATCCTTGGCTCGACGCAGGTACTTGACCTGCGTGTAGTAGAGATCGGCTCGTCCATTACTCTTTGCCTTGCTGAAATGAATGGCAAGCATGCCCGCATCCAGCAGGACTGGTAGCGGTACGGTCTTGCCCTTCTGTGCCCGCACGAACACATAGCCTCCAGGGTAGTCTCGGGTGTGCAACCAGGTGTCGTTGCCGCGTGTGTGCCGGCGTAGAAGCGCGTCATTCTCGCGACTGTTGCGCCCCACGAGGATCGTGAAGCTGTGACTCAGGAACGCGAGCCCCGGTCGGTTGTTCTCCTGAGGCCGTCCTCGCTCCGGTGGACGCTCCTGGTCAACCAGCTCGTGCAGCTGTGCGGGACTCAGGCTGTCCAGTGATTGGAGCTGCTCGGTGTAGCGGCCAATGCGCCCTTCAAGATTCGCGATCTCTTCCAAAAGCGCCGTTTTCCGTCGTTCAGTCTTGCGTGCGCGCTCATAGAACAGATCTGCATTCTGCTGCGGGGTGCGCTCGTTGTCGAGTTGAACGGTAATGGAACGATTCTCGTCGTTGTAATCGGCCAGTTCCACCCAGCTCTGGCCCGGTGAGATGGTATGCATCCATGCGTAGAGAAGGTCGCCGAGGTGTCGCAACCGATCCGGCTCCTCGTTAACGCTCAGTTTATTCTCCAGTTCCCGCTTTCGATGCTCTGCGGCCGAACTCTGGTTCTCGAGAAGGCGGCGGGCCTGAGCAAGAATCTGGGCGTGCGCCTCACTGAGCTCCAGTCTGCGATAGTGATCTGCCACGGTGCTGTTTAGGTCGGTTGTCCATCTGGGTGAAAATCGATTCGAGCGCTCGATCTCAGGCTCGGTAAGTTCGTGTTGCTCCACGTGGAACCGCTCGTTCGTCATCTCTCCGCGTTTTGGGCGTCTGAAGAACGCATCAATGATTACTGAGTCTGAGTCAGTCAGAATGATGTTTGACGCTCCGCCCCAGAGGCGAATCCAGAGAGTGAGCGCCTCGTCCGCTCTCGACAGATCAATACGCACGATCCTGTCCCTGTTGAGTTGGGTCGTCGCTTCAATCCGAGCACCCCGCACTCGAGCATGGAGAAGCTGCGCGAAACGTTGTCGGGTAGAGGGCTTGTGCGGCTTGTTGACAGCACGGTGCATTCGCGTGCGCCCGGTTTCCAGGCAGATTCTGAGGAAGAACGGATCACCACTTCGAAATACAGAGAGGTAGAGGTTCCGGAAATCGGTCTGGATGACCTCCTGCACAAAGCTATCAGGTAGCGACAGCTCCTGGAGAACGAGATCAATCTCTGCCCAGTTCAGAGACATCCGGAGGGCTCCTTGCCGTCCCCGGTCTTCCAGTGGTCTAGAGCCGAACGAATTTTGCCGGCCAGATAAAAACTTCCGGCAACGACCACCAGCGAATGTCCGCTCGCTGCGAGCTCCAGCGCACGGTCTGCGTCATCTTCCTGTACGCAGTTTCCGCCTAACTCCTGGCATGCTTCTAATATCTGCTGTGGATCGCTTGCTTTGAACGTGCCCGGTCTGCAGATAATCACGGTGTCGAATGCCTCCACCATGATCTCAAGCATCTCGCGATATTTCTTCCCACGGACAGATCCGAAGATTACCGATCTCTCAGTCACGCGAGGGGTGAGATAGTTGACGGTACCAATGAGCAGCTCGATCGATCTGGGCGTGTGGGCGCCGTCGATGAGGATCGTGGGGGTCCCATCGATGATCTGCGAGCGCCCCGGCAGCACCGCCCGCTCGAGTCCGCGGGCGGCCGCTGTGGTGTCGAACTCGGAATAGAGCGCGGTTGCCGCCAGTGTTGCAAGGGCGGCGTTTCGGGCCTGTACCTCACCAAGCATCCGCAGGTGAGCCTCGATCGTCCTTCCGTCGGGCAGCGTGAACCCGACCTCTGTTCCGGTCCGTCCGGCGGAGCTGCGGATCTCAGGAATCGCCAGCTCGAGTCCCGTGAGCGCCACGTTTCGAAGTTCGGCTATGCGTTCGAGCGTCCGCCGGGCTTCCTCGGCCTGCGGGGCTCTGAATGCCGGGACTCCTCGGCGAAGTATCGCGCCTTTCTCCGAGGCAATGCTTCGAAGTGTATCTCCGAGGTACTCGGTATGCTCATACTCTAAGGGGGTGATAACACAGACGGATGGGCGGACAAGACTGGTTGCATCCAGACGGCCGCCAAGTCCCACCTCTATGCTTGCAATTGAGCAGCCGGCCTCCCGGAAGCAGAGGAACGCGAGGAGCGTGAGTAACTCAAACGTGGTCGGCAGCTGTGCTTCGGGTACTGTCTTTGCCTTCTTTCGCATGTAAGAGGCGATGATCGCGAACTGTGATAGAAAAAGCTCATCAGTGAGTGAACCGTCGAGGACCTCGATCCGCTCGCGGTAGGAGATGACGTGGGGTGAGGTGTAGAGCCCGACGCGTTCACCGTGTGCGGCACAGATGTGTGCCAGGAAGCAGGCCGTGGACCCCTTGCCCTTTGACCCGGCTACGTGAATCGTACGGTAAGCAAGCTGAGGGTTATCAAAATCCGCGAGCAACGCTCGCATACGGCTCAACCGCCAGTTTCGAGGCTTGTAGTCGCCTCTCTCGGTATTGACGAAGCTCTCGAGATAGGCAAAGCCCTCTTCCACTGTATCGAACATGATCACGAACCCCGTGAACGGAGTGCTTCACGGTGCCAGTGAAAGCCTTCGTAGTCGGCAAGGCTTTCCACGTGACCGGCGATCTCAGAGAATCCCTGTTCGGATATCTGGACGACGCTGGACCGCTTCTGGAAGTCGTGGACGCTGACACCAGACCAGCTGCGTGCAAACCCACCGGTGGGAAGGACTGCATTGGCCCCGGCCGCGTAGTTAGCGAGGCTGAACGCCGAATGGGGACCAAGCAGGATCTCACCTGCGTTTCTCACACTTCCCATGGTGTGCCACGGGTCGCTGGTACGTATCTGGAGGTGCTCGGGCGCGAGCTCGTTAATGACCTCACACGCCTGATCCATGCTCTCGGTCACAATCGCCATGCCAAACAGCGAGAACACCGACTCCAGGAACGTCCTGCGCGGTTCGGGAGTCTGATCGACGAGTGCAGGGAGCGCTGCCGCTACCTCTCGTGCAAGCTCTGCAGATGGGGTGACCAGAATGGCCTGGGAATCCTGACCGTGTTCTGCCTCTATGAGAAGATCCCGCGAGACGCCGATCGGGCTCGCCAGGCCATCTGCGAGGATTGCAGACTCACTCGGACCCGCGGGTAATCCTACATCGAGTCGATCCCTCACCAGGCGCTTTGCTGCCGCCACGTACGCGCTTCCAGGTCCAACAACCTTGACAACGGGTGCGATAGACTCAGTGCCGTAGGCGAGTGCGGCGATCGCCTGGGCCCCACCAACGCGATAGACCTCTGAGACACCACACAGTCGAGCAGCATAGAGACAAGCAGCATCGACACCGCCATCAGCTCCCGGTGGAGTTGTCACGGCTATGCGTGGTACACCGGCGATCGACGCGGGAATGGCAAGCATGTAAAGCATGGAGGGGAAGCTGCCCCGGCCGCGGGGAACATAGAGTCCGACTGAATCGAGCGGTGTGGTTCGTTCGCCGGCAAGAATGCCGGGACGGACCTGGGTGAACTCCAGCTCAGGTGGCTTCTGAGCCTCATGTACCGCCCGGACGTTCTCTATCGCGTAGTGCAGGGCGTCGCGAACCGGTGTGGAGAGCGAGTCGGCTGCCCGGTGGAACTCGTGGTCCTGAACGCGGAGTGGTAGGTCGGCATCATCAAACCCGTCAAAGCGTGCACTGAGCTCCCGGAGCGCTGAGTCGCCCCTGGTTCGGACGTTACCTATAATCGACTCGGCACTATCTACCACCGAGTCTATGGTGGATTCGCTTCGGTTGAGAATAGCATCTCGTGTCTTCTGGTCCATTTCAGACCAGCGTGCAACCCGTAATTCCATCGTGCTACACTACCTCTACGGACTGTTCGTTGTAAACAGTCAGGACGAATTCCAACGGCCTGCCGTGGCGGGCACACTGAATCTGGAGGAACCATGGTTATCAAACCAATGATTCGCAACAATATCTGCATGAATGCTCATCCGGCCGGACTGGCCATCGAGACTCAGAAGCAGATCGACTATGTGAAGGCTCAGCCCTCTATAGCTGGGCCAAAGCGTGTCCTGGTGATTGGCGGATCAGCAGGCTACGGTCTTGCATCCCGCATTGTTTCTGCGTATGCGTGTGATGCATCTACCCTGAACGTCGCGTTTGAGCGTCCGGCGAGCGGAAAGCGAACCGCGACGGTCGGCTGGTACAACACTGAGTACTTCGAGCAGGTGGCGAAGCAGGACGGAAAAGAGGCACTCACTGTATACGGAGATGCGTTCAGCAATGAGATCAAGGATCAGGTCGTATCCTTGATCAGGGAGCACTGGGGCACTGTGGACCTTGTCATCTACAGCCTGGCCTCTCCGCTTCGTACCGATCCGGCGACCGGGACCGAGTATCGATCAGTCCTCAAGCCGATCGGTGACCCGATCCACGCGAGAACTGTGGATATGATGAGCGGTGAGTTCAGGGACGTGACTATCGAGCCGGCTACCGAAGAAGAGGTGCAGGCAACGGTGAAGGTGATGGGTGGTGAGGACTGGGAGCTTTGGATTGACCGGTTGCTCTCCGAAGGGCTGCTTGCAGACGGCTGCAAGAGTGTTGCCTACAGCTACATTGGCCCTGAACAGACTCGCCGGGTCTACCGTGAAGGATCGATCGGAAAGGCGAAGGAGCACCTCGAGGCAACCGCCGCCGGGTTGACGGCGAAGCTCGCTGCTACTTCAGGGAGTGCGTTTGTATCGGTCAACAAGGCTGTCGTTACACGGGCAAGCTCGGTTATCCCCGTCGTGCCACTCTACGGCGTAATCCTGTTCAAGGTGATGAAGGAGATGGGTCTCCACGAGGGAACCATTGAGCAGATCTATCGACTGTTCTCCGATCGGCTCTATGCAGGCGGACCGGTCCCGGTGGACGAGCAGGGGCGGATCAGAGTTGACGACTGGGAGATGCGGGACGATGTCCAGGCGAAGGTGTCTGCGCTGTTCGACACCGTTGACGAGGGCACGGTCCACGAGAAGACCGACATTGATGCGTACGCGGGCGAGTTTCTCCGGATTCACGGTTTTGGCGTAGAAGACGTCGACTACGACGCCGACGTTGAGGTGTAAGTCGTCTGACAGCGGGCCCCGGAGTTTCACCGGGGCCGATTGGTTAGTGCGCGCCGAGGGCAATGCCCGCAAACAGTCCGAGTTCGAACTCTTCAAGGCGAGCCGCCGGTAATCCTGAGCCGGGTAAACCGTTCTGCAATGAGCGTGGCATGTACGCCGCTCGCACTCCAACCAGAAGTCCCTGCAGATCGAGCGCGAGTCCGGCGGCGGCGTAGGAGTAGAGTGAGAGTGCTACCGTCTCGTCGCTTGCGGCAGCATCCTTCCAGTCCGGGTACTCGGCGTCGTACCTGTTGCTTA
>CAZREG010000089.1:0-7297 GCA_964599075.1 uncultured Spirochaetaceae bacterium | reverse complement strand
GATCTCGAATGCGTTGTTCTTCACGCTATACCTCCTCGTCGCAGGTACCGGCGGCCACCGGATGCGGCACGGCCCAGTAGCCGTCGGCCACGTCGAAGAGACGGGCGGCGGCGATTTGGTAGAAGTGACGGCCGTAACGCACGGTGTCTTCCCCGTCTCTGTCTTGATCGGAGAGCGCCTTGAACTGTCCCGGGGCATCAAAGCTCTGCCTGGCTGGGCCTACTCCCCGAAGAGGTAGAGGAATCGCGTGACGGCTTCAATCCCTCGGTACCACGTCTCAATGTGCTGACTCTCATTGGGCGAGTGGATCTGATCATCCGGAAGCGCGAAGCCAGTGAGAACGGAAGGCATACCCAGGATCTCTTCAACGTCGCTGGCAACTGGAACGCTTCCGCCAATTCGAGCGAGAATCGGCTCCCGGCCCCACACCTCGCGGAGCGCCCGCGCGAAGGCTTCATGCGCCGGCGAATGGGGATCACAGATGAAGCATGCGCCCCCTGCAAGTTCACTAAGCTCCCATCTCACAGTGGAGGGGCAGTGCGTGTACAGGTAGGCCTCGAGCTGACCACGGACGTCACGATAATCCTGGTCGGGGACCAGTCGTGTAGAGATCTTTGCGTGCGCCTGCGCCGGGATAACAGTCTTGGAGCCAGCCCCCGTGTAGCCACCCCAGATCCCATTGATCTCAAGCGTCGGCCGCGCCCCGAGCCGCTCTGCAACGCTGAAACCTTGCTCGCCCCAGAGATCAGGGACCCCGGCGAGCCGGCGGACATCGTCCTCGCCGAACGGGACCCTTGCCAGACGCTCGTGCTCTTCAGCGGTTATCTCACGGACACGATCGTAGAACCCGGGAAGCGTCACCCGGCCTTTGGAGTCATGCATTCCGGCGATGAGCTCCACAAGCGCCTGCGCGGGATTGTGGACAACGCCACCGAACTGCCCGGAGTGAAGATCCCGTTCAGGACCGCGAACGGTGATCTCAAAGTAAGCAAGTCCACGAAGTCCGTAGCGGATGGAAGGGATCTGTTCGCTGATCATGCCGGTGTCCGGATTGATGCAGACATCCGCCTCAAACAGCGCTCTGTTTTGCTTTAGTGCTGCCGCAAGGCTGGGCGAGCCGATCTCTTCCTCGCCCTCAAGGAGGACCCGAACGGTCAGCGGAAGCGGTCCTGCAGCTGCCGCGGAGCGCACCGCCAGGAGCGTTGCCATCACCTGCCCCTTCATGTCGGACGCGCCGCGCGCGTAGAGCCTGCCATCGCGCTCAGTAGGCTCGAATGGATCAGTCTCCCACAGATCGATGGGATCCTCCGGCTGAACGTCATAGTGACCATAGAGGAGAATGGTAGGCGCGTCAGCGGTGCCCGCAGGAAACTCCGCCCACACCAGCGGATGGCCGGCGGTCGGAATCACCCGACTCTCAGACGCCCCGTACTCTACCAGTCTTTGTTCAAGCCATCGCGCCGCGCGTTGCACGTCCCTCTGGTGCTCAGGTGCGGTGGACACGGAGGGAATGGCGACGAGCTCCTTCCATTCGGAGAGAAACTGGTCACGGTGTGCGTGAACATAGTCGAGTGCGTCATTGAGTGCTGTCATGGAGATCATGGTAGCTGATTCCGCCCAAGTGGTCAGCCGGCTTGAATGGGCACCGTGCCAGCTACGAGGGCACAATCGGTCTGTCAAAGATCCTGATCGCCCGTATCGCGCCGTGGAAGTAGTGTTCCTTGCCAAGCCAACAGGCATGTCCCAGGGTGATCACGTCGTGTACCCGTGCGGAGGCAAAGAAGGCGGTATCACCACTTTTTCCATAGTTCATCCGCCGATCAAGGAGCTCCCTGCCATCCAGATATCCGGTAGTGCCGGCCTTGGAGGCGACTACGGCAAACTGGTGCCACGCTCTGGCGCGCACCGGATGGACGCTGTCAAAGCAGAACGAGGGGAGTTCACCCGGGTCTATCTGGGTCTCATGAATCCCCGCATGGCCATAGACCGTATAGAAGAGACTTTGATTGCCCTTGATAAACGGATCGTGTCCAAGCTCGATCACGAATCCCTGGTTGTTTGCATCAACAGCGTTACAGATCGGATGGGCACCGTACCCGAAAAGGGGTGCAATACCGTTCTGGTCAGGAACCCGAGTTGCCTGAAAGTCAATGACAAGCGTTCCTGTGTCAAGCTGCGAGAGAAACTCCCAGCCGTGTGCAGCAACATCGAGCTCGATCTTCTGATCTACTCCATTGAGAGAGATAACCGGTCCGGAGTCCGTGTCTTCGGCCATTGTGTCGTCTACCGCCGCCAGATGCCGATTCCCCGCCTTCTCTACAAGAACATACATTCCGTCCTGTCTGTCGAGCGCGAGATGCAATACCGGCTTGATGGTTTCCATGGTGACCGGAGTGTACGGCTTTCCGGTCCGAATATAAAGACGTGGGAGTCAGCCGTTACCCGTAGTTCTACGATTCATCAACCATTTGTACACGGTCACGCAGCACAGAGAGAAACGCTCGCTCACGGAAGTGGAGGCTGAAACGGATCACCGCAACGCCGGATTGCTCTATTGTATAAGTGGGGAACCTTCCGGAGCCGAACAGCCGGGCAAACCAACCGATGGCAGAGGGCATCACAAGAACAGCGGAAGTGAGATCCGCAGAGAACGATACCTCCTGGTCGGCAGGGCGGGAACCGGTAACACGCGAGGATTGCACAAGTGATGTCGCCCAGTTCGTCTGAATAAAGTGCCTGAAGTGCAGCGTAGTCCGGGTAAGAAAAAAGAGTCCGTAGAGAACGTCCTTCCCGCCGGCACATCCCCAACACTCCCCCATCGTGTAGTCAAGAATCTCCTCTCCGAGTGACTCTTCTGTTTGACGCCAGAACGCGGCACGCTCCTGTTCGTCCCTATCCATGTGAGGACCCTATCACACTCAGCCCTCTTTGCCAGGCAATCGCAGAACCATGGGGCTTTGTGGTAGGTTAGACGGAGCTTCTGGATATGGCGCAGTTCAGATTGAGGAGGATTTCATGGCCGCATACGTTCTGGCATTCGACGCGGGAACCACAAGTAACAGGGCGATTCTGTTTGATCACGACGGTGAGATCATCAATAGCGCCCAGCAGGAGTTTCCGCAGATCTATCCGAAGCCGGGATGGGTTGAACACGATCCCATGGATATCTGGTCCACCCAGAGCGGCGTTGCCCGGCAGGTGATTGAGAAGGCGGGCATCAAGCCGGCGGAGATCGCAGCTATCGGCATAACGAATCAGCGGGAGACGGCAGTTGTATGGGAGAAAAGAACCGGCGCGCCGATCATGAACGCAATTGTCTGGCAGGACCGTCGCACTGCGGGAATCTGCGACGAACTGAAGGCTCGCGGTCTGGGAGCGTTGATTCAGGAGAAGACCGGTCTTCTCATAGACGCGTACTTTGCCGGTACAAAAGTCGCATGGATGCTTGACAATGTCGAGGGTGCGCGGCGTCAGGCGGAGAACGGCGAGCTCCTTTTCGGAACGGTGGATACCTGGCTCATCTGGAAGCTTACTGATGGTCGGGTCCACGTGACCGACTACTCGAACGCCTCTCGAACGCTTCTGTTCAACATCAACACGCTGGAGTGGGACGAGGAGCTGCTGAATGAGCTCCGTGTTCCACGCGCAATGCTGCCGGAGGCACGACCGTCGAGTGAGGTCTATGGCGTAACAGACCCAAAGACGTTCGGAGGCGCAGAGATTCCGGTGGCGGCAGCGATAGGAGACCAGCAGGGCGCTCTGTTTGGCCAGGCATGTTTCGAAAAGGGAATGGCAAAGAACACCTACGGAACAGGAAGCTTTGTACTCATGAATACAGGCACCGAACGCGTTGCCTCTCAGACAGGCCTGCTGACCACCATCGCATGGGGTCTGGCCGACAGGGTCGAGTACGCACTGGAAGGGGCAATATTTGTCACCGGCGCCGCCGTACAGTGGCTGCGGGACGAACTGCGGGCGATACATGACGCGCGAGACACCAACTACTTCGCCTCAAAGGTGACTGACACGAACGGCGTATACATGGTGCCGGCTTTTGTTGGTCTGGCGGCACCCTACTGGGACCCGTATGCCCGTGGCGCGATTGTAGGCCTCACGCGCGGGGCTAACATAGATCACATTGTACGGGCCACGCTTGAATCCATTGGGTATCAAACCAGGGACGTAATGGAGTGCATGGAACAGGACTCCGGTATTCCAACGAAGGAGCTGAAAGTTGATGGTGGCGCATCCAGCAATGATTTCCTGATGCAGTTTCAGTCTGATATTCTTGGATTGCCCGTAATTCGACCCCGGATTGTTGAGACAACGGCGCGTGGCTCTGCGTTCCTTGCCGGCCTGGCGGTCGGATTCTGGAAGGATCAGATGGAGTTGAAAGGAGCGTTCGAACTGGAACGTCGTTTTGATCCGGACATTGCTGAGGAGACGAGAGAGAGACTCTACGCGGGCTGGAGAAAGGCCGTGAAGAAAGCGATGGACTGGGAGGAACACGAATGATGGCTGCCCCGAGACTCCAGGTGTCACCGTCACGCACGCACTTTGTCACGGCCACCGGCGAGCCGTTCTTCTTCCTCGCAGACACCGCCTGGAACGCGGCGTTGCGGGGAGATAGAGAAGACTGGGAGCTCTACTGCGCCACACGCGCCGCCCAGGGGTTCACCGTGATCCAGTTCGTTGCCTCGCTCTGGCGGGGATGCAAGAACCCGCGCCACGGACGCCTGTTCGAGGACAAGAACGGAACCGTTGTCTATGAGGAGAATGCGTGGGAGAAGATGAAGCAGTTCATCTCAATTGTAGTGAAGCACGGCCTCGTCCCGGCTCCGGTAATGATCTGGCGAAACAACCCGGACGAAGATATCTTCCAGTTCAGCGAGAAAAGCGCAATAGCCGCTGGGAGGCGAATGGTTGCGGAATGGAGTGAGTTCTCTCCGCTCTGGATCCTGGCCGGGGACGGCGACTACCGCAGCGAGCAGGAGGTCACGTACTGGAAGACAATCGGCCGCGGGGTCTTTGGCGACCACCCGGATGCCCTGGTGACCATGCATCCGGGCGGCGCAACCTGGGTCTGTGATAACTTCAAAGATGAGACTTGGTACACCTTTGCCGCAATCCAGAGCGGACATGGTTCTTCCGACCACGACCTCAACTTCTTGTTACAGGGTCCCTATACCACTCGATGGAAAGAGCTCGAAATGCCCTTCCTCAACCTTGAGTGCAACTACGAGTTTGCCAAGTCGTATCACGAGCAGCTGTTCTTCAGCGCCTATCACGTGCGACGAGCAACCTGGTGGTCTCTCCTGGGGGCGCCTCCTGCAGGAATCACCTACGGAAGCAACACGATCTGGATCTGGCCTACGACCGACCACGAGCTTGCTGAAGGCCACGGCCAGGGCTGGCCGGCGGACCACTGGAAGACGGGGCTCGATACGGAAGGTGTGAGAAATATGAAGACGACCAGGGAGATCATGGAGCGGTTGCCATGGACCCAACTGCGCCCTGCCCCGCAGGTACTTGATGATCAGCCCGGCTACACCGAGCCGAGACAGTTCTGCAGCGCTGCAGCAACCTCCTCCATGAGCACGATCGCGATCTACGTGCCGCGACTGGTTTCGGAGATACGGCTCTCTGCCGTCCTGATCACTTCTGACCACCGTGCGTTGTGGATCAACCCAAGGACAGGGGGCGAACATCCCACCGAGCTCGATCGCGGTGCCGACCATCTGAGTGCATTCCCTCCCTCCCACGAGGATTGGCTTCTCGTGTGTAGAACGGAATCAGGCGGATGAGATCTCGATCCAACAGTGCGCGGTCAGCATTCTCCGCAGCCATAGCCGCCCACATGTGACGGTCGGTACCGTGGTACCGTGGTACGGTGGTACGCCCGGGTCTACCGATGGGGTGACACATTGTGCAGGCTGGTCCTCTCCCGCAACGCTTCAACATGAGTCACCAGGTCGCTTCCATAGAGCGTAGCCACCGCCGCAAGACCCGTGGCGGGGCTGTTATTCGGATAGACTCGCCTAACTCTGTTTCTCGATCTCGCGCTTGATCACCTCGAGTCTCTCGTCCGGAACCCGACGATTTCCTCGAATGGAAGCAAGTGTGATATCACCGGTCACGAGCGCAAAGAGGTGGTTGTTGGCAACTACTGTGTTCGGCGGAAGATCGAGCTCGCGGGCGTGACGGTCACGGATATCGTAAATCCGCTGAAACTCCCGCTGCTGCGCACGGGAGAGCTTGCGGTGCCGACCCGATCGGAAGACCCCCGGCTTTCGGTCCACCTCCGGTGGATGGTCCTGCCGCTTGGTGTTCTCCAGGATGTAAGGCTCAAGCCTTCCAGTCTCATAGAGACGCCGTAGCAGAAAATCCTTCAGCGGAAAGAGGAATCGTACGTCCTGGAGCGCGTACTCCATCGCCTCGGCATTGATCGGACGTCGGGTCCAGTCGTACTGCTGGAATCGCTTTTTGTTGCCCGGCTCGTTCACGCCAATCGACGCCTCAAGCACTGATTTCAGATCGTTTTTCTGGTACTCGAGCAACTCGACCGCCGGCCTGAGGTCCAGAATCGAGTTCATGAGAATCTGGTGTGTCTTTGCAAGCAGCACGCGATCACTTGCTGAGTCATAGGTGATCTTGAGAATGTTACGATTCTCGAGGAGCTCCTTGATCAAAGTGCTCGAGGTCGTCAACGGGTCCACCACCACCTCCTCCGAGCCGTCGAACAGTTGCAGCAGACAGAACCGCTCGCCGTAGACATGAAGGTTGAACTCTCCCTCAATATCGAGCGCGATTTCACGCACATCACGATCCTTCAGCCGCTGGAGATAGTGACTCATCCCGGAATCGTCGGCGATATACGTGTAAGCACTCATTGGGCTCCACCGTATCACGGAAGCCTGCTTTGGGATACATTCTGTGGAACTATGAGTCAGACGCGTGGTTCCCGGTGTCCACTCTGTGACGCCGAGTCGCCTGAGTTCCATCAAGACCGATTCCGACGCTACGATCGGTGCCCCAACTGCCGCCTTGTGTTCGTACCGCCGGAGTTTCACCTCTCTCCCAACGAGGAGCGCGCCGTCTACGAGCTCCATGAGAACTCTCCGGACGATGCAGGCTATCGCCGCTTCCTCTCACGCGCCGCCGGGGCGGTCACCGAACGAACAGCGCCGGGCGCGAACGGGCTCGATTTCGGATCGGGCCCCGGGCCCACGCTCTCGGTGATGCTTGCAGAGGCGGGCTATTCAGTATCGATCTACGACCCGTTCTTCGCACCCGATCA
>CAZREG010000088.1:0-7359 GCA_964599075.1 uncultured Spirochaetaceae bacterium | reverse complement strand
AAAAGAGTGCCGGTGCTTCGGTTCCCCAAGCTGCGTGACACTACGGGAGGTTTGACGCAAATGAGAGGCGAAGGTACACTGCCGCAATGAGCGGCGAACTGCTGATCCTCTCTACTCGCTCAATGAATGAGTATACGGCGCGGGTAGCATATCATATAGAGACGTTTCCGGAGTTTCACGCAGCGAATCAGAATGCAGAGTTCGTGGGAAAGCTTCGGACAGTCAAGTTTGCGGACGGCGAGTTGGAGGTGGAAGTCAAATCGAGCCTTCGCGGTAAAGATGTGTTCCTTTTTTCCAATGCCGGCCGCAATACAAAAGGGCTCTCTGTCGAGGAGAACAAACTCGAGTTGTATCATACAGTGGATGCGCTTCGCCGTTCGCAGGCCGGCAAGATTACACTATTCGAACCCTACTGCTCGTCTTCGCGCTCTGACCGAACTACGCGACGCAACTCTGTCGGTTTTTGGGTTCACTACAAGACATTGATGAGTCTTGGTGTGAATCATATTCTTACCTACAATCTTCATTCGGACAAGTCGCGAACCGTTGTCGATCCCACGCTATGCGCGATCGAAGATATCCCAGCGATTGTTCTGCTCAAGGAGTACATCACTGACACGTTCATCAAAACCACAGGAACTCTCGAAGAAGAGATAAAGGACAACTGGCTCTTCTGCTCGGTGGATGCCGGCGGTGAGGGAGTTGCGAAAAAATATGCGCAAGCATTTGGTGCTCGTCTCGTGATTGCGCACAAGCAGCGTAACTACAATCTTGCTAACACGGTCGAATCTATCAACATCCTCACTGATACAGAAATAGCCGGGAAAGAGATCTGGGTCGTCGACGATATGATCGACACAGCCGGTTCGGTCTACACGCTGGTGCGTGAGCTGAAGAAGCGAGGCGTTGCCAAAGTCAATATCGCTGCGGTGCATCCGGTTTTCTCACCACCGGCAGTTGAGCGTCTCTCACGGCTGCATATCGAAGGACTTCTTGATCATGTTGTGGTAGTGGATACCGTCCATTGTTCCGATGGACTGAAGGCACAGATGCCGTTCCTGCACGTTGTTAGCTCCGCCCGTCTGAGTGCTGAAGTGATCATGCGGATGCACGAGAACGGCAGTCTCTCTCCATTCTTTGACCAGTTCGATGCTCGTCAATACCTCTCGAGCATGAAACTCTTTATTTGATTCGGCTGTCGATAATGATAGTCACCGGGCCATCGTTCGTGTATCGAACTGCCATGTGATGGCCGAACGTCCCGGTTATCGTGGGAACGCCTGCCGCCATACACTGTGAAACGAACATTTCATAGAGGCGACGCGCGGTCGATGGAGGTGCTGCCGCGTTATAACTAGGACGCCGTCCCTTACGCGTATTGGCCAGAAGCGTGAACTGACTAACAACAAGGATGCCGATCATCTGGTTCAGGGAAACCATCTCGAGAACCGAAAGATTCATCTTCCCTTTCGAATCATCGAAGATGCGGAGTTCGAGAACTTTTCGGCTCAGAAAGGTGACATCCTCAGGTTTATCACCTTCGGCCACACCAAGATACACAAGCAGGCCACGCTCCAAGTGAGCACCTTCCTCGCCTGAGACTGTCACTGAAGCGTCGTGTACTCGCTGAACCACGCTCTTCACCGGGCACTCCTGGGGACAATGCGACGAATGCTTGTTGCGGTAAGCTCCACTTCATCGCTCGTGACTCCTACTCTTCCGATGAGTTCCACGCTACCCGGTTCAACGTCTACAACACCGGGAGCGGTCACTGGAACAGTACCCTCGAGTATTCTGGAATCGGTGTAACCTACGAGCAGAAGGAACCGAACGGCGTCCTCGGCGATAACAATGTTGGTAGTGGCGCCACTCCAACGAACGTAGCAACCGTCATAGAGCCACGGTTCCGCGGCAATTTCCTCATACGAGAAGTTGTCCTGGAAATTGGTAAAATCTGGCTCCCGAAAGTAGCCGGCGAGCAGCCGCATGCGCTCCTTTATGAGTGGGCTGGCATTCGAGAGGATAATCCGATTCACCTCTCTTCGTGCAAGATTGTCACGATAGTCGTCAAAGAGATCGCCGATGCGAGACACAAGCTCTCGCATCTCATCATCGGAGAGCGTATACCGAGCATCTGCGCTCAACGTTGTCAGGTCGGCCGGAAGTGGTGCGCGCACCTCCTGAGGCGCTGCCCGAGGGGGTCGGCGTTCAATCATCTGTTCCAATACCGGCCAGCCAACAAGTGCAAGTAATGCGAGCACGGCACCGGCTGCAATAGAGACAGGCACCCAGCCCGGCACCGAAACGCCGACACGAGGAAAGAGCTTCTTTAACTTTCCGCCCTCAGCAAGAGTTATGTAATCGGTTGGATCATCAGTTCGGCGTACCAGAACAAGACCACGCTTTGCATTTCGATTGTTCGGGTCGCGATCCAGTATGCTGAGCCAGAGACGAAGTGCCTCCCCGCTCTCTTTGCGTCGTAGATGGACCGCTGCCAGTCCGAGCTCTACACGGGTATCTCCAGGTTTGATCTGCTCAGCACGCTGAAAGTAGGTGTATGCCCCCCCAAAGTCTCCAGCATAGAGGCACGCCGTTCCTACAATCCTGTAGAAGGTGAAGCTTTCTCGATAGAGGAACAACTGTGGCTCAAGCATCGATATGACCTCTGCATACTTACGTTGCCGCAGAAGTCGTTCCGCTCGAACGAGCTGCTTGCCCTCGGCCACCCGTTACCGCCCGCGTATCTGTTCTCCGAGGAGTTGCAGCTGCTGCTGCAGTCGGAGAATCTCAGCCGAATCGATCTCATCCTGGAGTGAGAGAGCGGCAATCTGACTAAGGAGTTCGGAGAGGCGCCCAAGTAGTAATCTGTTCTGAACCTCAGCCTCTTGTGGCGTCTGCTCAGCTGCAAAAACACTCGGATCGGCGTAGCCGTTTGGTGACAAATCCCCGAGGCGCAAAACAACTTCGTAGGTCTCTCCTGGACCGAGCTCCACCGAGGGATAAGTGAGGAGTATTGCGGAGTCGTTTATAGAGTATGGGAGCCGATTAAAGTTTCGTGTCGGATTATGCTGGAATCCCCAGGAGCTCGAGGAGAGGCGTTGCCAGTTCGCCAAGTATACGCTTTCGGGCCTCGTGACTGAAGGCACTCCCAGCATCAGTTGAAATCCGGTGGAAGCATTAACGGTAGAGATGCTTTGCAGGAACGCAACGGCAGTCGGGTCAATTTGCAGCTCACCATCTACGGTATCTGTGCCCGGCAGAACAAAGTGGATGTTCCGTTGTTCGCCAAGCCAGGTGTCGAGTAGAAAGCGAACGCCAACCGTTCGACGTTCTTCGGCAGAACTGGTCACTGTGGTGCGAATCTGGAGCGCATTTGTGTAATCTGCATCAACACCGCGGATAAGCTCAAAACTTTGCGTAATAACGAGTGTCGCGCTTTCCCACACAAACTGAGGACCAAACTCACCCTCTTGGATCTCCTGCGAGAATTGTCCGGAATCTCCTAGTCTGTGGACCTGATTTGACTCGAGAACATCAGTTGCAGAGGTTCGGATATCGTTCGGAAATAGAAGGCTCGTCCAGCCCCCGTTATCACGAACAGAGACCGCGAAACGCGCGCTTCGCTCATCAAGCGTGAGACGCAAATCGCCCTGTTCAATTTCAATCGCTCCAAGGCTGACGGAGGCAAAAAATAGAAGGAGTAGAAGACGCCTCACTGCCCCTCCTCCTGTTCTTGCTGTTCCAGTAGTATCTGCTGCAACTCTAAAGCCTGTAAGCGCAGGCTGTCGAGGGCTTCGCGCATCTCTGCGTCCGGCTGTGGACTCTCTGTCCGCTCCGTGGCCGGTGCTTGCGACTGTCGCGCCTCTGAAAGAAGTCGGTTTATCTCATCACGCTGATTCGCCACAGTCTGCTGGAGAACACCGACCTCGGTCTCCAGCTCATTGATGATAGACTGCGCATCGACAGCCGCGGTCCCGGCAATTTGACTTCTGTAAGAACGCAGGGCTTCTCGATACTGCGCCTCGCGCTGTTCGAACAGTTCAAGCGCCTGCAGATACTCCTCATGGCTCCACTGAAGGAGAGTGAGGAGCTCGTTCTCACGACGCTTGAGATCAAGGACATCCAGACGGTACTGAGCTGCCTCATAGCGGAAACTGGAAGGAAAGCGAACGGTCACCTCGCGAAAGAGCTGCTCAGCCGCATCAAGTCGTCCGAGAGCAAGTAGTGATTCACCACTCCAGTAGATCGCATTGGGCTCAAAGGCAGACTCGGGATAGTCGCTGAGGAACCGAGAGAACTGCTGGACAGCAGCCTCGTACCGATCATTCAGAAAAAAGATCCGGGCACGCTGGTACCGAGCCTCCTCTTCATAAGGATGCTGCGAATAACTTGCGAGAAACAGATCAAATACGTCAGCTGCCGGTTCGAGCTCGTTAAGAGCCATGAGTGTGCGTCCGAGCCAGTACTGTGCGTGCCCGTCGTAGGACTCCCCGGGAGCTTCGATCGACTGCTGGAAAAGAGCGGCCGCTCGTGAAAAATCGCGCTGCTCAAATGCCTCAAGCCCATCGGCAAGCGGCTCGGGAACTACAGCCCCACTCTGACCGGAGATGCTAATCGCAACAAAAACGAGACACGTTGTCAGCGTGAGCTTTTTCATGTGAGACACCCTCTTATTCTAATTCTCGGCGCCAATGGTGTGCTCATTACCATACGCCTCACGCAATTTTTTGCCCTCGAAGTTGAGCAAGCTCCATGGCCGGTGCGGCACTCTTGAAAAATGCTGATCCGCTCACAAGCACGTTCGCACCGGCGTCTCGCACCAGGGGCGCCGTCTGTTGGTTTATGCCACCATCAACCGCAATATAAAATGAGAGCCCCCGCTCCCGCCTGATACGGTCCAGAGTTCGGACCTTTTCAACACAACTTTCGATCAGTGTCTGGCCACCGAAACCAGGATTCACCGTCATGACCAGCACCTGAAAAAGCTCTGGAAGGATCTCCACCACTGCAGCAACCGGTGTAGACGGCACGAGCGAGATGCCAGGACGCATACCGGCATCTCGAATTCGCTGAATCAGTCTGTGGGCGTGTACAGAAGCCTCTATATGAAAGGTCAGATAATCGGCGCCCGCATCCGCGAACCAACCAATCATATCTTGCGGATTTGACACCATCAGATGAGTGTCCAGCGGGAGTTTGGTCCGGGGCCGGATATCGGCCACCATCTTTGGTCCGAACGTGATATTCGGTACGAAGTGACCGTCCATCACATCGAGATGAACCCAGTCGCCCCCAGCCTCTTCGATTGTCCGCAAACCTTCGGCGACGGCTGCGAAATCAGAGGCAAGAATAGACGGAGCGGTCAATAGCGGAAGTTCGCTCATACCGTAACTATACGACAAGTGAGAAGTGCTGGAAAGCATCCCTCGTTGACGAAAGAACTTGTGCCGCTATAATGGGAAACTACCCGCGACCTATGCAACAGATGGATAATAATACGACGACCGCTGACGCTTTACTGGAGCGGGCACTGAACCAGATTCGCAACCACGATCTTCAATCTGCTGTGAAAAACCTGGAAGAGGCGGTCGGAGTAGACTTTGAGAGCGAACACATACTTTCCTCTCTGAAAAGTGCAAAGTTCTGGCTCGAGAGGGACCGCCACCTCTCTTCGGTGACCCATGAGTTTGAACGTGGCGAGTACCTGCTCAATCAGTGGCCTCTGTTTGATCAGTTCATCCAGCGCACGGGTAGCTTCGAACCCTGCATTCAGGCTTTACGCCAGTTCGTCTTCGGGTCCGCACTCACCGCTTTTGATGTGCTTCTAAGGGAGAATGACTCGAGCGACGCGGAGCTGCTGGTGCGCATCGGCCGCTGCCACAAGGGACTCGGTGCCTACGATACCGCGGTGAGGTATCTGGAAGCCGCCGCCGCTGAACGCGCGGACAGCGCTGAACTGACTGCAGAGCTTGCCGATGCGTACGCGTTAGTAAACGAAGTTTCAGCGGCAAAGGCATTCTTTCGAGAGGCTTTCTTCCTGGACCCACAACGAGTACATTTAGAGGTACTGGAATCTCAAATGGTACGCGCCCTCGCCAGAAAGGTGGAGGACCTGGAGTTTCACGGTGAGGAACTCAAGGAGTGGCTCCCAGTGTTCGGCGTCCTCTACGGCGTGTTCAACGTGAAGCGGGAGCTTCGCTCAATTGAGTACGGAAAGTTGAAGCAGAACATCTACGCGCTTGAGAGGGAGTTCAAGGACGGACGATCCCGTAAGGAGCTCGTGGAACCACGGCTTATCAACCACTATTTCTGGTTGATAGACCATTACATCTGCAGCGGAGAAGACAGCGCGAAGATTGACGAGGTCTTGCTCAAACTGCGAGCTTTGAACGACAAGATATACAGGTTATATACGAATTAGTAGGAGTTTGTGATGGCGGATACGGTACTGGAGCAGGTTTCGGAGCTTCTCAATCAGGAGAAGTGGACCCGCGCCACATTGAATAACTATACTGTGGCGAACTTCCAGGAGCTCGACGCGGTTTTGGATAAGGTAACTCAGGCAGAAATTCAGGATCAAGTCCTGGAACTCTGCGATGAGCACCTCCTGCACACAAAGAACAGCATTATAGCGCTCTACATCTCAGGCGTAATCCATCTCAGCCGCCAGACCGTGGATGACACTAATCTGGCAAGCCTCATCGAGATATTCACTGATAACCACAAGTGGAACATTGTCGAGTATCTGTGCCGGCGCATCCTGGAGTACGGGGAGAACAAGTATGCCCTGCGGACCCTGGCCGAGTGCTACGAGAACGAGAACAAGGACGAGAAGAAGTTCGACATATGGGAACGTCTCATTCGTATTGATTACGACGAGGCAGATATCGTCCGTAACCTTGCGGCAAAACGAGAAGAAGAAGAATCGATAGATGAAGCGATCGACTATTACAAAAAGGCGCTCCACCGCTACATCAACAAGCGTCTGTTCAACAGTATCAAGGAAGTCTGGCACAAGCTGATTCAGTTCGCGCCGCAAGAAACTGAGTTCTTCTATCACGCCGAGAGCCGGATTGCCAAAATGGTGAGTCCGGAACGGTCAATTCAGCTACTCGAAGACTTGTATCCATACTTCAAGGAAAAGAAGGAGTGGGAGACGGCAATTGAGATTCTCAAGCGCATCCTCGAGTACGACAGCAAGAATCCGTGGGCAAGAAAAGAGATAGTGGATTGCTTCCAGGAGAAGTTCAAGGCCCACAGCCAGCTCGACGAGTACGTCAGACTGTCAAACCTCAACCAGAGCTGGCGAAACGTGCACGATGCGATCGCAGACTTCGAGAAGCATATCGCCTTCGATGA
>CAZREG010000087.1:0-7446 GCA_964599075.1 uncultured Spirochaetaceae bacterium | reverse complement strand
CCAATTGCGCAGCAGACACTGACCGCGCTCGTACCTGCAATGAAAAGCAAGAGAACCGGGAGCTGAAAGGTTGACAAAAGCCCGGTGAGAAATCTGTTCTTGAGATTCTACTGACTGTTTCGCACGAATATATTGTGGCGCTTGTTCATCTCAAGCAGATGCTCCACTTCGGGCGCTGAGAGTATCTCATGCTCCACGAAGTATCTGCCTATCGGATAATTCAGTTGATGCTGCTTGCCCAGCATGACACGAAGCTGCCGGATGTCAAGCATACCGAGGCGCAAGGCAGTGTTTCCGAACAGTTCACCGCGTGGTGACTGTCTGAGCACCGTCGAGACGCCCTTGAAGTCGAGGAACTGGTAGGAGCGCCCAATCTCACCCACTTTCGGCCTTACTCGGTACTGCCAGGTGACGGCATCAATCATGGTTTTCCAGTCAATGACCCGGTTGTAGTAGAGGAACTGGGCGAACCGGAGCTCAGAGACGGGAACGCGACCGTTGTAGAATCGCCTTCCGTCGTTGTTGTCCTGTTCGGTTGAGGCGCCGGCAAAACGATCGTCCCTATTAGGCCGAGGCGCCCGCGGGGTCCAAAGTCCCCCTTTTCCAGCGGCCACGGGGTCTCTGGAAACCGTTACAGAGCGCAGAATTGAGTCCCTCAACTGCCGGTCTTCCACGAGCCTGCAGAGAACCCGGTAGGCACCGTGCAACTGTTTGAACCGCGAGTTTAGATCCTCCGGGTCGATACCGAGGGCCTTCGCACGGTCCGGATGCATGTCAAGCGCGCGCGAGCGGAAACGGGCTGCCAGTTCCTTCTGCTCCAGGATCGAAAGCTCGGCAACCTGGGGAATACCCCGCGGGGAGCCGTCAAAGAGGATTCGCAGAGCATTCTGGACGGTCCGTGGACTGAGAGTCGCGGTCATCTCTCCTGAGTATCGGAATTTGCGTCTGATGAGACAAGCGTCTGCGCCATCATGATCGACTCAGGGCGATACTCGAAGTGGAGATTGTCAAAGCTCAGCCACTTGCCGCCCCAGATAAATCCGTTTCGTTCAAACGCATCAACTACTGGCTGCGGTATCTGCCATCGGTCTTCCAGGGGAAGGTTCCACCAGTCATCTACTCCGCCCTGGGCGGCCCACAACCAGTAGGGCCACTGCCCTTGGTAGCTGCGCGGAATCAGGTCTACCGCAACCCCGTAACTGTGATAGCTACGTCGGAGTGTACCGGCTATGTTACGCCAGTTGTAGCCATGAACTGCCGAGAGCCCAGCCACAAATGCGCTCACAATCTGGTCTGTGGTGCCGATCTCCTGGATCTCCAGTTCTACCCGCCTCAACGGTTCAACAAGCAACGGATGCACACGGGTGCGGAATCCAAGAAAAGAGACAGGCTGAACTCGCGTCTCAGCCTGCTCCCGTGAGCTGATCTGATAGAGCGTATCGAGAAAACTGTTGAAGCGGACCCGTGTATCAGTCCCGCCATCGGCTTGAGAAAGGGTTCGGGCAATGAGTCGCCTCTCGAGCTCCGGGTCGATCTCCCGCGGCCTCACTGGACCGAGGTCGTAACGATAAAACCGAATGGAGACGAACTCTTGCGCTTGCGCCAGGAACTCCTGCGGTAGAAGTCGTCCATCCGCCCAGTAGTACCAGTTGCCGTCCATGAGAAGGGCCCACTGGCCCTCGCGAACGGCCACCGCATCTATACGGTCAGGGTAGGCCTGAGCCATGGCACTCACCTCTTCGGCGCCGGGTAGCTCACGCAGGGGGGGTGGGTTTACAGAAGAGCGTTCGGCAGACGGTTCAGGATACGAAGGGTCTGTCGGCTGCTGTGCATCCGCACGGGGAAGCAGAAATGAGCTTCCCACCAGTACGGTTGCAAGAAGGCCGAGAACGGCTGTATAGAGTCGAAATCCTCGCACGTCCATAAGTATATTCACAATTTGCGTTGAGCGTCCCCTCCGCGACGGTTGCGGGGCTATCGCAAAGGCTCCTATACTAACGGTGCGTCCGGTGTGAGTGTGAGCAATCACGCTTCTGAACACGGGAATGCGGTGAGAATCCGCGGCAGCCCCCGCTACTGTATTGAGGAAGATCCGTTCGCCGGTGTGGTGATCCGCACCGAGTCCGCCCGAGCGCTGGTGGACAAAGCACCCGGAAGGGGAAGCGGTGAACAACGATTGTCTGACCTCTGAGCCAGGAGACCTGCCGGGCGACACTGACAGAATCACCTTCGGAGGGAAGGATGAAAAAAATATCTCTTGTGGGGAGCTTGATGCTCCTGCTCACGGTCTTACCGTGTTCTCATCTTCTGGCAACCGGAACAACTGAAGTTCCGGAGTCCGAACCGATCTCCACTGATCTGCCTGCTCTGCTTGAACAGTCGGTCCCGGCTCCGGAGCTATCCCGCTATGCGCAGGGGTTCAATGTCTATCGGTCGGGCTCACTCACGATAGCGGAAGTAAACAGGCCGTTTCCCGGTGCCACTGAGGCAGACACGAAGTACTACGTTCTCTACCCGCGTGAACAGGCTGCGCCTTCAGTTGAAGGAGCGGATCAGGTGATCGGGGTTCCCGTTGAACGTTTCGTGTCAATGTCTACAACGTTTCTCGCCCATCTGGAGAAGATCGGTTCGCCCGAGCTGGTGACTGCCGTCGACTCGCTCGCATACGTCTATTCACCGACCTACGAGTCCCGCTCAGACGCAATACTGGAGGTCGGATCCGGGCCGGGCGTAGATGTGGAGCAGCTTCTGGTGCTGGATCCGGGCGTTATCCTGGTGAACAGTTTCGGAGGAGAGTTTGATGCAGCCCCGACGCTCGAGCGGGCTGAGCTTCCCGTGGTGGTCAGCGGCGACTGGCTTGAGAACACCCCGCTTGGTCGCGCTGAGTGGTTCGTCTTTACCGCTCTCTTTGCCGACAAAGCAGAGGAGGCGGCCGGACTCATGTCGGACATCGCGGATGAGTACGAAAGACTGGCACTCTTGGGGCGTGGAGCCGCTGATCAGCCACTGGTTCTGATCAACGCACCGTTCCAGGGAACCTGGTCTATCGCCGGGGGACAGAGCTATGCGGCACAGTTGATCCGGGATGCCGGCGGAGACTACGTCTACGGGGACACAGATACGACCGGCGCTCTATTCTATGACCTTGAAACGGTGTTCGCGGAGGCAGGACAGGCCGATATCTGGATCAATCCAGGACAGTGGACCTCCCTGCAACAGGCTGCGGCCGAGGACTCTCGGTTCGCGGAGTTCCGTGCCTTTGAGCTTGAGACCATCTATAACAACAACGCTCGGGTGGCCGCCGGGGGCGGCATCGACTACTTTGAATCAGGGGCCGTGAACCCGCAGGTGGTTCTTCAGGATCTAATTGCCATCTTCCACCCTGAGCTCCTCCCGGATCATGACCTGTTCTACTACCAACGTCTCCAGTAGAGCGACGGCCGCGCTGTTTGGCGGCCTTGCCCTACTGACTGTGGTTCTCGCTGCCCGGCTCGCGCTCGGGTCGGTCAGCGTACCACTCTCGACGGTCATCCGCGCTTTTTTTGCTGGTGCCGACAGATCAGACCCGCTGGTACGCATTGTGCTGGAGTTTCGCCTGCCCCGGGCACTCACCGGAGCGGCTGCCGGCGCCGCGCTTGGGGCATCCGGGTTGCTCATGCAGACTCTCTTTCGAAACCCTCTCGCCGGACCCTCGGTGCTCGGGGTCTCTGCCGGAGCCAGCCTTGGTGTGGCGCTGGTGGTGCTCGCTGGAAGCACCTTTGGCTCACCACTGACCGGCGGCTCAGGTCTCCTGTCCGCCGTGGCGCTAGGTGGAGACTCAGTCATCGCCACCAGTGCGGTACTCGGGGCCGCAGCCGTGATGCTGCTCGTACTTCTTGCGAGCAGCCGCGTCGACAATCCGTTGACCCTGCTTGTTCTTGGCGTCCTGTTCAGCTATGCGGTGAGCGCAGCAGTGAACGTGCTCATGCACTTCAGTATTCCCGAGGAGATCCAGGCGTACATCAACTGGACCTTCGGCAGTTTCGCCGGAGTCACCGGCGGGCAGTTGCCGCTGCTGCTCATCCCGGTGGCAACGGGCCTGGTGACCTCGATCGTCCTTGCCCGTCCCCTTGATGCACTCCTGCTCGGCGAGGCGTACGCCCGGACCATGGGCGTGCGCGTGGTGGGAACTCGAGTCGCTCTGATCGGGGTAACATCCGTCCTCGCCGGTGTTGTCACTGCGTTCTGCGGGCCGATCGGGTTTGTGGGAATCGCGGTCCCTCATCTGGCGCGGGGACTTCTGCGTACGGCGGATCACCGCTATCTGCTGCCGGCGACCATGATACTCGGCGCTGGCGTAGCGGTGTTGTCGGATCTTATCGCCTCACTTCCGGGGCTGCGGCTCACGCTTCCGCTGAATGCGGTGACCTCGCTCATTGGGGCTCCGGTCGTGATCGCCGTCGTTGCCAGGCGCGGGGGCCTGCGGGGTGCGTTCGAGTGACGGGTGCGGGAGGAGCGGACGTCGGGCTTTATACACAAAGGCTCTCTTGCGGCTATGCATCAGACGTGCCGATCCTGAATGAGGTGTCACTGAGCTTGCGGAACGGCCGCTTCGTCTGCGTTATCGGGCCAAACGGCATCGGGAAATCCACCCTGATGCGGACGATTTCAGGACTGCTTCGACCGCTTTCCGGAACCGTGGAGATCGGCGGCAGACGAATTGAGGCTCTCTCTGCCCGTGAACGGGCACGTGAGTTGAGCGTTGTGCTCACCGGACAGAGAGCACCGGGCTACATGAGCGTCCAGCGCTATGTGGAGATTGGGCGTTACCCCCATATCTCTCTTCTCGGAGCAGCCTCCCAGACCGATCTCAAGGCTGTGGAGGCTGCACTCTCCGCCTCCGGCGTTCGACAGCTCGCAGGCCGGCGGGTAGCCGAGCTCAGCGACGGTGAGCGCCAACGGGTAGCTATTGCACGTGCTCTGGCGCAGAGCTCCCGGGTGATGATACTCGACGAGCCAACGGCGTTTCTCGATGTTTCCGCCCGGGCAAGCACCATGGTATTACTTCGAAGAACGGCTCACGAAAGCGGTCGGCTGGTGATAACGAGCTCCCATGAGATTGAGCTGGTCCTTCGCACGGCAGACACTGTTGTCCTTATCCGTCCGGATCGGACCATCTGTAGTGGCTCCCCGGAGGACCTGGTCCTGGGCCGCGAGATAGATCATCTGTTTAGCGGGAGCTCGCTCGAGTTCGACTACGAGCGAGGCAGTTTTCGCCTGCCACAGACGATCGGTACGCCGGTGCGGGTCATCGGCTCCGGCGAGCGTGCCATCTGGACTCAACATGCTCTGGAGCGGATAGGATTCACCATCGCCGATCACAGCGATGTTTCGGTCCAGGTCTCGGAAACGGATACACTGGAGTGGACGCTGGCAGTCCCGGATGCCCAACCGGCCACGGTTTTCTCCCTCGAGCAGCTTGCAGACCGGCTGAGAGATTGAGTAGCATCGGACAAAGAGGCGAGCGTTCGAACGCGCTACCTTGAGCACGAGGGCCATACGGTTTTTCGCGCCTCCGGTGGAGCGCGCGCCTGCGTGCGAAAGCCGTTCAGCCCTCGAGAGCTTGCCGCAACTCATTCCGGATGAGTCTTCCCCCGCACAGAGCTGGTTGACCGAGTGATGGGCGTCAGCTACCCGGGGGTGGAGCGAAGCACGGACACGCACCTCTCCAACGCCCGGCGAAAGTTTCGCGCGATCTCAGACCCGGATGCGATCACCTCCGAGTTGGTACTCTATCTCTCGGTTCAGGACCAGATCAAGGAGCTTACGCCGCGTCAGCAGGTATTGCTTGCTTTCTACGCCGACCGGATAACCTCCACGCTCCCGTTGATCCTGAAGAAGCGCTGAGGCGCAAAGGGAAGATGTGGCGCGGTTCTGTGGACTGCCACAGCTGTTTGAGGGGTTCGGTGCACAGGAGAGGGCCTTTCTCACACGGACCACCGTGTCATCTTGAGGTACACACTTATCACGGTGGTTGTGATCGTCGGGTTGCTTGCCACCCTGCTGACCTGAAGCCTTCGCCCGCTCTCTTGCCTTGTTGTCGCCACCCGCACCATCCGGCCGGGGGCTGAGCCGGTCACCGTTTCGGAGGAGGGGATCGATCGGGAACTTCCGCGCGGAGATAGAAGCTGTTCAGGACGGGCTGTTGAAGCCGGATGGGGAGGCGATCAACAGTCTTCGCGAAGAGGTACTCCTGCTCTTTCGCCTGGTAGGGGACCTGCATCAGCTCGCGCTCTCAGACGCCATGGCGCTCCCACTCGTCCGCGCTCAGGTCCCGGCCGCCTCGCTTGTCACGGATGCGGCTGAACGATTTCGTGCACGGTTCGCTTCGGTGGGAGTAGATCTGCACGTGTCCGTGGAATCGGGTCTGCCGGTAGTGCTGGTCGATCACCAACGAACTGGACAGGCTGTTGCCAACCTTCTCTTTAACGCCCTACGAGACGAGATCTTCTGGTCAGACGGTGAGCCCATCACTGCTGACGACTTTGCGGGGACGGTGAACTGGATTTACTATGATGAAGCGGTCGCCAGCGCAGGCTCCACCCGGAACTCTCTCCGTAATGCCGGTGGCGACTCAATCTGGACGGTAATTGATCAGCGAACGTTCCCGGTGGAGCGAATCGTCCTCGCCCCGAACCCGTACTATTGCGAGATCGATGAGGCGGGGACACCGCTGCCGTACCTCGATGAAGTCGTCATAGATATAGTTCGCGGTGCGGACTACGGTGTACTGGTAACTGAGCTCTCCAACGTGGGCCCGGCGACTTCCACCAGTTTCATCGCGTTCAACCAGAACCCGATCGAAGGCGATGATGATGCGGGTATCTCTGAGCCCGAGCTAAGCCGGCTGTCGAACAAGAGGTTCCGAACGGCGATGGCTCATCTGATTGATCGCAAGACCTGCATCAAGAGTTTTGCCTTTGGCTTTGGCTATCCGCAGTACAGCTTTGTACCCACCTTCAGTCCGTACTACTAGGAAGGAGCTGAAGATGCTGCTCCCAGGTTTGATCCGGACGCGGCAGAGGCGTTGAGATTGTTGAGAACGCCGTGGATTTTAACGCTCTCGTTGGGCAGCTTGTTTCAAGCTACGACTGGAACATGGTCGTCATTGGTCTCACTGGTTCGATCGACCCGATCTCGGGTGTCAATGTGTACCCCTCCGACGGCAATCTGCACATGATCGAGCCAAACCAGGAGTCACCTCGGCGCCACGGTGAGAGAGGGAATCCTTCACCGCCTCTACTTCGTCGGATAACAAAGGGTTTCAGGAATGGTCTACTTGACTCGTTGGGCGTCGGCTGAGTCACGCACGGCCGTCACCGCCCCCGGGAAATCGGGGGCTTTTTCTTGCTGGACGGCTGGACGTCGACAGATGTCACCTACTCGAGTAGTCTCATGAAATGGAAG
>CAZREG010000086.1:3341-7566 GCA_964599075.1 uncultured Spirochaetaceae bacterium | reverse complement strand
TCCCACAGGAACATCACGTCGCTCTTGGCATGATCGTCGTTAGTCCACCCGTCGGGTAACGCGCGCATCACCATCCGGTACTCGTCGAGGCTGCGCAGCACAACACGAATCGAGAGGCCGAAATCGCGCTTGATTGCCGCCTCGATCGTCTTGGTCAGCTCGGCACGCGGATGGCCGCCGTTGCGAAACACGATGTTCCCCGAATTGATGTAGGTGATAACGTCGTGCATGCCGACGCGCTCGAATGACTCCTTGAGCGCCTTCATATCGATCTTGTTCTTGCCGCCGACGTTGATCCCGCGGAGAAGCGCAACGTATATCATGGACCGAGGATACCACACCGGGCGGTACTCACAAAAACAGAGCGGCATTCGTTCTGCCGATTGGCAACGGCGAATCGTCGGGACCACATTGCAGGTAAGGAGTTTCGAATGCAACGTATTGACGAATGGATCTGTGTAGAGGACTACCGACATTTCTTTGAGCGGGTGCATCTGAAAAGTGCGGGTCTGGAAGATGTGGAGCGGCTGGTACGGACCGGCGACTGGCAGCCCGCGTTTGCCGCCTACCGCGAAGGCGGATGAGTTGCTCAAGGATCGGATCTCGCTGCTTGGGACCGATCTGGTGGGTTTCCAGATGAGATCGCGGCACTACCCTTAGGAGTCAAGGTAGTTTTCGAAGCCGGTATTCTTCGCGTTTGCAGCGCCGGGCGCAGCGATCGCGTTTATTGGTGTTCCGTCTCCGGTGCACTTCGCAAGCGGGAGTTCATTCCGTATCACGCAGAACATCAGAAACTTGACTGTCCATGCAGCAATGGAGGAAGACCCATGGCAAGGAAGCGTAATACTCTGACCATTTGTTCTCCTGAGGACCTCAACCAATTCGCGCTCTATGCCTTTACCAGAGAGGTCGCCGTTCCACGGAGCCGGACGTCTGAATACTTTTCACGCAGTAACACGATAGCTCCGCTATACGGCTGTCACTCTTCGTATTCGAACGCGCCAATTGAGAAGCCGGTTGTCCGCGCCGTTCCGCCGTAGTCCGCGGTAACGCCGACGCCGGAAAGACTCTCGCCTCCCGCCCGCAGGAGTGTCGGGCTTTCTGCACTCAGTTGGAAATCGTTCGACGGATCTGTGTCTGCTCCTGTGTAATCTGCAAAAGCAAAGCTGCCAATGGTCTGGTAGACGGTGTTCCCAGTGGTGTAGTCGCCGTCGATCGCGGCCGCGCCGTCGTTGTAAAAGACGTTGGTTTCTACGAGCACTGACGCGTCTGAAGGCCCTGAGATTGCAAACGTGGTCGCCGACCCGCTGTTTTGGACGATTACAATATTGTTCCGCATTGAGACGTTGTCCTGGCTGGGGTTTATGAACACTCCGATTGGACTTTGATCGGTGTCCGTGCGAACGACAATCGTGTTGTTGTAGAGCTCCGAAAGGGCCGCTCCGGAGCCTCCAGTAAAACCTCGAATGTAGTTTGTACCTGAGACGGTCAGCTTGACTATTGAGTTGGTGATTCTGGCCGATCCGGCAAAAACGGAGAGAGGGCTCATTGCTTTGGTGATATCTGAGTCTGTCTCTATGTCGATCAAGGTTCTATCAATAACAAGCGTCGGATTCACAGATTTCGTGAGCACACCGTAGACGGTATCGGTTGCAATTATGCTTCCGTCGGTTCTGATAGTCGAGTCCATAATCGTGAGCTCTCCTCTCGCCAGATAGGCCCCGTAGAGCGGGCTTGGATCGCCGGTTCCTCCAACGCTCTGGAGTACGATCTCAGAGTCTTCAATTGTCATTGCGTAGCTGTCGGCTCCCTCAAGTCGGACGCCGCCCACTGCACCGCTCTGGTTTGTGCCTCCTGCGTAGATGATCGAGTCTTTGATACCCATCGAACCCGTGGCGCCAGTGAAAACTCGCACGCCAAAGTGAGGGGAATTAGTGCTTGAAACATGGATCCGCACGTTGCTGAGAATGCTGACCGTGTGGGAGCCGCTCTGGACTTGGATCGCGCTCCACGCGCTCTGCGCCGTCCCGCCTTCCGGATAGGTGCGGATGGTCATGCCGTCCAGTGTTGTATCCGCCTCCAGCCTGAACACGGGGCTCGTAGTGTTCTGAACGACCGTAGGGTTGTTCGTGACGTCCCGGCTCCATCCGTCGGACGGATCATAACCGCCCTTGATGATCGCTTCAGGAACGTCGGCAAAAATGGTAGCGGAACTCTCGTACATTCCCCCGGCAACGCGGATCTCGCCGACTTCGCCCTCCGGAACTGCGGATAGCGCGGCAGAAATTGAGGCGAACGGAAGTGCCTGCGAACCATCACCGGTGTCGTCGTCTCCGCCCGCCTTATCAACGTAGATCTTCACCGTGGGTACCGGCGGGTCGATCTCTTCGTCGACCTGTGGATCGGGTCCGACTGGGGAAAAACAGCCGGAAAGCAGAAAAAGGCTGAGAAGTGTCGCCAGGGTGATGTGTGCATTGGTCATGTGTGGCTCCTCTGGGTTCTGCATAAGCAGTACGCCTACGATACCTCACACAAGACTGCCGGCATTGTAAAAAACGGACATGTTTTTGTCGGAAGGCCGGCCGTTTACGTCAGCGGGCTCACCAACTCCTTCTACGCGCCCCGCTGGGCTTCGTGGACCCGGATTGTCCAGGAGCTCACGCTTCTGCCGGCGCAACCTTGAGAGCGGCATCTACCGTTTCAGCCTTCGTAAGTGCTGCGCGAGACCAGAAGAAGGCAACAATGGCGGCAGACCAGGTGACGGTGAAAATCCCCCACCAGATACCGTTCAATCCCCATCCAAGGACTTCAGCAAAGAGAAAGAAGACAAGCGGGGGCGCAACAAGCTGCCGATAGATACCCAGGTATATCGCGGGCATTGGTCGTTTCAATCCCTGCATAAACGCGACCGAACCAAAGAGAAGAACATAGGCGTAGTACACCAATCCCTCTATGTAGAGGTACCGCTGTCCAATCGCAACGACAGTCGGATCGCTGGTGAACTGTCGCATCAGTACCCCGGCCAACGGAAGTACGATACCAAGAGCCACTGCCATGACCACCAGTCCGTAGAGGAGGCATATCTTGAACGTCTCTCTGATTCGAGCGAGCTGATGGCCCCCAAAATTGTTCCCGACAAGGGTAAGCATGGCAGTGTGCAGACCAGCGCTCGGAAGCAAGGCAATCTGCTCTATCCGCAGGGCAACACCGTAGGCGGCAAGTCCCTCAGTTGAGCCGTTTCGAGCAATAAAAAAGTTGATAACAAACATCCCCAGCGCCACGGTCATCATGTTGAGACTCGCCGGGATGCCCTGTACCGCTATCTCACGATAGAACGAGCGTTGCGGAAGGTAGTCATGGAACTGCATGCCGGCACACGACTGCGCGCGCCGGGCCCGCGTTATCATATAGCCAAGACTGACACCCTGGATCACGACTGTCGCAAGTGCTATGCCTGCGGCCCCCATTGCCGGTATGCCAAGTGGCGCAAACCCAAAGAGAAAGAGCGGATCCAGGCCGATATTGAGAATCATGCCGATAAAAAGGACGTTCCGATAACTCTTTGTGTCTCCGCGAGAGGTCAGCCCCGCATTCACAATGGCATTCAAGAGAAAGAAGCCGGTCCCAAAGAGAATCACCCGCATGTAGCTCATGCCCAATGACAGAACCAGATCGTCGGCACCCATAAACCGATAGGCACGTTCAGCCACCAGGAGTCCGGCTATGGTCAAAACGATGGAGGCGATTACCCCAAAAGAGATCGCCTGCGCCTGATATCGGCGGGCAAGCTCCCTGTCACCGGAGCCAAGTGCGTTTGAGATAAGTGCGGTTGCTCCCGTGGCGATCCCGCTTCCGGCGGCAATAATCACAAAGAAGAGGGGAAACGAAAGCGAGAGCGCTGCAAGTCCCTCGGTGGCAAGGAACTGCCCAAAGTACGTGTCTACGACGTTGTACATAGTGTTGAAGATCATTCCGATACTCGCCGGTATCGCGATTTTCCTGACCAAATGGGGAATCGAATCGTTGAGAAGATCTAACTCTTTCGCTGCATCCGGCAGCCTCACACCCTTCGCGATGGTCGAACCCTCCCGCGCAGCAGCGCGACACGACTTGAATTACCACCGAAGGCGCCACGGGCGCCGACAGCAGCGAGTCAAAGGTTAGTAAAACTGTCGGATGAAGTATATGCTTTTCAGCTACCCGAACGGGTGGTTGTCACGCCCCG
>CAZREG010000086.1:0-3241 GCA_964599075.1 uncultured Spirochaetaceae bacterium | reverse complement strand
CAGCCGCGCAAAGCTCGTGCTCCTGCTTGTGATCGGCCTGCTCGTTTCCGGGTGTGTCACGCCGGCACCGGACGTCCCGGGGCCCGGTCGACAGTCGGGGTCGGCGACGGGGATCATCGTGATTGCCCATGGTGTGGAGGCGCGTGCCAACGGCTGGCCACTCGCGCTCGAACGCGACTTCCGCGCGCTGATGGAGTCACCCGAGCTCTGGGATGTCTACCGGGTCGACTGGCACGAGGCGAGCCTCGACCGGCTCGCCGCCCCGGGTGTCGGGTACGCGATTGGAGTAAGCATCGGGCGCGAGCTCGCGAGTGCCGCCTACGACTACGAGGTGCTGCACCTCGTCGGGCACAGCGCCGGGGCTCACGTTGTACACGGCATCGCCGACGCGCTTGCCGATGAGCCGGATCGAGCGAACCGGGTGATCCACGCAACATTCCTAGACCCCTTTGTAGGGCGATCGCTCTTGCAGCTCTTCTGGGGGACACGAGAGTTCGGCTCGAACGCGGACTTTGCCGAGAACTACGTCACACGCGAGGACCGAGTGCCGTTCACGAACTCGCTGCTCGAAGCGGCTCACAACTTCGACCTGACGGCAATCCTCCCGCCGATTCCGGACGGACCAGAAAACTTTGCGCACATGTATCCGATCACTTTTTACCGCCGGAGCGCCGCGGTCGGAATTGCACTGAGTCCGGCTGCCCGACTTGACAAAGCGGTGCACATTGAGGCGGCACGCGAGATGCTTGATACGCTTGGCGAGCGGTTCGTGGCCGGTGCGCAGACCGTGCCAGACGTGCCGTAGAGGCGTCCCCCCACGCTGCGCGCCCATGGGTATCGCTTACTTCTTCATGCGCATTCCGGCGGGATATTGGCAGGCAGGGCTTACCGCACGCCGATTCGTGCGGTAAAACCCACCGTCGTGAGCGGTGAGGGCTCGCCCCGACCCTGCTCGCTATCCTGCGTCGTAAACACCTCAACCAGGATCTCCGCGTACGAGCGGCTACCCGCGAATTGGATACCAAGCTCTGTATCAATCTCCATCTGGACCGGAGGATCCACATCTGCGTACGGCCACGCGCCGGCTTGCCGCAGGACGAGCAGGCGCGGCCACGCGCGCGCAACGAACGTGAGGCCGCCGAACGGCACAGCCAGCTCTACGGGAAGTTCGGTCCGCAAGGCGGTTCGCGGCGCGCTGAGCGGACTCTGCCAGAAGTCGTAGAGGTCTACGTAGGCGACCCGAATGCCGGTTGAGACCGTCTGGCGGTTTGTACTTATCCCCATTTCCAGGATATCCGACGACACTTCTGATATTCCGCCACTCGACAGCGGGTGCTGGCTCGTGCGACCGTAGCGTGCAACAAGATCGACGGGGCCAAGGCGTACCGCGGCCCGGACTTCATATTCGAACTGCACCGCGTGCATCACCCACCGCGCTATAGAGAACGAATCTCCTGCCGCGGGGATGGGCCCTACCATCAGGTAGGTTGCCCAGTGCACGCCAAGGGCCAGTGCCTCCGCCGGTCGCGTTGCAACGGACGTGCGCTGCCGTACAGAGAAGGCGTCAAGAGGTCCGGCAACGAGGGTATAATCGTGGTAGCCCACATCGGCGATGCCCGTGGACAGGAGCGGATTGCCCATAGCGAGCGACATAGGGAAATCGCGGGCCACGAGACGGTCCGCAGAAACGGCGGTGAGCAGAGCGATTAGGACCAAAATGATGAGGCGCCGGGCTCGCATACCCAGATGATAGCCCCATGGCGGGGGCCGGACAAACCATCAGTTTATCTTGCCCCCGCAGTCAGGCCTAACCAATGGCTATCATGCTGCTACGCCGGCGGACTTGCGAAGACGGCTGAACGGGACACTCAAGGAGATCTTCAAGCCGGTACGCGATGACGCGCTCCCGAGAGCTCGTTCCCATTCTTGTCCAGGTATTCGAGTTTCGATGGGTTCAAGCCCACCGTGGCGACGGTCGCGGTGAACAGGTCGCCGAAGAACAGGACGGGCAATGACGCCGGGACGGACGCCTGGAGAGGTTCCTGCCTTAGGCGGTCGAAGAGTCGTGGTTCGAGCTGATCTCGATTAGGCATGCTCACGAATCAAATCGTATCATAGCTGCCCCAGTCTGAACACCATCCGCTCGATGGACCACGTGGGGGTCATACAGATAGCGAACACCGATGTGGCTGCGGCCGGGTTGACCTCGGACCAACGCTCCAGACGATGCTTGCCGGTATTTTTGGAACATGTCGATTACGATATGCGCCCATCGCTTGGAGCATGACGCCGACCGCGCTGAACGGCCCACGGTGATCCTATTGGCTGAACCTGTGTGATCCGAGCTGGCGACGACCGGCTCTTTCAACGAACATGACAGTCTACGCGGCTGCGCGATGGATGACTGACTGATAGCCAAAATGAACGCGGCAGAACTGAAAGGTCGCGGGAAACGTGCCGGAAACGAGCGGGCGGATCGCGCAAAACCAGCAGAGCGCCTGCGTCGGTGCCCCTGCCAAGGAGCAGGCCGCTTGTCACGGATCGGCGACGCATCATTCGTGAGGGCGTGCTTGTCATTTGACGCCCAATTGCTCCTTGAGCGCCGGCGGACCATGCCCCTCGGGGATTCGCCCGAAAATGGCGTGGATTTGATCATTTTCGATGTAGTATGTGAAATACTCAGCGGGTAAGTTTATCGACCTGCCGGTCGCTTCGAGCTCAGGCACTTGGTCGATCGGATAGTCCAGATAACCCGTGTGAGTGCCCGTGAGGTAGACGGCGATAGTAACGCTGTTTTCTTCCAGGCGCTCAATCGTCTCGTTGAAGCGAAAGTCCGGGAAGGCTCGCTTGCGCGCCTGGTGCGTATCCAGCGCGCTGGGACGATCGATAGTCACCCATCGCGGCATACCTTCCATTTGCATGGTGAACTCGGGTGCGATCTGGGCTTCAGCCACATCCCATTCTCCCGACTCGACGGCCCGCAGATGCTCCCGTACTACATCTTGCGGTGACCGCAGGTTACCAGCCTCTGAGTTCGAGATCGGCTCGGGTGGAGTGGCACATGCAGCCAGAAGCATTATGAGAGACATAAGCCATATACTCTTCATACAAACCCTCCGTCGCTGTAACCATGGGCAGGCTACTCTCAATCTTCTCAAAAATCAAGCATCAACTCTGAGTCCACATAACGACCGGCTTGAGCCTTGTGGATCAACCGCGTCTGCTAGCAGCCGATGGTATC
>CAZREG010000085.1:6891-7953 GCA_964599075.1 uncultured Spirochaetaceae bacterium | reverse complement strand
TGGCATTCAGCAACCAGCGAGCACTCATACAATCTTGACAGAAGTGCGGTATACTGCAGGTCTTAGTCAACATGGACGGGGTGCAGGAGGAAACGATGCAGAAAAAGGCAATTAGACTGGTCTTGCTTACGCTTGTTGGCGTTATGGTGGCCGGAGTTGGATTCGCACAGGAGACCGAACAGACGAGCTTTCTCGGCGAGTGGGAGTCGGAGTTCGCAAATCCAACGTACGGATTCGCGGTGCTGCCGGTTCAGATCGTGTCAATCGCGAACGGGGAGTTCGTCGCACGCGAGGATATCTTTGCCGGGATCGACCTTCGGATCTTCAGCGGCGTGAACGTCGCGCGTCGTGGTGGCTTTTACAACGGGATCGAAGCGGGGGTTCAGCTCTTTGGCGTAGAGTCTGAGGAACTCCCGTTTGCCGATCAGACGCCCGACGGGAATGCATACGACGTGAGTGTCGCACCGGTGAGCGGAGCTCTCACCAACGTGTTTGTACTCGCGAAGTACGGCTACAGACTGGACCTGGGAATCGGGATCATCGGGGCGAGCTTGGGCGCAGAGCTTGGCGTGGGTGCACGCATGTCGACGGGAACGCTCGCGCTCGCCGCTTTTGTGCCGGACGGTGTCGACCCTGAGAACACCACCTATTATGTGGAGAAGCGCTTTGGCGCCGACGCAGCGATCAACGTTGTGGTGGACAGCGCGCTCGAAGCAGCGGTGCGCCTCGGGCGCAACTTCCGGATTGTGGGACGATTAGGAGCCATGTTCACACCACCGCTTTTCACCGGTGACCATGGAGAGACGTTCCTGGCGTCCGGCGAAGACGGGCCAACCACGATCGGGGACGCCGCCGACGCCGACGCGTGGCTTTCGCAGTACACCTTTGTAGTCGGGTCGTTCATACCAACACTGCGGGTCGGGTTCATCCTGAACTACTGACGCGGCGCATCGATGCTGCGGCGGAGTCTGGTACCGCAGACGGTGATAGAGCTCATGCGCACCTCTATCGAGCGCATGGGTCACGAGTTCTGGCCCGATTCCGTCTTGTTTGTTGACTCCT
>CAZREG010000085.1:0-6791 GCA_964599075.1 uncultured Spirochaetaceae bacterium | reverse complement strand
TAATCGCTCTGGGCAACGGCTTCCGGGGCTCTTGAGCTGAAAGGCGGAGTGCTGAAACCACACGGTCGTGGTAGTAGACAAGCGATACCTGCTACAATCCGTAAGCCCGGTATGCTATACTCCCGGCGTGCCATTCGACTACTTTGACCTGCGCGAAATGCGGAAGAGCCACCCCGCGTGGCGGCTCATGTACGCTGATAACAGCCCTATGATTGCCGGCTTTCTCGACCGCGCGTTTCGCGAAGGAAACGACCGTACGCTTTCGGAGTCTGAGCTCTCTTTGAGACTTGAAGACTTTCTGTTCGCATTGCGCGAGACCGAGGGAGACGAGGCCTATCCGCGCGCTGCCCGCGCCTACCTGGACGAGTGGGCTCATACCGATAAGGGCTGGCTGCGAAAGTTCTATCCTCCCGGCTCGGACGAGGCGCACTATGACCTGACGCCGGCGACCGAGACAACGCTGCGGTGGCTGGACGGTCTGTTTGAACGGCGCTTTGTGGGAACCGAAAGTCGACTGAACACGGTTGTGCAACTGCTTCGCGAGATAGCCGGTGGTGTAGAAGAAAACCGTGAGCTCCGTCTGGCCGAGCTCAAACGACGCAAGGCGGAGATAACTGAAGAGATTGCCCGCATATCTTCCGGCGAAACGGAGTGGCAGCTTGACGAACGTTCGCTTCGCGAGCGCTTTTTCGAGTTCAGCCGAACAGCACGTGAGCTCCTGAGCGATTTCCGGGCGGTGGAAAACAACTTTCGCGAACTCGACCGCAGTGTGCGTGAACAGATTGCCACCTGGTCCGGCGAGAAGAGTGAAATGCTCGAGCGGATTTTTGGCGAGCACGACGCAATCAGTGAATCAGAGCAGGGGCAGAGCTTTCGCGCCTTCTGGGACTTTCTTATGGACCCGGCGAGTCAGGAGGAACTGTCGGACCTGCTCGAACGGGTGTTCAAAATTTCATCAATCTCCGCTGAGAAAGAAGATACCCGTCTGCGTCGGATTCACTTCGACTGGATGAGCGCCGGAGAGCAGACGCAGCGGACCGTTGCCCGGCTTTCGCGGCAACTGCGAAGCTATCTCGACGACCGGGCGTACTACGAGAATCGCCGCATCACCGAAATCCTGTCAAACATCGAAAAAACGGCCATCGCGATCCGGCACACGCCACCAGGTGACATGGAGATGGAACTCAGCGACGTCCGCCCTGAGATAACCCTGCCTATGGCGAGACCCTTGTTCACTCCGCCACTTCCAAGCGAACTGACCGAACAGCCGGTGATTGACGAGGCAGTCGAGATTGATACTGCGGCACTCTTCGACCGAATCGTTGTTGACCGTCGCCGCCTGCTTCAGAATATTGAAGATGCACTCCATGGGCGCTCGCAGGTCAGCCTGGAGGCGATCGTAGCCGAGTATCCCCTGGAAGAGGGTCTTGCCGAGCTGATCGACTACTTTTCAATCGCCGCCGGATCGACTCACGCCTCCATACTCGAAGACCAGAGCGCCGTGATGAGCTGGCGCGACCGGAGGGGGGTCGCTCGACGGGCTACGGTGCCGGAAGTAGTATTCGTTTCAGAAGAGCGTTCATGAGCACCGATTCCCCGGACGGCCTGTCAACAATCCTTATTCACCTGTTCAGAGGCGTTGTGCACCGCGAGGAAAACGAGGCCCGCTGGAATCTGATCCACCGCTATGAAGCGCGAATACGGGACTACGTCACGGTACTTGGACTGGAGCTCATACACGACACCGAGGCCGGATACGCCTTTCTGCGTATGCAGGATCAGGATGATGATGATACCCCCGAGCTTCCCCGGCTTATCGCGAGGCGTCGACTCTCCTATCAGGTCAGTCTTATTCTCGCACTCCTGCGGCGACGCCTCGCCGAACACGACGCTCTCAGCGGTGAGCAGCGCCTGGTGCTCGACCGCGGCGACGTGATTGAGATGGTCAGGACGTTTCTCCCGGATGGAAGCAGCGAGGCACGCGTGGAAGACCGGATCGGTTCACATCTCAAGCGCATCGCCGAGCTCGGGTTTATCCGTTTTCTCGACGACACCGGTGAACGCATTGAGGTGAAGCGCATTCTCGCCGCATTCGTCGACGCTCAGTGGCTTCGAGAGTTCGAGCAACACTTGCAGGAGTACCGGGAGTACGCCGAACAGGAGTCAGCCAATGAGTGATACAGACCTGCTCGATTTTTCTGCCGACGATACGCAGGCCGGGTTCAGACTCCGCCGAATGGAGGTCTACAACTGGGGCACTTTCGACCGCAGGATATGGACCATACCGGCGAATGGGCACAATACCCTCCTTACCGGAGACATAGGTAGCGGTAAGTCAACTCTGGTCGACGCACTGACCACGCTTCTGGTACCAGCGAATCGTGTGACCTATAACAAGGCGGCAGGGGCGGAGTTTCGGGAACGCGACTTACGATCATACGTACTCGGGTACTACAAGTCCGAACGCGGGGAAACCGGAACGTCCGGCAAGCCGGTTTCGCTTCGCGATCGCAACTCGTATTCGGTCATCCTGGGCGTTTTTCAGAACGAGGGGTTTGACCAGACGGTTACCCTCGCCCAGGTGTTTCATCAGAAAGAGCAACACGGTCAGCCCGCGAGGTTTTACGTGGTAGCCGACGACGATCTTTCTATCACCGAAAACTTCAGCGGCTTCGGTCGGGACCTCACACAGCTTCGAAAAAACCTGCGAGCACATCCGGCTATAGAAACACTGTTCGACACCTTTCCACAGTACGGCGCGGCGTTCCGCAGGCGCTTTGGTCTGCAGAGCGAACAGGCGCTCGAACTGTTTCACCAGACCGTCTCCATGAAAACAGTCGGTAATCTCACGAGTTTCGTCCGTGAGCATATGCTCGAGGCGTTCGACGTCTCGCCCCGGGTTGAAGCGCTGATACAGCATTTCGATGATCTGAGTCGAGCGCACGAAGCGGTACTGCGGGCAAAGGATCAGATTTCCCGGCTTGCCCCGCTCGTTGATCGCCTGGACGCTCACGAGGCAGCAGTACAGCAGCGGGAACACTGGCGCTACTGCCGAAACGGTCTCCGGGTCCATTTCGCTTCGCTGAAGCGCGATCTTCTTGACGCACGCCTTGCGACAATCGCAGCTGACCGGCAGCGAGCACAGTCGCGCTACGAGACTCAAAACGACGAACTGACTCGAACACGTGGCGAACGTGATTCGATTCGACAGGCCATCGCTGACAACGGTGGGGACCGGATTGAGACGCTTCGAGCCGAACGCACTCGGGCCGAAGACGAGCGAACCAGGGCCCTCGAACGGTGGGAGCGCTACGACTCCCTGTGCCGCCGGCTCGAACTCAAGACGCCCACCAGTTCAGACAGTTTCGCCGACACACGACATGAATCGGAATCCCGCCTGTCTGCGCTCCAGGAGAAGGCTGATTCGCTGCAGGGCTCGCGAAGCGAAGCAGAGTTTGCGTTTCGTCAGTTGCGCGAAGAACACGCCACCCTGGTAACGGAAATCGATTCCCTGAAAGGACGGACCAGTAACATCGATTCTCGACAGCTCAATCTTCGCCGTCAGTTGTGCGACGCGACAGGAGTCGATGAATCGCGCCTTCCCTTCGTCGGCGAGCTGATCAGCGTTCGCGAAGACGCACGTGATTGGGAGGGCGCGCTCGAGCGTGTGCTCAGAAACTTCGGGCTGTCGCTGCTTGTCCCGGCAGAGCTCTACTCAACGGTAGCCGAGTGGGTCGACCGCACCCATCTGCGTGGCAGACTCGTCTACTATCGCGTAAGCGCCGTAGCGGACGAGGTGCCTCACGAGATCGATGCCTCGTCGCTGGTGCACCGGCTCACCGTTCGTCCTGATCATGCACTCGCACCCTGGGTCGAGCGCGAACTGCGGAACCGATTCGATTATCTCTGTGCCGAAACTATGGATGAGTTCCGTCGCGCTTCACGGGCACTGACCCGATCGGGTCAGATAAAGGGGTCGCAGAGCCGTCACGAGAAAGACGACCGGCACCGCATTGACGACCGCTCGCGCTACATTCTGGGCTGGAGAAACGACGAAAAGATCCGTGCACTCACGACACAGCGGGAAGAAAAGGAAACGGAAATCGCGACGTGGGCGGCCGCTGTCGCGCAGGCACAGGATCAACTGACCGACCTGCAGGAACAACGGGATGTTCTGATTCAGCTACGCTCGTTTGAACGCTTTGACGAACTGGACTGGAAGCCCGCAGCAGAACGCATAGAGCGTATTGACCGACAGATTGTGGAACTTGAGCGCGACTCCGATATTCTCGCACACCTGCGGCAACAGCTCGAGGCGATCGATGTACAGATTCAGACCGTAGAAACTGAAGTCCGGGAACTGAACGCGACGATTGCCAGGCACGACGAACGCCGGCAGCAGGCGGAACAGCTTCACGCCGACAGCGAAGAAGTAATCGCAAGCAGCGATACCCCCCTGGAAGCTCTTGCAGAGGCGATCGATCCCCTGCGAATGGAAGCGCTGGGGGAACACCGCCTGACTGTCGAGTCGTGCGATAATCGGCAAAGCGACCTGCGCGAATGGATACAGGCAAAACTTGACGCCGAAGAAAAACGAATTGGAACATTGCGCGAGCGCATTCTCACCGTCATGCAGGATTTTCGCCGGGATTATCCGTCGGAGACATCCGAGATCGATACATCGATTGAGGCCGGCCCGGAGTATCGCGCAATTCTTGAACGACTCCGCGCCGACGATCTACCCAAATTTGAGAGCCGGTTCAAGTCGCTCCTGAACGAAAACACGATACGCGAGATTGCAAACTTTCAGGCGCAACTGAACAAGGAATGCGAGGTCATTCGCGAGCGGATCGAGCGCATTAACCAGTCTATGTCTGCGATCGAGTTCAACCGGGATCGCTACATTCGCCTTGAGGTTATTCAGACCAGCGACTCGGAAATACGGTCCTTCCGTCAGGAACTGAAAAGCTGTACCGAAGGGAGCTTCACCGGTTCACGCGATCAGCAGTATACCGAAGAGAAGTTCCTGCAGGTCAAAGCGATCATCGATCGGTTCAAAGGGCGAGAAGGCACCACCGACAGCGACCGCCGCTGGACGGAAAAGGTCACCGACGTACGCACCTGGTTCACATTCGCTGCCTCTGAACGGTGGAAAGACGACGACCGGGAGCATGAACACTACACTGATGCCGGCGGGAAATCCGGTGGGCAGAAAGAAAAGCTTGCCTATACGGTGCTCGCTGCGAGTCTCGCGTATCAGTTCGGCCTTGAGTTTGGTGAAGTCCGTTCGCGCAGTTTCCGGTTTGTCGTTATAGATGAGGCATTCGGAAAGGGCTCGGATGAGTCGACCAGATATGGACTCGACCTGTTCGCCCGTTTGAATCTGCAACTGCTTATTGTTACTCCCCTGCAAAAGATTCATATTATCGAGCCCTACGTATCGACGGTTGGATTCGTACACGCAGAAGACGGTAAGTACTCGATGCTTCGCTGCATGTCTATTGAAGAGTTCCGCGACGAACGCGATGCACGGCGCGCTCGCAACCTCGTATCCGTATCTCACGCGGAACGTGAACCCGGATGAGCCGCTGGACCACTCCGCCGGAGGTCCGGGAGAAGCTCGAAAAGCGATGGAAACGCGGCGACTTCCTGCGGGCGATTCTTGGAGACGTGATCTCGAGTGAAGCGGAGGAATCAAGCGATCTGATCATCAATCTGCCGTATCGGATTCGTCTACGCGGACCGTCATCTCGAGAGATGACAGAACGCTTTGATGAGCTGCGATCGTGGATCGAACAGATCCGCCGGTTTGCACAAAAGTTCAACTGCGAGGTTGAATGGAAGGCCGTTGATCACCGGCAACTCGGCCGGAACCAGGTCCCCACCGCACTCACGGCACCGACGATAGAACACATTGCACACGTAATTGGTACACACCATGAGCTCAAGCCGTTTCGCGAACTTGCCACCCGGCTGCTTGATCGACTGCCGGAGACGATCACCTGGATACGGAATCACCCCTTCGACCTGTTGTTGCTCAGGGACGACCTTGAACGGCTCATTAGCTTCGTAGAATGGATGTGCGAGCATCGACCCGACGGTATGTATCTGCGTCAGGTCGACATTCCCGGGATCGATACCAAGTTCCTGGAGGCTCACACGGGAGTTCTCTCTGCGTGGTTGGATCTTGTACTGCCCGCAGAACGCGTGGATACCGTGTATCGCCCCGCGAAGTCCTTCTCGCAGCGCTATGGGTTTTCGCGAAAACCCGACCTGGTTCGATTCCGGCTGCTCGACCCCGCTCTCACCCCGGCATTCGCAGGATTTACCGATTTAAGCCTAACGACAGAGGAGTTTTCCGCGTGCACCTTCGACGAGCGGGGCGTGACGCAAATGCTCGTCGTGGAAAACGACATATCAGCGCTTTCACTTCCCGCCACATCCGGCACCATCGCCCTGTTCGGCAGAGGCTATTATTTCGATTTCCTTGCTCATGCTGAATGGCTAGCGCACCTTGACGTACAGTATTGGGGAGACATAGATACCCACGGCTTTGCAATCCTCAACCAGTTTCGTGGTTTCGCTCCGCACGCCCGGTCACTCCTTATGGACCGCGATACCTTACTCGCACACACAACCCACTGGACCGAGGAACCCCGCCCGTTTGTCGGTTCCCTTGAACGGCTCACAAACGCGGAACGCGAACTGTACCAGGAGCTCACCGACGATACGCTTGGTCACAACGTCCGACTCGAGCAGGAGCGGGTACGCTTTGGTGCTGTTCGTGCGGC
>CAZREG010000084.1:0-8106 GCA_964599075.1 uncultured Spirochaetaceae bacterium | reverse complement strand
AGGCGCTCCTGGGAACAGCCGGGAACACCACGCAGTAGGCGAAACGAGTGCCCAGCCCACGTTTCACACAAAAGCGTGACTCCGGGTCTGGACTCACTGCGCAGGCGCGAGCACGTAAGCGCCCCAGTCCGACGGTGGCAGCAACAGTGCAACGTCGTGACCTTCGGCTGCGGCCACCTTTGTTCCGGAGATGAGATCCAGAAGCCCCGCCTTTGCCGCGGCCTGCCACTCCTGGCTCTTGAAGACGAGGGTGATTCCGCGCTCAGGCGCCTCGCTGATCACAAAGCACACGGGTGTTCCGTTCGATGCGCCCACCCGTACGTGAAGGTGTGGTGACGTGCGGGTGTCCTCTTCGGCGACTGCCAGGACGCTTGGGCTTACTCCGCACTCTGCGGCAATGTCAACAAGAAACCGCTCGAACTGCTCAACCCCGCCACGCTGACCAAGCGTATAGCACGCCTCAGCAACGTACGTTCCAAGCGCGATTACGCGCCCGGCGCCGACCCTTTGATCGGTCAGGAGGCCGGGCTCGCCTGTGGGGCTCGTCCACTGCCTCGCCGGCAGTGTGTAGCGCCTGGTCGAGCCGCCAAGCTCAATCGAAAGTTCCACGGAATCTCCGACGAGCGGCCGGCGCCCGATCTCTACGACACCCTGCTCTGCAAAAACGCGTTCCTCCGGATATCGATAGACGCCGTTCTCACCAAAGGCGCCAAGCTCGCTCTCGGTGATAATGGTCCCGCCCCCCTGAACAAAATGGACCAGTGCCCTCTCCTGCCGCGCATTCAGAACGAGCACCCGGGGCATGTACAGCAGCTTGAGCTCTGCCAGTACGTCCAGGTGGTCTTCCTCTACGATAGTGTAGGGCACGCTTTGGCGAACCAAGGCGCGCGCGACGCCCTGAATGGCCTCCATCGGACGCACCGCGTCACCTTCCTCCGACCATTGGAGGTAGTAGCTGCGCGGACTGAACCAGATACCCACCGAGCTCGAATCCGGCCGGTACGCTTCCAGAAGAGCCTGATGCTCAAGAATGATCTGCTCGGTGCGGCGCAGCGCCGCCTTTCTGCCCTCGGCCTCGCCGTCGCTGCCATCAATTCCAAAACCACCGGACTCGCGTCCAAAGACCTCGTCCCGCCAGCACCAGAAGAGAATCGTCCTGGCACCGGTGGCAATGCCGGTCCATACCCACCGCTGCTGCACGGCACCGGTGACCGCCTCCTGAGGCGCGAACCCTGCCGCGCTACGGCCTCCCTGCACCTCGCTCAGCCACAGCTCCTTCCCGTACTGCTCTGCTGCTGCACGAACGAAATCGATACGCGAGGTAAAGTTCGTAAGATCTATCTTCTCCCAAACGGGAAAGCTCGAGGTGCCCACCCCGTCGATTTCCTCGGCAAATCCCCAGTCGTTTCCTCGATGAAGCGTTGTGTTCTGCTCTGCGGCGGAGTAGCTATCAACTCCGTAGAGGATCGTCGGTTTGCCCCCGTGAACGGTCACCGGCTTCCCCGGATTGTGGGCCTTCACGATCCGGTAACGCCAGCGTGCGTGCTCGACACTGCGGTCGCTGAGGAACTCGCTAAACGCCATCATCTCCGTGTAGACGCGACCGGGGCGCTTCCCCGGGGAAACCTCATCCCAGCTTCCGTAGCGCCTGAACCACGCGTCGTTGAGCTTTGCGAGGGATCCGTATCGCGCTTCCAACCATGATCGGAACGCGGATACCGTATGGTCGCAGTAGCAGACCAGTCCATCGGCGTGCACGTTCCAGCGCAACTCGTTCCAGACGTCCCAACCGATTACCGCCTTGGTGGCCGCATATCGAGCGGCGGCGGCATCAAGAAATGCAGCCATCCGATCCCGTACTCCGGGGTGATCCAGACATCCGCCGGGTGTGAGTCCGTAGTGCACCTCACGCCGGCTTGTGGAAATCACCTTGTGTCCCATATTGGTCACCATCTCCGAGTTGGGAACTTCCCGGTGTATCCACATCGGGTGAATGGCCGCGATGGTTGAGAGCACAACGTTGAGTCCGACCCGCTCCGCCTGCGCAACGAGCTCGTCGTAGTCTGAAAAGTCAAACCGCCCCGGTTGTGACTCGACCCACCCCCACACCACCCAGAGTTGTACGGTGTTGAGCCCCGCGTCTCGCATTCGCTCGAGATCGTCCCTCCAGTAGCCGGACTGTGGAAAAGGGGGCCGATAGTACTGCGCACCGATGGTAATCATGGCTTCGGCATACCATACGCGATGAGTAGCGTCAAAGCCGCGTCGGTGCCACAAACGACGCCCATACGAACGGGTAGCAGGTCTCACTCCGTGTCGCCGTATGCTCTTCCAAGGAGGTACCATGAGTACAATGGTTGAAGAACTTTCTGATCTTCTCGCCGATCAGGTCGATGGAATACGCGGGGCACTTTTCTGTGTCGGACCGGGCAAAGCGAGCCCGCGAACCGGCGTGGTTGTCGCGCCAAAGACGCTCCTGACTCTGGCGCTGTCGGCCGATGTCGGTGAATCGGTCCCGGTTCACGGCATCCACGGCGAGATCACCGCCACGGTCAAGGCGTTTGATCCGGCTTCCGGGATGGTGCTCCTGGAAGACGATGCATTCGCACAGCCGGTGGGTCTGGCCACCGGGCTTCCTCGCGTGGGATCGCTTGCGGTAGAGGTAGCGGTTGCGATCCCCGGCGATGTGGAAGCCCGACTCGCTATGATTCGGTGCGTAGGCGGTGAGACCCGTCTTCCCGGCGGGCGCAAGGTCGAAAGCTACCTGCAGACCGACGCGACGGCGTTTCGAGGGTTTGCGGCAGGGGTAATTCTCTCCCCCGGCGGTGAAATTCTCGGCATCTCGATGCCAACGATGCGGCGAGAGGAGGGCTATGCGGTGACGGCGCCTTCGATAGGTTCGATTCTCGAGCAGCTCGCTGAGGGCGGAAACAGAGGCATTGGCTACCTTGGCGTAAAAACGACAAGCGCAGAACTGCCCGAGACGCACGGAGATCAGCGCGAGGGGCTTCTGGTGACGGCGGTAGAGAACGGGAGTCCCGCAGCTCGGGCCGGAATCCGGGCCGGTGCCTTCCTGGTAGAGATCGACGGCGCAGCGATGACCTCACGTGATGAACTCTACGACGTGCTCTTGAGTGTAAGCGAAGGGCAGGAGCTTGCGATAGTCGTCATGAACAACGACGGCTCCCTCGTGACCCAGTCCGTAGCTATGGACCTGAGACGGTGATCCGCATCGCAGTCCTCTCCCGCTCTGATACGTTTCATCGGCAGATCTGGAACGCGGCAAAGGAGCGGACAAGTGTGCGCGTGGAGCTGCGCCTGCGCTCGTTTCACGAGCCGGGGAGGCTGCGTGACATCGATGTCCTCGTGGTCCATGACCACGCACACGCCTTCCCGTCACCGGCCGACCCGCAATGGATTGAGCTCCCGCCGGTTGTCTTCGTCGGCTGCGGAGCGTCGCCGGCAACGGGAAACACCACCGGCGAGCCGCGCAGCTTTGTTGCCGAGGGCGTTGGGGCTGAGCGCATACTGGTCGCCGCCGAGGCGACCGCCCATGGGTTGGTCATCACAGACCCGGAGTGCCTGGCTCCCGAACGGCGATCCCCCCTACCGAGCGCGAGTCCCGGAAAGGCGATCCCCCTTACCAAGCGCGAACTCGAGGTTCTTGCTCTGGTTGCCACAGGTAAGACAAATCAGCAGATTGCGGGTGCGCTCGGGGTTACCAGCAATACCGTGAAGTATCACCTCGCGGGGATTTATGGCGCCCTGGACGTGAATACGCGCGCCGAGGCGGTAGTAGCCGCAATCCGAGGCGGTTTTATATCGATGTAGTTCTGCTGGCATTCTCACCTGTGAAGCGTCTTGCTTCGTACGTGTCCCGGCGCGCACCCCATCTCACGGCGGAACGCACGGTAGAAGGTGGGCAGGCTCGAGAAGCCGGCTGCAAACGCCGCCGTGGAGACGGTGTAGCCCTCCTCCGAGATCAATCGGGCACTGTATCGGGCCCGGACTGCGGCAAGCCACCTCTGAAACGATGTGTGGGTACTCTCGCGCTGGAGATCAGTGAACCTGCGGACTGAGAGCCCGGCGCTCGCAGCCGCTTGCTCGGAACTCCACTCGGCGAAGGGCGCGTCGGCTATCTCGTCGAGGAGCCGGGCGACGCGAGCGCGGCTGGAGCGGCGGCCGTGACCGGGGTCGTTGGCCACGAGGGTCGCAAGGATCTCGTCGGCCCTGCTACGAACAAGGAGCTCAGACCGGGGATCAAGGGTCAACTTTGAGGCGGCCTGGAGATGAAGAATAGAGCGCAGCCGAGTCGTTATGGTTGCCTGCGTTCCGGCGTCGAGTGGCTGCGCGCCAACCGTACAGACGCTCTGCCACGTCTCGCGGCGCGCACCGACTGCGTCAAGGAAAGCAGAAGAGAGTACGAGCACGACTACCGTCGTCGGCTCGAGATCGGCGAGGCGGTGGGGGACGCCGGACCCGACGGCAGCAGTGGCTCCGCTGCACAGCGTGGTCGGCTCGCCGTCTCGGACCTCCAGGCGTGTGGAGCCACGGACAATAAACAGCAGCTTGCAGTATGGGTCGACTCGCCACGACATGGTGAAGTCGTGGCCATGAACGCTCTCTGCGACGGCGATCCCGTAGCTCGGAAGTGCCACTTCTACCGGACCGGCTCTGGTGATCATATGTAACAGTATCAAATTGCCGAAATTGAGAATACTGATTGCCGGCAGTGAGACGTTTCTCTCTTGCTATCCCTCTACTCTTCACGTGGAGGCAAACATGAGAAACGATCCTTGCGGGTGGGCCGCGTTCGAGCTCGCCGACCGCCATCGCAGTGCACTCTTCGTGGAGAAGGAATCGATTCGGCAGCAGAGCGGATGGTTCCTGAGGACGGGTGCGTGGGAAACGAAGCACCGGATGGGCTACCATCTCTACAACGACAGTGATCACGCCAACTGGCTCGTAGATCGGCTCGCCAATCTCCGTGGCGGCAATGCCCGGGCCACGATCCCGACCGCGCTGATACAGGCAGTTACGCGAAACATCGACGCGCCGTCGGAAGCCTCCTTTGTGCGAGGTCTCTACCTGGTCATCAAGGCCGAGTTGCTCGAATTCTACCGCGCGACACTCGAAGGCGCTGATCCGGCGGCGAACGCGTTCGACCGGCGGATGCTCCGGCGGATCATTCCCGAGCTCGAAGAGCAGATCGAGTGGGCATCCCACCTGCTCTCCGAGGATACGTCCGAGGAAAGCCGCGATTGGGCGAATGGAATCGCCTCACTTCTCGCAGCGGCGGGTGGACTGGAGGGGAGGGCAGATCGCCCAACAAGCAAAACGACGGCTCCCGTGCAAGCGCCGTTCACACTTCCCGCGTCAATCGTCTTCGATGACCGCATTGGCGAACAGCCGATCATGCCACACGACCGGAAGATGGAGCTTGCGTTCGACGAGGCAGTGGTGGCGCAGTTCCGTGTCTTCTTTAACGAGATCTACGCCGCCAGTATTCTTGCTTCAATACTCTATCAGGCCTTCGACCAGGACGTTCCCTGGACCATGATTCGCTGGTTCACAAGACACTTCTGGGACGAAGTCCGCCACTCACAGTTCGGCGCCGTACGTCTGGTCGAACTTGGCACCGCGCCCGATCGTTGCGACCAGACGCTCTACCGCAACAGCCAGCAGATGCCCTTCCTCCATCGGATCTGCTACCTTACGCTGGTGCTGGAGAAGCACTACATGCCACGAAAAAAGCCGCGCTTTGAGCTCTACGGCAACGAAGGCGACCTGCGGTCCCAGCTCTTTGCCGATCACGACTGGTCGGATGAGATGAACCACGTGCGTAATGGCCGCGACTGGCTCGAGCACCTCCTGGAGGACGACGCCCGAAGCGTCGCGGACATTGAGGAGGAGACGCTTTCGCATCTCGAGCGGATCACCGGAGGCTCAGTCACGGCAGTCTCACCCTTCTGACCGCAGATGTCTGCCGTACCGGTGGCGTTGCGGTGGGAGCCTGCAGTCTACGAGCACAAGGCGGCGCTCATTTCGCGCGAATAACTTCGGCGGGAATTACACCGACGAAAATGATTCCCGCAGTTCAGCTTTGAAACCCACCGCTCACCTGAAGCCTGAGGGATCCCGGGTGGACTCTGGTTTCGCGAGCCGCCATGACGCCACGGTGCGACACGAGTACCCGCTCTCACGGTAGTCACGGAGGCGGGCGAGATCCGCGGCGAACAGCACACTCTCCGTGCGGAGGGATTCGAGCACGCTGCGGATCAGGCCGGCATGCGGAGACCGGGAAGCGAACGCATAGTGAACCCACTGGCCGTCGCGGCTGGCAACAACGATCTGCGCACCGCGGAGTCGACTCAGGTGTCGCGATGCATTCGACTGATTGAGATCGAGGACCGCCTCGATCTCGCACCCGCACAGCTGGTCAGCCTGCTCGAGGATATTCACGATCCGCAGACGTGTCTCGTCTGCGAGCGCTTTGAGCGCGCCCAGGGTGTCTGCGGCCGCCACGCGAGCAGTGTTTGCCATCTACGCCCCCGCCCGCACCTCGAAGGCACCGCGCGTCCGATTCGTGAACCGGACAAGGCTGAGCATCACCGGCACCTCCACAAGCACACCGACAACGGTCGCAAGCGCCGCCCCGGATGTAAGCCCAAACAGGCTGATGGCCACGGCGACTGCGAGTTCAAAGAAGTTGCTCGCCCCGATCATTGCGCCGGGTCCCGCGATCGGGTGCGGCAGCTTCCAGAGCCACGCCCAGCCGTAGGCGAGCGAGTAGATGAGGTACGTCTGGATCACGAGCGGGACCGCGATCAGCAGGATGTGAAGCGGATTACCCAGAATGATCTCGCCCTGGAAGGAAAAGAGGATGATCAGGGTCAACAGGAGCCCGACGGTGGTTACCCCGTTGAACCTCGCGATGAAGACGTTCTCAAAGTAGTCAAGCCCGCGTCGTTTCACAATGAGCACACGCGAGATCCAGCCGGCAGCGAGAGGGATCACCACGAACAGCCCAACCGAGAGAAGCAGTGTGTCCCAGGGAATACCAATGTCACTGATTCCGAGCAGGAGCGCAACGATCGGGGTGAACAGGACAAGAATGATGAGGTCGTTCACCGCCACCTGGACCAGCGTATACGCCGGGTCGCCGTCAGACAGGTGGCTCCAGACGAAGACCATCGCGGTGCACGGCGCGGCGCCAAGAAGCACCGCACCTGCCAGATACTCGGTTCCCAGAGCCGGGTCGATCCACGGACGGAATACGACCTTCAAAAAGAACCAGGCAATCACGTACATCGTGAACGGCTTCACGAGCCAGTTGATGACGGTAGTGACCGTGAGGCCCTTTGGCTGTTTCGTCGCGCGAACAATGCTCGCAAAATCCACCTTGAGCATCATGGGGTAGATCATGAGCCAGATGAGCACCGCAACCGGGAGCGAGACCTGTGCGTACTCAAGTCGGCTCAGGAACTCTGGCACCGCCGGAATAAACTGGCCAACAAGAACGCCAAGCCCGATGCAGGCGATCACCCAGACGGTGAGGTACTTCTCGAAAAAGCCGATTGAACGTTCCCCGGTTGTGGGATCGTGCGGATCGGATGAGGCTGGTGGTTGAGGATTGCGTGCCACAGGATGCTCCTTGAATGGTTAGATGAGCATATAATCATATAAAAGTGAGCACCGGTCAATGCCAGGTCTTCGGTTTATGTGCCGCGTGGCCCACTTAACTTGGTGGTTTTAACAAGACGCGAGAGCAGGAAACTCATAAGCAGAATCGCGGGAACATTCGCCGCGAGCCGCGTGAGCGCAAACGCTGGTCCGAGCGCCGTGTACTCGAACAGAAACATCGGGATCTTCGTCGTCGACCACGCTCCTGTGAAGACCATCACGTTGAAAAAGCTGCACCCCTTCTTCATCAGCACCGTCGCGACCGGGAACGCCGCGTAGAGCGGTCCGGCGGCCACCGACCCCATGACGAATGCGATCGCGGTCCCGCGAACCCCGGTGCCCGACCCCATGTGCCGCATGAGACGCTCGCGCGAGATCCAGACGTCGAGCAGCCCTAAGAGCACGAATACCGGCGGAATGACC
>CAZREG010000083.1:5944-8476 GCA_964599075.1 uncultured Spirochaetaceae bacterium | reverse complement strand
CTCCCACTGCTGCCCTAGGCCTAAGGCACCCGAGAGCCTTCCCTGACAGGCCACGAGATCACATACCGCTAGGAGGCTATGTGATGTTGCCTGATCTCTCCGAACTCCGCTCCTTTCTCTTCCATAAGCGTTTCGAGTTCGTAACGGCTCTGCAAGTTCGTCCAGAATCCGGGAGTCGTTCCGAAGAACTTCGAGAGTCTGATCGCTGTGTCGGTGGTGATTTTTCTCCTCCCCTTGATAATCGCGTCTATTCGGGGAGGATCGACGAATATGGCCTTGGCGAGGGCGTATGGAGTTATTCCCATGGGATCGAGAAACTCCTCCTTCAGTACCTCGACGTTGAGAGCGTTCCCGTTTTCCCAACGGAAGCAGACTCTCCACTGATCGCTGATGCGGATGCTGTGCTGTCCAGATCGTTTACCCTTCAACTCTACGGCGTCTTCCGGGAATCCCAGTTTCCGCCTCGCAACCTTGTACAGATCACTGGGAAGGCCCTTGATCACGCTTCATGATCGTGCATCGCACGCCGATATCCGCTTCTTTCATCTGTATCAGAGGGACGGATCACCGATTGGGGCGCCGCGGACGGGGCGTCTATACGCCCCAACGCTCACGAGCTACTTCCATGGTGACGGCGGGCTCCTTCATCCAGGCGTAGTGACCCTTTGGCTGCTCGCCGACCCATCGCTCATCGACGGGTTCACTCTCCGGTTGAAAACGAACGTCGCAACTGATGCGGAACCTGTTGGTGGTATTCGTGGTGGAGGCGTGCATGGTATGCAGCCCAAACGTCAGTATGTCTCCAGGCCTGAAGTGCGTTGTAAGCCATCTCCCGCCGAACGAATCCAGGATTTCGACCGGATTATCGCTGAACCAGCCTTCCACGTTGTCGCGGTCCACATCCATCCGCCCGTAGGTGTCACGCAGCTTGCTGAACCCGTCGAGCCGGTGTGATGCCTCACAGATGGCAAGCGTTCCGTGTTCGATCGGGATGTCGCCGAACGGAATCCACACGGTGTTCACGTTGTCACTTCCACGCCCCATGTACACACTATCAAAGTGGGATCCGGTGAACTTTTCGTTGCCCACCGCTCGCATCCACTTGTGCGAGAAGGTGCGCGCAGTCTCCCCGTAGAACCGCCCAAAGAACTCGAACAGCTCCGGTGCCTCGAGCACGCTCAGCACTCGGGGATCGCGCGTAACGGGATTCGACCCTATGAGGTTCACCGTTTTTCCGCCCTTTGGCATGACGCCGTCCAGTGGTGGCGTGCCGGGCGCGAGCGTCTCCTGCTCGTCCAGATACTCGAGAATCCTCGCGCGCGCGGCGAGCACCCTCTCCTCCGGAATGAGCCCCCGGATCAGGAGGTAGCCGTCGGCGGCAAAACGGTTCCGCAACTCGTTCACGTCGCTCGCGACTGACGAACTGTCGCGCAGTTCGGAGAACCGTTCGGATGGAAACTCGATCGTCTGCGAACCAAACTTCGTATTCATGACCACAATACTCTTCTTTGCTTTGGCGGGAAGCAATGGAGCAAACGGACCGTCTATGGTACTTTTCGGACATGGAGAAAAGCCCTTTGGTCTATCTGCCTGAAGCGGAAATACCGCCGATCGCGAATCTGCTCAACGCCGGGACGCTCACAGAAAAGCCGATGCGGGTGCATCGAAGTCGCGACTCGTTTCCGTTCCACGCGCTCGTCGCGCTTCACCGGGGACACGGTACTGTTCGCGAGGACGGCGGCGGAGAGGTCGCCGTTGGGCCGGGTGACCTCTTTCTGCTGAGGGCCGGACTGGAGCACGAGTACGGGCCCGGCGAAGGGGCGGTATGGGATGAGTCGTACGTTCTGTTTGCCGGTCCGCTCTTTGACACCCTTCTGCAGGCGGATGGATTCCGGGCTCACCCACTCGTGTTTATGCGCAACGACGAGGAGACGTGCGATCGGGTTCGCTCTGTCGTGGAGCTTGCGAGGTCGCGGGCGGCGCACCCGGCTGACCCGGTAGCGGTCTCGTCGGCTGTGCTCATAGGTATGGTCGTAAGCCTGCTGTGCGATCTTCTGGCGGGCCCCGGCGAGTGGCACCGCACACCCGATGAGCAGAAGTGGCTCGACGAGGTGATCGAGATCTTCTCTCGTGAGTACCCGATGGGACGCGATCTCTCGGATGTCGCGCGGGAGCTGGGAACAAGTTACGGTGCGTTCGTGAAACGGTTCACCCGTCTCTCCGGGATGGCGCCGGGAAAGGCGAGGACTCGAGTGGTGATCGAGCGAGCTCGGCGAATGCTGCGGTCGCCGGATCGTAGTGTCACGCAGATTGCTGATGAACTCGGGTTCTCGGATGTTTCCTACTTCTGTCGCCGATTCAAAGACCTTGTCGGGTATTCACCGGCGGAGTTTCGACGACTCGTAATCGGTCGCTGACTACCGCGCCGCCGCACACCTGGCTTCGAACAGCGCCATAATGTTTTCCCACGGCACCTCCGGTGTGCTCTGCATCCCGATGTCATCGCCAAGATGGAGGATGTCACACCCCGCC
>CAZREG010000083.1:4036-5844 GCA_964599075.1 uncultured Spirochaetaceae bacterium | reverse complement strand
CGGTGTGCTCTGCATCCCGATGTCATCGCCAAGATGGAGGATGTCACACCCCGCCTCCGCATACGTCTGTGCGAGGATGGCCGAGATCGCAGTCAGCCGATCGAGCAGTAGCGTCGCCATGTCGTCGTCGCTCATCATGTCCATCATGAGCGCTTCCCGGCGAGTGCGCCACACCCCAGGCATCGATAGTCGCCCCCGGGGGGAGCCCTTCCCGGTAGAGCGGCGTGGAATCGCCTGTCGGCTCCAGACTTGCCCACAGCGTGCGATGCCACATCTCGAAGAACTCATCGGCGTCTTTCTGCCCGGTGCGTTGTTCGAACACTTCCTGCTGACTCGGACAGAACGAGAGATCGAACGGGACCTGCTCGAACCCCTCTCTTTTCAGGACACGAAGAAGTTCTGCGTGTGTGCCCGGATCCCAAGAGAGAAACGGGCCGTGAAATGGTGAATTTTGGTCACCAGTCGGTCATGACCACACCAGTGAGCGTTTCACGGACTCCTGCGGATATTGACGCCGGGACCAAGCAGAGTGTCTATCTGGTAGTGTACTATCTCCTGGCTCTCGCGCTCGTAGAGTTGGTCCACCGCCGATTGGCATGCCCAGATAAAAGGGCTCGCGGCTGAGCCGTTTCGTAGGTGGCCGGGCCTCTGTTAGCAGGTAGTCGCCGCTAAAGAAGATGTACTCATCCCCCTCGGTAAAGTCGTATGGGCCTTGAACTCGAATGGCGAGGGGCGGAAGACGACCACCGCGTTCGGTATTCCGACGCCGAGGCCAAGGAGACTCGCCAGGTGTCACGTTACGAAGTCTCCAGAACTACCGGAAACAGGGGCCCCGTGACCGGAGTGATCCCGGCACATCAATGTGTTATCTTCCCCTTCGAGGGGAGGATTCAGCATGGTCAGCATCCATCTTCGGGGCACACGTCGGCTCGCCTTTTGCGTCGCGATCGGCATTCTGGCAGGCGTCGCGGTGACCGCCGTTGCGACGGGGAACAAGGCGCGCTTCATCTGTGAGTGCGACCTCGGCGGTGTTCGCGGCGCAATGCAGCTGGAGCTGGAAGTAATCGGCACCGCCGGAGTCATCTTTGGTCCCGGCCCCACACCCGACATCTCCGGCGTCGTTGGAACCGGCGACACGATCGTCTACACACAGGGCGAAATCCGCACGGAGAACGGCGGCTGGTTCATCTTCCGCGGGGAGAATGCCTACGCCGACTTCACTAACATGAACACCTCCGCCCGCTTCCGCATCCGCCTGGAAGTGGACCCGAACCGTTCCGACCGAATCTGGATCCTCTCCGACCCCACCGACCTGGCCACCGAAGGCGAGTTCGCATTTCCGTGCACCATCGTAGAGGCAGGGTACATAGGGTCGTAGGGGATAGGGCAACGACCGTCCGCGATGCACCAGACATCTCCATCTCGCGCCGCCCATGGACGATCTGGATAACCGGCCCGCTCTTGACCCTCTATCTCGATGTTCATCGGGAAGTTACCCTTCACAAATCGACATATGAAGGCTAATCTAAAGTCAGGGGGGCAACATTAAGAGCAAAGCCAGTCGGCCACGTGACTTTCCGGTAGTCGGTATAGGCGCCTCCGCCGGTGGACTGGAGGCGCTGAAGAGCTTCTTCAGTGCCATTGGCGAGCAGAGCGGCATGGCCTACATTGTCGTCATGCACCTCGATCCCGACCACGAGAGTAATATGGTGCACCTCCTCCAGGGCGAGTCGGCCATTCCGGTCCAAGAGGCCTCCGACGGACTCGCGCTTGAGCCCGACACGGCCTACGTGCTGCCCCCGGGTTCC
>CAZREG010000083.1:0-3936 GCA_964599075.1 uncultured Spirochaetaceae bacterium | reverse complement strand
GCTGTGATTCTCTCGGGCACCGGATCCGACGGCAGTAACGGCATCAAGAAGATCAAGGCCGGAGCGGGGCTCGTACTGGTTCAGACGCCCGAGAGCGCGGCGTATTCCGGCATGCCCGAGAGCGCGCTGGCAGCCGGTGTGGCGGATCTCTCCGCGACACCGAAGGAGATGCCCGGAAAACTGCAACGACACTTCGACAGTGCTCGCGCCGAGCACACCCCGGATGATGGGGAAGCGAACCAGCTCTCCAAGGTGTTCGCGGTTCTCCGGCACCGGACCGGGCACGATTTCTCAAACCACAAGGATAGTACCCTCCAACGCAGACTCGAGCGGCGAATGTCGTTGAACGAGACCCGCACTGTCGAGGAGTACGTCACGTTTCTTCGGGAGCATCAGCCGGAGGCTCAGGCGCTCTTCCGGGAGTTGCTCATTGGAGTGACCCACTTCTTTCGGGACAGCGGGGCGTTTGCCGTCCTCAAGGACCAGGTCCTTCCTGAGCTTCTCAACGGCCTCTCGAAGGATGAGGTGTTCCGGGTATGGGTCCCCGGCTGTTCCACCGGCGAAGAGGCGATCTCTCTTGCGATTGTCATGAGAGAGGCGATCGAAGAGCAGAAGGCGAACGTCTCGCTGCAGATATTCGCGACCGATCTCGACGAACGGGCGATCGAGACCGCCAGGCGGAGTATCTATCCTTCCACCATTGCCACCGACGTGAGCGAGGATCGGCTCCAGCGCTTCTTCCATAAGGAGGGAGACCACTATCGTGTCCGCAAGGAGATCCGCGACATCATCATCTTTTCCGTACAGGACCTTCTCTCTGACCCTCCCTTCTCCCGGCTCCATCTTCTCTGCTGCCGCAACGTACTCATCTATTTCAAGCCAGAGGCGCAGAAGAGGCTTCTCCCGCTCTTTCACTACACGCTCAACAACGACGGAGTTCTGCTTCTCGGCTCTTCGGAGTCGATCGGCAGACACACGAACCTCTTCGAGGTAATCGACCAGAAGAACAAGGTGTTCAGGCGCCGGGATGTTCCTGCCTCGACGCGCGGCACCGTCGAGTTTCCAACCGGAGTCTCTCCCCTGGAGCGGGAGAGACGCGGCGAGAGGCAGGAGCAGTCGCAGTCGAAGACCTCGGAGTCTGTGGCGCGGCTTCTTGAGCATTTTCTCCTCGACAGATACGCCCCCACGGCGGTCCTCGTTGAGCACGACGGAACCATCGTTCACGTGCAGGGCACGACCGGCAAGTACCTGGAAGCTGTCACCGGCCCCCCGACGACGAACATCCTTGACCTCGCACGTCGGGGTCTGCGCCTGGAGCTCGCCGCGGCGCTGCGGGCCGCCCGGACCGAGGAGGCGACGGTAGTTCGTGACGACGTATGGGTGAAGACCAACGGTGACATGGAGCAGATCGGCCTCGAGGTCATCCCGCTCGAGAAACCGGAGAGTCTGGCCGGCCGGCTACTGGTCGTGTTCAAGGGGTCACCGGAGACTCCGGCCCAACCGGAATCGGGTAGCATGGCGGCGCAGGTCCCCGAGGGCGAACGAGAGGCCCGCATAGTCGAGCTCGAGTCGGAGCTGCAGAAGACCCGGGACGGCCATCAGGCGACGGTGGAGGAGCTCGAGTCGGCGAACGAGGAGCTCAAATCGACCAACGAGGAGCTCCAGTCGGCGAATGAAGAGCTTCAGTCCACCAACGAGGAGCACGAGTCGTCCAAGGAGGAGCTGCAGTCGCTGAACGAGGAGCTTCACACCACCAACAGCGAGCTCGAGTACAAAATCAACGAGCTTCACGCGGCAAACGACGACATCCGCAACCTCTTCAACAGGACGGAGATCACCGCCATCTTCGTAGACGACGAGCTCAAGGTGCGGCGGTTCACCGAAGGGGCGACGCGAATTGTCAATTTCATTGACTCCGACGTCGGGCGCCCACTCACGGATCTGGTAACGAACCTTGCCGACGATGGGCTGATCGAGGATGTGCGGGAGGTGGCAAAGAACCTCGAACCCAGGGAACGGGAGGTACAGACCCAGGACGGGACCTGGTACAAGATGCGGATTACCCCCTATCGTACGGTCGATAGGCGGATAGACGGTGCGGTGATTACGTTCTCGAACATCAGTGGGCAGAAAGCGGCGCAGGAGCGGATCGAAACGACGGGAGCTGAGAGTGAAGCGGCGTGGCTCATGCTGCGTACCGTCTTTGATATGAACCCGCAGGGACTGGCGGTCATCGATAACGAGGGCGCGGTCGTCATTGCGAACCGGGCGTTCTCCGAGGCCGTTGGTCGCGATCCCGAGGAGATTCAGAACACCGCGTTCGCCGAGCTTCCGGCCGATGGCGAGGCGGATGCGCTGAAGAGAAAGCTCGACGCTGCCCACGAGGAGGGGAAGGACTTCCGCGCCGGGCCGATGCGCTTCTCCGAAGGCGAGCGCGTCCCGTACATCGTTACCGGCCAGGTGGTTCGGCACAGCGCGGAGCTTCCCTACCGAGTGCTCCTGCGGCTGGAGGCGACCGACGATGGATGAGTGCCGATGAGTGACGAGCCGGTCCAAAACCGAAGGATAGAACGGCTTCGCCGCATCGCCGAACAGTCACTGGCTACCGCGGGAACCGAGAGCACCCCCTCTCAGGAGCTCTGGGACTTCCTGGAGCAGATGGAGACGGAGAACGAGGAGCTCAAGCGCAGCCGCGACGAGCTGGAACAGCTTCACCGGCGGTTCGCGGACCTCTACGAGCACGCGCCGGTGGGCTACCTGCTGTTGAATGAGAAACGGATCATTGTCCAGGCAAACGAGACCGCTCGAGCTTTTCTGGGCGCCCGGCCGATCGATCTGCGACGGACCGCTTTGGGACCGTTCATCCGTGCCGACTGCCAGGACGAATACTTCCGGACGCTTCGCGACTGCCGGAAGAGCGGCGAGCCTATGACCGCGGAAATCTGCATCGACCGGGAGGAGGAGGGACTCCTCTGGCTCGAGGCGCGGGTATCGTGCGGAAACAACGGAGAAGGCGCGCTCAACGAGTACCGGATCATCCTGTCGGACATAACCGAGCGCGTCGCCGCGCAGCAGAACGCCGCGGATCGGCGCGTGGAGGTGGAGCAGCTCCTGGAAGAGAAGGAGCTCCTGCTGCGGGAGATCCACCACCGGCTCAAGAACGACTTTTCCATGATTGGCTCCTTTCTCTCCCTTCAGGGCATGGGCAGTGATAACCCGGAGATACAAGCTGCAATGGATGAGGCGAGAAGCCGCGTCCATGTCATGAGCCGGATCTATGAGATTCTCCACAGGGGACAGAGATACAGCTCGGTCGAGTTACATACGATGGTCGAAGAGATTGCTGGAAGCTTCAAGGCTGGTGCCGCCGGCCATGCGGTTCGCGTGAAGACTGACCTGGAGGAGGTGGAGGTTCCAACTGCAACCTCCCTGTCCGTTGGGCTCCTGCTCAACGAGCTATTGACCAACGCAAGCAAGTACGCCTTTCACCGCGTGCAGAACCCGGAGATCACGGTGCTCCTCCGCACCCGCGGTGACGCGGAGCTGGAGCTCACAGTTGCCGACAACGGCACGGGCCTTCCTGCTGAAGTGATAGACGGACGCGGGCGCGGTTTTGGCCTCACCGTCGCAAACACTCTCGCTCAGCAGCACAACGGCTCACTCTTGCTCGACAACGAGTCCGGCGCGGTGGTCCGGGCCCGGATGCGGCGGGAGTAGGCTCTCTATCCCTTGACCGACCCGATCATGGCTCCCTTCACGAAGTACTTCTGCAGATAGGGATAGAGCAGGAGAATAGGCAACGTGGCCACCATTGTGGTTGCGAACTTGATCGAATCCGCAATACGCTCGGTATCGCCTATGTCACCGGCACCACCGGCCCCGATCATGGAATCCGCGGAGTTGGAGACAAGGATCTCCCGGAGAATGAGGGAGATC
>CAZREG010000082.1:0-8586 GCA_964599075.1 uncultured Spirochaetaceae bacterium | reverse complement strand
AAGAAGGAACTCCAGGACAATCTCTCCGGCTGGAACCAGCGGGTGAACAACTTTCGGTCGGCCAATGAGAAACGGATGCAAGGCTTGCAGGCGGAGAAGATGAAGGGCGTAATTGAAAAGGCGAACGTATACATCAAGGAATACGGCAAGAAACACGGCTACTCGATAATCTTCGGCACCGCCGCGGGCGGGAGCATTGTGTACGGTCGCCCGGAGCGATACGATATTACGGACGATGTGATTGATGGGCTTAACGAGCGATACCAGTAGAGGAATGGCACTCCACGGCCCAACGCAATCGCGTCGTTCACAGCAGACCGTGCGCCCCTGGCCTGCTCGTAGACACCATTCTCTTCTTGTAAGGCTCTTCTCGCCTTCTCTTGCCGTGCTGGGTATGCTTCAGGGAACGTGCGATAGGGCCCTGACGGCCGAGCAGTTCATGGCATGGCATGAGAATCACGCGGAGCTGTTCAGTTCGAGACTGGAGCGCAACGGCTGCGAGTTGGTACTCCACTACCTATCACCTGAGTACCTTGCGGCCCGGCTCGGCGTGTCGCATGCCGCCTTCTCGATTGATAGTCTTCTTAATGGCTTTCGGTCCACGCTGACTTTCACCTGCGCAATCCGCAATGTAGACGGAGATGGGCCAAGCCCGCTAGTGGACGGTCGTTCTCCGGCTGACTTCGGGCGGAGCGTGATGCGCAACAGTTTTCACCGGAGCCAAGACATCTTCTTGACATGCGGCGGCGATACGGTGCACATGGCAGACTATCGGTATGAACGGGGATGGGGTGTGAGTGGGGATGACCGGTTTGTGTTTGGTTTTCCCCGCGAGGGGCTCACGTATCCCGTAGACGAATACACACTTGTGGTGCGCGAAATGACCCCGCTGTTGGGTACAGTGAAGGTGGGGTTGAAATCCTTGAATGTGACAACCCACAAGCCGTTGAGAGGAACATAGATCGATGTACACGAGAACAACGCTCGCAGTCCTGGCATTCGTCGTCTGTATCCTGCCGGGAAGCGCAATGGGGCTTACGGGCGGACCGCTGCAACCGGAGTACCAATCCTTCGAGCCGGTTGATGTGACCGACCTTGTTAATCTTCCCACGGGTGATTTCACCTACACGATAGGCCTTGGAGAAGTCCGTGGGCCGGCCGGCGTGGGATACCCAATCGTGCTCAGCTACCATGCCGGCATTCGCAGCGAACAGGAAGCGCAATGGACAGGGCTTGGCTGGTCGGTGAATGTTGGCGCTATCAACCGTCAGATAGTGGGAATTCCGGACGACTTACCCAAGAGCACCTATTCTTCGTACCTATACGACCCCGGAGACCAAGGATACGAATGCAACCTCTCTCTTGGGGTTTCGGTCAAGGCCGTGAGCGTGGGCTTCGATCTGGGGTGGAACAACAAGGGTTTTCAGGGCGTAACGGGTGTTAATCTTGGCTACAAGGGGCTTAGCCTGGGCTACAACTGGGAACGTGAGAGTGTGTCCATGGGCATGTCAGTTGGGGGTATTGGCATGGGCGCTACCGTGTCCGAACACGGTTCGTCAGTGGGCGTAAGCATGTCAAGAAATGGCGTGAGTGCGAGGATTGGAATAGGTTTCGGCCAGGATATGGCGCCCAGTTTCAACGCCGGCATTTCGCTGCACAACGGCTTTGCCGGAATGAGCCTTGCATCGGTGAGCCTTTCGTCCGCGGGCGTACGTGGCGGGCCTGGCTTTTTCGGGCAGAGCCGAGGGGCTTTCACCGAGGGGGGATCACACTTCAATTCATCGAGCTGGTTCATCTCGCTATCCGCATTCTGGTTTTCGGTATCATTCGACTACTACGAATGGCGCACGTACTATCGGCAGTTTCAGGTTGAGAACAGCTATGGATACCTCTACACATCTCCCGAGATGGATCCGACCGTATGGGTCTATGATCCTCTGATATACGAGTTGCTGGAGCCACTGAAAGGCTACCAGTCCTACTGGGACTACGAATACGTGAATTCGGTTGATCTCTCAGGCTTCTTGGGCAAGGGCGGCTCGGTGAATGACCCCACGGAGGATCCTTTCAGCGATATCGTCGACAACGGTGACAAGATAGACTACCAGCCGTTCCCAACCGGGCAGAAGGGGGCGGCGGTGTTGTTCGCGATGCCTTCACAGGATGTGTACAACATTACGGGCCAAGGCATCGCCGGGGCGTTCAAACCGTACTTCCGACAGTCCATGCGTGTGTTGCGCTCAACGGATGAATCGCAGAATGGGAACATGTTCAAAGGTAGTGGGACAGACAACCCGTGGAACGATGCGGAGTACTCGGTGGGGCCGTTTCTGAAGAACGGCTTGGTGTTCAAGATGGTTTCGGAAGCCGCTCTGAATCTCATTGATAAGCCGGGGTTAAGCCTCAGCGGCTACAATGAGCCGTATTCCTCCATAGTACGCCATACGAACAATGAAACCGGCGTTGTCGAAACGGGTGCGGTAGGCGGGACGCAGATAATCCCGCTCTTTGGGACGGCGACGCAGGCGCACAAGCTGGATGGCTTCATAGTGATTGACCAGCAGGGCAAGCGCTATTTCTATACGCAGCCACTACGTACATTGCAGTTTGTGACCCTCACCAACGAAAAGGCGGAGTATCCGAGTGATTGGAGAAACGCCGGTTCTCAGTTCAGCTGCAACATCTCCAATGAACCGTATGCCACCACATGGCTTCTCACCGCGATAACCGGCCCGGATTATGTGCGGATGAATTCCAGCGCCTATGACCCACCGGACGATGCCGCGGACAACGGCTACGTCGCGGATCCCGGTGAGCAGATACTTCCTCAGCAAGGTGACTATGGGTATTGGGTAAGGTTTCGATACGCGTACGACAAAGACACCCCTGTGGCGACCTATCTCTGGCAGAACCCGTACAAGGATTTCGCGAGACCTCCCAACAAGGACGACTACAGTGTGGCGTTTGGTCAGAAAGAGATCACATACCTCAAGTCCATCGAGACCCCCTGCGAGGTGGCCTATTTCCGGACGAGTGAGCGCGAGGACGGTATGGGTTTGACACGCGACGAGTATCCCAACAACCTGCCGTCCGGGGCGAGGGCGGTAATCACTCAGCAAGAGGTCATTTCATTGAAAGACTTCTTTGACCGCTACTCAAATCAAATCACGGGCAGCGTTCTTCCGGCTTCCTATGACGATCCACGGATGCTGATCAGCGCCAGAGTAGAACTCTACGGCGCGCAGTATACAAACACATGGTATGCCGGGATCGAGGAAGATGATCCGGTGCTGACCCTGAATTTCGGTGGGGACGGCAGGTGCTGGGCCTGCGATGGCAGTGCGTGGTATTGCTGGAATGCCAGAGAAGGAGATATCAGCGCGGCCATCAGAGTCTACAAGGACGCTGATGCCAGCGGGCACGGCATTAGTGGAAGCCACGAGTACGCGGTCACCCTGCGCAACGGTCAGCAAATTCTGCTGAATGACGCCAAAATGCATGTGGTGGAGTATGCCCGCATTAACGGGGCCTACTGGGATTCCGATAAGCAATGCTTTGTCCTCAGTATTGTGGGGTATCGTCAACGAAAGGGCAATTCATACATTGCCACTGGTGTGCGCATACGACGCAACTTCGATAATGACTGCCGTCAATGCTGCTCATACAACATCGACATGGCCAGATCGTATGCTTCGGTTGAGCAAACCACGTACATCCGTCCGGACAACCCTGTGGTGACACGTCTCAGGAAACTGGACAAAATTGCTTGGTACTCAAGGGCCAAATACCCCTATTTGCACGCAGGTACTGATCCGGCCGATGTGGACGATGCGTGGTATGTAGACAAGGGGCATGAAGTGCCTAGTGCATACCACAAAGTGGCGTTTGGCTACGACTACTCGCTCGCTCCCGGCACGCCAAACTCTTCGGCAACCTGTGCGGGGAAGGGGGACAAGGGGCGACTCGCGCTGCGTTCGGTGAGTACGGAAGGCCATGACGGGGCAACGGCTGTGCTACCCCCGTACCTGTTCGACTATCAGAATGACCAGACCCCGTATCCGGGAGTGAACAATTGGGACCCATGGGGCTTTGGTAAGGGAGAGCTCGGTGATCCACAGCGTGGCGTACACTGGAATCTGTCGCGCATAGTGCTTCCTTCCGGCGCCGAGCTAGAAGTGCAGTACGAACGTGATCGGCTTGAAGACCACTATTGGGGCATTGTGAAGCTTGCCGAGAACGATGAAGAGTGGGACAATGTGGAACCGCAGTTCGGCCATGACTATCTGACGCGTATCCAAGGCGGTGTGGTCGAGAAAGCGCCAATCGCGGAGGGTTACATCGGTGGCGATCCTACGGTGATCAAGTTTGACAGGTGGCACGAGGACGAGCTGGCGACCATTGAGGTCGGCGATTTCGTGTACTTCTACTCGAAGGACGGCGGTGGCGGGGATAACAGCATGAATCAGGACGAGTGCAATTTCCTCTACCGTGTTGTTGCTATCGACCTGGAGGAGTGCACGATCCGGATCGACGCGCCGCTTGAATTCCGTGCCGCATGGTTTGGGCAATCCACCAAGTTGACGGTGGGTGTCAATGGTCTCTTCGTCAAGCGTAATCCCACGTATGGAGGAGACATCCGAGTGCGGAGTCTGGAGAGCAGAAGTCTGGACCACAAGAGCTATTGCCAGGAGTATCACTATCCGTCAGCGGGGCATGTCGACATTCTTCCGAGCCTCGCTATTCCCCGCATGATGCAAGAAGCGCATGTGACGTCCGCACACGGATACGACATCGTGTTGCACGACATCGACAATGACTTGGTTTCAGGTAACTATCGTTACACGGTCGGCAATGAGGGTGTGATCTACCCCGAAGTCACGGTGGCCAAGGCAGCACAGGGGGGCAGTTTGCGGCCTGACAGCGTGCGATATTCGTTCTTCACTTGGCGGAGCAAGGTTCCCGTGGAGGCAGTCGGTGGTGGCGCCCCAACGGTTGAGCACGTGAGGCAGAAGTGCACGTACCAGAGCCAGGTTGTCGATGTATACAGGGTAATGGACCGTTCCGCCATTGTGGGAAGTATTACGGGTGTCGAATACTTCGGCGAGAACGGCCGCGTGGTCAAGTCGGTTGGCAATACGTACGCGTTCAGCGAGGACATGGAGAATCGAGGCGTGTTCTTCGGAACCCTGGACAACAATATCTCATCGAACAGTGTAGATGAGCCGCTCGGGCTCATCCAGGAGCGATGCCTCTCGATGAACGCGAGCCAGCAGCCCATCGCAATGACGGATGTTTCGATTTCCAAGCCATTCCTGGTATCCACTACAATGAGGGTAGACAGGGTGCCGACAACGACGAACTACTACTTCTATGATGCCCGGACGGGGAGTCCGATGGCCACCGTTACGACCAATACCGAAACGGACAACACCGTACGGCGGAGGATGGATCTGAGTGTGCCGTATGCGTATGCTCTGAAGGCGGGCTCTGATCCGCACTACGCGCACTTGGCGCGCCGCAACATGTTCCAGCTTGGTGGCGGCTCGGTGACTCTTGATGCCACAGGTCTTCTTGCGTCCGAGAGTGCGGTAACTACCATGACTGCCGCGACACTCTTCTCTGCGTCAAACATACTGGCCGGCAGTGCCGATCTGAGAACACTCAGGAAGTACGATGTCACCAACATGCCCTTCGAGCAGGGGCGGTTTGAGCTAACGAGCGCGCTTGTGCTCGAGAGCCCCTCAGGCTTCACTCTGCCATGCCCGGGGACTGTGGGGGCGGGTTGGCTCACACGAACCACCGTAGACGAAGTGGATAGGTATTCCCGTCCTCTGACCGAATACGGCGCTGTCGCTGACACGAACACGGCGTTCTATCATCCCTTACTGGAGGGCGCTGTGGCAGTCGTGCGCAATGCGGAAAACCACGAATGCGCCGCATATACCTGCGACTATGATGAGGGGAGCGGTACTGGGTCACTGGATGTCGCTAATGAATGGGGACGGGGGCTTGCGGCCGGCGGTTCGGTCATGTTGGACCGCCAGACAACGCACTACGGTGCGGCGTCAATTCACGTTCAGAATTCCTTTGGGCCGTCGAAAAATATCAGCATTGATAAGACGAGAGACTACCTGGTGTCCGCCTGGGTGAGACTCACCAACTCGACTGGGAGACTCGCGATTGAATTCCGAGCGGGTGACAACGTCCAAATCGGCTCTTGGGATGTCGACCTCGCTGGAAGACCCACCGGCAGTTGGATGCGTGTTCAACGCGAGATCAGAATGGCCGATGTGCCAAAGCACCTTCAGGCGGGCAAGACGCTGGCGGATGTCTCTTACATCCGCATATGGGTGGGGAATGCGATTGGTCAGCCAGCCTGCAACCTGCACGTTGACGACATTCGCGTCCACCCGATGAACGCTTTGATGAAGACGTACTACTACGACCCCGAGCTTGGAGTCCCCGTTGCGTTTGTTGACGAGAACTCCAAATCGCGTACGTATGGATACGATGCCTTTGGACGCCTTACGCAGGTGTACAACGCCGCGGGGCAGAAGACCGAGGAATACGAGTATCATATGTCATGCCAAGATGGACTGGTGGAGGTGCGTTTGCTTCATCCGAACAGCGTTTCGCATATCGAAAGCCAGAGGCCTACGACGGTAAGATGGTCGGCTCCCTGTGCCGTTGATGAGCGAGTTCTTCTGAAGATGGATGGGCAGTTGATAGAAGGCTGTCCAAGTCAGGGGATACTTGCGCGCAGTGGAAGTTTCGTCTGGACGCCGGCAAACCCGGCGGTCAACAAGAGGCTGCGGATAGAGGTCAAAGGAACGGATATCTTTGATGAATCGGATGTGCCTTTCGATATCGGGCGCAGATGCGCAGTGATAATGGACCCGGCGCATGTGGATGCGTTCCAACTCTATGGGCAAAGCGAGCTTCGATTCGCTAACGATGAGCCGTGGCCTGATGACGGGAGGAGTGCACTGCTGGGCCTTGATGAGGATGCTGATTCCATACACATCGTTGTGCCGTGTCCGGGAAGGATCTATGAACCGAATGTGCCTATAGGTATTACGGCCTCCCTCAAGTCAGCCCATGCGGACCTTGCGCTGAGGCTCATCTATCGCCATAGTCATAACGAGGGGCCGCCGGAGTTTCACGTGTCGGAACGGAAGGCTATCGTACTGCGAAACAACCAATGGGCAAACGAAGAGATCCGTTTTGAGGGGGCGCCGTTTGGCGACGGACCGGATGATGAGACTGACATATACCTGAGCGTGAGAGATGTGTACACGAGCGTGAGCGTTGGGCTCGATAATCTCGTTTTCAAGCAGTGTGCTGAGGGCCTGACCGGAATAGAGCTTCTGTATCCGAACACCTCGGATGACGATGTGATAGAACGTGAGGATGCCGTTGTGAGATGGCGTGCTCCGTGCGCCGGAGATGAGCGGGTTGTCATCAAGAAGGTCATAGCAGGGGCGGCCTCTCTGGTAGCTGGTTGTCCGGCGAATGGTGTGCCGGCGGCGGACCATGAATTCGTCTGGCGGCCGGCGGAAGAGGCTTCGGATGTGAGATTACGGCTTGAGGTCGTGGGGAGCGATGTTTTCGATGAGTCAGACGAAACATTCGAGATTGAGCACAATTGAAGCCGTGTCTTGATATGGTTGTGCTGAAGAATGTTCTCGTCGGCGGATACGGGCAAGCATAAGGTCGCGCCATCATGGGGATGTCTAGCGATCATCAGGCTCAACTGGACCGGAGTCGAGGCGCAAGGTGATTCTCGTTAACGCAAAGCGTTCACTGCGATCGGCGCTGGCTAGTGTCGTGGTGTTGGTCATGGCGCAGCAGTGTAGTGATGATGTTTCCACCGCCCCAGGGCTACCGCATTGGAGATTGTGCGGGCAATGGAAGGCTGTTCGTGGTGTTGAGAGACGGAGTTCGTATGTTGATGGCGTCCCCCAAGATGAGTATGTGCGCTACTCCACGCAGGACACGACGCAACGAGGGGACCTGTACGTATGGATAGATGATACGGCTTTCGAGTGTTGGGCATACGTTCAATACTACCAGTGTTCGGTGTACGTGCATCTGCCGCTAGCAGTGTCGGGTGATACCCTACTGGCCGATGGCCTTCACGTCCCGCCCGACACGAGCAGCGACAGTTCGGTTGTAACGACTGCACGCTTGGTCGAGGATTCACTGTATTTCGTTAACACGTACACTCGAATCTTCGGCAACGATAGCCCATGCACCACCGCTGTGGATGAGCGCACGAGCGTTATGGTCAGAAATAGTGAAGACCTATCCTCTCGGTCGAAGAGAATGAGTTGTATGCTGAGGGTGTATGACTGGACCTTGTACGCTTTCAAACTCTGGTGGGACTGAAGCGGGGGGCGACGGGTGCAGGGAGTCGCTTTTTGGTTGGCTGCGGCAATGCCGGGGAGAGCACGATGAAATCACTCGAATGTGCTGCGGATAGATCTGCGAACACACCGTTTCGAGGCAGTCGTATTCTCACGCTCCTCCCTCACCCCGTCCCGCGGCGCCCAACCTTGTCGGGTGCAAAAAGTCGACACCCCGTAA
>CAZREG010000081.1:0-8636 GCA_964599075.1 uncultured Spirochaetaceae bacterium | reverse complement strand
TCGACGAGCCCCATGCGTGTTCTTGCCTCCTGAACGTCACCAAGCGCAAAGAGAGCCTGAGCCCGAATAAGTGTGGAGAGTACTCCCGGGCGGCGCAGGTCGTCTGCCTGATCTACGTACACAATCGCCTCGCGGGCGCTATCCTGAATGAGTGCCAGGTTGGCCAGATTTAGATAGGTGGGCACATAGCTATCGTCACCGGCGAGCGCCCGCTGAAATGCAGCTTTGGCTTCCCGGTGCTCCCCAAACTGTGCATGGAGCACACCTATCTGGTTCAGCGTCCGAAGCGCACGCTGGGCACTCTGCGAGCGAAGATTCTGCTCCAGAGAGGCAAGACTCTGCGAATAGAGCACGCGACGGATATCACCCACCGACTCATTGTGCAGCTCGCTGACTCTCTCAGGAAGCGGTGATAGAAATTGGAACACTTCACGTTCAAGCGCGTCGACTGGAAGCTCCGGATAGCGTTCCCGTTCACCGCTGACCGGGAGAAACTCTATCTCGTCGTCCTTGTTGCTTGGAATCTCGCGGCTTCTCTGAGAACCGTACCGGCGCACCAGCCGGCTCCCCTCGCTCCAGCTCGCCAGGAATCCCTGGTCCAGGATTGTCGTTTCAAACGGAATCCAGAGGGTTCCCTCATGCGGGATCGCCACGGTCGACTCGCTCTCGAACATCCAGGCGTCCTGCTCCGGCTGTCCGCTATCAAAGGCAAGGAAGACATGGTCGGGACTGGTCATGATAGCGGTTGAGATGCTCACGCTCTCAAAGACCGATGCCAGGAGTGCCGTTGTGTCGTCGCAGTCCCCGCGGCGAAACCAGAGCGTCGTTCGAGGCAGCTGCACACTGTCCACAACACTCGGATCCCCGAGGATAGTCGCAATACCAAGGTTCGGATCCTGGATGTACTCGATCCCGTGACTGCCAACCGCATCTGCAAGCCGCGCAGCTCGCAGGAAGTTCCGGGCGACACCCCACTCGGATGCCCGGCGATCGACAGCCGTGAACAATGAGCTGAACCGGTTGACATACGTGTCTGCCGGTGTCACGTACGTCGCCAGCTTTCCGCTGTCCTCCCAGGTCAGGGCGGTTACCGGATGAACGGTCACGCCCTCGGTGAAGGAAATCTCACGCGGCTGGCCCTCAATCTCGTACCGAACCGTCAACCGCAGAGGCGCGTTCACCAGTCGTGCATTCAGATTGAGGATGGACCGCTCGACCGGCAGACGTATGGCAAAGCTCCTGAGCGCTCCGGCGGGAAGCGAAGAGACCGTGGCTGACTGCCAGCTCTGCTCCATGAACTCTGCAAGCCGCGCCTCCACACGCACGTTTACCGCACTGGTCTGGTTTGGATTCCGGATGATCACCTCTCCAATAGACTCGACCTGGAGCTGTTGAATCAGCGAGGGAAATATCTCGTTCACTGCTACAGATGAAAGCTCGAGTGGTGCAAACTGCTGCGCATAGAGCGCCTCCAGTCCGCTGCGGCTATCGAGCGCCTGTTCATTCTCCGGGGAAAGCGCCAGGATCTGCTCGAGTAGCCGCAGCGCCCGGTTATACTCCGCCCTTGCATTCGCGGGTCCAAACCGCTCGAGCTGCTGAGTGGCAAGTTCAATCGCCGATCGCGCCTCCCGCCAGAGAAGCTGAACCTCTATCCGAGCGGCGCCGGCAGCGAAAGCAGCGTTACTGCGGTTGCGGTCGCGTGCCTCCCGCCAGTAGTGCGCCGCGAGCTCCCACGCTTCGTCATCCTCGAACATCCGGGCAAGGGCCGTCAGCGCTTCTGCGTTCCCGGGTTCATCGGTGAGTTGCTGTTGAAACGTGATGATCTGCCGCTGCCGGGGTGTCACCCCCGCATACCGTTTGGCGTACTCGCGATCGAGAAGCTGATAGACCGATCCATTGACAACGTTGACAAGGTAGAGAAGCCCGTTCGTTTTATCAAAAGTCCCGATCATGATGCCGGTAGCGTTCCGGATGCCGGGTACCCGTGTCCACGGGAGGATCCATTGCGGCACTCCGGAACGATCAAACTTGTAGAGCCCCTGATTGCCTGAAACCACAAACGACCCGTCCGGATACGGTACCATAAGGGTTACCGCCGACTCTTCGGGCGGCAGAAGCGGAAGCACTGTCGTCAGACGCGTTCCATCCCGGGACCAGACTGAGACACTGCGCTGCACTGCATCCCAGGTCCAGATGGAACCTGCTGGTCCTGCAGCGATCAGCTGAGGGAAGACGTCAAAGGTGCCACGGAGAGGGAGCTCGCTGAGCTCATCATCCAGTGACAGGAGTACAACCACCTGGTTAGACACATCCTGAAGCGCCAGGGTTCCATCGCTGAGCAGAGCGCCGCTCATCGCCTGGTAACCGCCAAGCGGAACCCGCGTCGGCTCTGCACCTGGATATGGAATCCGGTACACATCCGCAAGGGTGCTGGCCAGGGTCACGGTCTGATCGCCCTCGCCAAGGAAGCTACGATATGCGAAGCTTTCGAATCGGGAAGTCAGGGTTCCGCCCAACGATGAGAGGCGGCGAAATGAGGAGTCGGTAAGGTACACCTGGGTACCGAGCGAGAGAAGAAGTTGCCCCGACGGCCCGGCATGAACCGATTGAATGCGCAGGTCTGCCGCCGGACCTACGCTCTCGGCCTGGAGATCCCTAGACGAGAGGGCGGCCAACAACGCAGGCGGCTCGCCGTCAGGCTCGATCTCCTCACCGTACGAGAGATGGAGGTAGATAATTCCATTCGCAAGCTCCTGCGCCGTGTTGGGACCCAGTTGAGAGGCAAAATTGTAGATACCGTTCGACCCGTTACTGCCGGTGTACGTCATGGAAATACCGGGACCGTTTCCTGAATCGTAGGCTACAGTCGTGATAGTAGCGTCTGCACGGACGGCACCTGCTTGACCGCCGGTGCGAACCGTCGCGTAACGCTCCAGGGATTGCTGTGCGGCAATGATAGCACGGTCAAGATCACGGGCAACCTTCCGTGTCTCGTCAGGAGACGCAAGTGCCAAAAGCGGATCTGCAATGTGGAGCGTTTCGGCCCACACCACCAAAGTCCCCAGCAGAAGAGCGAGTGCGAGAGCTGCCCGTTTCATATGTGAGACTATACCACAGTAGCCCTATTCATTACCGCCATGCTACTATACCCCTCGTGACAGCAAGAGAAGTTGCAGAGCATGTGCAGGGGAGATTCGTCTGCGGGGAAGAGTTTGCCGACCGTGTCCTGAAGTTCGCATTTGCCGCCGATCTGATGAGCGATGTGCTTACCCTTACTGATGACGACGTACTGTTCATTACCGGCCTGGTTGCCCCGCAGACCATACGCACGGCGGTAGTCTCAGACATCCACACCATCCTGGTGGTACGCGGCAAACAGATCCCGGATTCCATACTGCAGATAGCCCGTGAAAACGAGATAGTCATGATCGCCTCGCCGTTCACCATGTACCGTGCCAGCGGGCTCCTCTTCTCCGCGGGGCTCCCCGCAGTTTACTGAGAAGCCTGGAGCGCGAAGTTTGGGGGTGGTTCTTCACCTTCCGCGACAAAGACGAGTGCCGCACCATTTATGCAGTACCTCTGTCCGGTAGGTCGCGGGCCGTCCGGAAAGACATGTCCCAGATGTGATCCGGAGAGCGAGTCGACCACCTCAATACGCCGTGCAAAGAGAGTGTTGTCCTCAATGTAGACAATGGCGTCCGGATTGATCGGCTTGCTGAAGCTTGGCCATCCGGTCCGGCTGTCATACTTGTCATCAGAGTGGAACAGCGGCTGACCGGTAGCTCGGCTGTAGTAGATTCCGCGCTGCTTGTTGTCATTCAACGGATGGGTGAAGGCACGCTCGGTGCCCTTCTGGCGAAGAATATAGAACTCGAAGTCAGTGAGCATCTCCCGCCAGGTTTCCAATGGAAGCTCAATGGGATACTGCAGATCGGCGTCTTCCGCGTAGACAATACGCTCTGAGAGATCGTAGTCGTACTCTTCAGGGGTAGCACTCGCTCGGGAGACCGCCCGCTCCAGGTTGACGTCCAGCACAACGGCAGACTCTGATACCGTTGTTGCCTGACTCTGAGCATTGGCCTCGGGTGGCCGCGAAAGAACAGCGACCAGTGTCACGCCGGCGGCAACCGCAGCTATTGCAAGGACAGATCGTAGGTTCTTCTTCATGAGCCAAAGATACTACATCACGGGTGAATCGGCTCCCCGGGGCGTCCGGGAAGGCCTCCGGTACGTTGAAGGAAGTGCGCAACTCTGATATATGTAGTACCTTGTTGGCAAGTCAAGAAATGCAGTGTCGTTGCCGATGAAAGATTGAGGGGTGTATGAGTAATAACGACATCGTGCCCGGGTTCGATGAGGAGAAAGACGAGAGTCTCCGCATCCAGCTCGAGCGGATAGAGGGCGTTGAGGGGTCATTAGTCCTTTATCTGAGCGGGTACATTGACACGTACAATTCAAACTTCTTCCAGAAGCGGATCAACAAGGCAGTCGATTCAGGATTCAGCAAGCTCATCTTTAACTGTGGCGGACTGAACTACGTTTCTTCCACCGGTATTGGCTCATTCACTGCGTTTCTCAAGGCGGTCAAACCACGCGGAGGTGACATCGTCCTTCTTGAGATTCAGCCAAGAGTCTACGAAGTCTTTCAACTTCTCGGTTTTTCCCAGTTTTTCACAATCATGGACACGTTGGACGAGGCGGTCGGATTCTTCAGAAAGAGCACCACGGCCCATCCGGCGGATGTCTTCCCGACAACGTTCAAATGTCCGGTCTGCAGTACACGCCTTCGCGCCAACAGAACCGGGAGATTCCGCTGTTCCAAGTGCCGGACCATCCTCGCCATTGATGAGAGTGGCCAGGTGATGCTGGGTTAAAGGTGAGCCAGCAGGCCCAGCAGTTCTGGCAACGGATAGCGCAGGCGTATCAGCCAACACCACTTGAAGCATTCCTGTTTGTAGCTCTGTTGAGTCTGCTCGTAGGCGGGCTCATCTTTTATACGGTTCACCGGAGTAGGAAAGAGCGGCAACGCCACGTCGCTCTCTCTCAGCGTCTGTTTGAAGAGAAGATAGCAGAGCGAAAGCTCTCGCCCTCCCAGGTGGAACTCCTCAGGGAAATGAGTCGTTTCCTGCGAGACCAGACCCAGATACACCAGCTGGTGACAGATGAAATAGCCTTCAACGCCGCGGTAACCAAGCTCCGCGAAGAGGAACAGGTGGGGCCCCAGGCAATAGCGGCACTGCGGGTCAAGCTCGACTTCCAGGCCAATCGGGAGCACCGGATGCCACGGTCGAGTGCAACCATACCCGAGGGCACAGCGGTGATGATAGCGCGGAATAAGTACCGCCGCCCCGCCCGGGCTCGCGTTCTACCCCCCACTCCGGATGCATTTCGGGTAAAGCTCTTAGAAGAGGGGACTCGCCTTCCGGCAGGTGCGGCGGTGGACGTGTTTTACCAGAGCAGTGCCGGAGTCTACACGTTTCGGACTACGGTGCTCTCCGAGTCACCAGAGGGCGCGGCGCTCAGTCACTCAGAGGAGCTTCGTCGCTACCAGAATCGGCAGTACTATAGACGAAAGCTTCGAATTCCGGTCCAGATCGAACGACTGAGCGACGGCGAGCACATTCTCAGCACCTTCCATGACATTGGTGGTGGCGGAGCCAGCGTTTCAAACGCTGAGGGCAAACTCAAAAACGGAGATGAGGTGGAGCTGCGATTCAGACCGGACAACGAGTTGCTTACCCTGACCGCCCGTGTGGTCCGAGTAAGCGATGCTGGGCGGACCGCACACCTCAACTATGAGCACATCCGGGAGCCGTTGCGGGACAAGATCTACCGGGCAATCTTCAAGCCGGCGGCAGACGAGGTGGATCACACCGCTCAGGGCGAGAAGGACAGAGAGTAGAGCTGCGGACTGGTCAGCGTTAGCGCTTCAATCACCGGAATCCGGAACACCGCCGCCTGACCGCGGCGTTCACCACCCTGTACCGAACGGATCTGGCCCTCCGGCTGAACACGAACCTCAATAACCGCATCGCGAAGTGCGGCACGGACCTGCTCCGGGCTGCCATACTCTTCAAGTGCCCATGACATCTGCTCCTCGAACTCATCCCCGCTCATAGACCCATCGGCCGGGGGAAAGAGGAACTGCGTCATGGACACGGTCTGTTCAGGGGCAAAGGCCAGAAACCCGTCGATTGCAGCGCGGTCGAGTCTGACGGTCACCGTTCTCAGAGAACCGGAACGCTCGAACGTAAACACTGGTTCCCGGGAGTCGGGAAAAACCGCACCAATATCCGAGAAGCTCACCGCAAGACGGAGAGAGCCGCGATCGATCTGTTCGACTGACATCAATCGTACGCTTTCGCGTGCATCAAAGCCGGCCGCCAGCGCTTCAAGATCAAATATGGGGAACTGAGCCTCCACACCGCTCATGGCCACCATCAGATCATTGTAGTATGAGACCATCACCGGGTGCACGGATATCTGCAGCTCTGCTGAGCCGGAGCCGTCTGCACGCAGCGCAATATCCTGAGAGACTGAGCAGCCGACCGCCAGGAGGGCCAGGCCGAGTACCACGGTCCCGTACATCATCTTCATGAATCAGAAGATACACCACAACCGGTGAACATCAACCTGCAGCTTTGCAGGCGGGCCAGGAAGAGATATGTTGTGAGGTAATGAATCACAAGCAACTCCCCGATATCAGTCCGCGGGCCTGGGAGCATCCTGCCGACCGAGCCGCCCTTGCCGCTCTCAAACAGGTGCCGGGGCTTGACGAGGTCGTTCGGTTCTTCGTGGGGCTCACCGGTGAGAAGGCGTGGCGGCTCTTCTTTTTGGCCCGAGCCGTTCGCGTGGGCCCGCGGCAATTTAGTCGCGTGCACGAGCTTATGCGCGAGGCCTGCCGCGTCCTGGACACCGACGACCTGCCGGAGCTGTTCATCACCCAGGACCCTACGCTCAATGCGGGAGCGGTCGGGGTCAAGAGACCGTTCATCGTGCTCAACTCCAGTATGCTCGACACACTGGATGACGAAGAACTTCTGGCTGTGCTGGCACATGAGCTTGGGCACATTCTCTCCGGACACGTGCTCTACAAGACTCTGCTCTGGATGCTTGTGAGAAACGCGGGACTGCTCATTGCACTCCCGGTTGCCCGAGCGGTCCTCACCGGAGTACTCATGGCACTGACCGAGTGGGACCGCAAGAGTGAGCTCAGCGCCGATCGCGCGGGGCTGCTCGTGGTACAGAACCCGGACGTAAGCACACAGGTGCTCATGAAGCTTGCCGGTGGTAGTCACATTGATGAGATGGACATAGAGGAGTTCAAGGCACAGGCCGATGAGTACGATGCCGGCGGCGATCTCATAGACGGCGTCTACAAGCTCCTGAATCTTCTGGGACAGACCCACCCCTTTCCCGTCCTGCGTGTACGAGCTATCAACAGCTGGGCAACCGACGGCGAGTATGAGGCCATCATCAAAGGCGAGTATCCGCTGCGAACCACGCGGGAGGAGAACATTGCCAAAGACTTCGAGCGGGCAAACGAGGCGTACCGGCAGGAGATGCGTGATTCCCGGGACCCGCTTGCGCAGGCGGTTCAGGGCATTGGTGAGAGTCTGGAATCGGCCCGAAAAGAGGCGGAGCAGTTTTTCCAGGGGATCTTCAAGCGATAAGTTCAACTGGCAAGAAGGTCGTAATCAATCAAAGCGTGGCCCAAGGTGATGCCCGCGGATCACGCCACAGAGGTGCTCATTCGCGAATCACCAGAACCTTCCGGATCTCATCGGTCTCTCCGGCCACTATCCTCACAAAGTAGACACCGGTTGAAACGGGCCGTCCCTCACGATTCGTGCCATCCCATACCAGTGAGTACTCACCGGGGTTCTGTATGCCGTTTTGCACGGTCTTCACCAGCGCACCGGCAAGGTCGAGCACAAATACCCGCACAAGCTGTCGCGATTGGAGCGTGTAGTTGAGCGTTGCCCGCTGGCCGGCGGTTGGATCGATCACATTGTTGGCAATGGTGACTCCACCGCGCTGAACAACCAGATTCTGCAGATCAAAGGCGAACGGCCGGACACTGTAGTACCACGGTTCGGCCAGCTCTGTATCCACCCGGGCGGCGTAGTAGTTGACCGTGCTCCCGCTGATCTCAGTGGTCAGCCCGGTATCAATGAGAAACTCGAGCACCACGTTCTCACGAATCCGCGCATCGGTGGAGGGGAGCGTGAACTCGGTGAGCTGCGCGTTTACTGCGCTTCCCGCGATAGCCGGCAGCGGTGTGAGATACGGGTCACGCGTGAGCCCGGGAAGCTCGAACGGCAGCCAGACGCCGTTTGGTTTCACTGCGGCACTCACGTCCGAGTCGTAGAGCAGTTGCGGTGCCGGGAGTCCCGCTTCACGGAAGACCTGCATGGTGATCGTCTCCGGGGTGAGAAACGCACTGCCATCGAAATCACGGATGATTCCAAGCCCGCCTGAAAGCGGATCAGTTATGGTCTCGTCAATGGCGTAGACCGGCGTGATCGGCGGTGTGGCTCCGGTGGTGAGCGCCAGACTGGAGATGCTTACGACCGGATCCAGGATCACACGGTCTGCACCATCCTCGACTACCGGGTTAACAGAAAGCGAGACCG
>CAZREG010000080.1:0-9427 GCA_964599075.1 uncultured Spirochaetaceae bacterium | reverse complement strand
CTCCTTGTCTCTCTGTCGATCGTTTACAGGCCGAGCAACAGCCGTGCCGGGTCCTCTATGGCCTCTTTGATCTTCCCAAGGAAGAGCACCGCCTCCCGTCCGTCAATCATCCGGTGGTCGTAGGTGAGTGCTGCGTACATCATTGGCCGGATGACAATCTGGTCATCTACCACGACCGGTCGTTTCTCTATCGCATGCATGCCAAGCACTGCCGTCTGCGGCGGGCTCGGGATTGGGGTAGAGAGCATGCTGCCGAAGACCCCGCCGTTGCTGATCGTGAATGTGGCTCCCACCATCTCGTCCGGTTTGAGCCGGCGCTTCTCCGCCCGGTCGATAAAGTCGATTATCTGCTGCTCAATGTCTGCGAACGATCGGGCCGTCACATCCTTGATCACCGGTGTGAGCAGCCCCTTCTCACTCGAGAGTGCCACACCCACGTTGACGTAGTCATTGTAGAGGATGTCTGTGCCGTCAAGGTAGGCGTTGACCTCCGGGAACTGCTGCAGAGCAACCTGGGTTGCCTTCACAAAGAAGCTCATGAAGCCCAGTCGCACTCCGTACTGCTTCTGGAACTGCTCCTTGTACCGTGTACGAAGCTCCATTACGCCGCTCATGTCTACCTCATTGAACGTGGTGACGTGGGCAGAGCTCTGACGGGAGTGGACCAGGTTTTCCGCGATACGCTTTCGCAGGTTGCTCATGGGCTCGCGTCGTTGGCGATCGTTCGCCTTCATTCCCGGCTCGGCAAGTGGTTTCGGCTGCGGGGAAGGAGCGGAAGCTGCGGGACTCCGCGCTGCCCCGCCTTGCGAACCCGACTCCGCTGCCTTCAGCGCATCGTCCTTGGTGATCCGGCCATCTTTACCGCTGCCGGTGATGGAGGACGGGTCCAGATTATGCTCTTGAACAACCCGGCGTACCGCCGGGGAGAGTGTCTGGTTTGATCCCGTCCCCGCCGTGGTTTCCGGCTCGTCCTGCTCTTTCTCCGATACATCCTCTGTTCCGGTGGATGAGCTGCCTGCTTCGCCTTTGGTGTCGATCCGGCCGACAATCTGTCCTACGTTGACCTCCTGGCCTTCCGTTGCCTCTCTGGTCAGGGTGCCTGCGGCCGGGCTGGGAACCCCGAGTGTGGCCTTATCAGTCTCCAGCTCGAAGATCTCCTCACCTTCCTCTACCTGCGCGCCTTCTTCCTTGAGCCAGGCCGCAAGAATGCCGCTGGAGACTGACTCTCCAATCTCTGGTACCTCGATCTCTTTCTTCATCTTATGATCCTTATTGGGGAAAGCTCTCACTCAGAAGCTGCTCGAGCTCTTCCTGATGCTGTTTATGTGACCCGGTGGACGGGCTCGGGCAGGCAGGTCGACCAATGTAGTGCACCGTCCGCCCTTCTGCATGCTCTTGAATGGCGTCGCGCACAAAGAACCATGCCCCGTGGTTCTTAGCCTCCTCCTGTACCCAGCACAGGCGGGCCGTCTCCGGATACCTGCTGAGGATGGAGTCAAACCGCTCATGGTCGAACGGGTAGATCTGTTCAAGGCGGATGATCGCGGTGCTGGTATCACCTATGGACTCACGCCGGTCAACCAGATCGTAGTAGACCTTTCCGCTGCAGACCAGGACGCTCTCGACGCTCTGCGGCGCTGCCGGGTCGTCAATGAGTGTCTGAAAGACGCCCTCGGTCAGCTCATTGATGCTGGAAACGCAGCGCTTGTTTCTGAGCAGACTCTTGGGGGTCATCAGGATAAGTGGCTTGCGAAACGATTGCAGCATCTGCCGACGAAGTACGTGAAAGTACTGTGCCGGGGTGGTCAGATTGCAGACGAGCATATTGTCGTCTGCAGACAGCTGAAGAAAGCGCTCAAGATGCGCGCTTGAGTGCTCGGGTCCCTGGCCCTCATATCCATGAGGCAAGAGCATGACCAGCCCGGAATAGCGGAACCACTTGCTCTCGCCTGCCGCTACAAACTGATCAATGATCACCTGCGCACCGTTCACAAAGTCCCCGAACTGCGCCTCCCAGAGAACAAGAATGTTCGGTTGGGCAAGGGAGTACCCGTAGTCGAAGCCCAGCACGGCATACTCACTGAGCGGGCTGTCGTAGACGCTGAAATGGGCCTGATCGACTGAGATCTCACGAAGGGGCACGTGTGTCTTGGGCACCGTGCTCTTCACGTCCCACCAGACCGCATGACGCTGGCTGAACGTGCCTCTCCCGGAGTCTTCACCGCTGAGTCGGATGGGATACCCGTTCATCAGCAACGAGCCGAATGCAAGGCTCTCCCCAAAAGCCCAGTCTATGGAGTCTCCCTGCTCCCAGCGGGTCGCCCGGTCGGCGACAAAGCGCTTGAGCTTGGGGTGGAGGTTGAACTGGTCAGGTACCGCCGTGAGCACCTCTGCAATATGGTCCAGCTGGTCTTTTGCCACCCTGGTCTCCGGCTGGTCGAAAGAGAACTTCGGCCTGATCGACTGCCACTCTCCTTTCTCGAACGCGTCATTGAGGTTGGGCTTCTGGCCGGAACGTGCCTTCTCCAGCTCTTCCTTCAGCACCTCCCGGTACTTCTTTCGGAACAAGGCCTGATCGTCACGAGTGAACATTCCCTGCTCGTGCACCTTCTCTCCGTAGATGGACGCAACGCTCGGATGTTCCTTGATCAGCTGATACATCATGGGATGGCTGAAACTCGGCTCGTCCGCCTCATTGTGGCCAAGCCGACGGTAGCACTGGATATCCACGACCGCGTCGTAAGAGAACTTCTGCCGGTAGCGCATTGCCAGATCGATCGCTCTGACCACAGACTCCGGGTCGTCACCGTTGCAATGGAAAATGGGGCACGGAAGGCTCTTTGCAATGTCGGTCGCGAAGAAGGTGCTGCGGGCGTCACGGCTTGCCGTTGTGAATCCAATCTGGTTGTTCACAATAATGTGCACCGTACCGCCGGTGCGGTAGCCCTTGAGCTGACTGAGGTTGAACGTTTCGGCTACGACCCCCTGGCCGCTGAACGCCGCGTCACCATGGATCAGGACCGGCATGACCTTCTTTCGGTTCCGATCCCCCCGCCGTCGCTGGATGCCCCGAGTCTTTCCTTCCACCACCCCGTCAACAGCATCAAGATGGCTGGGGTTGGCTACCAGACTTATGTGGATGTTCTGCTGCTCATTTACCTTCAGATCAAAGCTGTGACCCAGGTGATACTTCACGTCACCACTGCCACCAAACATCTGGGGTTGATAGTTGTCCTCAAACTTGGAGAACACCTCAACTCCAGGTTTCCGAAGAGCATTTGTGAACAGGTTGAGTCGACCCCGGTGCGCCATTCCTATGACGATCTCCTGCAGCCCGTGATTGGCCGCGCTGTCAATGAGATAGCGCATGGCCGGCACCAGTGACTCGCCGCCCTCAAGAGAGAAGCGCTTCTGGCCTATATAGCTGGTTTGCAGGAACTGCTCGAACTCTTCGGCTTTGATGAGATCCTTCTGGAAACGGATCTTCTGCTCGCGATTCCACTCGCGCCGGGCAGTGGGGCTCTCGAGCTTCTCAATGAGCCAGCGGCGCATCGGTTTATTCTGGATATGCAGGATCTCAACGCCCATGGTGGAGCAGTAGATCTCTCTCATGCGCTTGAGGATGTTTCTCAGCGTATCTCGCTCCGGTTTGAGGTAGCGGCCGGCTGAGAACTCGGTATCAAGATCGTTCTCTGTTAGACCAAACTCCTTGAGCTCGAGACTCTCGTAGGTTCCCTCCATGGTGTAGTACATGTACCACATCTCAGGAGTGGTATAGCCTCTCAGCGGATTGATGTCCGCGTGGATGTATCCCACATCTCGGTATGCCCAGAGCAGACTGTTTACTCTGCTCTGTCTGTAGACCTGCATGGAGCTACCGTCGCTGTCGGCGTGAATGCCCGGCATGTGGCCCGGTAGCTGTGCGTGTGGATCCTCAGCGAGCGCCTGCGGTGCTGCTCGGGAATGGGAAAGAAGGCCCTGGATATCCAGACCGGCGCCGTCAACTCCCCCGTTGTCCAGCGCCTTGAAGTAGCTCTGCCACTCTGCTTCCACGCTGCCGGGATCAGTCTTCCACGACTCATAGAGGTCTTCCACGAATCGGGCATTGGTAAGGTCTAACGAATTGGCGTCCACGGCGATCCTCTTCTCTTTATATACTATCAAATCTATGAGCTTTCGATCATAGCGTATCACTATCTGTTGTCAAGAAATGCACTTCCGCGTACATTGCAGGCAAAACTGGAGGAACCATGGTTCGACGAATCGTGATTACGTGTCTTTTACTGCTTGTAGCGCTCGCGACCGTTTCCGCCGGAGGAAACCGGGAGCCGGGTGCTCTTATATCTCCTCAGGAAGCTAGCGAGCTGGCCATCTCAGGTGAGGCACTCCTTGTGGACGTGCGCAGTGAAGCCTCCTATGTTCAGGGACACATTGCCGGGGCGATCAACGCGCCGCTTCTCTCCATACCCACCAGCGTGGACAGACTTGCTGCGTATGAGAAGACGCTCATCTTTTACTGCAGCTGTCCGAATGAGGAGACCAGTGTGGCCGCAGCAGACGAGGTGATCCGCCAGGGCCTCACAGACGTGCTTGTGCTGCGCGGCGGGTTTGGTGAGTGGGTGCGTCAGGAGAGGCCCGTCAGAGCCGGGGGGCGCCCGTAAGTTTTCGACTTCGCTCGGCTGCGTTGTGTTCGCGCACAAACAGGGAGATCGATGCCAGGATGATGACGCCTCCGCTCACCGTCCAGGCGGACGGGATCTCAGCAAAGATCATCATGGCCAGCAGAGTTGCGATGATCGGTTCACCCAGAATGCTCGTTGAAACCACCGTGGTGGGAAGAAACTCCAGGGCCCAGTTGAACAGCGAGTGGCCGAGCAGGGTACAGAACACCGCGAGAGCAGCAAACAGGACGAACTCACGGGCCGGGTAGGGCCACAACGGCTCACCTGCCATCACGGTCACCAGCAGGAGCGTCAGAAATGCGGTCCAGTAGACGAGCATGGTGTAGGCGTTCACCGTGAGATATCTCCGTGCGTAACGCCCTATGATGATGTAGACGCTCACGGTCAATGCGCCTCCCAGAGCGAGTAAATTTCCGTAGGTAGACGTTTCTCCGCCGCCAAGGTCTCCGGCAACAAGGACGACACCTCCTCCTACCGCACCGATCATCCAGAGAGCTCCTTTGACGCCCACCCTCTCGCCCAGAAAGATGAGTCCCAGGACGGCCACCATCAACGGATGGGTGGTCACCAGCACCGTAGCACTTGCTACGGTGGTATGGGAGAGTGAGCTGATCCAGCTTGCAAAGTGAGCTGCCAGAAAGAGACCGCTCAGCACTGAGAGAAGCAACGCTTGCCTGGGCACTTCGCGGGCAGGCGCCTCGCCCGCCGGCGGCCCGGCGGGCTGCGGTTGCTGCGGACGCCGGGACAGACGTTCGCGCAGGAACAGTGGGGTGAGCAGCACGGAGGTGAACCCCATGCGGTAGGTGGCAATGACAAGCGGCGGCGCGTCGGAGAGCCGAATCAGGATAGCGGAGAAGGCCGTGAATACCACGCCGACTGCGACAACGAGCGCTGGATGAGCTTTCATACCGGCTCTGTTAGTCGAACAGTCTGTCTATTGACGCAAGGACCCGTTCGGGTTCAAACGGCTTGATAATAAAGTCCTTCGCTCCCTTGCTGATGGCATCAAACACCATTCTTTTCTGGCCGACGGCACTTACAATCACAATCAGCGCCTCAGGGTGAGCATCAATTATCTCTTCCAGCGCCTCTATACCGTTTTTGACCTGCATGGTGATGTCGAGAGTAACAAAGTCAGGCCGATGTTTCTCGTAGAGCTCAATTGCCTCCTGGCCGTTTGAGGCTTCCGCCACCACCTGATACTTTGGCTCTATGATGTCACGCAGCCGGATTCTCATCACGGTGGCGTCGTCTACTACGAGGGCTGTTCTCATGAGCTTGCACCCTCCTCCGCAACCGCTATGTTGATCTCAAAGGAACCGATCTCAGAGATGAACACCAGACAGAGGGTTGGGATTGAGAGAAAATCCACCCGCATGTCGGTGCCGGTGAAAACCGCCGGAGGCGTCAGGTGGATCAACTGGTCCTCGCCCGCCATGGCGATACTCGCCTGACCGGTGATCATGTTCGCAATCTCGCTGACCGCACTGTTGGTGAGTTTCTTCAGCTCTGAGGGAAGCTTGTTTGGTATCATTGCGCGGGTGATCTGATAGGCAAAGTTCTGATCCATTGAGTAGACAACCTGGCCCTTGATGGCGCCGGTGACGCCAATGACAATGGAGACCGGGTGATTCGGAACGGGAGAAGATTTCTTGGTGAGACTCTTTCGAGTCAGCTTTATACCGATCTCCTGCGTAAAAACACTGGTTGCTCCCCGAACGAATACATTCGCGAACTCAGCCTTCATGAATTACTCCTGGCGGGCGCCCGCTCCGGTATGGTAATGCGGAATGTTGTGCCTCTGCCGGCTTTTGTCTCTACGGCTATCTTCCCGCCAAGCCGAGCAATGGCCCTCTGAACCGCATTCAGTCCAACCCCTCTACCCGATAAAGAAGATACTTCACTTGCCGTGGAGAGTCCCGAGGAAAAAAGCAGCTGGAGAAGTTTCGCTCGTGATGGGGACTCATCCTGTTTCAAGAGACCCATTTCGCGCGCCTTCGCCTCAACGGAGGCAAAGGAGATCCCCTGGCCGTCATCCGCCATGGTGATGGTGTACCCATCCGGCGAGCGGCCAAGCTCTATTCGGATGGTTCCCCTGGTGTCTTTTCCCTTCATCTCGCGCTCTGAGGGAGATTCAATGCCGTGATCTACCATGTTTCGCGCTATGTGTTCGAGCGTGTTCACCAGCGGTTCCAGGCGATCGGGCAGAATCCGGAAATCTCCACCAGAGATCTCAACAGGCTTTACCCGTCTTCCCCTCCGGGATGCAACGTCCATGATGAGCTGGGGAAACCGAGAGAACAGATCCGCAAACCGCACGGTGCGCAACTGTTCGATCGCGCTGATCAGACGCGGATCGCTGCTGTGGCGCGAACGGACGTACGACTCCACCTTCTCAATGGCCCGACGGGGAACGCTGATCGTCGTCAGATCGTCGAGCCACTGCTCGCCAAGGGTCTCCTGGATGACATTGTACTCTTCGTAGTACTGTCGCTTGAGCACAAAGACCTCTGCCGACAGATCGATGTCATCAAGAAGGGGCAGCGCGTTTATCTGGTCTTCCAGATCATGGGCAACCGTTCCGGTGCGGCTGAAACCCAGGAAGTTGGAGTTCCCCTTGAAGGTGTGGACCCGTGCCGCGATATCAGTAAGGGTTTCCTCAGGGATAGTGCCGCTTCGGTTTGCCGCCAGGGCGTCCAGTAGATCAAAGAGCGTGGTCGCCTCTTCCACGAAGGATGAGAAGTAGGCCTTGTTGGAGACGACCCGCAGAATGAGATCACGTCTACGGTTCTGCTCCTCGAGCTCTGCTTCAAGCTTCCGCCGCGCGGTGATGTCCGAGAGCGCGAGCATGACGGTGCTCCCGCCAATTGCTCGAAACGTGAGTGCATAGATCCGATCATTGATCTCAACCTCACCGTCACGCTCAAGGAGTTCAAAAATCACCTCCGGTCGTGCCTTCCCGGAGAAGAAGAGCGACAGGCCGTCCTGGAAATCTGATCGTGTCTGCTCGCTCTCATAGAGGAGGTCGTCAATCCTGCGCCCGGCAACCGGGCCGCCAAAGATCTGTTCACATGGCTTTGAGTACTGTGGCTGGACAAGCAGGTCATCTCCAAACGTGAGAAAACCATCCCCGGTGACGTCAAGCATGCTCTGGACGGCATCAGTTCGGTCTGAAACGCGCGCCTCAAGCTCTTCCTCGAGCATTCTCCGGCGCGCCTCCCGAGTTCCGATCAGGTAGCCGGTGGCGCCGAGCACCAGCGGGGCGCTTCCAATGATCGCGAGCAGGACCAAGCGATCAGTATCAAAAAGGAAAACAAGAATGACACCTACGGCAGGGAAGAGCGCGCCGAACAGAGCACCGACGAGGGCATGCCGAACAACAACCCCCGTGTAGCCTGCCCCCTGTTTCATAGCTTGCTTCCCCACCTGCCCCGACGCTACTCTTGCCATACCGGCATGTCAACTCTTTTTTCAGGCTCATACCGCTGGAGGTAGGCGTGTTCCACCCGCTCTGTGAGCTCACGCTTCTCCCCGGCACTCGCTTCCACCATGGTTCCGCCAAGATAAGAGAGGCACAACGCGCCCGATGCGATGCCGCGGCAGACTATCCGGCTGAGGTCGAGTTGCCGGTCTCCAGCCTCAATGTGTTCGGCGATAGAGGCTACCACTCCTCCGCAGAAGTTGTCTCCGCAACCCGTTGTGTCCCCGGATGCTCCGGCAACTGGACGGTCGCGTACGAACTCACGGTAGACCGGGAGGGAGGCGACCGTCGCCTCCCCTGAGACACTGGTTCCGTACCATACCGGGTCCGCCCCGCAGGTCACAACGGCCGCTCGGACACCACGGGCCAGGAACCAGTGGATGGCGTCCAGCGGAGCGCTCTGTCCGGTGAGGCGCCGGGCCTCTTCCAGGTCGGTGAGAAGCAGATCGATACTGCGGTACGCCTGGTCGCCGCCAAGCGTCCACCGCCTCTGCGGTGCATCCCGTTCAGCCCTGAAGTCGTAGACGGTATTTACCACCGTGAAGGCACGGTGCTCCCGGGCGCGTTCAAGTAACTGAGGGAGTCGGTTGTGAAGCGGCGGGACCAGCGCGGTGCCTCCGAACTGCACAATGTCCGCCTCCAGGAACCGGGCCGGGACGGCGGCGGCATCATCTGATTCCGCCACGCCAATCTGGTTCACAAAGAGCCGCTCACCGGCGCCGTCCTGGTACCCCGCGTCGCTGAAGACGTAGGTGGCCGGGGTATCTCCGGGGAGAGTCCGCAGCGCATGAGTCCGAACCGGCGTTTGGGCCAGGATCGACCGCAGGGAGTCGCCGGTGCCGTCGTCGCCTGCCACGCCGAAGAAGGCAACATCGGCATGAGGAAGGAGTTGTGCCGTATGGATAAGAGAGACGATCGCCGGTCCCCCGACGTTCCGGGCATCCGGCGGGCGCCTCTCTGCAAGATCGGAGAGCACCTCGGTGATCGGCCGCTGTGCGAACCTCTCAAGGTCTCGAGCGAACACCAGGCCCCCAATATTGAGGCCGCCATCCCCGGGGCGCCTGCTGGTGAGAGATCTGTAGATCGTGCTCGAGAAATCTACGCTCTGGTGGATCAGATCCATCAGGCAGCATCCTGCCCCATGTACTTTCACAGCCATGCCGTATCATACCAGGAGTCGCGCAGAACGTGCATCTGTCCGCCACCGGCTTGTCTGCTTCCGCCACCCGCGATAGAGTACCCCATGGCTGATACACCAAACGTG
>CAZREG010000079.1:0-9845 GCA_964599075.1 uncultured Spirochaetaceae bacterium | reverse complement strand
TTCAATGGCCTGGACGCTGAATGGACTCGAACGTTTCTTGGAATAGTCCGGTCTCTCTCGGCTGCCGGGCGGACCTGCGTCATTGTCTCGCATGCCGTTGATCTGCTGCTGTCGGAGTCCAACTCGCTCTGGGAGCTCAATCGCGGTCAGCTTGTGCGGACCATCAGCCACGGCGAAGAGCGTCTGGACGCGTCCGGTACTCTCTGGGGTGATCTCGCACGCGATCAGACCATCGATCTGCCATGGCTGTGAGTCGAACCTCGCGTCGTCTTATGCGGAAGGCTGTCTCTGCAACGCTCTCTCGAGAGCGATTCTCCACCGGAGGCTCACTCGTTGTTGCAGTTGCCGGGGCTATCATCGCAATCAGGTGCATAAGTTACCCCGCCTTGATTCTGGCACAGTACCCTGACACCAGCGCGGTCCTTTACTTCGCTACCTGTGCGAGTTCGATCGCAGCCGCATGGGCCGCCACGCTTGCGTTTTCCCTGGACCGTCTACGAGCACGCACTTCGGTGCAGCTTTTTTTTCAAGGTTCGGTCTCATCCAGACGCATCCAACGCATATGGTCACTGCAGGTTGCGGTACTTCGATTCGGCACGATCGGATTCCTCGGATACGTTCCCGCTCTCCTCATCGCTGAGGCAACCCGCACCCCGGGCTTTCCATGGTCTTTGCTCTCAATGACCGCCGGAGCGTTTGTGGCGGCTGTCGGTACGCTTTGGGCCTTCGACCGCTTGACTCGGCACACTCGAACCGAGACTTCCGGTCTCTCGGATACCGTGGCTCTTGTAGTTGTGGTTCTGGCGCTCGCAGGCCCTGAGTTCCGAATCGTCGACGGTACCGTTGTCCCGCTGGTCTTTGGCGCGCCTATCGCCAACGGGGCGCTCGGACCGGTGACACCTGTGGTTGCCGCTCTCGCGTTGCCGATTCACGTGCTGGCAGCTCGGGTTCCGATCCCGCGACCAGGATCTCTCTCCGGTCTGCGTTCCAGGTTTCCCCTGCTGTCTGTATACCTTCGGCGCCGTTCGCTGGGTCACTGGCTTGTGTTTGCGATTCTCTCTGCGGCCCTGTCGCCGCTTCTTCGACCTCTCGCCGTTGCGGCCTTGCTATCGATCGTCGGAACCACTGGGTGGATCACACAGTCGCGGAGATACCTCACGAGCATGAGATCGTACTGGATCCGCAACGGTCGGCTCACGGCCATCGGGCGGGAGATCACCAACGTGGCGGCGTTGTCGTTTGCTCTCTATTTCACGGTTGCAATCGTTGTCAGCGCGCTGGTATAGAACGCAGCATGCCGCTTCTAAGCGACCAGATTTCCGTAGATCATTCCAGCTGCCGTGGAGAGCACCACTACCAGACCAACATAGACCAGCGTCTTCTTTGCACCAAGCTCCCCGCCTATCACCAGTAGTGACGGAAGTGAGAGAGACGGACCGGCAAGGAGGAGGGCCAGTGCCGGACCCTGATTCATGCCGGCGCCCAGAAGGCCCTGCATGATGGGGACTTCGGTGAGCGTGGCGAAGTACATGAGCGCGCCGGCCACTGAGGCCATAAGGTTACTGCCCACGGAGTTGGTTCCCACCAGGCTTGCGACCCAGCTCTCCGGAATGAGCGCCATATGCCCGGGGCGTCCAAGGAGAAAGCCCGCGACAAGCACCCCGCCAAAGAGTAGCGGCAAAATCTGAACGGAGAAGTCGCGGGTCGCCTTTACCCAGTCGGTGAGCTCGCTCCTGTTGAACCAGCGAACCAGCGAGTAGACAAGCACCACGCCGAACGCGCCGGCGATCGCCCACCTCCACTGGTAGAGAAAGTCCCACCAGCCGACCGAGCCTCCCGAGGGCGCCCAGTTCAGAAAGATCAGTATGCCCACCATGGAGGCCATGTAGATCACCGTCTTCCCGATGCTCCGAGGCTCGTCGTCAACGCTCTCGAACATCGCCGCGTTCGTTGTGCGTTTCTTGTCCTCTTTAAGAAAGATGAGCTGCATCAAGATGCCGATCACAAAGGCAAAAGTGACCGCGCCAACCGCACGCGCCACACCAAGCTGCACCCCCAGAACTTTCGCCGTGAGAATGATCGCCAGAATATTAATCGCCGGCCCGGAGTAGAGAAAGCTCACCGCCGGACCAAGCCCGGCTCCCTTCTTGTAGATTCCCTTGAACAACGGCAGCACCGTGCACGAACAGACTGCCAGGATTGTTCCGGAGACCGATGCAACGCCGTACGCGACAAGCTTGGGCGCCGTTGGACCCAGGTATTTGATCACCGCCTGCTGGTTGAGAAAGACAGTAATTGCCCCGGCAATGAAGAATGCCGGAACAAGGCAGAGCAGCACATGCTCGCGCGCGTACTCGCCTAGCATGAGGAACGCTTCATTGACCGCGGATGCCACCCGAGGGGCCGACCAGGGAACAAAGAACGCAATCAGAAAGACGCCTGCCATAAGGGTCAGCAGACGGTTCTTTTTCTCGCCCCAGAATTGCTTCAGGAAACCCGGGCCCTTTGGCTGCGGCGGTTGCTGCCCGGCAGCCGATGGAGCCGCAGGTTCCTGCCCGGTCTGCCCGGCCGTCTTATCCTGTTGAGGCCGCGTAGTCGTGTCGGTGCTCATACACTCTCTCCCGTCGCCCCCAGCTGTTCAACCACAACCGTCGTGTTTGCCTTCAGCAGGCGGCGCCTGGGGCAACCGGCGCCAAGGATTCGGATAGTCACGCCGTGTACGCCTTCAAACTCTCTTCTATCTCTTGCGGCGTGAGGACCTTTCCGGACTTCTGAAGCGTTCCGTCAAACGCGAGACCGGGGGTCCGCATCACACCCATCTCTACAATCTGATCCATGTCGGTGATCTTCTCGAACTCAACCTCTATCCCGAGCGTTGCAGCCGCCTCACGGGCGTTCTTCTCAAGGTTCTGGCAGTTCGGGCATCCTGATCCCAATATCTGAATAGTCATACTGTCCTCCTGTGCTATGTATTTGGTTATATATACAATAAAGCAACGAACGCGTCAAGCTGTCCGACACACGCTGTCCGATAACCTTGACTCATGCGCGTATTCTTGGCAATATAGGCAAATTATGATGGAAGAATCCGATCGGCTCAGAGCCCAGGAGCGTTCCGAAGTGCTCAAGGCGCTCGCACATCCTACCAGAGCGTACATCGTGGATCTCATAGCCCGTGAAGGTGAGCACTGCGTCTGCGATCTGACCGAACGGATCGGCGCCGACACATCCACCGTCTCCCGCCACCTCTCACTCCTGAAAGGCGCCGGCATACTCTTTGACCGGAAAGAGGGAACCACCGTTTACTACGATCTCACCTGCGACTGCATCGCAGCGTTTATGCACGGCCTTGATACCGTTCTCCGCGCCCGCCACGATCGCCGCCACGCAGCGTTCACCGCCTCGGTGGGAGAGACGTAACAGTCCCCGCTCCGGAGCACTCAGCTGCCCGGGCTTCAGGGGGAACAGCACAAACGCCCCGCAGTCCATACCGTTTCAGGCGGCCGTTTCCACGCGGTTCCCCCTCGCTTCAGAGCGCGTGGTTCGCCGGCCCGGCGAACCACCGCCGCCGGCTCTCCGGGCTCACTCCCGCTCGCCCTGCCGGCGGCTCGCACTCTTGCGCTACCCCCTTGACCCACCTTCCCCCCGGAGGCACCATCTGTGTGGGGGTGCAGCCCATGCAAAACCGATTCTTCCTGCTCCTTGTGCTCTGCGCTGTGGGTGGTGGGGCAGCCGCGCAGAGCTCCGATACGGCTGTTTCCAGAGTCAGGGAGGCAATACACAACTTCTCGCTCTTTGCAGACACCTACAGCGTTGCGGCGGAAAACAGCCGGCAGATGCATCTGGAGCTTGTTACTGAAGGGGAGGAGTTCCTGCAAAAAACGGTGCAGCGAACCGCGCTTGAGGCCGCTGTGCGGGAGCTTGAAGACGGGCGCACCAGCGCATCCGGCGAACTTACCACGCAGCTTCAGATGACTGAGCAAGATCCGGACGGGCGTTCGACGGATGCTTCCCAGGTATTCGGTGCACTCCGTCTTGTTGATGATATGCTCTTTGTGAATCTCCAGGGCAGCGGAACAGCAGCGTCAGCGCTTCCGCGTGGCTGGACACCGTTGGTACAGGAGTTTGCCCGGGGCGGGTCGGTAGATGGAAGGTTTGCATTTGAGTTCCCCGGCCGCGACGAGCTTGCGCTGCAAGAGCTTCTTAAGTTCCGACAGGACAGCGATGACCTGTCCCGTGATGCCGAGCTCCTGTCAGAGATAATAGAGCTGGCTGATGCTACAAGCGTGAGCACTGAGGTCCTCAGCGACGGTTCGCCGGTTGAGCTCCTGACCGTGGAGCTGGTGGGACCACGCGTCCTTGAGATTGAGTCCTTTGCAAACGAGATAGTGGACTCCACTGCGGATGTCCCGCCCCCATTCCTGAACGCTCTCTTTGAGAACATGGTTCTTCAGATGGGAGTTCGTATTGATCACCAAGGGTTCTTTCGTGGCTTCTCCCTGGATGTCCAGTTCCTGCTCCAGAGTGAAGACCTGCAGTCCGTGCTGGGTAAGATGATCCCGGCGAATACCGTTGGGTCAATACTGATCGACATGAGGATCAGCGAGGAAGTCACGTATACCGAGCTCAACGCCGACTTCCCGCCGGTTCGCCGCCCCGCGCATCACGAACACTCGAAAGGCTCCGCCATTTCGCTCGCTCCAGGCCAGATAGAGTGAGTCCGACGTAGATATGAGGTGCGGGTACTCTGCAATGCTCTCTTCGCTCTGATTGAAACCGTTGCCAGGTTCCGCAGGGCTCCAGGAGTCGCTTGCGCCATGATGAGTGGACAGACGGATCTGGAAGCCTGCCCCCTCGCTTTCCGCCCAGGCAACGTAGAGTTGGTCATTGAAGGATGCTGCACGCGCCCACCACCCGTCCGATCCCACCGACCGGTTGAGTCCGCTTGCAGAACCGCCGTCGATAAACCTCCAGACGCCGCCACCGGCGTGCTTCTGGAACGCTGCTACACGAACCTGCCGCTTGCCGGGTGCTTCACGCTCGTGCCACACGGCGAAGAGCTCTTGATCGTGCGTCAACAGCTGGGGACCTCGGGCCCCGTTGTTGACGGAGAAGTTCAGCCCTTCAGGCCCGCCGCCATCCACCTGTTCCCAGACTTGCCCGGCACCGTCATCGTTGAGGCGAGCCACGCGTAACTGCCGTGCTGCCGGCGCCCGCTCGTACCAGGCTGCGTAGAGCTCCCCATCGTGGCTGTGCAGTTTCGGATAGTAGCCATCCTCTGAGGAGTCCACGTTGATCCCGCCCGTTCCGCCGTCTATGCTCTCCCATATCGGTGACGGCTCAGCCGCCACAAGGCGACTGACCCGGATACGGTACGGGCCGCCTTCGGCACTTCTCCATGCCGCATAGAGATCGCCGGCGTGCGACGCCAAGGAGGCATACTCAGCTGTTGCAGTTGAAGATGTCCGGAGCCCCTGTTCCATCGAGCCGTCAATGTAGTGCCAGGATGGGGCGGCATCATTGCCGTTGTATCTTGCAATCCGAATAGTTCTGGCATCAGTGTCTGCGCCCTCCTGCCAGTACGCATACAAGTCGCCGTCGTGCACCATTAACCGAGACCAGATGGCCACCTGATCCGGGTCGCGATTGAGACCATCAGGTCCACCGCCGTCTACAAAACGCCAGCCGCCCTCAAACACAGAAACACGGATCTGATACGGTCCCCCGGAGCTCTCGTACCACGTTGCATAGAGCCGACCCTGATAGCTCGCAAGCTGCGGATAGAACGCACCGCTCGAACCGTAGTTGAGCGCGCCGTCGGGTGTTGGCCCTTCCAGTTGTTCCCACTCCAGGTCTGCCGACTCTGCACCAGGACCGGGTTCGGCCCATGGGGCGCATGAGGCAAGCACCAATATAATGACGCCAATGACCAGTAAAGCCGAGGCAGGCCACCGAACCGGCGTGGGATCCCTGTTCACTGCCCGATTATTACTCGCACATTCTGGTCTGCTGCAGCAGCCCCGACCTGCTCGATCCACGCGATCACAAGGTTCCCGTTGTATCCAGTTGCGGCTGGATTCAATGCGTCGTACGTTGATGGCTCGACATTGAGTCCGGTGGACGCGCCACCATCAATGATACGCGGATCAGGATTGTCCGCAGTTCCATCCAGTATGATCGCGCGCAACTGCAGGATTCCCGTTGAGTTCTCCTCCGTGAACGCCGCGGCGATCTGTCCGTCGACCACCGCAGGAGCGACCGGTTCCCACCCGGCAGACTGTTCACTGTCAAAGTTAAGTCCTGCCTCTTCTTCTCCGTCAATAAGCGTCCATGTAGACCCGTCGTACATGCGGGCGCGAACCTGCTCAACGCCTTCCGTGTTCTCCTCAGTCCAGTAGACATAGAGCGCATCAGCAGTAGCAAGCATTCCAGGACTGTCGACAGTCCCGTTCTCGCCGGGTACCCGGTTCAGACTTCCCCCGTCTACCTCGCTCCACCTGCTCTCAATTGTTCCACCTGCATTTGGATCGTAGGCCTTGGCGCGGATATCGTCTCTCGTTGGTGACTGGTCCTCGTCCCAGATCACAATCAGCTTTCCTTTGAACGCAGCGGCATCAGGACGGTATGCAGTGCTCCCTTCGCTGTAGTTGATTACATCGTCTCCAAGAGTTGTCCACGCGGGTGACAGATCATTGCCGTTGTACTCTGCGGCGAAAAGCCGCGAAGGGGTATCTTCCTGCCAGACTGCGTAAAGCTTGTCTGCTGTCGCGGTGAGGACCGGGCCGCCGGCGGCAACAAGTCCGCTCGAGTTGAGTCTCTGCCCAGCGTGCACGTAGGTCCATCCCGGGGAGGCCGGATCGTAGGCGGCAACACGTATCTGCGGTTCCTGCGCTTCAAAAGCATCTGAAGGATCCTCAATCCAGGCAAGATAGAGGCGCCCGTCAAACGCCTGCAGGGAGATCTTCTGAAAGTAGGAGCCAGAGGGCCAGAGACTTCCATCAAGATTGAGACCACCAGCATCAACGGCAGTCCACGTTGTCCCGCCATCGTACCGTGAGACCCGGACCGAACTCAGTTCCACCCAGGCAACATAGAGCTCACCACCCAGAGTGGCTGTATCTACATCCAGGATCTCACCGGTTGTCTCATCCAGCCCGTCGCTCGGGCCACCCCCATCAAGGAGGCTCCAACTGAAGTCACGGGGCGGTAGCGCTTCGCCGGTTTCATCCGGGGCAGTTGGCGGGAAGCAGCCTGAAAAGACAATAGCGGCTCCAACTATCAAGCCGAAAAGCTTCCTGACTCTGGTCACTCGACGGTTCACGCTTCCTCCCCGCATCTCTCAACGCTTACCAAAAGAGTAGCCTATCGCACGGGCGACGGCAAACGGCCGCCTGAGGTCAAGAGATGGGACTGCCGGATTCATCAAATGCTAACCCTTCACACGTAGCCTGGGTAGAGGACCTGCTATAGAATTATGAGGCAGGAGGCGTTCATGAGTTCTTCGATTCGCCGCACAGCTCGGGGCGCTGTTGCTCCCCTTCTGGCTCTGGCATTTCTTCTTCTTCCTCTCCTTCCGGCCGCAGCAGGCGGGAGTGGAGAGAGGCAGACAGGCGAAGAGGAGCAGCCAGGACAGATTGCCCCGGCAAACCAGATGGAATCACCGGAAAGAGAGGAAGCCAACGCACCCGAGCAACTCCAGACGGACAATGCAGAGCCGTCTCCGGAGGGCGGCGCCAACACGAGCGAGACCGTGGTGCCCGAACCGGCCCCTGTCTTTGAGGGATTCTCCGGGACTGCCGGCATGCCGGACCCGTTGTTCTATCCCTTGGGCTGGTCAGCGGACGGAGCGTTTGGGTACATGACGCTGCGCGGTGATCCCGGTCGTGGCGGCTTCTCAGCCCGGCTGCACCTGGTGAACCTGATAACGGACCAGTCAATCGCTGAACGGCGGGAGATCGATTGGGACCATGAAGAGCTGCTGGATCTGATCTTTCCCGAGGACGCAGCGCTTGTTGTTGAGTACTTTTTGCGGCTTTGGGCTCCACTGATCGCGGAGGCCGGCATCGACATAGACCCGGACCTGGCCTCAACGTTTGAACGTCTTCCGATAGTGCGTGACGGTGTCTCCTACTTTTCGCAGTTTGACGTGGTCTACGGTGGTGAGGATGAGTTCCTGGACAACATTGAGGCCTACGACTTCTGGCTTCGAGCTGACAACACAACCGTCAAGCTCGTCTACTCCGCGTCCCCAAGAGCCGTGGCAGTTGGGGCGTCCGGTTACTTCATGAGCCCCTACGAGCCGCGCGTTGCCATCGTTCTTATTGAGACGCGCTACACGTTTGAGGGAAACGAACCGTTCGTCGTGCTGACCGGCAGCAATATGGCCGCAGGATTCGTGCCGGCAGAGTAGAGCATTGCTTCTTCGCCAACGGCTGCAATCTCTCTACTCAACGGTCTCCGACGGTACGTTCTCCGGGCTCGTCGAACCTGTCTCAACGCGCAGCGGTACGGTTGCAGCGACAGCAAGGAGGAGCATCATTACCCCGGGTAACGGCATACTTCCCGGTCACTCAGTGATGGCCTGCCTCAGACAGGTGAGAGCCTCACGCTCCGCTTCACAGAGCTCATCCACCGCGGCCGCAGTGCTTTCGAGCAGTGGTTCGGCCAGCGCGGAGTCTGCCAGCGCCTCTTCAGACTCATCCCGCAGCTCTTTCAACCGCTCGTCACAGCGCGCCAGCTCATCGGCAGCCCGAGTGCCCTCTACCAGAAACGCATCGTGGCGCCGGTTCATCAGCTCTCGTGCTTCGCTCGTAATAGGGACAGTGTCGGGAAGCAGTGCCATGCCAAGGGAATTCCACTTCTCCCCCGAATCACGGAACAGGCTTGCTGCCTGCAGAAGAGCCTGGTTGTTCAGGATGCTTGCAGCCTCTTCCAAAAAAGCGGCAAAGAGCTCTCGATCCGCTCTGCGGTCGGAATCTTTCCAGTGCAGGAGGCCAGAGCGGTACGCCGTGATGAGGCCGGCAAAGAGGGCTCGCCCGGGCGGAAAGACCTTTGCCCAGCTCTCCTTGGCACCTGATTTTGTTAGTCGCTCGATCCACGTAGCGAAGCCTGGAATCCCGAAGTTCTTCCCCGAGCCCGCCGGCGGATGTCCATCATAGAGCTCGAGACAGTCACGAAGGGCATCTTTCACCGGAGCCGAAAGGTCTGGAGGCGCCGGAAGATCTATCGTGATCAACCGATGTTTGTCCTTCTTTACTTTTGCACGAGCGGAATCGAGCGTTTCCGCGTCTACGATCAACGGTGCCTGCGACCGGTCGTAGATAGTCGCCGCTCCGCCAGGCTCGTACGCTCCCACAATCAGAGGGGTCATCATCCACATATCGTCATAGTCCGATGTCTCGTATCCGAGCGTATGAACATCTGCCCAGACGATGGGAACTCGACCTTCTTCAAGGGTGGAAACGAGTTTGTCTCTTGCTTTGTCCGCGCTGGTAGAATGGACGACGTCCTGGACGGCACCGAGCCGCTTGGTGATGGTGTCCCACCCGTAGTTGTGGAAGGTGTTCCGCGTGAGCAGCGCTGCCTGCGGATCATACCCTTTGTACGCGAAGGTGAAGTACCCGAACGCTGCGCCCCCGGATAAACCCATCAGTAGCGCCTCCGAGAACGCGCTGCCTGTGTGTGAAGCCCGAGCGCCCTCACCTTCGAGGGCGTTCGTGATGGCGGCGGTCACCGGTGCGGTACCGCCGGAGTACGTGAATCCGTCCAGTTTAGCCATGCATGCCTCCTGGCTATACAATACGTGGTTCCAGCGTCCTTGCGTCAGAAGTGTGACATACTCTGCG
>CAZREG010000078.1:5942-9972 GCA_964599075.1 uncultured Spirochaetaceae bacterium | reverse complement strand
CGTAGCGGCTGGGAGTTGGCCTCGCAGGAACTCGTTCGTCCCGGAGAGGAGATCCTTGGTGAGGTCAGTGGCGGTACCACCTACCGCAGGGTTGAGAAGTGCTACGAGAATAGTGGTACCCACCATTCCAGATAGAACCTTCAGCCAAATTGCACCGCGGTCGCGCTTGAACAGGTGCACCGTCACCGCGTACCCGCGAACGTAGAGGCCACTGAGCACGGACACCACGAGAGAGAAACCGATCCCGGCAGGAAGCAGATTGATGGGAAGGGTCGGTAGGACCCCCTCCGTTGCAATGAGCGGCCGCCAACCGGCCAGGGTAACAAAGGAAGCGGCAAATCCTGACGCAAGGAGAGAGGGGAACAGATCGCGGTAACGCATGTTCGCACGCTGGATAACCTCAACGGCGAATACGGCGGCAAACAGCGGCGCCTGAAAAAGTGCCGCAAGGGTCGCAGACATTCCGCAGATAGCTGCGGTTCGGGCGCGTTCCTCAGCCCGAGCATCGCTTCCCAGACGCCGGGCAAACCAGGCCAGTAATCCGGCATTTACCCGCCCTAACGGCCCAATGAGACCGCCGGCTCCCCCGCCTGCAATGGTCAGAAGCGCCGCGGGAAACTTCATAAGTGTGGCGCTGAGCGGGAAGGTGCAGTTCTTGCTATTGAGGTAAAACAGGTAGGATGGTACCCCCTCGCCGGAAGAGTCCGGTGAGATCCGGTACACAACAAGGCCTACCAACAGCGCGGCGACTGCGCCGGTGAGCACCGGATGCATCATGGCCTGCCCGGCCTGTTGAGACAGCAGCTCTGCCAGCAAGCGAAACAACTGAACCACGGCGGGTCCGGTCACGCCGGAGACCGCAGCAATAGCGATCCAGCGAGCAAGATAGAGAATGGACGCTCTGCGATCCAGGCGCTCAACCGGCTTCATACGGCCAGTATGGAGACCGTACTCCGTTATGTCACGCCTACGGGGCGGTCCAGCAGGGGCTGCCTACTGCCATTCGAACAGAGCGCTGACCTCGTCATTCCAGACCATGCTGTAGAGTCGCCAGCTCTCTGCGCCATTGTACCAGACGAATCGAATCCGAAGCGGGAGTTGCTCATAGTAGACCAGGTAGACGCTCTGCTCCATCCGCGACCCCACCCGTACGGTATCAACCAGCTCCCAGCCGATGGTTTCACCAAAGCTGGCGGCGGCGCGGGTCAGCTGATCGGTGGTCTGGTCCCTCAGAGAATCCAGCTCTCCGTCACTGAAAAGCTGTAGTCCCCGGATGGAGTCATAGGCCAGGGAAAAATCTCCCTGCGCAAATGCATCCACAAAGCCGCGTTCAGCTTCCGTCACAACGGAGTCGCGAGCGGTCGCGGATCCGGATTGGGCCCATGCCGCGCTGGAGGCGGCCAGAAAGACAATCAGGCAGAGCAGAGCGCATCGCATCGGTCCTTTGGTATTGGTTCTCATGTTTCGTAGCCTATGGCATGTCGCGCCCTTTTCCAACCAGGCTAATCCAGCTACGCTGAACCATGAAATACCGAAAGCTTGGCACAACAGATCTGACCGTCTCCGTAGTTGGTATGGGCACCTGGCAATTCGGCGGCGAATGGGGCAAGGACTTTGAACAGCCTGAGGTGAACCAGATGTTTGGTGCTGCCCGGGACGCCGGAATCACGCTCATTGATACCGCCGAGTGCTACGGTGACCATCTTTCGGAGGCATTCATAGGCAAAGCGCTAAAGCAGATGTTTCCCGGGGAACGGGACAGCTGGGTGATTGCAACCAAGTTCGGGCACAAGTTTCACGCCCCGTTCGAACGGGACCAAATCTGGGATGCGGATGGTGTTCAGAAACAGCTGGAGGATTCACTTGTCGCGCTGCAGACAGACCACGTGGAACTCCTGCAGTTTCACTCAGGGCCGAACGAAGTCTTTGACAATGACGCTCTGTGGGAGAGACTGGAGAGACTCAGGGAGCAGGGTAAAGTCCGATACCTGGGAGTCTCAATTGGCGCGAACACCAACGATTACCAGACCGGAAAGGCGCCCACGGTAGGCGCGCAGGCCATCCAGGTAGTCTACAACCGTCTTGACCGCGCACCTGAGGAAGCGGTGCTCCCCCTGTGCCGCGAGCACAATCTGGGCGTCCTTGCACGAGTACCGCTTGCCAGCGGCTACCTCAGCGGAAAGTACAAGCCCGGAGCCACGTTTGATGCCAGTGATGTGCGCAGCCGGCACAACACAGAGACCGTAGAGAATCGGCTCAAAGAGGTGGAGCGGCTCGCCGCTGAAGAGGTACCGCAGGGCGTTCCCATGGCGCAGTGGGCGCTCGCCTGGTGCCTCTCGAATGACGCGGTCACAACGGTCATCCCCGGATGCAAGAACGTTGCCCAGGTGAAGAGCAATGCCGCCGCCGCTGAGCTGAGTGATCTGGTTACTGATGCCCACCCGCAGGCGGTCTCTCTGTAGGCTGCCGGTGGCGCGCTTCCCGACTGGCGCCGGACCTACGCTCCAGCCCCGATTATCTGGGGCTGAAGCTCGTCTCCGCGCTCGGCAAGAAAGGCGTCTATTGCTTCACGGGAGGGTGCAGAAGGCTGGGCTCCAAGTTGTGTCACGCAGATTGCGGAAGCAGCCGACGCGAACCGAGCGGCCTCGTGGAAGCTCCGTCCCTCCAGCAGCGCCACGCTGAGAGCGCCACAGAAGACATCCCCTGCTGCGGTTGTATCCACCGCCTGAACGGCGAATGAGGGCATTGTCACCACCGACTCCGAATCCGCGACCACGCATCCGGCTGAGCCCAGCGTTACTACCACCTGGCGCGCCCCCCGCTCAAGAAGCATCCGGGCACACCGCGCCGCAGCGGGAGTGCCGACGACCTCCTCGTTCGCAAGGAAACCCGCCTCAGTCTCATTGACTATCAGATAGTCAACTCTGCCCTCATACTCTCCCGGGAATGGCCGCGCGGGAGCAAAGTTCCAGATTGTCTCTACCGTGTGTGATTGCGCGAAATCAATGATCCAGGAGATGGTCTCTACCGGTATCTCGTACTGCAGGAGGATAAACCGGGCACCAGCCAACAGAGCAGCATGCTTTTCAACTGCTTCAACAGTGAGCCGGTAGTTCGATCCCGGAGCAATTGAGAGGTAGTTCTCCCCGTTCTCATCAATCATGATCAGGGCTGCCCCTGAGCTGATCCCGCTGCAACGGAAGACCGAAGAGACGTCCACTCCGGCTTTCGCCCAGCTGGACACCATGCCGTCCGCGTTTGGGTCGTCACCAACGGCGCTGATGAATCGGCACTCTCCAGCGGCCCGCGCAACGGCGACCGCCTGATTGGCACCCTTGCCACCGAACGCCTGTGTGAACTCTGCGTCAGTAACGGTCTCTCCACGCCGCGGCAGGCGCTCCATGCTCATCACATAGTCAACGTTCGCGCTTCCGACAACAACAATGTACGGTTTCATCTCTTCTCCTTCGAACGGCGCCGGCGTCCATTTGCCACAGGGCTACAGGCTCAGGAGCCTCCTGTACCAGACGTGACACGTTTGAGGCCGGACCAATCGTAACCACCGTACAGTTCAGTGCGGACGCCGGTTGCCACAGGTATATCCGTCCAAGCGTCAACATCGGTACCAATATCGGTGTCCAGAACTACCGCTCGTGCCATGGGCAATTCTAACTCAGGCACGCTGGTTGTCAACAGAAGCGAAACCTAACCCGCCGGATGGTCCATCTCGCGTCTTCAGGAACGCTGGAAAGGTGATCGATCAGGCCGTATATTGGACGGGTGTCAAATGAACGGCAAACTGACGTGCCGGTTTCCATAGATGCGCTCCCGGTTCCCTACCTGGGGCTGCTGCTCTCTCGGCAATCTCTGCGGATCCACGTGGAGCACGCCAACACGCTCGCTCTCTCACTTCTGAAAACCAGTTCGGTTTCCCAAGTCCAACGGTGGCTTACAGAGCCGGCCGCCTCTTCCCTTCACGAGGCGCTCATTGACTCAGTCCAGACTGTCCCCGGGACCGGGACCGCGACCG
>CAZREG010000078.1:0-5842 GCA_964599075.1 uncultured Spirochaetaceae bacterium | reverse complement strand
GACCGGGACCGCGACCGTGACCGCTCCAGAGGGCTCATTTTATCAGGCCTCATTCCGCATCACCTCAGTCACACCGGAGAGCTACCGGGTGAGCCTCACCCTCAATCCTGCAACTCCAGCAGATCATGCAAATGCGGACACCCAGGAGCACTGGCTCGCCGCCCTCCCGGAGGCGAATCCTAACATCGTTATTATTGTGTGCCACCCGAACCGGATTGAATACGTGAACCCGACCGGCCGTCGCTGGCTCACTGAGCACGGCGCGCAGTCGAGTGATGCCCTTCGAGCGCTCTTCCCGCAGGAGCTCGCCGGCACAGTCTGGGACGCCTGCGGCGCGGGTTCCCATGAGTGGACTACTGAACACGAGGGGAGAAACTACGACGTCAAGATGACCCCGCTCTCGGATGAGAAGCGTTGCATGCTTGCCATAAATGATGTGACTGAGATCCGCGCGCTTGCGCGGGAGCATGAGCTGTTCGCACAGGCACTCCAGAGCGCAAAGACCGCTATGCTCATCACCGACGACACCGGGCGCATCGAGTTCGTGAACACTTACTTCGAGATACTCTACGGATATACTATGGCAGAGGTGGTGGGAAAGAGACCGTCGGTGCTCAACCCGGGGCGGCGCATCTATCACGAGCTCGGCTATGAAGAGGCGGAGTACGACGAGCTGTTCGCCTCCATGTGGCATGATATTCAAGATCCTGAGGTGGGATTCTGGGAGGGAGAGCTTCCCAATCAGGCGAAGGATGGACGGATTGTGTGGGTACGGCTGCTGGTGCACGCGGTCCAGGATGAGAAGAGCGGCAGCGTGAGCTACCTGGGCTTTCCCGTAGACATATCCCAGGCCCGCTTTCGTGAGCGTCAGGTTCGTATGGAGATCTACCAGGCGATCACTGAGCTTGCCGAACTCCGGGACAACGAGACCGGGTTTCATATTCAGCGAGTAGGCCGATACGCAAGACTCATTGCCGCCCATCTTGGTGCATCGCGACGCTTCCAGGAGGACATTCTGAGCTTTGCTCCCCTCCATGATATTGGCAAGGTAGGCATCCCTGACGATCTACTTCTTGCCCCTCGCCGCCTCTCAGAGGAGGAGTTCGTCATCATGAAACGCCACGCGGAGCTTGGCTATGAGCTTCTGAAAGAGAAACCAACCATGGAGATGGCGGCAGACATTGCCTTTGGGCACCACGAGCGCTGGGACGGAACCGGCTATCCGCAGGGGATCAACGGAGAGAACATCCCGCTCGCCGCCCGCATCGTCAGTGTGTGTGACGTCTACGATGCGCTTCGCTCCCTGCGTCCCTACAAGCGGTCGTGGTCACATGAGGCAGCGGTGGAGGCAATTCTCGCCGGCCGTGGCACCCAGTTTGACCCGACCGTTGTGGACGCGTTTATGGCGTTGGAGGAACAGTTCGCTCACGTTGAGCAGCAGCTCCAGGACGCAACTATCGCGTGAGCCTGCGGTGAACGTAGCGGTGCGGGCGGTCGACTGCTGATCCGTACTTCTTGCGCCTGAACTCCGTGTACTCGCTCCACGTTCCGTCGAACCATTGCACTCCGTCATCCTCAAAGGCCAGCAGATGAGTGACCACCCGGTCGAGAAACCAACGATCATGACTGATCACCATCACACAGCCCGCGTACTGCTCAATCGCCTCTTCCAGGGCACGGAGGGTGTTCACGTCCAGGTCGTTGGTCGGCTCGTCAAGCAGCAGGACGTTCGAGCTCTCCTTTATCATCATCGCCAGATGGAGCCTATTCCGCTCACCCCCGGAGAGATCGCCCACCCGCTTCTGCTGCGCAGGACCCGTGAAGTTGAACCAGCTGCAGTACGCCCGTGAGTTGACCTGACGGTGCTCTCCCAGCCTGATCAGATCCAGGCCGTCTGAAAGCTGCTCCCAGACCGTCTTTCCCGCATCAAGACTTGCGCGGGACTGATCCACGTAGGCAAACTTCACCGTCTCACCTACCTTGAGCTTCCCACTGTCGGGAACATCCTCACCCACCACCAGACGGAACAGCGTCGTCTTGCCGGCGCCGTTCGGTCCTACAATGCCTACAACAGCGCCTGGCGGCACATCAAAACTCAAGCCGTCAAAGAGAAGCTTCTGTCCAAAGCCCTTCGTAATCTCCTGTGCCTCAATGACTACGTTTCCAAGCCGGGGGCCGGGGGGGATACTGAGCTTTGTTTCTCTCTCACGCTCACGTTCGCCATCCGACAGAAGTTGCTCATACTTGTTGATACGTGCCTTGCTCTTCGCGTGGCGCCCCTTCGGCGACATCCGGATCCACTCGAGCTCCCGCTGGAGCGTCTTCTGCCGGTCGCTCTCACCCTTCTCTTCCTGGGCCAGACGCGTCTGCTTCTGCTCGAGCCAGCTTGAGTAGTTCCCCTGCCAGGGAATCCCCTCCCCACGGTCAAGCTCAAGAATCCAGCCGGCAACGTTGTCCAGGAAGTAGCGGTCGTGAGTCACGGCGATCACCGTGCCGGCGTACGACTGCAGATGTCGCTCGAGCCACCCCACGGTCTCCGCATCCAGGTGGTTGGTCGGCTCATCAAGCAGCAGAATATCCGGCTCCTGAAGCAGCAGACGGCAGAGAGCCACCCTCCGCCGTTCTCCACCGGAGAGCACATCCACCGAACTCTCAGGTGGCGGGCAGCGCAGCGCATCCATCGCCAGCTCAAGACGGTTATCCAGGTTCCAGGCGTCTGCCGCATCCAGTTTCTCCTGAAGCTTCGCCTGCTTCTCTCCCAGCGCATCGTAGTCGGCGTCAGGGTCTCCGTACGCCTCGCTTATCGCGTCAAACTCAGCAAGAAGGTTCACCGTCTCCTGCACACCCTCACTCACAATCTCCTTGACGGTTGCGCCTTCGCGAAGCTCGGGCTCCTGCTCCAGAAAACCAAACGTGTAACCGGGAGACCGCGCAATATCGCCGGTGTAGTCCTCGTCCATCCCGGCCATGATCTTCAACAACGTGGATTTTCCCGAGCCGTTGAGCCCAATGACGCCGATCTTTGCGCCGTAGTAGAAGCCAAGGGTGATTTCCTTGAGTACCTGCCGCGTTCCGTGGGAGCGGGAGACCCGATGCATGCTGTAAATGATCTTCTTGTCATCAACCGTGGTTGCCATGCGTGGAGCATACTAAAAATCCGCAAGGTTCGTGACACCCTCAGCGAATCCATGCCATAGTAGGCCGATTTCCCCCAAGGAGGCACCATGTCACGCAAGAAAAGCGGCTTCCGTCAGCACACAAAACTCACGTTTCTCATTGGGTTGGGCTTCTTCACCATGGGACTCATGGACCCGCTCTACGACAACTACGTCCCGCAGTTCCTCAGCGACTTCATTTCGAGCACCGGTCTTATTGGGCTGATCATGACGCTGGACAATGTGTTCGCCCTCTTTCTTATCCCCATCGTCAGTCACTGGTCGGACAACTCCCGGTCAAAGATAGGACGGCGGATGCCGTTTATCCTGGTCACACTGCCGCTGAGCGCGCTCTTCTTTGGTGCCATTCCCTTTGCCACGAGTGCCGGCCTTGCAGCGCTTATCATCACCCTCTTTCTGCTCAACATGGCCAAACAGGCCGCCCGGGGACCCGTCGTGGCGCTGATGCCGGACACTATCCCCGGCGAGTACCGCTCTGAGGCCAACGGCGTCATCAACACCATGGGCGCGATCGCGGCCATCCTGGGGACCGTGGCGCTCGGACCCCTCGTGGATGTATCAGTGCAGCTTCCGGTCATTGGAGACACCCGTCGCAAGATTCCGTTTCTCATAGCCGCGCTACTGGTCGTCGTGGCCACCATTCTGCTCTATACCTTTGTGAAGGAGAAGCAACGGGCCACAGACACCACAGAGAAGCGTGAGCCACTCCTGAAGTCACTGCGCATGGTGGTCTCCGCGAAGGAGCGCAGTGCGCTTTGGGTACTCATCAGCATCTTCTTCTGGTTCCTCGGCTACCAGGGCCTTCTCCCCTTTGTCGGCCTCTACACCCGGGATGTGATCGGGACAAGCGAGGGACTCACCAGCCTCTCCGCCGGCGCAGTCGGGATTGCGTATGGCGTGTTTGCCATTCCCTCAGGCCTGGTCGCCCACCGAATCGGCCGCAAGAAGACCATCCGGATCTCTCTTGCCATCGCATCGGTGCTCCTGCTCCTTGTCTTCGTCCACGCATTCGCAATAGTGGGAAGCGGACTGCCGTTCGGCCTTGTGCTGGGAAGCTTCTGGGGCCTGCTCTTCCTCTTTGGCGCCGTCTGGGGCGCGGTCATCACCAACAGCTTCCCCATGCTCTGGCAGATGGCAACCTTCGCCAACATGGGCATCTACACCGGCCTCTACTACTTCTTCAGCCAGGGCGCCGCCATCGCCGCGCCGCCCATAGCCGGCACCATCATAGACATCGCCGGCTACCCGGCAACGTTTGTCTACGCGTTCGTCTGTATGGTCATCGCCTTCTTTACCATGGGCAAAGTCACTGGAGGTGAGGCAGGAGAAGTGCCGGATGAACCCAATCAGCCCAATCAGACTGATGGCTGATGGCTGACCGCGATCACCGCGCCCCCGTCTCCTTCCACAGAGCGCCCGAGCCCCGCACGGCGGCTTGATTCCACCCCAACACCACCAGCTCAAACCCCAGGGGCGAACTTCACCCCGAGCGATCTGCCCGTCTGGCCTGATCAATTGACCCATCTACCTTAGTCCAGTAGACTAACAACGTGAAAATCGTCAATACGCACCATGCAAAGACCCACCTCTCAAGGATCCTCAAGGAGGTCGAGCACGGAGAAGTCTACCTCCTCAGCCGCGACGGCCGACCTGTCGCAGAGCTGCGCAAGCACCAGGAGACGCCACGCAGCGTCGTGAGCCCGGTGCTCTCGCAGATCACGATCAACTACAATCCAACCGAGGAGCTGGCCGAGCACGAGTGGGGTCAGATCGAGTGATCCTCCTCGATACGTGTGGCCTGCTTTGGCTCGTCGCGGGCAGCAATGAGCTCTCGGCCAAGACCCTCGCGCAGATAGATAGCGAACCGATTGTCTCAGTCTCCGCGATCAGCGCGCTTGAGCTCGGTCTCAAGGTCCGCTCGGGCAAGCTCGGGCTTCCCATGCCGGTGGTCGACTGGTGGGAGCGGTCGGTCGCGCACCACCGGCTCAACGTCATCGCGCCGGACGCCCGCGTCCTGATCAGAAGCGCAGAGCTTCCTCCTGTTCACCGGGACCCTGCCGACAGGGTCATCATCGCCACCGCGCTCGCCCACCGCGCGCGGGTTGTGACTTCCGACGGGCGCTTCAGGGAGTACGGCGTGGAGACTATTCTATAAAGCGTCGTCTTGGCAAGGATTCGACCCGTTCCGGCGCGGCGGACGGGCCGCGCAAAGGTGCACGCGCGAGGGTGTGGCTTCTCAGTGCTTGCGCCTCGACTGTGCCCGCAAGAACCAGTACGTTCCAGTTATACGAAACTTCGTATTTCAGGAGGAGGCGCAATGGCGCATGCAGATAACCTCGCGAACGCGAGTAATGACACACCGGTCTCTCTAGTAGACACAGAATGGCTTGCCGAACGGCTCGGGAGCGAGGACATTCACATAGTTGACTCCCAGCCGGACGTGCACGACTACTTCACCGAGCACATCCCCGGAGCCTACTATCTCAACGATAAGGCGCTACGCGTTCCCCGAAACGGCGTTCCGGCGGCCTACATTCCGGATGAGGCGATGAAACTCATTCTCGGGCGCGTGGGTATAGACGGCAACAAGACCACGGTTGTCTACACGGCCCCCGGTGTCTTCAGCGGCTACGGTGACGGACTCGAGCAGACCATGCTCGCCTACA
>CAZREG010000077.1:0-10211 GCA_964599075.1 uncultured Spirochaetaceae bacterium | reverse complement strand
CCCCCCAGCTTGCAGGATTGGCCCGGCCTTGCGGGCAGAAGTGCGGCGAACTGGACTTGAACCAGCACGGGTTTTACCCCACTAGCCCCTCAAGCTAGCGTGTCTACCAATTTCACCACCGCCGCAGGAATTGGCCTTTTGCCATGTGAGCGCGAAATATAGCAAAGCACCTGGGTGATGTCAATATCTCAAGACGCGTGAAGGGGATGCTTGAGCCGGTGAGCGAACGGGAGGAGGCTGACTCGGACACGCTGTCCGAGCCGCCCGGCTGACAGGCTCGCGCGAGCCTAATCGAACAGTTTTCCGGCAATCTTTGCTGCGTGTTCAGCCTGGAACCGCGCCGCCTCGAGCTCATTCTCTATTGGCATCCGACTGCCATCTGCTCCGGCGATGGTTGTGGCGCCATAAGGTGACACACCGCTGATGCCATCCATGTAACCGTGCCCGGAATACGCGTACGGCAGACCCACGATTACGTATCCAAGATGCTGCAGGGTAATCTGAGTAGTGAGAATGGTAGTCTCCTGGCCACCGTGCTGCGTGTTGGAGCTCGCCATCACCGTCGCCACCTTGCCAACAGTGGCACCCTCCATCCAGACCTGACCTGACTGATCAAAGAAGTTGCGGAACTGGCCTGACATGTTGCCGTAACGCGTGGGGACACCGAACACGACGGCGTCCGGCCAGCGCAAGTCATCCGGGGAAGCTACCGGCAGATCCTTGAACTGCTGTCGAGCCTCCCACGCTCCTATCTGCTTGAGCGTTTCTTCCGGAATTACCTCCGGAATCTGGAGCAGTTTCGTCTCTGCACCTGCGCGCTTCGCTCCTTCCACGGCGGCCTGCGCCATTTGATACATGTGGCCATATGTTGAATAGAAAATGACTGACACCTTCATCTGTTACTCCTCGTTTGGCGGATACCTCACCGCCGTTCCTAGTTTTTTGCACAGGCGCCCGAGTTCTTCCCGTTCGCTCACCGTCAGCGCATCCATGGCGTCCACGATAGCCGTTTGCACGCGCTGGAACGCCTGATCTGCAATCAGTCGTCCTCTGTCGGTCAGCACCAGATAGACCCGTCGCCGGTCTTCCTCACAGCGCTCTCGTCTGACAAAACCCATCTTGTGGAGCTGCTCCACCACCTGCGTAATATTTCCGGCGGTAGTCAGCACTTTCGATGCGACCTCGTGATGCGAGAGTCTTCCTCTGTTGAGCAGGGCTTCCATCACGCCAAACTGAGTCGGACTCAGGTTGCCCGGAAGCGGATAGCGCGCGCGAATCAGCCGTTCCATTGTCATTGCTGCTCGTTGCAGCTTCACGAAGGTCGACAGACTCAGTTCTTTATCCACATTTCGGCCACTCATGGCGCAAGTATACCCTGGTCATAACAATTCATCTTTGAACTGTTTAGAGCTAAACTATTTAGAGACGAAGTAATAGTCAATAAGATTTTTCCGAACGGGGGGAACTGGTTGACCCGAACGCAGTTCCGGAGTATCACGATAGCATGAATCCATGGCACGACATTGACGCTTCTCGAATTACCCCTGAATCATTCGTCGCCGTTATCGAGATCTCGAAAGGCAGCAAGAAGAAATATGAGCTGGACAAAGAGACGGGTCTGATAAAGCTTGACCGGATCCTCTTCACCTCCACGCATTATCCATCAAATTACGGGTTTATCCCCAAGACGTTTGCAGATGACAATGACCCGCTGGACGTCCTGGTCCTCTGCTCAGAGACGCTTGACCCGCTTACCATCGTGGACTGTTATCCCATTGGCGTGGTGAAAATGGTGGACAATCAGGAGGTCGACGAGAAGATCATCGCAATCCCGTTTCGGGATCCCGTCTACTCCGGGTATCGCGACGTCTCGACGCTGCCGCAGCATATTCTGACCGAGATCTCCCACTTCTTTGAGGTTTACAAGGCGCTTGAGCACTCAGAAACCTCAGTGAAGATGATTGTAGATCGAGATGTAGCGCTGCAGATCATACAGGGGTCGCTCGAGCGCTACAGAGAAGTCTTTCCGGCACGGAAAAAGGCCGGTACCGCCGCCCGCAAGAAAGTTTTGGGGGACAAGTAACGCTGCTGGCACTTGTAGCGCTGCGCTGTCAGGCCAAGCTCTCTGCTGCCTCAAGCGCTGCCACCAGCACGCTGGTTGCCCTCCCGCGGTGGCTCATCGTGTTCTTCTGAGCCGGCGGGAGCTCTGCAGCAGTACATCCAGTCGAGGGGACATAGAACACCGGGTCGTACCCGAAGCCCCCATCAGTGTTTGCCTGTTCTGTGGTGATCTCCCCCTCCCAGCTCTCCTGCGCGGTGATGACGCGGTAATCAGCTAAAATTGCGACCATGCAGCAGACGAACCGTGCACTGCGCCGTGGCTCATCTCCCAGCTCGCGCAGGAGCCTGGCATTCCGGACTCCTGCGTCAAGCTCCGTTTCTCCATCCGGGCTCCCGTATCGAGCAGAGTAGATGCCTGGTCGCCCGTCCAGGGCATCCACACAGAGACCGGAATCGTCTGCAACAACAATGAGTTTTTCAGCGGCCGCTCGGCCCGCGAGGCTCCGGATTGCCTGAGCGCGAATGGTAGTAGCCTTCAGAAGGGCGTTCTGCAGGAATGTTGTTCCGGTTTCTTCCACAACAGAAGTGATGCCCAGCTCCCCCGGGGCGAGGACCTCGTGGTTTTCCAGGATAGCTTGAAGTTCCCGAAGCTTGTGTTGATTGTTCGTGGCCAGGAGTATCTGCATGGCTCGCCATCCTACGTGCTATCAAAGACCCGTGCAAGACGATCAACAAACCGTTTATCATTAACCTCCTGACGAGCCAGGAAGATTCCTGAGTCCACGGTACCCTTGGGAATACCCAGGGCATCTGCGATCTCCTGGTGCGTTGGTGTCACTGATATGTGGTGCAGTCGCTCACGGGCGTTCTCGTAGGCTCGCTGCCAGTACCTTTTCTTGCGTCCATGCGCCTGTTGGATTGCCTCAGAGCTGTAGTGCAAGTCTTGCATCTCAAGAAAGCGAAGCGTAAACCATGCATAGTCTCGCCGCCGGCGAACTCGTTCCTTGCGTTCACGCTTCTCGGTACAGCAGAGGCGTAGCTCAGACCAGATGCCAAGCAACCAGGTTGGATCTACCCCCAGCTCAGCGGCAAGGCGAAGGCAGTCGCCGCGGTCCATGTGATCGCTTCCCTTCAGAGCCAATAAGAGAACTCGCTGCGCTTCCGCACTGCTCAGCCCGCCATCTGCTGCGTCGACTCGGGGGCGCAGCGCGAGCTTGGTGTTTCTATCCGGTACTCGCCGCGCGGCACCCGGCTTGTCCAGCTTCACTTCGTCCCGGACCACCGGGCCAGTGGCAGCTATGGCCTCCCGAAATGCGTTGACGGAGCCAAGGTGAGCCATCTCAACGGCGCCTGTGCTCTCTGCGGTACGGAGCCGGATTTTTTCGTTACCGCGCTGGAGTGCAAAGGATCGTAGCTGCCAGCGGAGTGTCGTGTGAAGATACGCCTCGAACGAGCTTCCTGCCGGACGGTAACGCTCTATCAGCTTGCGAATCCGGGGGTAGAAGAACAGGAGGAACTCTGCTGAATCCTCTGTACCGAATCCTGCCTTTCCAAGCGTGTAGGAATAGACGAGCTCGGAGACTGCACCCGCCGCGGTGGTCCAGTCACTGTCACTCTGCTGACATTCGACAATGGTTTTGGTTAGTGGTGTCACGGTACCTCCGCTTTCGCATTGCAATCGCCATGCCAGCGCGAGGAGCGGAAACGTAGATGTATTCGACTGTTGGTCTCTGGACGGTTACGCTCGGTTACAAAAGGAACAGACCTCTGCTAGCTGGTCGGGCGTTACCTTGGCGCCTCTACCTGGCTGTGTCTTCTCTCACGGCTGCGATCATCTCGTGTTCCACGCGCTCGAGCATCTCTCGCAGCGGGAGATCAATGGAGAAACCGGCAGCGCGCCTGTGTCCTCCGCCGCCGAAGAGCTCTGCAACCCGGCTCACGTCAAGTGAGTCTGTAGAGCGCAGGCTGCCGGTACAGCTGGTCTGGCTCTCTTCTCTTATCAAGGCGGCGGCCCGTATTCCCTCAATACTGAGAATCAGCTGGTAGAGTCGGTCGGAGTCCCGGCTCACGCGGCCGTACTCCTGAGTGTCCGCAATGGTCTCATAGGTCACCATGACCGAGCCATCGCCCACCCGTCTTGCCCGGCCAAGGAGCGTGGCAAGCAACTGCCGCGAGGCCAGGGATTTGCCTCCGAACATATGGTCGTGAATCTCTTTGGGCGAGACACCAGCGCCCGCAAGCCGTGCAACGGCGGCAAGCAGGCCGGCGCCATCACTCTCGAGGTGACGGAAAAACCCGGTATCCGTTGCAATGCCAAAGAAGAGCAGGTAGGCCTCTTCAGCGTTGACCGGCTCCCCGGTCTGTGCTGCGAGTGTCTCCAGGACAAGCTGTACGAGGTAGCAGCTCGCTGCCGCGGTGGTGACAACAAATCGCGCCTCACCAAACGGTTTAGCCGAAGCGTGGTGATCCAGAACTCCGGTCGGCAGTCCTGATATGTCCTCCGCCGCCTCACCAACCCGATCCGGACCCGTGCAATCGAGCACCAGCGCGGCCGGGCTCTCCGCTGCCCTGACGGCTGAAGCATCCACCCGGGGCTGAAAGTGCTTCTGGTAGCGGAGAATCTCTTTGCGCTCAAACGGACCCACATTCAGATGGTGCACCCGTTTGTGAAGGACCCGCGTCAGGTAACTCCCAAGTGCCAGGCTGGAGGCAATGCAGTCCCCGTCGGGCTCAGTGTGGGTCGCAAGAACAAACAGATCGTGTCTCATGATGAAATCAATGAACCCCGAAGGAACTTCGGGGTCCGGCAGGCGAGGGGAGCTGTTCATGTCAGAGAATCAGTATCGGAAGTCCGGCTCTTCAATATTGAATTGAGCCTCCAGTTCTTCCGTAAACGCTATGGAGCCCCAGGAGACGTGCTGAATGTTCGGATGAACAAATAGCACCAGATGAGAGAACTCCCCATCCTTGTAGAAGACCTGCACGTACGGCACGTTTCTGCTGCTGTCGTTGATAACACGAGCTTTTGCGCCCGGGCCGCCAAACCAGTCGAGCGGAATGTATGAGGTGGCGAGCAGCATGGAGCTCTCCCTTCGGTAGTCAACTCGGTACCCCAGGGTGGTCGGATATATCCGTTCAATGTAGAGCGTCTTGACGTATATCTCTGTCTGCTGCGCTCCAGCAATTGCAGCAAACGCAATCACGAGCAGAATTGTCAGTGCCAGCTTCTTCACCGGTTCCTCCTGATATCGATCTCTTCGAGATCTCGACATCGTAGAGTATAGCTTCCGCTATGGTACTCTTCAAGCAGTATTCTCTCTAACGCCGGTCGAGGGTGGCGAGGATGAGAGCCTTGATAGTGTGCTTTCGGTTCTCAGCCTGTTCAAAGACCAGGCTCTGTTTGCTCTCGAATACTTCTTCGGTAACCTCTTCACCCTTTACGGCCGGAAGACAGTGAAGGAAGATCGATGTTTCCCGACCCGTTGCGCGCATCAGGGCCGCCGACACCTGGTAGGGAGCCAGCATTTCTCTGCGCTCTTCCTGCCTGGCCTCTTCACCCATGCTTGTCCATACGTCTGTGTAGACGGCGTCCGCAGCGGCAACCGCTTCCTCTGCGCTGGTGGTCACGGTGATCTCTGCGCCGGTCTCTCGCCCCTCGGGCACAACCGCATCAATCAACTCCCGGGGCGGCAGCAACTTCGGCGGGGATGCAATCGCGCAACTCACTCCCAGGCGGGCACAGCCGACCAGGAGCGATCGTGCAACGTTGTTTCGCCCGTCACCCACGTAGGCGAGCTTGCAACCGTCCAGTGACCCCCGTGCCTCCTGCAGGGTCATCAGATCCGCGAGAACCTGCGTAGGGTGGTAGAGGTCGGTCAGGCCGTTGTAAACGGGAACTCCCGACCAGCGGGAGAGTTCGGTAACCGTCTGTTGTGAATACCCGCGAAACTCAATGCAGTCGTACATCCGGCCCAGGACGCGAGCAGTATCCGCAAGGTCTTCCTTCTTTCCAAGATGGATATCCTCGCCGGAGAGGAAGGTAGGGTACCCGCCTTCTTCACCAAAGGCGCTCTCGAACGCACTCCTTGTCCGCGTGCTCCGCTTCTCAAAGATCATGGCCAGCGTATAGCCCTCGAGTCTCCGCTTCCGTTCACCACGCGCACGCTCAGCCTTCAGAGCCCGTGCCTGAGTCAGGAGGTACTCTATTTCCTGTCGAGTCCAGTCGGTCAGGGTGAGAAGCGAGCGCCCGGAAAGGTTCATTGTCGCTCCTACGCGCTCTTCTTCACCGGGATGATCTCCGGTTTAACCTTGTCGCGCACCACATCAGCGGAGATGGTGACCTTCTTGTCACCAGGGATAGAGGGAATCTCAAACATGAGGTCGATCATGAGGCTCTCCACAATGGCGCGCAGGCCCCGTGCGCCGGTCTTGCGCTCAATCGCAAGCTCGGCAATGGCTTCAATCGCCTCGTCCTCAAAGGTGAGATCCACGTCATCAAGTTTGAGCGCCACCTGGTACTGTCTGAGCACACTGTTTCGCGGTTCCCGGATGATCCGCACCAGGTCCTCGACCGTCAGATTGCGCAGAGTTACGTGAATGGGCAACCGGCCTACAAACTCCGGGATAAGACCAAAGCGGATAAGGTCGTCCGGATGCAGCTCCTTGTAGAGCGCCTCAAGGTTCCGGTCCCGCTTGACATGTACGTCGGCGCCGAAGCCCATGGGGTGTTCGGAGACCCGGTTCTCAATGACCCGGTCAAGCCCTACGAACGCACCGCCACAGATGAAGAGGATGTTGCTGGTATCGATCTTGATCATCTCCTGGCTTGGATGCTTGCGTCCGCCCTGAGGGGGTACACTTGCTGTGGTGCCTTCAATGATCTTCAGAAGCGCCTGCTGGACGCCTTCACCACTGACGTCTCGAGTGATGGAGACGTTCTCTGCCTTGCGAGAGATCTTGTCTATCTCGTCTATGTAGACAATGCCCCGTTCGGCGGCTCCAATGTTGTTGCCGGAAGCCTGGTAAAGTTTAAGAAGAATGTTCTCCACGTCTTCGCCAACGTATCCAGCCTCCGTCAGTGTTGTGGCATCCGCTATTGCGAACGGCACCTTCAGCTTTCGGGCCAGGGTGCGCGCAAGGAGGGTCTTTCCGGTCCCCGTAGGGCCGATCAGAAGGACATTCGCCTTCTCTATCTCAACGTTGTCCTCTATCTTGCTCTTGTTCGTGATTCGCTTGTAATGATTGTAGACGGCAACCGAGAGGTACTTCTTGGCCTGCTCCTGCCCAATGACGTACTCGTCCAGGTAGCCCTTTATCTCCTGCGGATGCGGGACATCCTCCATGAACTCCGCGGTCAGAACATCGTCCTCTTCATCCAGGATCTTCTTGCAGACGTTCACGCATTCATCACAGATATAGACACCAGGGCCGGCAATAAGTCTCCTGGCAAAGTCAGCGCTCTTGCCGCAGAATGAGCAGATTTTTGAACTGTCGCTCTTCGCTTTACTCATCCGTCTCCCGTACAAACACCTTGTCAACAACGCCGTAGTCCACCGATTCGTTGGCAGACATGAAACGGTCGCGTTCCATATCGGTTTCAACCTGTTCTTCGGTCGCACCCGTGTGCTTTGAGAAGTAGCTTATCAGCAACTTCTTGAGTCTGACAATCTCTCGGGCCTGTATGCCAATATCTGTCGCCTGGCCCTGGACCCCACCCCACGGCTGGTGGATGAGAACGCGGGCGGAGGGCAGGATGAATCGCTTGCCCGGGGCGCCTGCCGCGAGCAGAATAGCGCCCATGCTTGCCGCCTGTCCCACGCAGATGGTCACCACGTCAGGCTTTATGTACTGCATGGCATCATAGATGGCGAGGCCCGCAGTCACACTGCCACCGGGAGTGTTTATGTAGAGGCTTACGTCTTTGTCCGGGTCCTGGCTCTCAGTGTAGAGCAGCTGTGCAATGACAATGTCTGCATTCATGTCATCAATCTGGTTGTCCAGAAAAATGATCCGGTCTTTCAGAAGGCGGTCAAAGATGGAGTAGCCCTCAACGCCGTACTCACCACGCTCGCGAACTGACGGCATGGTCCATACCGCCTGCTCCGGTACGCGGGAATTGAGCTCTCCGTGCAATCCACTCACTGTTCTTTTATCCATGGTCTCCTCAGAGGGCGAAACTACTCATTCCGACCCATCAAGTCCAGAAAGCTCTGCTTCTTGCCCTTCTTGATCTTGCTCTCCTCAAACAACTGGTCAAAGAGTTTGCGCTCGCGAAGGTCACGCTTGAGATAATCGATCATGTTCTGTTGCTCAAAGTACTGCTTCAGCTGCTCTTTGGTTGCGCCACCGGATGAGGCCTGATCCTCGATCTCAGCATCCACCTCTTCGTCTGACACCTCAATCTCTTCCTGGTCAAGGATCTTTCCAACAACCAGCTGGCCCTTGATACGCTCCACCGCGCTTTCCCGCCAGTCGCCCTGAAGCTCCTCTTTGGTGCGGCCCTGGGCCTGCAGCATCTTTAGAAGCTGATCCTCGCTGGTCTGGAACCGCTGCACAAAACTGTGCCACGCCTGTTCCAGTTCCGCCTGCACCATCGATTCCGGTACTGGTATGGTGGAGTCGCCCACGATCTGATCGAGCAGCGCCTGTCGTTTCTGCTCCCTCAGCCGCTGCTCCATGCTCCGCTCGAGTCGGTCGTGAATGTCCTTCTTCAGATCGTCAATAGTCTCGTACTTCTCGCTGACGTCCTGCGCCAGGTCGTCATCTATCTCTGGAAGCTGACGCTCCTTGATCGCTTTGACCGTGATCTTCAGCTTCTTGGTCTGGCCGCGCAGACTCTCCTCATCGGTGTCCTCCGGGTAGGTCTTCTCAACAATTTTCTCCTCACCCGGCGCCATGCCTACTACGTCATCATCTATCTTATAGGTGTTGTAGCCGGTACCCTGCGTGAAGACAAAGTCCTCCCGCACGGTCTCTTCTACCTCGTTGCCGTCCTCGTCGAGCTCACAGTAGTCAACGGTGACCACGTTTCCGGCCTCAACCGCGCCTTCATCCTTGTCCATGACGACGGCGTTGCGCTCCTGAATCTCTTTGAGTTCTCGCTGCTCGTCTTCGCTGGTGATCTTCACCTGCGGGATCTCGATCTCGCGTCCCTTGTACTCACCCAGTTCGATCTCCGGGTACACATCATAGATGACTGCGTACGTGAGATCCTTTTCTATATCGATGTCGAACTCGCCGTCGAGCGTGGGCTGAGAGTAGGGCAGGGGCTTCTCGTCTATCTCGTCAAAAACCGTTTTCAGGCTCTCCTCAAGCACCTTCTGAGAGGCCTCGAACTTGATTGACTCTCCGAACTTGCGCTCGAGTACATTGGGCGGAACGTGCCCTTTGCGAAAGCCTTTGATCTGAGCGCTCTTCGCGTACTCGCCGAGCAGTGAGTTGTACTGTTCCTTGAGTGACTCCTGTGCGACGGTAATGGTGAGCTTGACGGCGGCGTTGTCGAGCTTCTCAACGTTTCTTTCTTTAACCAAGGGTGTGTCCTTTCCGGTGGATTGCGATGCGAGCGACCAGACCCCGGGGCCGGCTGCGAGCGTGCATTGCCGTCAGGATAGCGAAAAAAAAACGGCCCGGAAAGTCCGGACCGCATAAGCGAGAGCGGGAGACCGGATTCGAACCGGCGACATCCACCTTGGCAAGGTGGAGCTCTACCACTGAGCTACTCCCGCAAGTGCTGCTGCCCTCCCTTTATGCGAGAGAAGGGACTTGAACCCTTACGCCCGAAGGCACTAGATCCTAAGTCTAGCGCGTCTACCAATTCCGCCACTCTCGCCTGGGACGCTTCGGGTTCTCCCCGCAGACAGAATGAGCCGTGAAGGGTTCGAACCTTCGACCCGCAGATTAAGAGTCTGCTGCTCTACCAGCTGAGCTAACGGCCCATGCTCTCTACGCCCGGCAGGATTCGAACCTGCGACCTGCGGATTCGAAGTCCGACGCTCTATCCAGCTGAGCTACGGGCGCATATGTCAGCCGTAGCCGACAGCAGGTTGTAGATTACGTACGCACCTGGAAAAGGTCAACTCCCCGAATCGTTGGAGAAAGGGTGGATGACGGGACTTGAACCCGCAACAACCAGAACCACAATCTGGCGCTCT
>CAZREG010000076.1:0-10507 GCA_964599075.1 uncultured Spirochaetaceae bacterium | reverse complement strand
TGGCCGCATTGAGCGCAAGTCATTGCGAAGATCTATGCGGTCGCTGTGCCGTGTTAACGAAGGAGTCAGCTCATGGCTAATAAACTCTATGTGGGTAATCTAAACTACCGAACCGAACAGGAGAGTCTCCGATCGCTGTTTACTCAGTTTGGGGATGTTGTGTCGGCGGTGATTCTGACGGATCGTGATACCGGCCGCTCGCGGGGATTTGGATTTGTGGAGATGAGTGATGCCGACAGCGCCTCTGCGGCGATAGAGGCACTCAATGGCTCGGAGTTCGAAGGGCGGATGCTGAAGGTAAACGCAGCCCGGGAACGAGAAGACAGCGGATTTGATCGACGATCGTAAGGCTTTTTCGTGATCCAGTGAATAACGGCGCTTCTTCAGGGTAGTGCACTCCAGGAGGGACCACTTTGCGCCGGCTCGCACTCATTGGCACCATAACTATTTTCTTCGCCGCTTGCACCAATACTCAATCGCTGGACTCGCCGGAAGGGTTGGGGCGCCTGGTCGGAACCTGGCGTGGTACCATGGACAACGCCGGCGTCCCGCTCCAGATGGTTTTTCACGTCAGACAGACCGATGCAGGGGTCTCAGTCTCCATTGATGTTCCCGCTCAAAACGCAGAGAACCTGCCGGTGCGAACGATAACCAGGGAGAGGCAGAACGTCCGGATGGAGGCTCCGCTCCTTGGCGCCACCTACACCGCCGAGCTCAGTGATGACGCCACACAGATGCAGGGTACCTGGGAGCAGAACGGGCTCAATGTGGCACTTACCTTAGTCAGGACCAACGGCGACTCCGCAGATGACCAGCCGGCGGCAAGCAGCCGTGCCGCGCGCCGTCCGCAGACTCCGCGACCACCGTTTCCCTACCAGAGCTTGGAGCTCACTTTCAAGAACGAACAGGAGGGCATCAGCTTTGGTGCCACGGTGACCTATCCTTCCGGCGAGGGCCCCTTTCCCGGCGTAGTGCTTATCTCCGGCAGTGGACAGCAGGATCGCAACCACTCCTTGTTCGGCCACCAGACGTTTGCGGTGCTTGCTGATGCGCTGACTCGTTCGGGGATGGCTGTTCTGCGCTACGACGATCGTGGAGTAGGCGAGAGCGGCGGCGCAGAGAGTCTTGCGGGTGTGACGAGCGAGTCGTTCGCCCGTGACGTTCTCTCCGCCTACCAGCGACTGTCAAGTCTGCCGTACGTAGATGCTTCCCGGGTTGGTCTGGCGGGCCTCAGTGAGGGCGGCAGCATTGCCCCCATGGTTGTAGAGATGAGTCGCCGCGCGCCCGGCAGTATTGCGCCACCCCACTTTCTAGTCCTGCTCGGCGCCTCCGCCGTGCCCGGCGATGCGCTTATGATGGCCCAATCGCGGGCCCTGCTCGAAGCTTCCGGGGCGGACGAGGAACAGATCCGCTCTGCGGCGCAGGCAAACCGAGCGGTCTATGATGTTGTCCTCTCTGATTTATCTGATGAACAGGCGGCCGAGGCAATTCGTGCCATTCTTGAAGACCTGGGCCTGAGCGATGATCAGATCGCTGCGCAGGTGGCGGCGCTGACCAGTGCGTGGTATCGGTCGTTTCTGCGGTACAATCCGGCACCGGTCCTGAAGGAACTCGATCAGGCGGTCCTTGCGCTCTACGGGGCGTTGGATGTTCAGGTCCCCCCGCAACAGAATGCACCGGCGATGCGCGAAGCACTTTCAGCTGCACCCACGGAGCGCTTCAGTGTTGAAGTGATAGAGGGGGTCAACCACCTGCTGCAGCCTGCAAACACCGGAAGCCCGTCAGAGTACGGACAGATCGAGACAACGATTGCGGAATCAGTCCTGACTGCCATTACGAGCTGGCTGTCGCAAAACGTGACAGAGTAGGGCGCTCGTCAGTTTCGGAGTGTGATAATTGCCCCCAAGTCAATTACCCAGGGCGAGTAGGTGTTGTCCCCGTAGCTCTGATTCGGGTGACCGGCGGTGTACTCGGCCGATTCCGTCCAAAAGGTGGTCTGATACCCTGCTGATGCGTCAATCGCCAGCCAGGGCCGAATGTGGACGAGCACGTTGAGGTAGGGGCCGTGCTGGTACCAGAACTCTCTTCCAAAGTTGAGCGAGAGGTAGGTTGCATAGTGCGCACTCAGGTTGATCACCGGCTCGCGATCGACGAGCCCGAACCACGTGATCCCTGGACGTACAAGAAGTGATTGGTGCCCGTTGAAGAAGTTGTACTCATAGCGATTCTTGACTGCCAGCACCCAGTTGCCGTCCGCGAAAAAATCCAGTTGTATCCGCGGCGTCAGGTCCAGGATTGCCAGGTGCTCGAATCGATCCAAAGAATCTGCCCATGCCCACCCGGGGTTGGTGGCGATCCAGTCATCGTCGTGGCGTGCGCCCGCCTGCAGCTTGTAGAAAACCCCGGCCTTTATGTTCTCCAGCAATCGATAGTAACCGCCAAGCAACAGAGATTGATATCTGAACTCCCGATTGGGCTCCTCGAACCTGCCGGTGTACTCGATCATCGCCGACAGATCGTCCCAGTAGGAGAAGAGGCGGGCGTGGGTGTGAACTTCCAGCGCCGAGGTGGGGAATATGGGGATGTGCTCAGCACTCGCCTGACTGAGTGCGAATCCAAGCAGGAGACCTATGACTATGGCGTTTTTCTTCATGTGATACCTCAATCGTAGTCCTGATCCAGAAGATCGCTGTAGGCCCCGTCCAGGTCCGTGGTGTCACGCACGGTGCCCGCGTCAGGGTCAAAGTTCCAGTTGAGCTCCTCAGTCCAGTCAAAGAAGCGGGCGCCACGCGTTCGAGTGCCGTTCAGCAGGTTGATGCCCTCGCCTTCTGTCACAAGTGTTCTAAACCCGGTTCTCGTTAGCCGTACTTCCACCTCACCTTCGTTCACACATACCCAGACGTCGGGGCGCTCCTCTACGGTGCGGCCGTAGGCTATGAAGAACTGTGTCCCCCGTACCCCTGCTACGGTTGTCGGGGTCGTCACCTGAAAACCGTTCTCACGAGCTGAGATGCCTTGCACCCGCGCGAAGAGGCCACCGCGTCGCAGGTCGACCGTGTTGGCTGCATTCTCTGGGCCAACCTCTACAGTCGAGTTCTCCCGAAGCTTGATCTGGGTTCCCTCCGATACGCTTACGATGGCGGTGCTACCGTCTCCGGTGATAACCAGGTCTCCCTCCTCCACCGGTGAGCCAAAATCGGCCTCCAATCGTTGGCCGTTCCTCTCAATCCAGACCTCGCCGTCTACAAAGTCGATCTGGCTCTGAGCCTGAAGCGTAATCGGCGCGGCAAGAATCAAAACGGATGTCAGGAGAATCAGATGAGGACGGGTCAGGCGCTCCATAGGGCCTCCTTCATTTTATAGTGATCCTATCATGAATGGCGCGTTTTGAGCCGACACACTTTTTCGTAGGCGATTCCTGTGATAACCTTGAAGATCTCATGAAAGTAGCGATAGTTTTCGAAATCTTCTATCCAATCATCAATGGAATAATAACCAGCTCCGTAAATCTCTCCAGGAATCTTATCGAACAGGGTCACGAGGTTGTTTTCATAGCTCCTGAGACCGATGAGTTTTCTGAGCCGTACGTAGAAGATGGCCGGATCCCCGTCTATTACATCCAGAGTAGCCGGAACTGGGCGTATCCAGGCATGCGCAATGTGTTGCCCTGGAACAAGAGAGTGCAGATCATTCTCCGTCAGGAACGCGTTGACGTTGTGCACATCACTGGACCGTTCCTTTTGACCTGGGCCGCAATGCGAGGCGCCAGGAATCTTTCTCTTCCAGTCGTGCACACGTTCCACACCATGCTGTTTCACAAGACTTACATCATCTACATGTTCAAGTACCATTTCCTGGTTCCGTTTCTGCAGGATATCGCCTGGCACTACTTCGCTCTCTTTGTGCGGCGCTCCATTATAAATACCGCGCCCACCGTGTATGTAACCGAACGACTCAAACAGCAGTTTCCTAAGGCAGATGTCCGGCATATCACGAACGGAGTAGACGTTGAGCAGTTTACGGATGCTCCGCCGGTTGAAGAGCTTCAGGAACGTTATCCCATGCACAACGAGAAGACGATTCTGTTCGTGGGCCGGCTCGGAGATGAGAAGTCGGTTGATGAGCTTATTCGTGCAATGCCGCTCGTACTCCGGGAGGTGCCGGACGCGCGCCTCCTCCTTGTTGGCGACGGTCCGGGGGCTGACTCCTACAAGCGGCTCACCAAAGAGCTGGAGCTTGAGCAGTCAGTCGTCTTCCTGGGAAGAATCCCACATGACCAGTTGATCAAGAGTGGACTGGTTCAGCACTCCAGGCTCTTTGCCACGGCAAGCACAACTGAGACACAGGGCATTACCGTCATTGAAGCTATTCTCTGCGACGTACCAGTTGTGGTGCCCGATGTTCCCGGCATCACTGAGCTGGTGGAAGGCAACGGGCTGCGGTTTCGCGCGCATGATATCAGTGGGCTCGCGGCGCAGATTGTCAGACTACTCACGGACGACGAGCTGCATCAGAGATGCGCAGCAGGCTCGAATGAGCTGAAATCACGCTTCGATGGCCGGCAAGTCACCCGCGAGTTTGTCGCGGTCTATAGTGAGGCAGTCAAGAGACAGAAGGAGCGGCAGAGACGGATGCGGCACGCTCCTTCGCGGTGATGATAAGCATCTGGAGCCGATTCTCAATGTTCGCGAAGCTTGTGTCAGGATCGTAATCGAGAGCCAGGACCTGAATGTCCGGGCGCTCTTTCTTGATCGCCTTGATGAGCCCGCGGCCGGTGACGTGATTCGGCAGGCAGCCAAACGGCTGAAGGATGAGGAAGCTGGAAATTCCGTGCTCAGCGTGGTGAAGGATCTCCCCGGGAATCATCCATCCCTCTCCACTGGTGAAGGTACGGTCGATGATTGTGTGCGCACGGTCGGCCACTGCTGAGAGCGCGGGGCTTGGTTCGTAGAGCGGATGACGACGCTTCTCCGCGTCAACGGATTTGATGACGTAGCGGATGAACCGCGCAGTCACGCGTGTTACGAACATTTCAAGCGCGGGGAAGTGGACGTGATAGCGATCCCGCTGATCGATCTTGAGCAGGAACTCGCGGTGCAGATTGTTGAACAGATCTGGTAGAACGACCTCCATACCGTTCTCTTCAAGGTAGCGCTCGATGCGCCCATTTGACTCCGGGTGGAAGTTCAGGAGGAACTCGCCTATCGCGAATACTCGCGGTTTGCGAATGGTCCGGTCAAAGGGAATCGCGGCGAAGCGGGTTATGGCGGTCTTGAATACCTTGAATGCGCTGCGAATGCCTCGGTCAAAGGCGCCTGCAATCTGCGCCAGACACTCCTCGAACAGCTCATCCGCGCTTCCCGGTACCAGTTCATACGGTCGTACTTTCCTTCGCAGGTCTTCAAGCGCGTCAACCATCACGAGTCCCCAGAGCATGCGATACTCAAACATTGCTCCAAGCTTCTCGCCCGGATGGACGCCGCGCAGGTCTTCGTCCGTCGTGATAATCGGGATCTGCGGATAGCCGGCCGCATCCAGCGCGCCGCGTGCCATCATTGCATAGTGGGCGAGTCTGCAGTCACACTGGCTTTTCGCAAGAGCGAGCACCGAGTCGTCAGGATCACAGGTTCCATCCTCCAGGGCGGCAAGCATCTCCCCAATGTTGATCTGTGCCGGGTAACACATGTCGTTATGCACGTATGCCTTCCCGAGTTGGGCGGCGCGCTTACCCGCCATAGGCAGCGCCCGCGCCTCAAAGCCATCCTGTCGCAGAGCAGCCGAGGCTATGACGGCGAAGGACCGGCTCACATTGGGAACCCAGACAGTCTTGGTTCGGCTCAGCTTGCGAGAGTAGGGGGACGTGTAGGCAGGAGGAAACACAACTTCTGATCCGGCCGCCACGTGGCCGGAGTTGCGGCTTCTGCGGCGCGCCACGGTCTCGACAAAGCTCTGAATACGAATATTAAGTGGACCGCTCACATCGCTCTCATCCATCTTGAGGTAGAGTGGGCTCTTTCCTGCCACGCCCAGCAACCTGGTTACCTCATCGCTGATCACGGCGTCATGCCCGCAGCCAAAGCTCACCACCTGAACAAACTCCAGCCGGGGATCACGCGCTACGGTAATGGCTGCGGCAAACATACGAACGTGATAGTTCACCGTGAGCTCAGCCCGTACCGGTGTGAGGTCAACGCACTCAAGATCAGGTACCGCTTCCAGTGGCAGCACCTTGATCCCTCGTCTGAGGAAGTGCTCAGGGAGCTCGTGATTGACCAGTGGATCGGTATGGTACGGCCTCCCGGCAATGATGACTGCAAACTCATCATCTGCAACGGTGTCGAGCAGTGCGCGACCGGCCTGCTGGAGCGTGGCCGTCCGCTCCGCCTGCACACGGTCTGCCTCTTTCACTGCGTCAGCCACGACATCACCGGGGAGTCCGAACGTGTTACCCACCCACTCGACAAGAGAATCACGTTTGGCGCGCTCATCCACCCAATGGAAGACCGGCGTGTCGGTGGGAATTCCGGAGTCTTCAGGGTTCTCTGCTATCTTCAGGACCGCGGGGTAGCCTTTGAGCACGGCACACGCATGGTGACTGCAGGTCTTGGGGTTCTCCGGTATCATTCGGTTCATGATGGGCATAAAAATGCGGTCCGGTTTTAGATCGATGAGTGCCTTGAGGTGGCCGTGAGAGAGTTTCGCTGGAAAGCACGCGGTATCCGAGGGCACGAGTTGAAGACCACGCTCATACATTGCCTTCGTGCTCGCCGGTGATACGACCGTCTGAAACCCGAGTGCCCCAAAAAAGGCGCGCCAGAACGGCAGAGTACTCCACATTTCGAGTGTGCGAGGCAGGCCGATCGTCACTGCCTTTGCCGGGCTCACCAGCGTGACCTCCGGTTCGGCAAAGAGTAGCTTCTGCCGAAGGCCAAAGAGATCAGTCCGGGACGCCTTGAGGGCGCGTATCTCTTTGAGCCGAGCTTTTGCCTCTGCTCCCTTCGGATCTTCGACAATCTCTCCTCGTTCACAGCGATTTCCGGTTACCAGGCGATTGCCGTTCGGGAACTCGATCACTGTCCGCCGGCAGCTGTTCGAGCACAGCGGGCAGATGAGTCCACTTTGCTTCTTGTACGTGAACTTCTCCAGGGCCTCCCAGCCGATGAAGTTACTGGTGTGGCCTTCGCCTGGCCCGGCAGACGAAAGGTCCTGCAGTTTCTTGATAGCAAGCAGCCCAACTCCTATCGCGCCCATAACGCCGGGATAGGGCGCGCGCTGCACCTCGTGTCCAATGTGCTGTTCCATCGCCCTGAGGACTGCTTCGTTCTTGAATGTTCCGCCCTGCACGACGACGTGCGAGCCAATCGTGCTGAGATTTGAGAGCCTGATGACCTTACTGAACACGTTCTCAATGATTGATCGGCAGAGGCCTGCCATGATGTCCTCAGGACTTTTGCCGTTTCGCTGCTCAGTGATGATGGAACTGTTCATAAAAACGGTACACCGTGAGCCCAGAGAGGAAGGCGTCTGCGAGCGAAACGCGTACTCTGCAATTTCGGTCGTGGGGATCTTGAGGGAACTCGCAAAGTTCTCCAGGAATGAACCACATCCGGCGCTGCACGCCTCGTTCAGCGTGACTCCGGTCACGATCCCGTCATCCAGGAAAAGCGCCTTCATGTCCTGCCCGCCAATGTCGAGCACAAAGCTCGCCTGGGGAACAAAGTGCAGCGCGGCCTCCGCGTGTGCCACCGTCTCAACGGTGTGGTAGTCGGCACCAAAGGCCCTTGCTACCAGCTGTTCGCCATACCCGGTTGTTGCGAATGCCCGAACCCTGGCCTCAATGCCAAGTTCGCGCCAGCGACGGTGCGCGGCAAGAAGTCCTTGCTGGATGACCTCCAGCGGCTCTCCGTTGTTGCGGCTATAGAACTCGTCTACAAGCTCTCCGGCAGGAGTCATGGCAACAAACTTGCTGGTGGTCGACCCCGCATCTACACCGATAACCAGATCGAGCGACTTGCCTGCAAACCGCAGTGGATCAATCGGCTGCGGTGGGGCGTGACGTCGCTTGAACTGCTTCTCCGCCTCAGAGTCACCAAAGAACCGGTCGGCGGAGGTGTCGTGGGCATTCGTCGGTGCGCCGGTCGTCGCAGCGTTACCCCCGGCGGATCGTTTCCCGCCCTCACTCTGGTCCACGAGTTCCTTCACCCGCGCGGCCAATGTGACAAGCGGGACGGGTTTGGCTTGCGGGTAGAGTTGCGGGCCGCCAAGTGCCGCCCCCCAGGCAATGATGATCTCTGGATGGTCGGGCCGAATGATCTGTGACTCCGAAAGATCAAGCCGTTCGGCAAAGACCTCAATGAGCTGCGGGTTGAAGGTGAGTGGACCTCCTTCAAATATCACCGGAGGCCGAATCTCCAGTCCCTGGGCCAGGCCGCCGATCGTCTGTTTGGCCACGGCGTGAAACGCGGACCGAGCAATATCCTCTCGGCCTACCCCCTGATTCAGCAGAGGCTGAATATCGGTCTTTGCAAAGACGCCACAGCGGCCCGAGATATCGTAGAGTTGAGCGCCTTTCGCCGCAGCCGAATTGAGCGACTCCACCGGCATCTCAAGAACACGGGCGACCTCATCCAGAAAAGCTCCGGTGCCCCCGGCACAACTCCCGTTCATTCTCATATCGGATGCCACGAGCGAACCGGTCGACTCGTCATGATGGAAAAACGTGACTTTCGCGTCCTGACCGCCAAGCTCTATGGAGACACTGGTTTGCGGATAGAAGCGTCTTACCGCGACCGCGTTTGCGACCACTTCCTGGATATACGGAAGATCAAGCTCCAACGCCAGATCGCGAGATCCGGATCCACAGAACACGGGCAGCACGGTGGCTTCCGGGTCGTACGCCACCGCGTCTGCAAGTAACCGTGCCGCCGTCTCCCGCTGTCGGGCTCCGTGGCGCTCGTACGCACTGTGCAGAAGCGTGAGCGTAGCCGGGTCAATCAACGCCACTTTGACTGTCGTAGATCCTATATCGATGCCCGCGAGCAGGCTGGTACTCATGCAATACTCCCAGCCGATTATGTAAAGTAAACCGCCGTTTTCGTCTACAGGGATGAACCAACCGGAATCCTGAACTCACCGGATCGGTCTGCCCATTGAGATCCGCAGGTTCAACTCTTTCTCCCGGATGAGTACATTGTGAGCATGAGGGAAGCGACGTGATGACTGAAATCTCTGCCGGATCTCGAACCCGGAAGAGTGGTGTACGTCCTCACCGAGCGGTCTTGGCTCTACTCGTGGCAACGTTGCTGTTTCTGTCTGGATGCGCGCACCCGCCCGGGCGTTCGTTTTCCGACTCGGAGGATAATCCCGAGGCCACTGATGAGCTGGCGGTGATGAGCTTTAACATCCGCATGATCCATGACAACGACGCCTCGCGACAGAGCTGGACGGAACGGCGAGCGGACGTAGCCTCCGTCATCCAGAGACACGCTCCTGCGATCGTTGCGTTGCAGGAAGTAGAGACGCGTACGACCGAGCCGATGCCGCGGTCCCGGCAGCTCGCCTATCTGCAGGGCCGGCTCCCCGGGTACGTGTTCGCCTGCATCCCGGAGCCGGGCGTTCTCTCAAGACAGCCCATCCTGTATGATGCCGAGCGTCTGCGGTTGATTGACGAGGGCATGATTCTTGATGCGCCGGTAGACCGATACAGAGCCGGCTTCAGGGGGAGGATCGCCACCTGGGCGCTCTTTGAGCTGCATCGTCCAGGTGGCGAGGTGTCAACCCGGCTGCGCGTGATCAATGTTCACTACCACCATCTGTTCACCAGCTCTCAGCTGGCGTCTAGCCTGCGGATCCGGGAGTTTCTGGGCCGGCTATCAGACCAGGAGGCAGTGATCGTGATGGGCGATTTCAACCTGCCTGCCGGATCACAGCTGCTTGATCCACTTCGAGATGCGGGGCTTCGGCACGCTCTACCTCCAAGCCGAACGGGCAGCTACCACTTCTTCTCAGGCAGGACGCTCTGGCCGCGCATCGACCACATCCTGGTGAACGATCAGATCCGGTCAGTCAATGGGTATATGATTTACGACCGGACCGAGCGCGGATACCCCTCAGATCACTTCCCGGTCGTTGCTCGGCTGGCGATAGAGGATCAGAGGCCACTACGGTAGTGTCCGACCGGGGTCGAGATATCGTGGCCAAGGATCTAGACGCGTGAAGGTATTCTGTGATACCCCGGTCATTGTGTCCAAAGCTGACTACCTGGAGGCGATCGCCCTGGTGGCTCGCGCGGGCCTCACGCGCGGGGCAGTCTACGATGCGCTTCACGTCGTAGCCGCAACGAACTCACGCTCCTTCGTGATCACGGCCTGAGTCGTGGCACCGCGGTACCAAACCGAGATCGGCGCTCAGCGGTGTGATGCCGGGGATGGTTATCAGGAGTCAGATCTGTAGCGCTCGTCCGAACTCACAGTCACCCCATCCTCGGTGAGCATCGCCTGAATGGTGT
>CAZREG010000075.1:0-10688 GCA_964599075.1 uncultured Spirochaetaceae bacterium | reverse complement strand
CTCACGAACTATCTGCTCCACTCGGTGATCTGGACAACTCTCTTCTACGGCTACGGCGGTGGGTTGTTGGGGCGCGTAGGGCTGGCTCTCGGCCTCCTGCTGACAATAACAACCATCGCCTTGCAGCTCGTGATCAGCAAGTGGTGGCTCAGCCGCTACCGTTATGGGCCCGTGGAGTGGCTCTGGCGAAGGCTCACATACGGAACGCTCTCGAGGAGCGATGCTTCCCGTCGAGCCGGATAAGGATCACTGTAGAGGAGAGCCATGAGGTGCTGTCGAGTAAGGCGTTAAGACCACCGGGAGGACGGAGCGGAGGCTGCCGATGGGGTACGGGCGGCCGTTTTTCTGCCCGGCGCTGCCCGGCGCCGCACCTTGCGCAACTCATGACAATTCCGCATGCTCTCTCTACTATCTCAGCCCATTTTGATACAACCATCTTGGCAAGGAGCGGCATATGAGGCGTCTGATTCTGGTCCCGGTTCTTCTGATTCTTTCGGTCGGTGGGCTCTTCGCCCAGAGTGTCGGCGGCGGCCTGAGCTTCTGGGTACCGGAATCGCTCTACCTTCAGCGTGGCGGCAGCGTGGGAGTTGAGAGCGGGCTGTCAACCAGTGTTTCCATGGGCCAGATGATCAGCATCCCCATCGGCGTTGCGTACAACAAGGTGTATGGACTGCTGCCGGAGGGATCAGCGGCAGGCACCTCACCGTCTCCCTGGTTCATTGCGGACACCATGATCCTCTCGCTGGGCGTGCAGGCAGACATCGGCCTCGGGCCCCTCTTCTTTCAACTCTTTGGAGGCGGGGCGGGCGGATGGAACATGACCCTCACACCATTGATCTCAAATATTGAGACCGATATTGCCCCGACCGGTGAGATCGTGAAGTTCACCGACTCACCGGTAATCACCGACGGTGCGTTCGGCTACGGGTGGTACGCCGGTGGTGCTGTGGGCATGACGTTTGGTCAGATCAGCGTGGACATCAGTGTCACCTACCGGGACGTTCGCTTCCCGTTCGCCGTCAGCGGCGACTACGTTGCACTGGACGAGGCAAATGGGAGCTTCGTAGCCCAGCGAACCGTGAACGAAACGGGGCTCGCGGCACGGTTCACCGGACTCTCCATCGGGATTGGTGGGCGGTTCGCTCTGTAGGCATCTGACTACTGGCGGCGCCGCGGGACGCTCCTACAGCGCCCGCTCGAGCACCCGATTCAGCCGCTTCACAAACTCTGCCGGCTCCTTGAGCTCCGCCCCCTCTACCAGCAACGCCTGATCCAGAAGGAGGATGCTGACGTCTTCAACAAGTGAGTCGTCATCACTGTCCTTGATCTTCTCCACAATCTGGTGGTCCGGATTGACCTCCAGGATTGGCTTAACCTCAGGCATCCCCTGCTGGCCCATTGCCTTCATCATCTCCTGCATTTTAAATGTGGGATCTGAGTCATCAATAACAATGCAGCTGGGGCTGTCGGCAAGGCGAATGGAGAGACGAACGTCCTTCACACGCTCACCCAGGCTCTTCTTTATCCTCTCCACGAGCGGCTGGAGCTCTTTCTCTTTTTTCTTGTCGGTCTTTTCCTTGAGGTCCTCTCCGGCGTCAGCGCGGTTGATCGGCTTAAGCTCGGTCTCCTTGTACTGGCCCATGGTGGGGACAACCACCTCGTCAAAGTCGTCATCCATGATCAGGACTTCGATCTTCTTCTTTTGGTACGCTTCCAGCAGCGGGCTGTTGCGCAGGGTGTGCTCATCACCTCCGGTGATGTAGTAGATCGCCTTCTGATCTCCAAGCATGCGCTGCTTGTACTCTTCAAGACTCGTGAATCCCTCTACCCCGCTGCTCTTGAAGCGCACAAGCTCCATCAGCGTCTCGCGGTTCGCATAGTCCTGGTAGAGCCCCTCTTTAAGCGGACGGTTGTACTGCTCAATGAACTTTGTGTAGAGCTCCTTGTCCTCCAGCGCTATCCGCTGCAGCTCACCAAGCACCTTCTTGACGCTCGCGCTCTTGATGTTCGTCATGACCTTGTTCTGCTGCAGGATCTCGCGACTCACGTTCAGCGGCAGATCCTCACTGTCAATGATGCCGCGCAGGAAGCGCAGGTAGGTCGGCATGAGCTCCTTTTCATCATCCGTGATAAAGATACGCTGCACGTAGAGCTTCACGCCGGGCCGGTAGTCCACGTAATACATGTCCATTGGCGCGGTAGCCGGCACGTAGAAGAGCGTGGTGTACTCCAGTGTGCCTTCAGCCTTTGTGTGGAGCCAGAACAGCGGATCGTCGCTTTCATGGCTGATCGTCTTGTAGAAGTTCTTGTAGTCGTCTTCAGAGAGCTCGCTCTTTGGCTGCTTCCAGAGCGCGCTTGCTGCATTGACCTGCTCGAGCTTCTCTTCCTTGCCCTTCTCCTTTCCCTTGTCGTCATACTCGGTCTTGGTGTAGCGCAGGAATATAGGGAAGGCAATGTGATCACTGTACTTCTTGATGATCTCTTGAAGCTGCCAGCGATTGGCGAACTGTTTGCCCTCCTCATTGAGGTGGAGCACAATCTTCGTACCACTGCCGTCGAGCTCACCCTCGGCTATCTCAAACTCTCCCTTTCCGTCACTCTTCCAGGTGAACGCCTTCTCTTCACCGGCCTTACGGCTGGTGACTTCCACGGTGTCGGCAATCATAAAGACGCTGTAGAATCCCACACCAAACTGCCCAATGAGGTTGGAGTCCCGTTTTGCGTCACCGGTGAGCTGGCTCAGAAACCCTTTGGTCCCGCTCTTGGCAATGGTGCCCAGGTTCTCCACCAGGTCACCCTCGTTCATGCCAATCCCGGTATCACTGATGGTGATCGTCTTGTGATCGGCCTCGTCGAACTCCACGTCTATGCGTGGATCAAACGGAAACTGCTTGAAGCTGTCGTCCGTCATGGTGAGGTACTTCAGCTTGTCCAGCGCGTCTGAGCTGTTGGAGATCAGCTCGCGGAGAAAGATCTCCTGGTTTGAGTAGAGACTGTGAACAATAAGATTGAGGAGCTGTGAAACCTCAGTCTGAAACTGATGCTTTGCCATGAGAATACCTCTCGCGTTTTTTGATTAGATAAAAGGTACAAAACTGCCCCGGATGCGGACAGAGGGGGCGGAGATGGTAAACGTTCACCAGGCCAGAAGCCCTCCGCGCGGCCCGAGGAGGGGCTGGTGGCGTGGGAGTAGAGCCTGGGAGATCTCGCTACACCAGATCGTTCCGCAGATACTCCAGGTGCAATCGCTCGTGTGCAACCAGAAACGCGAGCCACTCGTAGAGGTTCATGCGCCCTATGAGAAGATGCGGGAAGCTTGCGGATGAAAGATCTGTGGCATCAGCACGTTGTATGAGTTCTTCCAGCGCGTCCGCGTTCTCCTCTGCGAGCGAGCTCATCTGATCGGGGGACAGAGCGCCTGTTGGATCAGTGCCGGTGAACGCCGGCTCTTCCATGACCTCTGTGCCGAAATCCTTGAGAAAGTCGTCCCGGACCGGCCACGGCTCGCCGACAGACCGGGGAGCACCCTGCCCGGCTTTCCGCTCCATCCGCCGCAGCAGCACAATGACGCTCTGCTCAGTGAGCAGAATGTGCTCCAGGGCCTGCCCGGGAGTCCACGCTCCGGGTCGGCCGCTGATTGAGCGCGTCTGTGCGCTCATGAGCTCCTTGCGTAGAATGTTCCGTTCTTCCAGGAGACTCTGTTTCGTGACCAATGGCGACTCCTTCAATCCGATTGTACATCAATCGGGTGAAGCGTGTAGGCCGCTTCAGAACCTGCGCGACCACTCCTTCGGCCAGCGCTCCACCACCACCTTTGTCTGGGTGTAGAACTCCACACCGTGGCGGCCCTGCGCGTGCAGGTCACCAAAGAAGCTCTCGTTCCAGCCGCTGAAGGGAAAGTAGGCCATGGGTGCGGCGACACCAATGTTCACCCCAATGTTTCCGGCATCTGCCCGGTGGCGAAACTCACGTGCCGTTGCACCACTGGATGTGAAGATGCACGCCATGTTCCCAAAGCTGCGGTCGTTGACAAGGGAGATAGCCTGCTCAAGTGAGGGGGCGGACATGAGGCTCAGAACCGGCCCAAAGATCTCCGTAGTGGCCGCCGTGCTTGCCGGGTCCACACCGTCAAGAACGGTGGGAAAGACCCAGTTGCCGGAGTCGTAGCCACTCACACTCCTGCCCCTGCCGTCTACCATCAGGCGGGCGCCCTCGCTCTCCGCTTTTTTTATGGTCGCCTCTATACGAGAGCGACTCTCCGGCGTTATGACCGGACCCATCTCCACGCCCTCGTCCAGCCCATAACCCACCGCTCGCGCAGCGGCCACCTCTGCTATTGCCTCACCAAAGCGCCGGTGCGCCTCACCTACCGTCACGGCAACGCTGGCAGCAAGGCAGCGCTGACCGGCGCACCCGAACGCGCTGTCCGCCATGATGCGGGTAGCCGTCTCCAGGTCTGCATCCGGCATGATGATCACCGGATTCTTGGCTCCACCCTGGCACTGCGCCCGCTTGCCGTTGGCCGTTGCGCGCTCATAGACGTAGCGAGCCACCGGAGTGCTTCCCACAAAGCTCACTGCACGAACATCAGAGTGATCGAGCAACGCGTCTACCGTCTCGCGTCCACCGTTGACCAGCTGCACCACTCCAGCCGGGAACTCAGCCTGTTCAATCAGCCGAAAGAGGGCGGCGCTGGTCATGGGCACCTTCTCGCTGGGCTTGAGAATGAAGCAGTTGCCGGTTGCAACGGCATAGGGAAGAAACCAGAGCGGGATCATTCCCGGGAAGTTGAACGGGGTGATCGCGGTCACCACGCCCAGCGGCTGACGGAACATGTGCTCGTCAATGCCGCGCGCTATGTCCTCGTTGTTGTACCCCTGCATGAGCGTAGGCATGCCACAGGCGGTCTCCACGTTCTCTATGCCGCGACGCAGCTCTCCCAGGCTCTCCGCACGAGTCTTGCCACACTCGTTGGTTATGACCTCTGCGATTGCGGAGACGTTCTGTTCCAGAAGCGCTTTGAGCCGGAACAGCGGCTGGACGCGCTCTCCCACCGGTCTCTCTCGCCAGGCGATGAACGCTTCTCGGGCAGCGGCTACCGCCGTGTCTACGCCCTTCGCCGGTGTATGAACAACCTCCGAGATGGTCCGTCCGCTCGCGGGATTGACAACCGGCGCCCGCTCGGTTGCTCCTGCGTCCGTCCATTGGTTGTTGATGAAGTCGAGGGTCTGTTCTGCCATCGGATACTCCTACTTGTCCGGGTTGGGGATCATGAACTCACGGATGGTCGCGAGAAGATCAGTGTAGCCGCCTATGAATGAGCGCAGCGTGCGTGCGCTCGCGCCGTACTGCTCGAACTCTTGCGGCGTCATTCCGTCAGGCTCATACGCCCTGCGGAAATCATCAAAGTGCTCGAGCAGAGCGTTCACGCAGCCACCGGGAACCGGGTCACCCATGGTGTCGCGGACCGGTACCGATGAGCCGTTGAACCGAACCTGCCATTTGTGGGGAATGGTGAGCACTACGTCCCCTCCCACGAACTGAGACCAGTGGAGGTGGTTGCGGTACGCGGCGGAGAGCAGTCGAGTGTGAAATCTGTGCTCACCGTAGAGCTCGTAGGCTCGCTTCATTACCGCAACTCCGGCCCACTCGAGAAACTCAGGGTCCACAATGATGTCGTGCTTTTCCGCGAGGATCTTGAGCCAGTCATCAACGCGGCCAACCATGATCGTGCAGACCGGGCTCATAGGAGCGGTATCGCTTCCATCGGCCTTCCGTCTTTTGAGCCCGCGCTCAACGGCCTCGGCGACGGCAACCGCCTGGGGAACAGTGAAACAGACGGTGGCGTTGATGTTCACGCCCTGCGCCGTGAGCTCCTCCATGGCACGAATCCCTGCCGCAGTCGCGGGAACCTTCACCTGCATGTTGGGCGCAAGCGCAGCAAAGCGGAGCCCCTGCTCCACCATAAGCGGACTGCTGCGATAGAACATGGGGTTGGTCTGAATGCTCAGCCGCCCCTTCTTCCCTGCCTCCCGCTCGAAGACCGGCTGCAGGAGCTCTGCACCTTTCACCGCCATCTCCTCGATCAGTTTCCAGGTGATGTCAATCTCAGTCGCCTCCGGCATCTCGGCAATGAGCTCGTGAATCCGTGGCTGCCAGAGGTGCATCTCTTTCTGGAGAACCTGCCCGACGATGACCGGATTGGTGGTTGCGCCCACCGCCCCGTGAGAGATGGAGTACTGAAGTTCTTCAATGGAACACGAGTCGTTCCAGAGATCAGTCGATCTGTCCGTCACAGTTTGAGAGAGCGGACTTCTGTTGCTGCTCATACGCGCAATCCTCCGGTGATATCAAGCTCGGTGTCGGTGACCTGAGATGCTTCCTCAGAGAGCAGGTAGGCCACCGCACCGGCAATCTCTTCAGGCGTCTGAAGTCTTCCAAGGGGGACAACCTCCCGCCCCTTATCCGTGATCCACTCCGGTGCCTTGCCCTCGCGTTCCCAGACATCCTGCTCTCCCGGCGTAAGAACCCAACCCACGGTGACCCAGTTGCAGCGAATGCCGTGAGCGGCGTAGTTGCGGGCAACGTGGTGCGTGAGGGTCAGGAGCCCGCCCTTGGAGATGGAGTACGGGAAAAGGTCGGAGAGGCCGCTCCAGGCGTGGGTCGATCCAATATTGACGATCGCACCGCCACCCTGCCCGATCATCTGTTCAACGGCGAGCCGGGTGAACTCCACCGCGCCGACCAGGTTGATGTTGAGCACCGTGCGCAGGAACTCCGCGCTCGTAGTCCGAAGCGTCTCTCTGCGCATGGTTGCCGCGTTGTTCACCAGAGCATCCAGCCGTCCGAACCGTTCGACGGTCGTCCGTACCACTCGGGCTATATCCTTCGGGTTGCCATTGTCGGCCTCCATAAAGGTGATGCCCGCAGCCTGCGCTACGCTCTGCTCCACCGCAGCACCCGCGGCCGTGTCCCGCCCGGTAATAACGACGCCGGCCCCCTCTGCCGCGAGACGCTCTGCAATGGCGCGTCCAATTCCCCTGGTTCCGCCGGTCACAATCACGATGCGTCCGTGGGCTCTCGCTGATACGTCCTTGTCCATCACCTGCTCCTGAAGCCTCTCTGCTGCGCTTGACCTGGCCCGTCATTCGGGATAGGATGGTGGCTAAGCCACCTGTGGCTTAGCCAATATATCAGCTGAGCAAAGGATGCGCAATGGCGAGAGCCGCGGTATCGGGGCCGGTCTACAAACAGGTGATCCTCTCCCTGGAGAAGCTGGCTCGCACGGAGTTTTCGGTGGGAGAGCAGTTCCTCACTGAGCGACAGATCAGCGAGCGTTACGCAATCAGCCGACCAACGGCAAACAAGGCGCTCACAAGTCTGGTCGCAGACGGGATACTCGAGTTTCGCAAGGGCGTGGGAACCTTTGTCCGTCCGCCCAAGCCAAACGTGAATCTGCGGGAGCTGGTAAGCTTTACGCAGAAGGCGCGGGCCGCCGGGCTGACCCCGGCAACCCGGGTTGTCCACTTCTCCACGAGAACAATAGAAGCAGTGACGATCCTCCCGGTCGCAGACGTGGCGGCAGCATTGGGCGTGCAGTCAGCGGCAACGGTCTATCAGATGGAGCGCTTCCGCTCGCTTGGCGGCGACCCCTGCATCTTCGAGCGCCGCGTCCTGCGGGAGGATCTCTGCCCCGGGCTTACCGCCGGAGAGTGCGCCGGCTCTCTCTACTCCGTGTTTGCCGGTCGCTACGAGCTTGAGCTTGACGGTGTTGCCCAGCGCATTCGGGCACGGAATGCACGTGCTACCGAGGCATCTGCCCTCGGCTGTGCCGCCGGAGATGCCGTTCTTGAGCTTACCGGTGTCGGCCATCTTGTGGGCGGAGAACCGTTGTGGTACGAGCAGACGCTCTATCGCGGGGACCGGTACGAGTTCGTTAATCAGCTGCGAATCTCCGGCTCGACCGAGCAGTCGAGCCTTGATCCGCGATCGGCCGCCGATGAGAACCAGGCTGAATCAACCCTCTGGCATGAGTGGAGTTAGGAAGCACTATGGAGACCAATTTGTTTGACGTAACCGATCGTGTCTTCGCGATCACCGGAGCCGCCGGAGCCCTCTGCGGCGTGATGGCGGAGGGGCTCGCAAAACGGGGCGCCCGGGTTGCGCTGCTCGACCTTGATGAGCAGGCAGCGACCGCGCGGGCAGAGACGATTAAGAGCCACGGCGGGAGCGCGCTTGTCTGCAGGTGCAACGTGCTCGAGGCGCAGCAGATTGAGGCGGCCCAACGCGCCATAGCGGAGAAGTGGGGGCGGATAGATGTGCTCATCAACGGCGCCGGCGGCAACCATCCGTCAGGGAGCACCGCCGAACCGTTTGCAACACCGGAGCTGGTCAGTGCCACCGGGGGCGCCGGGGGGGCGGCGAACGAGGGCGGCCCCGCCACCTTCTTTGACCTTCCCATCAGCGGGTTCGAGCGGGTCTTTGATCTCAACTTTCTGGGCACGGTTCTCCCCTCACAGATCATAGGCCGATACATGGCTGCACAGGGCGCCGGTTGTATTATCAACATGAGCTCCATGAGTGCGCTCACCCCGCTGACCAAAGTGGGGGCGTACAGCGCGGCGAAAGGTGCTGTGGCAAGCATCACCCGCTGGCTCGCGGTGCATCTGGCTCCCGTCGGGGTCCGGGTGAATGCGCTTGCTCCCGGCTTCTTTATGACTGAGCAGCTGAAGTTTCTCCACATTGACCAGCAGACCGGGGAGCTCACGCCCCGAGCAAAGGCAGTCATGGCGCACACGCCCATGGGGCGTTATGGAGAGCCGGAAGAGCTGCTTGGCGCCGTGATCTGGTTGAGCACGCCGGCGTCGAGCTTTGTCACCGGAGTTGTGCTCCCGATAGACGGCGGTTTTTCCAGCTTTACCATATAGACTCTGCAGCCACAGGCAACGGGGCCCAGGAGGGCGACAATGGACGTCAACGGATTCCTCTACTCACAGATCGGGTACGACCTGGGAATGCCCATGCGGGCGATCATCCGCGGTGGCACCAAAGAAGCGGTCCCCGCCGGTTCCACGTTCGTTGTCCGGAGAACGGACGCTCAATCGGACAGAACAGACTCAAGCGCCGCTCACCGGGGTAGCGTGAACTACTGGGGAGAGACCTGGAACAGCCACTGGTGGGTGATCGACTTCAGCGAGATCGCTGTTTCGGGAAGCTATGAGATTGCCGTGGAGAGCCCGTCTGGAGAGCAGCTGCAGCTCAGCGAGCCCATTGAGATTGGGTCGCAGCTCCTGTGGGACCAGACGGTTGTTCCGGTGGCAGTCGAGCAGATGGAGGAGCGGCACAGACGGGCCCGAAACGGCATTGGGTGGAAAGACTGCGGCGCGGAGTGGCGGGAGGCGAACAGCCACGCCACTACAATCATCGCCCTCTGCCAGCTGAGCGAGATGGGCTCGCAGTGGCTCGACCGGGAGCTCCTGTTCAGGATCTACGATCAGATTGTGCACGGCTGCAGCTACCTGGCCATCCTGCAGGACGCCGGTGAACAGACCGGTGCACCGAGCGGCGCGGTCGTTCACGAGATTCCCAACCATATGGACATTATCCCCGGAGACTCAGCGCAGGCGGCCGTTGCGTTCGCATACGCCGCCCGGCTGCTCGCGGACACCCGTCCGGACGAGGCACAGGAGTACAGCAGACGCGCGATCGCCGCCGCCGACTATCTTCTTGTGGAGGCTGAGCCCCATAACGCTGACGGATTCTCTGCGCTCAATCACGGCGCCCCGGAAGATTTCCAGGTCCCCAGGGAGTTCATGACCCGGGATCTTGCAATGCTCATGTGGGGCTGCGTCCAGCTCTACGTTGGTGGTCACGTTACCTACAAACGGCACGCTGTGCGCCTTGCCCGCCAGATCATGGAGCGCCAGGTGCCGATCGACCAGGCGGAGGGAGGGACCAGGGGAGACCCCCGGCTCTGGGGCCACTTCTACACCTTTGACTCTGCAACGGTGACCGAGAAAGCGAACACCCACCATCACTTCGGGCACGACACCGGCGCCACCTGGCCCCATTACATCGCGCCCCTTGCGGAGATGAGCCGCTGGTTCAACGACCACCCTGACCGTGTGCGCTGGCACCAGTGTCTCAAGCAGTTTGCAGAGGGCTATCTCATTCCCGCATGCCGGGCGAATCCGTTCTACATTCTGCCGGTTGGCTACTTTGATGGCCAGGGACTCATGAGTTTTGCCGGCCCCTGGCATGGCTTCAACACCTCTCTCGCCCTCGCAGCACCCCTGGCAGCCTCATGTATAAACGTGGTGGATGAAGCGCACCGCAATGAGCTGCGGCAGATCATGACCGGCGCCCTGCAGTGGATGGCGGGACTGAATGCCGGCATCACGGAGCGAAGCTCTGAAGGGTGTATGGCCTGGAAGCCTGAGATTGGACCCGGCGTTGCAGTCCCGTACAGTCAGATCTCAGGGGTGGGACGCCGATCGGTCGGCAACTGGACCGGCATCAGAGGCACCATACCAAACGGCTTCTGCGTCAACCGACAGTTCCAGCTTGAGGTAGAGCCATCAAAAGAGGTGGACGAACCGCTGCGCTTCACAGACGAGGACTGGATCCCCCATGCGGCGGGCTATCTTATCGCGCTGGCGACCGTCCGCAATCTGACACGGTTCGAGCAG
>CAZREG010000074.1:0-11058 GCA_964599075.1 uncultured Spirochaetaceae bacterium | reverse complement strand
TCAGCACGGTCGGTGACACTACACGGGGTTTGCGGCGCTAGTGATGCCGGGCCACGCACTTGTGCGCAATGCCGCCCAACCACGCCACCATGCGTCCTCCCGATCGTGAATCCGGTAGACAACGAACAAATTGGGATCCTGAAACTGAATCGGTACCACCGCTCCTCCTTACCCGGTACTTGCGGATCGAGCGCGAGGAATTACAGAGAGAGAAGCTAAGGGGCCTACCCCGCCCGGATCATCAAATTGAACCGCCTAACGCCTGCAGCTGGGCAGCGTCTACCGCTTCGGTACCCCAAGGAGCTCCAAATGGTGGCCCATGTGGCGCTCGAGGTTGGCGTGGTGGGCTGACTCATTCGCAAGCAGTGCCGGGAAGTAGCGTTCTCGGACCTCGGGGTCCCGCAGGAGCCCGCCGTAGCTGATATGCAAAAGCTGCCGGCAGGCTGGATCATCCAGGTAGGACGGAAGGTCTGCGTCTGCACTCTTTGCAAGCGGCGCAATGGAATCGATGTCCGCGGTGATGTGGTAAGACTTCAGCGCAATCGGGAAGTAGTCGAACGCGCGCCTGTGGATCAAGCGGTAGAACGCCGGGTCTTCCTGCGCGATTGTTCGCAGACTCTCGAGCCAGCTGGTGCCACTGGTCTTCAGATGCAGCCTCAGATTCGTCTGCTCGCCCACGATGGGGTACACACTGAACTTGTCACTTCCGGAGTGCACGCTCACCTTGTATCCGCCGGTGGCACGGGCAATTTCGGCGTGGACGCGGAACTGCTCCGTGAACTCCGGGATCTCGCCGATATAGTCGATCGCCTTCTGAAAGTCGCCAATAAAACGCGGTGCAAGGCTGCTGACCGTGACGCCCCTGCGCTCGAGCTCGCGGGAGATGAAGTAGTGGTGGGATGGGAGCGTTGGCGTGGTGGTCTCGTCCACACTGATCTCCAGGTCGTACTTGCCGCCGGTTCGTTTCGCCAGGTGAGCGTTCACCTCTTCCGTAAAAGAGAGCGCATCGCCGTACATCACAGCACATCGCCGGGCGGTCGAGGCGTCCAGAGTGACGCCGGTCGTCTCCAGTTTGATCGTGCGCCCGGCATAGTCGCGCTCCACGCGCTCGCGAAACTCCGTCGGCAACCCGGCGAATGCCGCTGCCACGTCTGCGTCACTCCAGTCGGCTACCTCAGGGCGCATGACCTCAGTAAGATCGAGCGTCACCATCGGCATACCAAATGCGAGCGCGCGGTCTATGTCCGGAATGCTCTTCAGGTGATCACCATCTGCCCCGTAGCCGTCGTGGAATCCCTCCTGGAAGACCTGAAAGGCGGTGTCAGCCACCACATCTCCAAAGCTGCGCGCGGTAAAATCGAGTTCGCGGATGCTCTGCTGAGCAAGAACCGGGGAGACCTGAAACTGCCGCGCTGCGCGCAGCTGCCCTGCTGTCGCCATCCCGATCCGGTCACCCATGCCTATGGTGGTCCGCTCCTCACGCAGGCTAACCGGCCGGGTCCACTGGAGGTGCTGCCAGAGCGGGCCCAGGTTCATCACACCCGGGACCACCTCCTGCAGGTGCAGTCCACCGGCCTCGTGGTGTGGTCCGTAGAACCCCAGCTCCAATCGCGAGCGGGAAACCACAAGCAGCCGCTTCTGAAGCGCACCGCCACCGGCAGGCCCTGTGACCGCGGTAGCCTGGCAGTCGACGGCCGGAAGAAGCGCCATCACCAGAAGCGACTCACCCACCCGCACGAGACTCTGATGGTAGAGCGCGCCTGCTGCCAAAACGCCACCGTCCGCTGCGACCGCAGCACCTCCTGAAGCGATCGCCTTCTCACGCACAGCGGTGAGCTCAGCATCGGTCTTCTCCAGGAGTCCTTCCCGGCTGATCTGTTCAGCTATATTCATCCCTATACCTCAATTCCAAAGTAGTTCACAGCGTTGTTCCAGCAGATGTCCTGCACCATGCCACCGAGGAGCTCGTACTCCGCCGGCGCCTTCCCGGCGACTACCCAGCTTCCAATCATGTCACAGAGGATTCGACGGAAGTACTCATGGCGCGGATAGCTGAGAAAGCTGCGGGAGTCGGTAAGCATGCCCACAAAACGGCTGAGCAGGCCAAGGTTTGCCAGGCTTGTCATCTGCTTGCGCATTCCGTCTTCCTGATCGTGAAACCACCAGCCTGAGCCAAACTGCATCTTGCCGGGCACGCTTCCATCCTGGAAGTTGCCGATGGTGGTGGCAATGATGTCATTCTTGCCTGCGTTCAAGGTGTAGAGGATGGTCTTCGGGAGCTCGTCAGTTCTTGAGAGCTCGCCGAGTAGCGCGTTCAGCGGGGCGGCTATGGGGTCGTCACTTATGCTGTCGAAACCAGTGTCTGGGCCAAGCCTCTCAAGCATTCGCGGATTGTTGCTGCGAAGCGCACTGATGTGATACTGCATGACCCAGCCGCGCTTTGCGTACTCCCGGCCAAGGGCAATTAACATGTGGGTGTGAAACGCATCCACTTCATCGGCGGTTGGCACCCCGGTGTCACGGAGCTTGCGGAAAATCCGGCTGATCTCATCCGCCCCCGCGGGCCTGAACACCGGAGTGACGATCGCGTGATCACTGATCCGCGCCCCAAGCGCATGAAAGTAGTCGAGTCGGTCCACGATCGCGGCAAAAAACGCGTCAAAGCTCGAAAGCTCAGCGCCGGACACCGACTCCAGCCTCCCAAGCCACTCCCGGAACGCCTGCGGTTGCTCAATATGGAACGCCTTGTCCGGACGGAACGCCGGCAGCACCGTGACACCAAACCCCGAGTCTGCGGCAATCGCCTTATGGTGGGCCAGATCGTCAACGGGATCGTCTGTAGTACAGACGAGGCGCACGTTCATCTGTTCCATGATGCCCCGCGCAGAGAACTCAGGCGTTGCCAACAGCTCACCGGTTCTGTCCCAGACCTGCGCGGCAGTCGATCCGTCAAGCAGCAGGTCGCCAATCCCGAACGGTTTCTTTAGCTCCAGGTGCGTCCAGTGGTAGAGCGGATTGCCAAGCGTTGCCGGGACAGTTCTTGCCCACGCTTCGAACTTCTCGCGGTCTGAGGCATCCCCGGTCACCAGCCGCTCGGGGACTCCGTTTGCCCGCATGGCACGCCACTTGTAGTGGTCGCCGGCAAGCCAGACTCTCGAGATGTTGTCAAACCGTGTGTCTGCGGCAATCTCTGCCGGCGGCAAGTGACAGTGGTAGTCGTAGACAGGCATCTGCTTCGCGTACTCGTGGTAGAGCCGCTTCGCAGGCTCCGACTGCAGCATAAAATCTTCGGTGATAAAGCTCATTGTAACTCTCCCTATATGTTGTCGATGAGGTATCCGCCGTCGACAGGGATGCAGACACCGGTCAGGAATCCGCTGGCCTGAGGACTTGCCAGGAACACCGTTGTCCCCTCCAGGTCACCAATCTCACCGAATCTCTCAAACGGTGTGCGGTCAATAATCTGCCGGCCACGCTCGGTGAGCTCTCCGGTGTCATCGTTCTTTATCAGAAGCCGACGGTTCTGGTTGCCTACAAAGAATCCGGGTGCGACCGCATTCACACGGATACCGGCAGGTGCGAACTCGTTTGCCATGCCTTCGGTGAGCTTGAGCACGGCGCTCTTGGCAGCGGTGTAGGCCCAGACCCCGGAGAGCGGCACGTAGCTTGTCATGCTCGCCACATTAATGATGCCGGCCGTCACGCCTGAGTCCATCCATCGCCTGGTGAACACCTTGCTCGGAACAATGAGGCCGCCGAAGAGATTCATCTCCAGCACCTCGCCAAAGAGCTTGAGATCAATGTCAACAAAGGCGCTCTTTCCCTTGTTCCCGCCAACGCCGTTGATCAGAAGATTTGGCATCCCGATCGCTGCGGTCGTTGACTCAAGCGCCCTCTCAACACCGGGCTCGTCAGCGGTATCTATTGTCTCTCCCACGACGGTCCCGCCGCCCCCGGCGGCATCGATCTCCCGTTTGATATCGTCCACCGCCTCCTGCACCGGATGACTGGTTCCCCGCCCCCAGATACAGACCGATGCACCGGCTTTCGCAAGGGTGGTCGCCATAGCCTTGGGCAGAACGCCTGCGCCGCCGGTAACGACCGCAACCGTGCCCTTCAGTCCAAACAGATCCTCTACGTAACTCATACCTTCTCCTTTGATTCGGCAAACACCACCTCGAACGGGACACTCTCACGAAGAGCCCGTGCCCCGTCTCCGGGATCGGTGACTACCATCTGCACGTCCTGCGGACGCGCAAAAATAGAAAACGCCCGGTACCCGATCTTGCTCGAGTCCACAGCCACGATCACCCGTGCGCTCTGCGCGATCACCGCGCGTTTTACCTCACTCTCTATCGCGTTCTGCGCACTAAACGCACCGTCTGCTGAGATCCCGCTTGTTCCAAGGAACGCCTTGTCAAAGTGGAATCGCCTGACCGCATCCACCGCCAGCGGGCCAATGTAGCTCCGTGCGTCCCGCCGAAACGATCCGCCGGTCGCATGGACTATGACCGACGACGCGTTCGCAAGCTCATCCATCACATCCAGGGAGTTGGTCACCACCCGCAGATCCATGTTCCGTACCAACCGTGCAATTGCCAGGCAGGTGGATCCTGAATCGATGTAGACCGTCTCCCCCTCCCGGGCGAGTCGGGCCGCGGCAGACGCAATCGCCTCTTTTGTCGTCAAACGAGCGCTCAGGCGACGCTCGATTGGCTCGGTCCTCGATCGGTCCTGTGCAAGTCGCGCCCCGCCCCGTGTTCGCACCAGGTGACCGTGCTCCTCAAGCAGGCTCAGATCTTTCCGTACCGTGACTTCACTCACACCCAGCCGTTCGGTAAGCTCTGACACGCTGACGCGTTCACGGAGCTCAAGAATGCGTAGTATGTCTTCGTGTCGATCCGCAAGCGGCACTTTTGTTTCCTTTCCGTTTGCAGAATAGAACGTAAGAACAGGGGGTGTCAAACCGGCAGCAGCAACGCCCGGCTGCCGGTTGAACGGCTGGACCGTGGCCGCTATACTTCGAATGGTACCGGTCCCCGAAAGGAATCAAAACCATGAGCACGAAACCATCCCTCGACTCGTTCTCACCGCACCATGAGTACTACGTAGGGATTGACTCCGACGGCTGTGTCTTCGACTCCATGGAGCTCAAGCACAAGGAGTGTTTTTGCCCCGCCTTCATTGACCGATTCGAGCTCCAGGCCTGCTCACGGTACGCCCGCGAGGTCTGGGAGTTCGTCAATCTCTACTCAAAGACGCGGGGCGTAAACCGTTTCAAGGCGCTTCTCTATGCTCTTAATCTTTGCCGATCCCGGCCTGAGATTGATGAGCGCGGCGTGAGCGTCCCCCACCTTCCGGCGCTTGCAGGGTGGGTTTCGAACGAACGAAAGCTCGGTAATCCTCAACTTGAAGCGCGGCTTGCAAGCGATCCAGAACCGCAGCTCGAGCGGGCACTTGCCTGGTCCCGGCAGGTGAACAGAGCTGTCGAAGAGATTGTTCGAAACGTGCCGCCGTTTCCGGGGGTGCGAGCGGTACTCGACCAGCTTCAGCGACAGGCAGATGTGGTGGTTGTATCACAGACTCCGGTGGAGGCGCTGCACCGCGAGTGGGCCGAGCAGGAGATAGACGCATCGGTTGCGCTCATTGCAGGTCAGGAGCTCGGCACAAAGGTGGACCATCTGCGTGCCACCGCCGACCGTTACCCGGACAGTCACGTGCTGATGGTTGGTGACGCGCCCGGCGATCTGGAGGCGGCGCAGGCGGTGCACGCCCTCTTTTTTCCGGTGCTGCCCGGCCGCGAGGAAGAGAGCTGGCGGCAGCTCCTGGGAGAGGGTCTTGATCGCTTCTTCTCTGGAACCTTTGCCGGAGACTATCAGCGATCGCTCCTGGAGGAGTTTGACAACCTGCTGCCCATAGAGCCACCATGGAGGAAGCTATGATCTACTATGAACACGGAAGTCCGGAGCTTGAGCTTGGCCCGGACGCGTTGAGGGCCGGCCTCTTTTCCGCCCTTGAGAAGATTGGCTCGCGCAGCAACGTGATAGCCGTCCCACCGGATATCACCCGGCTTCCCTCTCAGTCGGGACCGCTCACGCGGATGGCCCACGAGTTCTACGGCTCCCGCCTGACCGCGATTCTTCCGGCGATCGGGACCCATCATCCCATGAGTGAGGAGCAGATCGAGCTCATGTACGGTGACCTTCCCCGCGCCCTGTTCCAGACCCACGACTGGCAGAACGGCCTGGCAACCCTCGGTCGTATCGAGAGCGAACGGATAGAGCAGCTCAGCGAGGGCAAACTGAACTACGACTGGCCGGCCCAGCTGAACGAGCGTCTTGTTACCGGGGGGCACGACCTTATCCTGAGCATTGGACAGGTTGTCCCGCACGAGGTCATAGGTATGGCCAACTACAATAAGAACATCTTTGTGGGTACCGGCGGCGCTGAGGGCATCGCCAAGAGTCACTACCTCGGCGCGGTGTACGGCATGGAGCGGATCATGGGACGGGCGGACACGCCGGTACGCGCTGTTCTCAACGAGGCGAGCGAGCGCTTCGCGGGGGACCTGCCGGTGGTCTACGTCCTCACCGTGATCGAAGCGGTTGAAACGGACTTCAGTCCGAACGGGGGTTCCGGCTCCAGGCTCGTCGTGCGGGGGCTGTTTATCGGTGACGACCATGAGGTCTTCTACCGGGCAAGTGCCCTTGCACAACAGGTGAACGTTTTCCTTCTGGACAGACCGTTGGAGCGGGTCGTTGCCTACATGGACCCGCGTGAGTACACCAGCACATGGGTAGGCAATAAGGCGATCTACCGGACCCGGATGGCCGTCGCAGACGGTGGAGAGCTCGTTGTCATTGCACCGGGGGTAAAGCAGTTCGGGGAGAATGAGCTCTTTGACCGGCTCATCGCAAAGTTCGGCTACCACGGGACGGAGGCAACCCTCGCCGCCGTCGAACAGGATCAGGAGCTCGGCTCCACCCTGAGCGCCGCGGCCCACCTCATCCACGGCTCGAGCGAGGGACGGTTCACGGTCAGATATGCCGCAGGCGGACTGACATCCGAACAGATCGCGGGCGTTGGATTCGAGCCGGCGGAGATCAACGACGTCCTGAGGCAGTACGATGTAAACACCTTGCACGACGGTTGGAACAGAGATCAGAACGGGGAGCAGTTTTATTACATCTCAAACCCCGCACTCGGACTCTGGGCTGAGAGATCAAAGTTTGGAGAAGGAGAACAGAATGGCTGACATTGGACTCATTGGCCTCGCGGTAATGGGGCAGAACCTGGTGCTCAACATGGCCGACCACGGATACCCGGTCGCAGTCTATAACCGCACCACGGAAAAGGTGGACCGGTTTGTGGAGGGCCCGGCAAAGGGCAAGAGCATCACCGGGACCCACACTATTGAAGAGTTCGTTGCAGCTCTCGACCGCCCCCGGCGGATCGTGCTGATGGTAAAGGCCGGTCCCGTAGTTGACAAATTCATAGAGCAGCTGCTCCCCCACCTTGAGGAGGGAGACATTCTCATAGACGGCGGCAACAGCCACTTCCCGGATACCGTGCGACGGGTCAACGAGCTCGCCGGGAAAGGAATCCTCTTTATTGGTGCCGGCATTTCCGGTGGCGAAGAGGGCGCGCGGTTTGGCCCGTCAATCATGCCTGGTGGCAACCCGGATGCCTGGCCCCACGTCAAGGAGATCCTGCAGGCGATTGCCGCCAGAACCCCGGACGGGGATCCCTGTTGCAACTGGGTTGGAGACGGTGGCGCCGGGCACTATGTGAAGATGGTCCACAACGGCATCGAGTACGGTGACATGCAGCTGATCGGCGAGGCGTACCACCTCATGAAGGAGGGGCTCGGCATGAGCCCGCCTGAGATGCACGAGGTCTTTGAAGCGTGGAACAAGACCGACCTTGACAGCTTCCTGATTGAGATCACCCGCGACATCATGGCGTTTACCGACGAGGACGGTTCGCCGCTTGTGGAGAAGATACTGGATGCCGCAGGCCAGAAGGGAACCGGAAAGTGGACCGCCATCAGCGCACTCGATCTGGGCATGCCGGTCACGCTTATTGGAGAGGCGGTCTTCGCGCGCACACTGAGCGCCATCAAGGACGAACGCCTTGCGGCAAGCGAGGAGCTTCCCGGGCCCGGTGGGACGCCGGGAGAGTTCAAGCGGTACAAGGGAGACCGGAAGCAATTTTTGGAGGATATTCGGAAGGGGCTTCTTGCGAGCAAGATCATCAGCTACGCGCAGGGGTTCATGCTCATGGCCGCAGCAGCTGCCGAACACGGGTGGACAATTGACTACGGAGCGGTTGCCAACATGTGGCGCGGCGGCTGCATCATCCGAAGTGTCTTTCTTGGAGACATAACCAAGGCGTACGCGCAGAACCCCGGGCTCAGGAATCTGGTTCTCGCCGAATACTTCAAGGAGAAACTGGGCGAAAGCCAGGAGAGCTGGCGCCGTGTCGTGAGCCAGGCAGCCCTCATGGGCATTCCAACCCCGGCATTCTCAACAGCGCTGAGCTTTTACGACGGCTACAGAAGCGCCCGCGTCCCCGCAAACCTCATCCAGGCTCAGCGAGACTACTTTGGTGCGCACACCTACGAGCGCACCGACAGACCACGCGGTGAGTTCTTCCACACAAACTGGACCGGCACCGGCGGGGACGTAAGCAGCTCTACGTATAACGCATAGGAAGAGGCCGCCTGCACAAACGCAAGCCCTGCGCCGGCTACGCCCCCACGGGCGAGCCGGAAAGCTGCTCGTGCGCCCAGCGCAGGGCGTTCTCCGTTCGATCCCAGTCAAGACACGGGTCGGTCACCGAAACACCGTACTGCAGCCGCGACAGGTCCTCCGGGATGTCCTGTCGGCCCGGCCCAAGGTTGCTCTCCATCATGAATCCTACGATCGCTTCGCGACCCTCACGACGCTGGCGGATGAGAGACCGCAGTACGTTCTCCTGCCGGGTTGGGTCCTTGCGGCTGTTGGAATGGCTGCAGTCGACCAGCAGCGACGGATTAAATCCCGCCTCGGTCATCATACGGCACGCATCCTCCACCGACTCGTCGTGGTAGTTCGGTCCGCTTCGTCCCCCACGCAGTATAATGTGGCCCGCCTGGTTGCCGGCGGTGTTGAGCACACAGGTACGCCCGTCCTGATCAATGCCAATAAAGCTGTGAGAGTTCCGTGAGCTTGCAAGCGCGTTGATAGCCGTATCTATGCTGCCGTCAGTCCCGTTCTTGAAGCCCACCGGCATGGACAGACCGCTTGCCATCTCACGATGCGTCTGGCTCTCTGTCGTGCGCGCACCAATGCTTGCCCAGCTGATAAGATCGCTGGTGAACTGCGGCACAATCGGGTCGAGCATCTCGCTTCCGGTCGGGAGCCCCATGTCTGTGATCTCCCTCAGAATAGTCCGTGCCGCCCGAAGCCCTTCCTGAATGTCGTAACTCCCGTCCAGGTGAGGATCAAGGATCAGCCCACGCCAGCCCAGCCGCGTGCGGGGCTTCTCAAAGTAGACCCGCATAACAATATAGAGCACATCTGAGAGCTCCGTTCTCAGCGTCACAAGCCGGCTTGCATAGTCCAGCGCCGCCGCCGGGTCATGGATGGAACACGGCCCCACCACCGCCAGAAGCCGCTCATCCTCATGATTGATGATCTTCTCTATCACCCGCCTGCTTTCGAGCACCGTCTCCTCACTGCGAACGGAGATCGGCTGCTCTTCCTTCAGTACCCGCGGCGGCACCAGCGGATCAACACTCTCTATGCGTACATCACTCGTCTCTGCCATCTCGACGCCAAGTATAGCGGTATCACAACGATTCACCAAGGAGACCGATGGCTGACCGCGACCCGGCGGTCCTGTCTCCTTCCACGCGGGAGGCCGGCCCCCGCACGGCGTGCTGATCTCTTCCTCCCGGCGTCCTGCACAGCCGCTCGGCAAAGCAGTACCCTATGCGCATGGATTTCTCCCGCACCCTCAGCGCTCATCCTATTATTGCCGCGGTACGAGATCTCAACCATCTTGCAGACGCGATCGACTCTCCCGTGCGCGTCGTTTTCCTCATGACCGGTGAGATTCTCTCAGTGGGGGACGCGATACAGGAGTTACAGAGGGCGGGCAAGTGCGTTGTCGTTCATGTGGACCTGATCCGTGGCCTCTCTTCAGATAAGGAAGCCGTGAAATTCCTCGCCAGGACTGCCGCTCCCGACGCGGTTGTTTCAACAAAGCTCCAGCTGCTTCAGGCAACGCGGAAGGAGGGCCTCGCCGCCGTCCAGCAGTTGTTCATGATTGACACCCAGGCATTTCACACCGGTGTTCGGCACGTCTCAGAGTTTCGTCCGGATGCAATAGAGATCATGCCGGGCCTCATGCCGCGCGTCATTGCAGACCTGGCCACTGAAGTGGACATACCCATCATTGCCGCAGGCCTCATCAAGTCCTACAGCGAAGTGCAGAGCGCACTGGACGCAGGTGCGGTCGCCGCCGTAGTAGGAGACCGCACGCTCTGGCCACTGACACTGCAGTAGAGCTCCGGGTACGGCCGGATGCTCTCTGGACAAAGATTAAATCAGACCTTATACTGGTCACATGAAGACCACTTCTGTATCCAAACTGAAGGCCCATCTGAGCGAGGTACTGCGCGCGGTCAAGGCAGGCGAAGAGGTGGTCGTACTCGAGCACCGGCGGCCGGTCGCGCTCATTCGGCCACACGGGACCGATTCCATAGTTCTTCGAGCAGCAACCACCGCCTATACGCCCGGAGAACTGAGTCCACTAACGACAACAGATCCGGGCGACGCGCTGAAGCATGAGCGGTCCGAACGATGGTAGCGTACCTAGACTCCTCAGTGGTCCTGCGCCACATTCTGCTCGGCGAGGTCGCGATCGCGCACGCATTCGCGGTCGGGCAGGTTCTGGCAAGCGAGTTACTCCAGATCGAGTGTCAACGCGTTCTCCATCGCTATCGGATGAACGGCGACCTCGACGACGAGCGTCTCCTTCAAGCGCGCGAACGACTCGACTCGGTACTCGCCG
>CAZREG010000073.1:0-11093 GCA_964599075.1 uncultured Spirochaetaceae bacterium | reverse complement strand
GCAAGGACCTCAGTGGCGGAGCGCAGAATGCCCCGCCACTTCCCGGTCGCCACCTCGGCTATAAAGACACCAACGGACACCCCTATGGGGACCGCCATCAGGAGCGCACCGGCTGTCACCATCAGAGAGGCGACTATGAACGGTGCAATACCCAGATCGGGGGGATTGCCAATCGGATACCACTCGGTGCCAAAGAGGAATTCGGCAACTGACGGTGGTGTATTTCCATCTACCGATCGAAAGAAGAGCGGCAACCCCTCCTGAAACACAAAGACGGTAATAAACAGGACGCTCAGCGCAGATAGTGCCGCGCAGGAGAGAAAGACGCCCTTACCTGTAGACTCAAAGATCGCTCGGGATTTCACCGCTACCTCCACCACCGCATGCGCACTAACGGACCGGGAGGAACCCTACGTCACGAACGATATTCTGACCAATCTCACCGAGCAGAAAGTCAAGGAAGACCTTACGCCGACCCGTTGGCTCCCCTACGAACACTACGTTCAATGGCCGGGTTATGGGATACTCTCCAGTGGCAACGGTCTCAATGGAGTTCTCCACGCCGTTGACTGAGATTGCTTTCCCGCCCTGCTCCTGGACGCGTCGCATGGTCACCAGAGATACATACCCGATTGCATACGGTGTCTGCGTTACCATGGTTGCCATATTGCCGTTACTCTCAGTTACAAGGGAGCGGCGAATGTAGCGGGCATCATCTCCATAGGTCCGTACCAGTACTGCCTCCATGAACGCACCAAAGGTGCCGCTGGCCTGATCCCTTCTCACCACAATGATCTCTTGATCAGGTCCACCGAACTCCTGCCAGTTCCGTATCTCTCCCACAAAGATCTTTGCCAGATCGTCCAGGCTGATGTCGTCTATGGGAACCGTGGCGTGGCCAACGACCGCAAGGCCGTCCACCGCAATGGTCACCTCATTCAGCCCCTGCTCCCGCTCGCGGATGTAGAGCGCACGGCTGGCCGCTCCCACGTCATAGACGCCGTTCAGGGTTCCCTGAATCCCGGCGGTAGATCCGGGAGCGTCGTAGGAGAGCTCTGCTGTGGGATCAATCTCAGTCCGGTAACGCTCCACCGCAGAGCTCATCACCGGATCCATGGTGGTGGACCCTCCCATAGAGAGCCGAAAGCTCCCGCCCTCCTGCTCTCCGTTTGCAAACAGCACAACCGGGGCAAGCATCAGTACGGTCAGCAGGAAAAGCCTCCCGCCCCGGCGGGCAACGGATGCTCGCCCATCTGTAACCAATGATCTCATCTTATCTCTCCTCTTTCTGTAACTCATCATGACATCCTATAGAGAAAGCTTGGCGGACAAGCTGTATACCCGACCCAGGCGCCGGGACTCAACAACGTTGCTCCCGTCTGCAAACCGGACGCTGCTCAGGGTAGTCTCAGACAACGGGTCAAGAATGTTGTCAATAGTCAACCCGATAGAGAAGTACTGAGAGAAGCTCTGGTTCAGCACAACATTCAGGCGCTGGAACGGCTGCTCATAGATGTCCGGCACGCCGTTTGTGCCAATGGTCACGATCCGGGGACCAAAGACGTTATAGTTGAAAAAGAGTGAGGTGTACTGCTCCCGCTCCTGTGACCATGAAACGGTGTTCCGATACCCGAGCGAAACATTCACAACGTAGGGAGACTGACCCTCGAGTGGTCGGGTTTCATTGGTGTTCGCCACCGCCTTGTTCTCCGTCAGGCCCGAGTTGGGATCCGTGAGTGTGAGGACAAAGTCCGTGGAATCAATCTGTGAATAGATGTAGGCAAAGTTGCCGGTCAGGGTGAGGTCCCGGAAGACCCCGGCCACACCACCAAGGAACTGCCGGCGGCGAAGCGTCTGATCAAGCGTAGGGGCGTTCACGTTGATCACCGCCCCGCGGATCAGGTCTCCCACATAGCGCCCGGTCAGCTGCCACTCAAGCTCTGCACCCACGTTCTGCGCCGTCGGGATGTTCCCAAGGGTGGTCAGCAGCTCTCCACCCCCGCGGTTGAGCTGAAAGCGCTCTACCGGGTTCTGGAAGTACTTGTAAAAGCCACCAAGGCTTATAAACTCCCGCTCCGCGAGATACCACTCCCAGCGGGCGTCTGCGTTGTAGAGCCGCGCAGTGCTCAGAGTTGGGTTACCCTGAAAAGAGCCTGACCCCGGCGCGCCGCTGTACTTCTCCTGCGGGGAGAGCTCATTGAGATCCGGCCGGTTCAGCGTAGCGCTTACTCCCAGACGCAGTTGAGCGTCATCCCCGGTGGGGACGGTGAGATTCACCGCCGGCAGCAGCATGTCCAGGATAGAAGCCGGTACCAGCACCTGTTCGGTGGCCGGGTCACCGGTGAACCGGTCAAATGAGTTGACCGCCTGGCGTGACCACTCAGCCCGGACTCCGGTGGAGAGCCGTGAGCTTCCAAAGAGCAGAATGTCTGCCTTTGTGTAGCCGGAGAGTACAAGCTGCTCACTGCTTATGTTGTCCGTCGGCAGGGTGAACTCCTCAAAATCAAAGATCCCGTCCGGACCAATGTTCTCCGGCGTAAAGAAGTCGTCAGGGTCCCCCGACACTGTGTCTTTGTTCGCGCCCGCGTCGTCGTAGTCGTATCCAAAGCGTCGGGTCTCCGACGAACGCGTCTGATAGAACGCCTGCAGCCCAAAATCCACAAAGTCCGCGGAGGCGTTTCCGAACCAGCCCACCGGAATTGAGAGAGAGAGCCCCCCGTCGTGCACAAAGTCATTCACGTCCGTGAAGATACGGCGGGTGGACGTCTGATCCTGCCAGAGGTAGGACTCTTCTTCTACAAAGTTCCCGTCATCTGTATCCTCCCGAAACACGTAGTAGCGGCGATCGGGCTGATAACTGCGGGCGTAGGAGAAACCGTAGCTCCACATAAGCTGCGAACCACCCAGGCCGGGCAGCCGGTGGCGACCGCGCAGCGCCTGATTCAGGAGCGTCTGTTCCACCCAGAGCGTCTCTGTCTCCCCTATGTCAAACTGCTCAGAGCCGTATTCACCCTGCAGCTTCTCAACCGTTGCATCAGTCGCGCGCACCGCCAGTGAACTGGACTCCAGCCTGAAGGCGCGGGTGTCCTCGTAGACAAGCTCAACCAGACTGCCTATGTCAATGTCACGCGTGTTCAGCGTGACGTCATAGTCATGGATCGCACGTCCGAGTGTATCCGGGTCACTGGACGGCTCGTAGAAGGTCTGGCGCTCGGTGACGGAGTTCCAGCTGTCCTTCATGGTGAGGCTGGCGGTAAATCCAAAGTTGTGAAACTCAGATAGCTCAACTTTGTCACGAACAGAGACGCTTCCGCTGTAGTCAAGCGGAATCATTCGCTCCTCCGGTGACCAGGTGCGGGCAAACGACTCGCCGAACTCTGCGCGCTCTTCGGCCGTGAAACCGCCGCCGAACGCTCCTGAGGAAGCGATTCGCTCGTCGGTCTCTGCAATGAGCTCCGGCAGCGCGCGCGTTCCATCGTCAAATCCCAGGAAGTCAAACGCCCCACCCTCTTCAAAGAGTCCGCTCGTGAAGCTGGTGTTTTCTTTGTAGGAAAGAGAGAAAGAGACGTCCGTGCGCAGGCGGCGGCGGTACTGATCGTCCGGCAGACCAATTGTCTCTATGTTTATGGCGCCACCGCCAAACTGACCGGGAAGCTCGGGAGAGTAGGTCTTCTGAACCGCCAGTGTCTCTACAATGCCGGCCGGGAAGAGATTGAGAGGCACCACTCGCTTGTCCACCTCCGGGCTCGGAAGGGCGGCTCCGTTCAAGTAGGAGCTTGAGTAGCGCTCTCCCATCCCACGCACGTAGACAAAGCGGCCACCTACAATGGTGAGACCGGTTATACGGCGCAGAGCACCGGCAGCATCTGAGTCTCCACTTCTGCCGATCTGCTCCTGACCAATAAAGCTCACCACCGCGTCTGAGTCCGCCATCTCTTCAATAAGCTTGGCAATGCCGCCCTCCACGCGAACCTCTTCCACCGCAAAGACCGTCTGTTCGGCAAGCGCGACCGCCTGGGGCGTGAGCTCAACGTCCACGGTGGTCTCACCGTCGGCAACGACCTCCACCTCGCTGATTGTCTGGGTAGAGAAGTCGGGCTGGATCACGGAGAAGGTGTGTAAGCCCTCGGGTACCTCAACCTGGAACCGGCCGTCGTCATCCGTGGTCGCTTCGCGGTCAATTCCACGAAGCACGATGGTCGCTCCCGCAATCGGAGAGCCGTCTTCCAGTGCCGTCACGCGGCCGGTGATCAGACCCGGGTCGGCGTCCTGGTCGAACGCCGGGTCAGTTCCACCGTCAGCAGCATCAGGAGCATCGTCAGAGAGAAGGCTGTCGGCCGCGCCGGCGGTGACAATAGCCTCGGTCACGGAACCCTGGCGCACGGAAAGCTCAACGGTCACAATACGGGCGTCTTCATAGTAGAGATCAAACTCATGAGAGCCGGGAGGGTGGGTGAAGTTAATAAGACCGCTTCTGTTGGAAACCGCGGTTCTATCCGGGAGCCGAACCTCAACCCCCTCAAGCGGGGCACCGTCCTCTGAAAAGACGTAGATCTGCACCTCACCGCGATTATCCTGTGCAGAGACCGTCGCAAGGCCTGCTGCGAGCGTGAGAAGCATCACTACTGCCAAGAAAATTTTCCGTTTTGTCATGTCACCTATCTCCTCGTTTCCTGAAAGCTCTTACAACTGTTCCAATTCTGATTCAATAATCTGACGGAGCTCCACCGCACGGCGGAACATCTCCGGATCTGAAATCCCCTGTAGATATCCTCTCGCTCGCCCCAGTTGACCGGTGCGGTAGTACGCATAGGCAAGGGAATAACGAATCTCATCTTCTTCATCAGCCGCCTGACGAACCAGGCGTGGCTCCATGGCAACGGCCTCTTCAAACCGTTCAGAGGCAAGCAGAAGCCGGAACCGTTGCCGTGTCTTCTGCTCCGCGTCCAGAACCAGTGTGTTCAAGTAAAACGCCTTCTGGAGGTCACCGGCGCGCCGGTAGAGCTCAGCCGCCTCAAAGTAGAGGGAGAACTCTCCGGCTGCAGCCTCCTCTACCAGTCTGGCGGCAGTCCGGGGCATCTCCTGCTCAAGGTAGGTCTGCGCAAGCAGCAACCGCACCTCACGTGAGGCGGGGAAGCGGAGCCTCGCCTCCTCCAACACCCGAATAGCGGTCTCCCGCTCTCCGCCCTGACGCAGCGCCTGACCAATGGTGAGGTAACTCTCCGGCTCCGGCGGCGCACTTTCAAGGAACGCCACACTGCGGCGCGCGGCCTCCTGGGAGAGACCCAGCTCAAGCAGGTAGACTATCTGCTGGCGTCCAAAGCTGTCTATCTCCGGAAAGAGCAGTTCCGCACGGGAGAGCGTCTGGAAGGCACGCTCCCATTGGCCCAGATTCCACTCCGCGGCCGCCCGCACGCTGTAAAGGCTTGGGAACTCCCGTAGACTCGGCAGCCTGCTGATAGCTTCAATGCTCTGCTCGAATGAGTCGGTCAGGTAGTACGCCTGCGCAAGATACGCGTTTATGGACGGATCTTCCTGTCCGCTTTCAAGAGCGTCCTCCAGAGAAATGATAGCCTGGCCAGCATCTCCCCTGCGCAGGGCAAGCAAACCCTGCAGCGTATAGAACCGGGCACGATCAACATCCGGGTCCTGCACATCCACGTTCGCCAGCGCGCTCTCTGCCCGCGAGAGGTTGCCGTCTCTCAGCATAAGGGCGGCAATTGCCACGTAGTCCACATCATCACCGGCGGATTCTCCCTGCGTCGCGCTCTCCTGACCGCCGGAAGCGTACAGGGGCACAAAAGCGTTCGTGAACATGATCATCCAGAGTAGCAGGAGCGGTGTTCTGGCGGAGTTGATTCTTGCCATGCGCATCAGTTCAACCGAAATGGAATAGGGATCCTTGCCCAGGTCTGCACCGGATCACCCTGATACTTTGCCGGCTCAAAGGTCCAGTTGGGAACGGAGCTCAAAACGGCGGCATCAAACACATTTGGCGGATCAGCCTCCAGGATCTTCACCTCACGAACGTTTCCGTCCACTCCAATAAGAACAGAAACAACTACGGTCCCCTCTATCCGCCGCTGCCGGGCGCGGTCAGGGTACTCAAGCGGACGATTCTGCGGGATCGGCTTGGTGTCAACCTGATCCTCAGTGAGAGCCACGTTGTCAAGGTCCCCTAACAGTGATTCCCGAACGTTGGTCAGGCCCTGCACCTGAAAGTCGGGCACGGAAACCGAGATACCGGAGAGCGTCCCGCCAAGGCTCGGCGCGGGAGCCACCGGTGCGCGGTTGGGGTTACGCACCGCCTCCCGGCGCTGTGGAGGCGGCGGAGGTGGCTCACTCTCAGGCGGAGTGGGAACGGTGAAATCTATGGCCGTCGGGCGCTCCTCCCGTTGAGGTTGCTCAACCTCACGGTTCATAAAGACAAGCGCCGCCACCACGGTCCCGAATCCAACCACCGTGGTCACGGCGGCAGCCGCTACGCGGACGGCCACCTCTGCGCGCGTACCGTAGTTCATGGGGCCGCCTGCTCCGTAGCCACACCTACCTCTTCTGCTCCTGCAAGGCGAGCCTGGTCTACTACGTCAATCAGGAGTTCAGCGGGCGTGCGCCGGTCTGCGATAATCAGCACGCTTGAAGACGCCCCTACGGAGAGCTCATCCCGCACCAGCGACTGAACCATCCATGCATTGACCGGTTGCTCCCCAACGTAGATGGTCCCACCCTGCTCAATGTAAATCCGGACGGTATCGGAGTCCGAAGGCACGGCGGACTCCGCACTCGGGCGCTCAAGGGCTACGTCCAGATCACGAACGAACGTGGTGGACACGGCAAAGAAGATGAGCAGGATAAATACCATGTCAATCAGCGGGGAGATGTTGAGCTCTTCTACCTCGTGCTTCTTGGGGAGAAACTTCACGCGCCGGCCTCCGTAATCAACAGTTCCTTCAATTGCGTAATATCATCCTGAATCCTGCGCTCCCTACGGTCTACCAGAGAGCCAACAAGCATACCCGGTATCGCAATCACCAGCCCGAACTGCGTGGTGAAAAGCGCTTGAGAGATTCCCTGTGCTACGCCCCCCGACTGCGAGTAGAAGTTCTGGTCACCAAGAGACTCAAACATCTCTATCATCCCGCTTACGGTTCCCAGAAGACCGAGCAGCGGCGCGATGACTATAATGGTCCGCACGAGGGTCCGGTAGCGATGCAGGTCCTCTTCAACGCCGAACAACTCATCATCAAGAAGCGCCTGCATGCGGCGCGTTCCCGGTGCGTGCACCTGCAGCCCGCGGCGGACCGCCTCCTCAAGGGCGCCCCGCGGCTGCTCGGGAAGTTGCACCCGCGCCTGCGAAAGGAGCTCCCGTACCGGAAGCGACGTACCGCGTCTGATAAAGAAGACCCGGTAGGAGATGCCGAACCAGAGAAGCAACGCCAGAAAGAGGAGCGGCCACATGACAAAACCGCCCTGGCCGATAGATCTACCAAGCTCCGCGACCCAGTTCATCAGCCGGCATCCCTCGCCGCGGCAGTCTGGGCTCCGGAGGAGACATTCACTAATCGCAGCGCAGAGACCTCCATGTTGGAGGTAATTCTGTCACTCCAGGAAGAGAGCAGATTTCCCAGCAACAGGGTTGGAATGGCGACTATCAGACCAAACTCAGTTGTTATAAGCGCTTCAGAGATCCCTCCGGAGAGCAGGGTGGGATCACCGGTACCGAACTGGGTAATGACATCAAACGTAGTGATCATTCCCGTCACGGTACCAAGGAGGCCCAACAGCGGGGCAACCGCGGCAAAGACACCCAGCGCGGTGCGGAACCGGTCAAGAGCCGGTTGCTCGTTGAGAACGCTCTCTGAGATAATGTCCTCCACCTCCTGGGGATTGTAACGAAGACCGTCAACGGTTGCGCTGAGCACTCGCCCAAGCGCCCCAGGTATGCGCTCGGCCTCCGCGCGCGCCGCCTCTTCCTTGCCTTCCCGGACCAGCTCGGTAACCCTCTGCGCTCCCCCGCCTTTCGCCCCGCGAGATGCGCGGGCAAGCAGCAGAAGGCGAGCAGCTCCAAGGAGAAGCGCAAGGATACCGATGCCGACAATGACGTACCCAATGACACCGGCCGCCTCAAGCGTCTCCGCGAACGAGCCTCCCTCGTCTACCTCTACCAGCGAATCACGGGACTCAAACACAAACAACGGAAGCGTCGGTTCCTCGCTTTCGCCGTCTTCGCTCAAGAGCGACCGGGCTACCGGCGCTGTATCACGGTCGATAAGTCGCAGCATTCCGTCACCGGCCGGAGCGAGGGTACCGCTACCCTGCTCTGAGACCCCAAACGCCGCAATGCGACCTACCGACACAATCCGGCCGCTTACCTGGGCGCCGTCTTCCAGAAAGAACTCTCCGGGAGAGCGGGTTATTCGGGAGCTGCTATCAAGCACGGAGAACGACTGGTCAATAACATAGTCCAGTTCCGCGGCAAGGCGCTCGGCGCCTTCTACACTGCTCTCAAACGGTGCTACGTTAAACTCTTCAAGCCGTCCGTTCGCCTGCTCCACCACCTGCTGCACCACGTCATCCGTGTTGCGCGTGGCCGCAGCCTCATCCAGCAATACATCCAGCTCCTCCTGCCGCCGATCAACCGATCGGCGCAGCTCCAGCAGCTCCTCTTCCAGCGCGTCAAGACGAGCACGGCTCTGCCGCACCCGCTGTTCACCTGAGGCCGTGGCCTCCTCAAGACGGTCTGTGAGCAGCCGAATCTCGCTGTCAAGAAAGACGAACTCCCGCTGATAGGCCGCCTGCAGGGACTCGAGCGCCTGCTCACCGGCGTTCTCCTGGTTATCCTGGGCCAAAAGTGAGGGGGCCAGCCCGGCCGACAGCCCAATGCCAAGAAGAAAGGCGGCAATCCTACGCGGCCCCGGGGAACATCTCCGTGCGTTTCTGTTCATTGCGTTCCTTCTCATCCGTCGTACCCCGGATTAGGCAGCGGAAAGAAACCCTGGCGGACGTTTCGCCGCAGCTCCCCGAACAGGGCGTCTATCTGCTCCTGCGAGCGCCGGTCGTCCACGACCGTGTAGACGTACCGTCCGGCCTGCTGCTCCGCGTATCCAACCTCACCGGTCAGGGTTCTGAAGTACATAAAGATCATACCAAGTCTGGCAACCTCCGCTAATCTCTCCTCTCCGTCCATGACAATTGGCTGTCTGTAGAGACCGGAGTCTGAGAGAAGGCGAAACTCGGAGTCCACCAGATTCCAGAGGCGGGTAAGCGCCGTCTGGTCACCCAGCGTTCCGTCCTGCCGCAGGCGCGCGATGGTGTCAAGCGCCCCGAGCCGCTGGCTGCGTTGAAAAGGAAGCCCGTTCTCAACATGCTCGCGCAGCACGCTCTCCAACCGGTCCACGACCGGGGTGACGTCAACGGAACCCTCTGAGGCGCGCTCGATCCGCGATTGAGCCTCTGCAATCTCACGTTCCAACTGCTCAAGCTGGAGCGCCTCTCGGTTCACCAGCGCTTCAACGTCCGCCGTCTGCGTGGCCAGGGAGCGCAGCTGCTCACTGTACTCGGTCTTCACCAGATCAAGCTCATCTGAGAGCGTCTCAAGCTGTGAGCGCTGTTCGGCAATTCTCCGCGCCAGGTTCTGCAGTTGTTCGCTCTGTGCGCTCAGCGTTCCCGTGCCGATCACCAGCGCGAAAGCCAGAAGCACACCGCGCGCCCACGATCCTCTTTTGTTCATCTTCTTGACGTACACGTTTTCCCCGTTCCCTGCAACCCTGTGCTCTTACTTTTCCTGTCCGTTTCCACAGCGGGGCCCGTTCACCGCGCCCCGCTCCAGAAACGCGATCCGCCGGCGGGCCAGGCCCGCCGACGAATCAGCGTGAGATCTGATCTATCCCGAACGATTAGTTCTCGGGAGTCTCTATCCAGCCGTCCCACCATTGGTTCGATCCGTCGTACGCACCAATGTAACCGGTGTCCACGAGGGTGTTGCCTGCAGGATCGGTCGCGGGGAGGGTCTGCGGAACCGCGTCGGTCGCCGCACCAGAGAGTGTTGGCTCTACGTCAAAACCGGTCGACCACTCGCCGCCCGAAAGCACTGCAACCGCAGTTTCGAGGCCCGAGCCCGAAGCGCGCAGCTCGTTTCCGTTAGTGGGCGTCTCGAGGTCTGCGTTGTCGGAAATGGCATTGCCGTCATCATCGGTTACGGTATTGTCACCACCAACAATGAGTGTTCCGAAGTAGTCGATGGTTGCTCCGCCCTTGTCGGCGTAGGGAGCCTGGGAGTTTGCCTCCTGCATGTCCAGAACGCTGTTGTAGACGTCGTAGTTCGCGTCACTCTTGAAGTCAAAGCCGGCACTCGCCTCCGAGCCCGCGATAGCGGTAATGTTCGCGAGGATTGCGTTGGACGCAGCGAAATCGTCGAAGGCGTCTCCGTCGGCCTCTACAATCGAACCCGCGTCATCGCTGTAGCTCTGGAGAATCACAAACTGTGCCGAACCTCTCCATCCGTCGTCACCGTCGAGTGAATCGTCCAGAATACCGGTCCCAACGTAGTACTTGAGCTGGACATCGCCACCAAAAAACTCGATGCCGTCGTCAGCACCACGGTGCGCCTGTATATACTCAAGCGTCGTTCCGCTTCCTACACCCTGCATGACAAAGGTGTTGAGCTCGTTGTCAGCGGTGAAAAGCGCCCCAGCAAACTCAGCGCGGACATAGCTGAGAATTCCGGAGTCGTCGTCGTCTACAGGGGTCAATCCGCCGCCGTATTCACCGGTGCCGCCTTCGCCCTCGGCGTAGCCGCCCTGAACGCGCGCGTAGCCGTTTATAATGATACCACCCCAGTCTCCTGCTGACCGGCTACCCGGTTCTTTGAAAGAGGTAAAGACGATCGGATCAGTTGGTGTTCCTTGTGCGTCAATTTTTGACCCACGGGTGATGATCAGAACGCCCGGGCTGGTTGAGCTGGTCTCACCACGAACAATCGTTCCCTCTTGGATGGTAATGGTGTTTCCAGTAGCTTCAGCAGGCGTCTGTGCGTTGTTCCCAATGAACACGGCTCCAACGAGCAAGTACGTCTTGTCGTTGGTCAAGTTGAC
>CAZREG010000072.1:0-11118 GCA_964599075.1 uncultured Spirochaetaceae bacterium | reverse complement strand
AATTCTACACTCATGGTGATTCTACCGGCCCGGCGAAGAGAGGCGGTGACTGCATGGCAGCCTGGTACTCGGCGTCGGTCATCCTGCCCCGCTCGAGCATGACTGCAAAGAGAGCCTGCATTCGGGCAAACCAGCCTGGTGAGATGCTGCCCGCCTCAAAGTAGGCGTGGTAGCGCTTTGGGGAAGGAAGAATGCTGGCAAGCCAGGTGGCCTCCCCGGCATCAAGCTCAGCGGGAGTCTTGTTGAAGTAGTACTCCGCAGCCCTGCCCACCCCGAATATGCCGGGACCAAACTCAGCAAGGTTCAGGTAGAGCTCAAGGATTCTGCTCTTGGGGACCGGAACGTAGTGCTCCATGAGATAGACAAGAATGACCTCCTGAAACTTCCGGGAGAAGAGACGTTCCTGGTCAAGGAAGAGCATCTTCACCAGCTGCATACTGATAGTACTTGCGCCAAACTGGATCTCACCGGCAAGCAGATTGCGTTCGATCGCCCGCGGAAGGGTAAGGAAGCTCACGCCATCATGGAAGAAGAAGTCACCGTCCTCCGCGGTGAGAACGGCGCGCGGCACCCAGTCGGACATCTGGGCAAGCCGATAGTAGGGAAATCGAGGCTGTAAGGGGCCGCCTGGAATCGTTGCGCTGCGCGAACCGGGCGTCGGCACCAGATCGGGAGGTCGGGTGCGCGACTCGCGTTCCTCCCTTCGGATTCTCCTGAGATACAACTCGGTTCGCTCGGAGTGCTCGAGCAGCCACTCCAGCGGCGGCGGCTGCGCCGCCGGAATGGTCACGGTCTCAGCGTATCCAACAGCAGGATCAACGATCGTGTGCGCGAATGAACCCATGAGTCGGTGGACATTCATGCTCTGCGGCAAGCGGGTGATCGCGAAACCGTCCATACCGCCCTCACCGTCCATATCCATCCAGCCAATCGAATGGAGCGGGATCCTGACAGAGCCGCGCCACCACAGCGTTCCTTCTGCCTCCGCCTGCTCGAGCGGCCCTAGAATCGCAGCAGGGACCGCCTTTATCACCCGTGAGACGTCCGTCTCGGGGATCTCTACCGTCAGTACCAGATACCGGGGGACAGAGGTAATCACCCGTGCCGCCGGCGAGTGGGCAAGTGCCGCGGTGGCGCGGTTTGAAAGCGGTGCCGCATCAAAAGAAGATGGAACAGCTCCGCCTGCTACCCCACGCAGCTCGGGGCGAACCTGCATGACCAGGTCTCCAACGGTCAGCTCGCCGCGCGTTACCGTTATGATACCGGTAGCAAAATCGAGTGACGGAAACGGCGGGTCGGTTTCGTAGGCGGGACCCACCGGAACATCAGGTGAAAGGTGTGCCTGCGCGGCGTACGATAGCTCATCCATGACGATACGCTGGTCGCTGATAACCGGGAGCGAGAGGGAGAGCCCCCGCACAACGGTGCTTCCCCGGACCATGGCCTGTCCATTGCGCTCCACAATCACGGTGCCGGAGAGTGTGATGGTGCCTGATTCGATCGAACGGTGGAGTCCACTCAAGGGAAGTGGCAGCAGCTCGCCGCTACCCGAAATCCGCCCGGCGCCATAGTCAGCGCGGACAGACAGAGAAGTAACCGCGCCGGAGTTCTCCGGTATCACTACCTCTACGGTCTGCTCATCACCACGGTGGATGAGCCGGATATCCGCAATGATCAGCGGATTATCACCGGCAAGCAGCGGATGAGAGATCTCAGTGGAACGGACGTCAACGCGGGACGGCAGGATTCCATTCTCAGCCAGGCGCTCGAGCCAGGACCACGGATCCTCACCGGCTCGAGGGGCAAAAGCCGCACGACCTTCACGGGCAACCGCCAGCCCACCCCGCACCGAGACGCGAGTGCGAATACGCTCAATGCCTACTGACGCCGCTGACTCTGTCAGGGAAATGGACACGCCCTCCAGATCCAGGCCACGAAACAACCGATACCGCCCGCGTTCAATGGCCACGTCACACCCGCAGAGCTCGGCCACGCCCTGCTCAAAAAGCGTCACCAGCCGGGGGACAACCCGTCGCTGGACCGTGAGGGCCAGCATCAGAGGTGTCGCGACAAGAAGGATAAGCGCTATAGTTCCTGCGATAAGCCTGCCCAAGCCCCATCGCATGCGTAGGTACCTCATGCTCTCGCTCTAAAGTACCAGAACTGCACGGGTTGTGTGGGGTGGTGCTGTTGAAAGAGCTACCGCGCCTGAACAGCTCGCCCACCACGGCGGTCGCGAGTGGTTGCGCACTCAATACAGAGCATTGCGTAGGGTTGCGCTATCATACGCCCCTCGTCAATGTGACTCCCGCACGTTGCACACACGCCGTAGTGGCCGGTTGCAAGGCGCTGGATAGCATTCCTGGTTCGCTCGAGACGTCGCTCATCGTCTTCAATCTGACGGTTGAGGTAGTCGAGCTCGTATGTCCTGCTCGCGGCATCTGCAACGTCGGGCGAACGGTCGCGCGCGAGCTCGTCGTACTCCCGTCTATAGCTGGTGAGTGATTCGGTCAGCTGATCACTCAGCCTGTTCAGCCTGGCATCGATCTTCTTCCTGGTGGTAGCCTTCATTGCGTAACCTCGACGGGAGGGTACGATGGCCCCGCGATCGGTGCCATAGTCCGGTCGGGGTATTGTGAGGCGGGGCAAGTGTGGCCGTTAGGATTCCCACTCATCACGCAGGAGTACCATGTGCAGGTGATCCTCCCAATGGCCCTGAATGAAGAGATAGCGCCGCGCAAGCCCCTCCTCCTGAAACCCGAGCGATCGCAGCAACGCAAGGGACGGCTTATTGGACGGCATTACGTTTGCCTCGACTCGATGGAGGTTCAACTCCTTGAACGCAAAAGTCAGCACGCCCTCGAGCGCCTCTCGCATGTATCCGCGGCGGAGCACCCGCGCGTCCAACTTGTAGCCAAGATAGCAACTCTGCAGCGGACCACGGATGACCGACGAAATGGTGATGGAACCGATGGGCACGGTGTAACGGAAACCTCCGCGCACCGGTCTGTTGTAAAGCCAGAATGCGTAGTCAGCGTTCGATCGTGCGACTGCCCGCAGGCGTCTGCGAGCACTTCTGCGGTCGAAATAGGCCGGCTCGCGATACGGCTCCCATCTGCGGTGGAAGTCCCAGTTCTCAGAGACGAACCGGGCCACAGCCCCAGCCGCCCCGACGGGCAGCTCGCAGATAGTGAGCCGCTCGGTGGTGATGACGGATCGCTTCACCCGACTACTGAGCGCAGGCGCAGGCGCCTCCACACCCATCCGTGTTGCACTCCCCACCACCGCAGTAGTCCGGCGTTGCGCCACGGGAAACGCTGAAGACCGAAAGTTCCTTTGTCAGTTCCAATGAACCACACCGTGAACAGCGTATGTCAGGCTCACCTGAGCCCACACCAACCAGATGCTCGCTGATCGTTCCGCAAGATCCGCATTTGTATTCGTAGAGTGCCATGCTTAGTTGTACCCGCACGGTGAGCTTGTGACAAGTCTCAGAGTGTCTGTGTCCCAGAGTGTCTGACGTGTCACGCAGCTTGCGGAACCCAGGCGCACACAAGCGTCAGGAGAGAAGCGACTCGATCACCTGCTCAAGTGCGGTCTGACTCACTGGTTTTGTCAGATACGCATGGTAGTCAATGCTCATAAGCTGATGCTGCAGCGCGTGCTGAGGATATGCGGACACAATCACAACGCCGGCGGCCATACCGGCGTGCTGGAGGGCAGCAACCGGATCAATCCCGTTCTGCCCGTCCCGGAGCTTGACGTCTACGAATACAAGGTCAGGTGGGGTAGCAGTCACCGCTGCCTCAAATGCATCGGGATCTCTTCCGGCGTAGAGGACGTCAACGCCGGCGGCGACAACCATGGCACGCAGGGCTTCCAGAATCAGCAGATTGTCTTCGAGGATAGAGGCGGTTGGCATCCTAAATGTCTCGATTCAGGCTGAACTCTACCTCAACGGTGGTTCCGCGGTTGTTCACCGTTCGCATGCTGCCACCGATCTGCTCGACGAGGGCATTCATGATCACCGTACCCACTTCATCTGCCCCGCCCTGTGAAAGCCCTGGCGGCCTGCCTATCCCATCATCCGAGAGGCAGAGCCGAGCCCGCTCCCCATCTGAAAAGCTTAGCTCCACGGTGACGGAGCCGGAGCGACCGTCTGGAAAGGCATGCTTCAACGAGTTGCTCAGTGCCTCATTGACAATGAGCCCGACCGGAAGCGCAGTGGGCAACGGGAGGTCTATGTCACTTACTTTAGTGGTTATGCGAATCCGCTGATCGCTCTGTGCTGAGCTGACCAGCGCCGCGAGCCTTCCGAGAAACGCACGTGCACTGATCGCTCGGGCGGTGGGATCCACCTGATAGAGGTGCGTGTAGAGCGTGCTGATGATGTGAATGCGGTCCACAATGTGATCAATAGAGGTAAACGCCGGTTGGGGATCAGAGAGCTTGCCTGACAGCTTGCCGCGCTCCAGGTTCAGCAGGCCAATGATCAAAAAGAGGTGATTCTTCACCCGGTGGTGGACGTCTCTCAGGAGCGTGTCCCGTTCTTTTAGCTCAGCACGTAGATCCCGAACCTCTCGTTCGAGGTGCGCCACCCGAGAATCTTCACTGTGCCCGGTGAAGTTAGAGGCTTCCAAAGCTCGTTTTCCTACTCTTTCACGTGAGTATTGCATGGAAGCAGAGTAGTGACAATCGATCAACCACGGTTTCTACGACCGGCGCTGAATGAGCTGCTGGTAGCGTTCATGTACTTCATCGGCAACCTGTTCCCAGGTTCGAAAGAGCGTATCATAGGCACCGGAACCAACCTTCTCCAGGAGCGTGCCGCTTGAGAGAGCGCTCACAATGGCATCCGCATAGCCCTCGGGAGTGTTTGAAGCAATAAGACCATTCTCACCGTGCGTGATGCCTTCGGTTGCACTTGCCCCTGAGACGAGAAGCGTAGGCACGTGGAAGGCCGCCGCCTCGCGCAGCGTCAACGGTGAAGTATCGTACTGTGACGGGAAGAGAAAGATGGACGTGCGAGCGTAGAGCTGCTTGATGGCCTCCCGGTCACGAATCACGCCCAAAAACCTGACGTGATCGGAGAGACCACGCTTTACCACCAGGGCGTGCAGCTCTTTCTCTGCATATCCCTGTCCCACAAAAACCATGGCAAATCTGGGGTGTTGCTCTTTGAGAATGGCCAGAGATTCGAGCATGAGTCTGAGGTTCTTCTCCCAGCGGTGCTGGCCAATGTAGAGAAGCATTGGCCGGTCATCCGTGAGACCGGCCAGCTCGGCCCCTCGGTCCCGGTAGCCCCCCAGATCGGCCGGAAGCTCCAGATCCGTCCCGTTGTACATGACCTCTATCGGTCCTTCGTAGCCGTACTCGCGAATGGTCTCCACGGTAGCCTGGTTGGGCACCCAGACCATGTCCACCGATTCGTAGAACTTGAGGATGTAGCGCATTGCGGCGTTCCGCATCCCCTCTGTGGGAAGCGCCTTCTCAAAGTCGTCCCGGTACTTACTGTGAAACGTGGTCACCAGTGGGATCCCCCGCTCCCGTGCGATTCGTCGCGCAAGGCGGCCGAGCACAAACGGAGCGTGCGCGTGGACAACGTCAAACGGGATCTGGGACAGACGCTTGCTCACTGCGGGGGAGAACGCCGGCACCGGGGCACGATAGGGCGGCATGCCGGGGATAGGAACGGAACTCACCCGCAGGACCTCAGGCCCGTCCGGATCGTCTGTTGTGTAATCCGGCATGTGAACGGTCACGGCTACGCCCTTTCCATACTTACGATTGAGCCAGGTCGCGTACTGTCTGGTCACCATCCCCACGCCATCCATGATTGGCGGATAGCTTTCATTGAACTGCCCAACCGTCATCAGGTTCGTCTCTCCAGGGTCACTCCTTCCTCCTCGCCCCAACGTCTCTGTATGAGACTAACGCGAGAGGCTCGAAAAAGGAACCCAAATATGGTGAGGCGCAGGAGTGTCTCCGGTGATCGGTGGCGCGGTTGCCCGATCAGCCTGGTCCCGTCATATTGAGAAGAACATCGGGAGGAAACATGACGGCAGTACCGGTTCGAAAGGATGTAGCACAAGAGCACCAGTGGAACCTCACAAAGCTCTACCCCGGGGACGAGCAGTGGGAGGAGGGATTAAAGGAGCTTGATTCACTGATTCCCAGAGGCAAGGAGCTTCAGGGCACGATTGGCCAGGGAGCGGAGAAGCTCCATGAGGCGCTGATCGTCTACCGCGACACCATGATGCTTGGCGAACGGCTGGGCTACTATGCCCACCTGCGTCTGAGCGAAGACGAGGGAAGTTCAGATTCACGAAGCCGCATGGCCCGATTCTCCATGAGTGCCACCCGTGCCCAGAGTGAGTGGAGCTGGCTTGATCCGGAGATCCAGCAGATTCCGAGCGAGCTGATTGAGCAGTGGATGAAGCGGGAGGAGTTTACGGAGTTTCGTGTCTACCTCCAGCGACTCATCCGGTACAAGCCGCACATTCTTTCTCCTGCGGAGGAGCGACTGCTTGCGCTGCAATCAGAGGTGAATCAGACCGCCGGTGAGAGTTTCTCCGTGCTGACCAACGTAGACCTGGACTTTGGTGAGATCGAGACACCGGAGGGAGCCCGACCGCTCACACAATCGAGCTTTGGGTCACTGATGCAGCATCAGGACCGGGATGTTCGTCGCAGGACCTATGAGCAGTTCTACCGACAGTTCGAGTCTCACAAGACAACGATCGCACAGCTCTACTCCGGCAACTGTCAGCTTGACAAGTACAAGGCGGAGGTTCGAAACTTTCCCAGCGCTCGAGCAGCCGCACTCTTTCCCGACAACGTTCCTGAGTCGGTCTACGACAATCTTGTCTCGACCGTCACCGACCATCTCCCAATCCTCCACCGCTACTACGAGGTGCGAAGGAAGGCGTTGGGCGTGGAGAAGCTGCGCCACTACGACGTCTACGTCCCGCTGGTGAAGAGCGTGAAGCAAACCCACACGTTCGAGCAGGCAGTAGATCTGATCACCAGTGCGCTCGCTCCTCTGGGAGACGAGTATGTCCAGGTGATACAAAACGGCTTCCTTGGCGGCTGGGTTGACCGTTACGAGAACAAGGGCAAGTCGAGCGGGGCATTCAGTGCAGGAAGCTTCATTGGCGATCCATACATCCTCATGAATTACAAGGAGGATGTCATCAGGGACATCTTCACCCTTGCGCACGAGGGTGGGCATTCCATGCACAGCTACTACTCCTCCGCGTCCAACCCGTTTATGCACTACAGCTACACAATTTTCGAGGCAGAGGTAGCAAGCACGTTCAATGAGCAGTTGCTGTTCACCTACCTGTACGATCGAGCGGAGAGTGACGAGCTGAAGACCTACCTTGTCAATGCGCGGGTGGATGATATTCTTGCCACCCTCTACCGCCAGACCATGTTTGCGGAGTTCGAGCAGGTTACCCACTCGTCATTGGAAGCCGGGCAGCCGCTGACCGTGGACTTCCTGCGCGGGGAGTATCGCAAGCTGCTTGAGAAGTACTTTGGTCCGCATATGGTCCTGGAGGAGATGAGCGATCTTGAGGGGTTACGAATACCACATTTCTACCGGGCGTTCTACGTGTACAAGTACGCAACGGGCGTCTCGGCGTCCATCGCGCTGGCACGGCGAGTGACAAACGGTGGGGAGAAGGAGCGAGAGGAGTACTACGCATTCCTGCGCTCCGGAGGCTCGCGGTTTCCGATCGACTCGCTGAAGGTGGCGGGGGTGGACATGTCACAGCCACAACCCATTGAGCAGGCGTGTGCTGAGTTCGGCCGCCTGGTAGGGGAACTGGAGCAGTTACTGAAGTTGTAGCAGCGGAGCTTGGAGATTTGGTATACAGTTGGGGTGAAGGAGAAGGCACAATGAAACAATTCGCAACAGTATTGGCCGTAGTACTGATGCTCCTGGTGAGCACAGGGGCGGTTTTTGGCGTTGACCCCGCCAATCTGAACCGGCTAACAATTGCCAACGACACCGGGTTCGACATTCTCTACCTCTTTGTCTCGCCGGGTGACTCCGATCTCTGGGGCGCAGATATCCTGGGTACGACTCGCACGCTCGACGACGGGGAGGAGCTCACTTTCTTTGTGCACTATCCCGATCGATCGAATGACTTTGACGTACTGGCGATCGATGTAGACGGGGACGCCTACCTCATAGAGGACTACACCGTCACCGACGGTACTCCCGCCAGCCTGGGTATAGGGTTCGACACCTATCAAGGCAGCTACGACCTTGACCAGTTCGGACAGGTCGATCTTATAAACGATACCGGCTACGATATGTGGTACATATTCTTCTCACCCGGTGATTCACAGATGTGGGGCATCGACATGCTCGGTGGCACCGCCATACTGGAAACCGGTGAAACACTGAGCCTCTTTGTACAGGTATCCTCGGACGCTGACCAGTACGACTTTCTTGGTGTAGACGAGGATGAGGATCTGTACAGCTTCAGCGTAGAGCTATCCGACGCGCGCGACCGGTTCGAGTACCTCATTGAGATAACCGATCTTCAGTATTAGCAGGACGGCACGGTGACGATCGACGAGTTTCAGAAGCAGGCGCACGAGATTGTCGATTGGATGGCGGACTACTATCGTAACATTGAATCGTACCCGGTGCGCTCACAGGTGGAGCCGGGAGAGATTGAGCGCCAGTTGCCGGCGGCTGCTCCGGAAGAGGGGCAGCCGTTTGAGGAGATCTTTGCCGACTTTGAGAAGATAATCATGCCCGGCATGACCCACTGGCAGAGTCCGTCCTGGTTCGCCTACTTTCCAGCAAATTCCAGTTTCCCTTCTGTACTCGCAGAGATGCTTACTGCGACCCTTGCAGCCCAGTGCATGATCTGGCAGACCTCACCCTCAGCGACAGAGCTTGAGGGACGGGTGATGGAGTGGCTCCGCGAGATGCTTGGACTCCCGGATGGGTTTCACGGTGTCATTCAGGACACCGCATCAACGAGTACCCTTGTTGCAGTCCTGACCGCCCGTGAGCGTGCCCTGGGCTTCGCGGGTAATGAACATGGCGTTGCCCAGGCAGCGAGCGGCCGCGTGCTGACCGCCTACTGCTCGGCAGAAACACACAGCTCGATAGAGAAGGCGATCCGGATTGCCGGGATTGGATCGGCGAATCTCCGGAAGATCCCGGTAGATGATGCCTATGCGCTTGAACCGGAGGCTCTTGAGCGGGCTATTGAGGCAGACAGTGCAGCCGGTCACCTGCCGGTCTGCGTAATCGCAACCCTTGGTACGACCGGTTCCACCGCACTGGATCCCATTCGTGAGATGGGCGCAATCTGCAGGCGCCACGGTATCTGGCTTCACATTGATGCTGCCCTTGCAGGCTCTGCGCTGATCCTCCCACAGCTGCGGGGAATTAATGAGGGCGTGGAACTGGCCGACAGCTTCACCTTTAATCCACACAAGTGGCTGATGACAAACTTTGACTGCTCTGCATACTACGTCCGGGACCGGGAGGCGTTGCTCCGAACTTTTGAGATCAACCCGGAGTACCTGCGGACATCGGAAGGCAAGCTGGTAAACAACTACCGCGACTGGGGCATTCAGCTCGGCCGACGTTTTCGTGCACTGAAGCTTTGGTTTGTCATCCGGAGCTACGGCGTCGAGGGGTTGCGCCGGACGATCGCAAGCCACATTCAGATGGCAGCGTCACTTGCCGAGCGGATAAAGAGCGATCCGGAGTTTGAGCTTCTCGCCCCTGTTCCACTGAACACCGTGTGTTTTCGGTATCGCCCAGTCGGTGTGACCGACCAGGAGACGCTTAACCTGGTAAATGAGCGTCTGCTTGAGCAGATCAACGCCACCGGCAAGGTCTTTCTCACCCACACCAGACTGGGTGAAGCGTATACCATTCGCTTCGTCGTAGGACAGACGCGCGTGGAACAACGGCATGTGGACGCGGGCTGGGAGCTCATCCGGACGACGGCTCGGGCTCTTGACCACCACGCGCAGTCAAGCACTCAGATTTGACTGCGCCAAAAAAGGAGCGTAGTCTAATCGCGTATGAAAGGGACCGATCGTCCGCTGCGACGCAGCAAACAGCGTGAACGCATTCTGCAGTTGCTTCAGGCGAGTGAGAGCCACCCCACGGCGCTCGAGCTCTACGACGAGATAAAGAGAGAGTTTCCCACCGCCAGCCTTGGCAACGTCTACCGCAACCTCAATATTCTGGTGGATCACGGACAGATACGTCGTCTGGGTGCCGGGAGCACATTTGACCGTTTCGAGCACGGGCGCGAGGCACATGCCCACTTCATCTGCACAAGCTGCGGCGCCATTGCCGATCTTGACCTCCCTGCCATGGACGAGTACCGCCGGCAGGTGCATGAGACGATCGGCGGTCGCGTGCACGATGTTCGGCTTGACCTCCACGGCCTGTGTGCCCAATGCCAGAGCCACCAGAACCTATGAGCGCTTTTTGTCTTGACTTCTCGCCTGCTTATAGTGATATTGTTAGTAATCATTCCGATTATTAGGAGAGGATATGAGTACTACACAAGAGACTACTACACAAAAGACAGAGATGGTTACGCGGGACACGGGACTGGCAGCGGCCGGCGTGGATGAGATCACCCAACATCTCAATCTCTATCTTTCAAATCTTCAGGTTTTTTACGCCAAGCTTCACAACTTTCACTGGAACGTGGAGGGGGCAGCCTTCTTTCCCCTGCATGAGGTTCTTCAGGAGCACTACGAGGCTCTCGCAGAGGAAATTGACGACGTGGCTGAGCGCATTCTCAAGCTTGGGAAGCGGCCGTTGACCCGGTTGCAAGACTACCTTGGAAGCGCGTCACTCGAAGAGGTGGAGAGCCGCGCGTATGCTGGTGCAGAGATTGCCGGGCATGTGACCGCGGATCTGAGCGAGCTTATCTCCGGACTGCGAGAGACCATTGAGGTTGCACAGAAGTATGGAGACGAAGGAACCGCGGATGACGCGATTGCAATGCTGAAGAACAAGGAAAAGCAGCTGTGGATGTTTGACGCCTATCGCTCGAAAGCATAGTGAAGTGTCACGAACCGTGCTGATGTGAAGCAGGGAGAACAATTGTGGCGTAT
>CAZREG010000071.1:0-12840 GCA_964599075.1 uncultured Spirochaetaceae bacterium | reverse complement strand
CGATCGAGACCGTCTCAAACCAGCGGGAGGAAAAGAGCGAAAGCGCTGCGTCACAACGCGTTGATGGCCTCCGGCAGCCGCTTGGCTAAGCGCTTCACCTATGGTGGTAAGGGGAGTCTGCTTTCTTCCAGTGTCTGAATCGCTTCCGGAATCTGCAGACACGTAGGAGCTCGATATGGCAGCCGTTGATACCGCAGTCCGCGTCTCACTAATCCCGACTGTTGGCGTGTACCGTGGCGATCCATTCACCCTCGATCGCTGCGGACTTTGAGAGGATGACCTGCTATTGGGTGATCATGGTTGATACATCAGGTTCAGCCCCCTCGTCCTGCGCATCCGGTCGGACGTGCAGATGTGTGATTACCCCAGGTTCTTCAGTGTCTCCCTCTGCGAGCCGATCATGACCGTGAGAAGGTAGGTGCATGGAAATCCCGATCATTCATCCGGAAAGCCGATTCAAACTCTTCTGGGAACTCTATATCCTGGTTCTGACCGTGCTGGTCACCGTCATTGCACCGCTCATTGTTGTGTTTCAGTTTCCACTCTCAGTCATACTTGTCATCTTTGACATCGTTGTCACGGTCAGCTTTACCGTGGACATTGTCATCCAGTTCAACACCGGGTTTATAGTGCGGCAGGAGCTTGTCACAGACCGCAAACAGATCGCTCGTCGCTACCTGCGTGGCTGGTTCATTCTTGATCTCATTGCAGCCTTGCCCTTTACCTGGATTTTTGCCTCGAGCCGATATGCCGGACTCAACCGCGTTTTCCGCTTCTTTCGCCTTGCGAGACTGTTCAAGCTCTTCGGCAGCTCGAAGATCCTCAACCGCGCGAAGAAACTGAGCTTCATCAATCCCGCATTTATGCGGCTGTTCCTGCTCGTGTTCTGGATTCTCGTTGCAGCCCATCTCATCGCCTGCGGCTGGATTTTTATCGGCGGCCCGGGAGAGTATGCTACCGACGGCGAAACCTATCTGGAGGCGTTCTACTGGACGGTGACCACTCTTACCACCATTGGCTACGGCGACATCACACCTGCGGAGCCGGTGCAGTTCATTTTCGTTATCGTGATCATGCTCATTGGCGCCGCCATCTACGGTTTTATTATTGGTAACATTGCCAACATCATCGCCAATATCGATGTTGCCAAGAGCCAGTTCCGTGAACGGGTGGAAACCGTTGACACCTTTCTCAAGTACCGCAATATCCCGGGGGAGCTGCAGAAACGTATCCGCGACTACTACGACTACCTCTGGGAGAGCCGCCGCGGCTACGAGGAGTCGCAGCTTCTTGAGGATCTGCCCACATCGCTCAAAACCCAGGTCGCGTTCTTCCTGAATCAGGACATCATTGAGAAGGTGCCTATCTTCAAGAACGCCAGTCGTGAGTTCATTCGGGATATCATTCTCAATCTGCAACCGGTGATCTACACACCGGGTGATCAGGTCATAACCGCCGGCGAGATAGGGTATGAGATGTACTTTATCAGTCGCGGCGAGGTGGATGTGACGAATGATGACGGATCGATCACCTATGCCACGCTGACAAGTGGCCAGTTCTTTGGTGAGATCGCGCTGCTCCTGAGCATGCCGCGAACAGCGACCGTGAACGCCCGGGTCTACTGCGATCTCTATGTTCTGGACAAGGATACGTTTGACAGTATTCTTCAGCGCTATCCAAGCTTTGCAAAGAAGATCGCGCAGCTCGCAGACGAGCGGCGGAAAGAGCTTGGATATGAGAAGGAGGAAGAAGAGCTTGTGGCCGTGGTTGAAGAGGTGGAGGTGACGGGACCGGTTCCAGCGGCACCGGAGTCGGTCGTCCACCAGCTCCTGGATGATGACGTGGTGAAGATCACCTGGCTCACCGTAGCTGATGCGGATTCCTATGAGGTGATTCGGCGAGCCGGTGAGGAGCAGATGTGGAAGCGGCTTTCGAACTCTACCCGCAGTCCGCTCTTTCTGGACCTCCACGCTCCCAAAGGAAGCCTTACCTACCGGATTCGGGCTACGAACCGCCACGGGGGCGGGCGGTGGAGCGCTCCGTTGACGATCCAGGTGTAGATTGCATTACCCGCTGCGTGAACGTGCGCCGGCTGCGTTTCTGCGGCCCGGGCTCTTCTACTCTTCCTGTATCCCCGCTTCCCGCTTGTCAATCCGCTTTCGAATCTCCTGATAGACCTGTTCGGTGATGGGATAGAAGCTCAAAACCACAATTCCGGCTACAAAAAAGAGCGCAGCAATCGGGCCCAACAGCGCACGGATGCCACTGAGAGCCTCCCCGGTCTGGGTGAGAATCTCTCCTGCCACCCGTGGCTGTTGAAACCCGACGATCCGCAGGACGATACCAGTCACCAGCGCAGCAAGCGCCTGACCCACCTTTGAGACAAAGGTGAACTGACCCATGAAGACTCCCTCCCGCCGGCGCCCGCCACGCTCGTAATCCGCCTCTATAACATCCGCAAGAATTGAGTACGGCATGACGTACTGAGCTCCGAACCCCAGCCCTGCTATCGCCATTGCGGTCACAATGTATCCCATTCCCAGCCGGTGACCCAGGAAGTAGAAGAGTACGATCGATGCGGCAAAAATGGCCATTCCCGCGTTGTACGTCCTCTTCTTGCCGATGTGGCGTGAGATCACGACCCAGACGGGGATTGAGATAATGGCACCGAGGAGCAGACTTGCAAGCGCAAGCACCTGTGATTCAGGGCGACCAATGACATAGGTGAAGAAGTAGGGGACGTTCTGCAGGATGATCGTGATCCCGGTCAGGTGAAACATCCACGGCAGGGCCACGAGCATGAACTCCTTCATCCCGAAGGTGCTCAGGTAGTCCCGGAAGACGCCGCGTTCCTGTTTTACAATGCTTACCTTGTGGGTTTTTGGCACAAAGAGCGTTGGAACAAGAAAGGTGACCATCATGGCAAGACCCATCACACCTGCCATGAGGAACCAGGCTGATGGAGCGTTTCCGGCAGTCATCGTGGTCACCCCGCCAAAGGCGGTCAGCGTTCCCAGGACGGCGAAGATGTTTCTGTAGCCGTTGATATTGGTGCGCTCGTGGAAGTCGGTGGTCAGCTCCGGTACCAGCGCGCTGTACGGGACGTTTTGAAGGGTATAGGCGGTGTTCATGAGGCTGTACACCACCGCCACCCAGATTGTCAGTCCAATGGCAGAGTCAATTCCGGGCGTGGAAAACATGGCCAGCATGAGCGGCAGAATGAGCATGGCACCGGCAAACATAAACGGCTTGCGATGGCCAAACCTGGTATCTATCCGGTCGCTGAGAATCCCCACTGCAGGGTCGGTGACTGCGTCAACAACCCGGCCCACCGCGAGGGCAACGCCCACATAGGCCGGGTCGAGCCCCAGTACCTCAGTACAGAAGGAAAACAAGAAGGTGCCCATGATGGTGAAGTAGAGGTTGCCCCCCAGGTCTCCGACACCGTAGGCGAGCTTGGTTCGAAACGGCAAGCGTGACATCAGAAATTGGTACCACGGGACAGACGTCCTGGCAAGCAGAAACTGAGAGCAGAAACTGTGAGCCCGAACTCACCAACGGGATTCAATGAACTGACGGATCTCCTTCGCCACGACCCCCGGGCGTTCGACGTGCGGAACGTGGCCGCAGTTCTCAATGGTGACAAGCCGGCTGGTGGGGATGGTCTGTGGAAATCGCTCGGCGTAGCGGTAGGACAGTACCCGATCCTCCCGTCCCCACAGGATCAGTGTTGGGATGCGGAGCGACTCAAGCAGCGCGGGATCCCGCCGCTTGCCCACGATACGGCGTGTCACGGACGCCAGGGCACCGCGACCGTTCGGGGTGTGAAACACCGCAGTCAGATAGGTATTCAGCAGCTCTTCAGGCACACGTGATGAGTCGTAGAAGGCGTTCCCGCTGACGATTGCCCGGAGCATCCACGGTGCGTAGAGTTGCATCGCAATGTTTACAAGAAACCCGGTGTTCGACATGAGCTCGAGAAATCCGCCGGGTTGTCCCGGAAAAAAGTAAGGAGCAACCAGAATGAGCTTCTCAAGTCCCACCGGCGCCTGTGCGGCCACACTGGTCACCGTTACGGCTCCCATGGAGTGCCCTACCAGCACGTAGCGTTCCAGTGCAAGCTCCTCAAGGAACAGGGTCAGCACCTGTTGGTAGAGCTCTGCGGTATAACGCATCTTTGGCTTCTCTGAGAGTCCGGCACCGGGCATGTCTATTGCGATAAGCCGGTAGTCTTTACCCAGGTGGTCCATAAGGTACCATGTTTCCAGAGCAGCGCCGGACTGGCCATGCACCCAAACGAGTGTTCCCCCGGTGGCGTCCGGGTTGAAGTCAAGGTAGTGGACTGTTATTCCATCAATCTCGGTTGTGCGTGAATCTCTGTGGGGGTAACCATCAAGCGGGGGCGGCGCCCCGGCACAGCCGATCAGGCTCGCTGCGATCATGAGGATTGCCGCCGGGAGTCTACGCTTCCATAGCTCCCGGTCGTCCGCGGATAGAGATGGAGTGTTGGGCCGCCGGGCGCGGGCAGTGCTCATGTGGTGAGCCTATGCCGGTGCTTGCTCTCCGTCAACGCATGGGAGTGGTCGGTCTCAGAACCCAGATCCAATGCCGATGTGCACCGCCCACCTGGACTCTGCTGCAAAGGTGGGCCCCGGTGTAACCGCACCGTCAATGCGCAGCGGACCCACCGGAAGATCATAGCGCAGGCCCAGGCCCAATCCGTAGGCGAGCGGGCCGGCCGCCAGGTCCTGCGAGGAGACTGATGCCGCGTCGCCGAAGAGAGCGAGATAGAGGTTCTCCAGGAGAGAGATCCGCAGCTCCACCGTCCCTTCCAGTCGGGTCAGCCCACCGAGCGCGTTTCCCGCGCTGTCGACCGGACTGATGGTGTTCTCGGCAAATGCGCGGACGGAAGTGCTGCCGCCGGCGTAGAGGCGCTCGGAGATTGGGATTTGCCTGTCGCCGCCCGGGAGGATCGTCTCTCCTTCCGCCTGAGCCGTGAACACAAACCGCTCGGCAAACGACTTGTGAAGTGTTGCGCCTGCCAGCAGGCGAATAAACTCAAGCTGTGAACCCAGTGGTCCACCCGAGTAGCCGGTCTCTGCCTCTACGCGCAGTCCGTCGGTGGGGAAGAGGGGGCGGTCAACCGTGTCCCAGACGGCGGCAAGCTCGAGCCGCCCGATCCGGATGAGTGGATCGCTCCCGCCAAGCATGGAGAGGTCCTCCAGATTGACGATAGAGAGTTCATACTCTGCAGAGGCGCTGAGATCCTCGGTGATTGGCACCGTTGCGGCAACCCCCGCGCCGTAGCTGCTCTCTTGAAACGCTTCGCGCAGTTCCAGCTCATGAGCCACCGTGAGGGCGAGCAGGCTTCCGCTGCCCAGCAGAAGGGTGTCTGCGAGGCGTGTTGCAAGACGGTAGCCTCGCGAGCTCCCGCGGGCCTGCACGCTCCACGAACGGGCGCTACCAAACACGTTGTTATCCTTGTACTGCAAAGAGCCCAGGAGCTGGTCGAAGGTGCTGTAGCCCACCGAGAGCGAGACAAACCGGCTCTGCGCCTCTTCCAGACGAATGAGAACATCAAACACCTGCGTATCACCGGCGGCGGCATCCTCCTGTTTCTCCCGCGGCACGTACTCCACGGTGACCACGGTGAACAGCCCGGTCTGATAGAGCCTGCGCCTTCCTGCCTCAATCTGCGGGCGGTTGACTGGCTCTCCCGGCACTCCGGAAAACTGCCTCCGCACAACCGCCGGCTGGATCCGCAACGGATCTTCAGTTGTGGTCTCCACCCGCAGCTCACCAAGGATCGCACGGGGTGCGGCGACCACCGAATAAGCTACCACCACGTCTGCCTGCTCCTCGTTCACGGTAAGCTGATAGCGCACCTCCGTGAGGTACCCGCGCCGTGCGAGCCGTGACTCCATCGCCTGGGCTGCATCCGCGACAACTCGCTCGGTGAATCGCTGGTTGGTCTGGGGACGCTCGGCAGCAATGGACTCGCCCAGCTCCCGGGAGAGGAAGTCGGTCCCTGTGACGGTGACCTCACCAATGACAAAGCTCCGACCCTCCTGAACCGGTACGGTGACGTTCACCGTGTTGCCGGTTCGCTCGGTCACCGGTTCGCCGATCTCCGCGCGGAGGAAGCCCTGGAGCTGGTAGTGCCGGCGGACCGAATCTACAATCGTCTGGAGGTCGGAGCGGCGAAAGAGCGGGCGCCCGGAGCCCAGAAGCCGTCCTCCGCGTCTTGGCACGTAACGGGATAATGTCTGGTCGGAAAAGCGCACGTTGCCGGTGAACTCCACTTCACCCAGATAGATGCGCGGCCCCTCCTCAATCCGGTACACCACAAAGTCGATGAGCGAGTAGTTCTGCGGCTCGGTAATCAAACGCTGCGTTCCGTCATCACGGTCATCCACCAGCGCCAGCACGATCCGGGCCTCCGGAAACCCCTGGCTCTGATACCAGGTCTCCAGGGTGAAAACGGCGTCGATGAGATCCGCGACCGATCCGGCCGTCGCCCGGGCGCCGGCGATCTCGCGGGCTATCACCTCCTCAAGAGCGCCTTGATTGAACGTGACCTGGCCTTCGAAGCGCACGAACTGGGGGACCTCCTGTGTAAGGGCACTCACCGTGAGGAACAGAAGCAGAGATGTGAGTGAGGAACGTTTCAGTCTGTCCATAGTCGCCATGAGAGCTCCACGGTGTATTCTGCATCCTCGGCACGCTCGAAGTTGAGGAACCAGCGCTCCTCCTCGCTGAGCTGATACTGCACACCGATATCCCCGATCGCTCCCTCCTGAGTATCCCGTTCCACGCTGAACTCGAACCGGTCGAACAGCTCCTGTGCCTCCCCGGAGAAGGAGCCGGAGACCTGTTCAAGGAAGCTGCTGCCAAGGACCGTACCAATGGCCTCCACGGTGCCGCCACCGTCTTGAAAGGTTAACTCCGACAGCTCTCTTCCAGTCGAAAGAAGAATAAGCGCTTCATCTGTAGGCAGTGGCGGCGAAGAGGCCACCGACACTCCCACGTTGGGGAACTGACCATCTATGGTGACCGACAGGTCGTAGCCCTGGACTCTGGTGGTGGCCTGGGCCTTCACAGAGGGTCGAAACGAGGCATCAGGCGGAAACCGAACCTCTACACTCTGCATATCCAGGCTCGCCGTGGGCAGGCTCACTTCACCCCCCGTGCCAACGACAGCCCCCTCTGCGCGGGGTACCGCAGCACTCCCGCGCAGGGTGAGATCTGCGGATAGCAGGCCGTTATAGAGGTTGTTGTCAACAAGTATAGTCTGGTCGGCAAGGATCCGGACCCCAAGCGTGACCGAGCGCGCCCACGGTTGATCAACGGAGAAGAGCTGAAGCTCACTCGTTGGGCTCGCGGCATCTGTTCCCAGGGAGAGGAGCTGCACCGGGCGGCTATAGACAAGCTCACCAACCTGGACCTCTCCGTCCACCATTGTGGCACCCCTGCGCGAGTCAATGGAACCGCTCACATCTGCGCGAACCACCAGATCCGGCGTCCGGAATAGAAGCAGGTCGTCTCCGCGGAGCTGCAGAGCGATCTGTGGCCCATCCACGTCGTTCGCCATGGTCACGGTCCCGTCGGCTCGTAGACGGCCGGAGCCCATCTCTGCGGTCAGGCGCCGAACGGTCACGGTACCTCCGTTGAGGTTGAGTCGGCCGGTTATCAATGAGATCACCGGGACTCCGGTGCTGAACTTCACAACGCCCTGCGAGATCCGTAGCCGACCGGAGATGCCCTGCGGATCACCGGTGCTCTCAACTCGCCCGGTCACTCTACCTCCCAGGAGATTGACTCCGGGAACAAGCGGGGAGACCTGGGCGAGCGGAACATCAAGATCAGCCGTGAGAGTGACTCGTGGCTGTGACCCCTCACCACCCCCGGTCAGATCCGCAGTACCGTCAAAGGAGAGAAGCTCGCGCGCCGCGCCCTCTACACCCCCGGAGAACGTCATCCGCTCCAGTGTGTCCGCACGAAGGGAGGTGCGCAGGGAAAGAGATTGCAGCGATTCAATGCCCGCGATCACCTGATCGGCATCTGAGCGAATACCGTTCACCCGACCGGTGAGCTCTCCTCGGGTTCCTCTGAGGTTGATCTGCAGCTCTCCCTCACTCTGTCCCCAGACAGCCGGATCGAGCGCCGGAAGCAGCCGAGCGGGCTCGCCCGTCGCGGTAAGATCGAACTCACTTTCCTGAATCTCACCCAACCGAAGCCCACCGGTTCCAACTGAGAGCGGCACTGCGCCCGACCCTGTGATGGTCATGAGGGCTCCAAGGTCAACTTGAAGTGTATCCATGGTGATCGTCTGTTTCTGCTGACGAACCGCAACGTCAAGTGACGCCGGTACGCCATCCAGTGTGATCTCTGTGCCCCGTAACAAGAGCTCGGCTTTCGGGGACTCAGCCGGCCCGTCAGCGGTGAGCGTTGCCTGAATCTGACCGGTGACACTGGAGAACTCCCACCCGACCGCGCGGGCGACGGCCGCCGCAGATATGTCCCGCGCTTCCAACCGGGCGGAGAGCTGATTCCGGTGAAGCTGACCCTCAGCGTGCAGGTTTCCCGCCTCCTCTGCGAACGTGAGCGAGAGAGCGTCAAGGCGGACCAGTCCGGGGGCCACGGTTCCGGATGCACGCAAGCCGGCCGTGGGCAGGCTTACAAGCTGCAGTCCGTTCGCTGATGCACTCCAATCCACCGCCGGCCCATCGGTTCCTCCGGACACCAAAAACGAGAGCCTGCCTGACGCATTATCAGTAAGTCCGATTGCCTGCAGCCGCACCCCGGTCGCTGCTTCGATCACCCGCAGCGTTCGTCCGGGATCCGGAACGCGAACTGTGCCCTCAATCTGCCCCTCGCTCTCTGTCCACTCCTGGCTCCCGTCACTGAGCTGCCCGGCTCCGGAGATCCGTATCTCTCCGCCGCCAAAGCTCAGTCGGGCTCGCTCGGCAGCAAAGGTGTCCTCTGCAGGTGTCCACGCAAGTCGCCGGGCTCGCGCCACGACCTCAGGGGACGCACTCCCGTTTGCTGCGCGAACAGCGGTGACCTCCGCCTCAGCGTTCAGATCGGTGAGCTCCAGGGTCCGCGCGTCCCAGTGCAGGGCGCCGCCGAGTGTGCGAAGGTTGACCGGTGCGCTATTCCAGCCGCGTGCATCCACCAGGAGGGAGCCTCTGACTGAGGAGAAGCCTCCACCGGCAAGCAGTGTATCCACGAGTGGGCCGGAAGACTCGTGCGTAGTCGTCGCCTCAATCGCAACGGTGAGCTTTCCCGGTGTATTCTCTGCGTCTCCGCTGAAGTTGTTCAGGAGCTGCCGGGTGAAATCGCTTTCGGAGATCTCCAGGCGCCCGGTTCCGGTTCTATTCTCCACAGAGAGGTCGGCGAAGACTCCCGGAAGCGCCATCTGCAGGGTGAGGTTTCCGGCTTCGTAGCCGCCTGACCCGGTCCGAGTTGCAGTTGCGCCGGCCAGAAGCAGTTCCGCTTCCTGAGAGCTTGCCTGTACGCTTATTGCAAGGCCGTCCGGTGTCGGAGTGAGTTCGAGCGTCACCCGGTCGGTGGTGAAGCCGTGCTCAGCCGCGTTCTGGTAGTGGAGCTCGTGCAGTTCCATCAGTGCCAGCGGCGCCTGCTGCCCGTTCGCGATTGCGACGGAGAACCCGGAGCGAGCGCTGCGCCCGCCTGTTGCCACGCTGAGCGAGCCGTCGGCCCGAAGGCGTAGGTGGCGCGGAAATCGACTCCCGAGTTGCGCGATAATGCCGGCCGGGTCGGGGGCGCCGCTCTCATCAAGCGCCCACCGGTAGTGATGCCCGACAACCTCCGGAGATAGAAGCGCGGCCACCCAGGGCAACAGCTCTGAGAGACGGTAGTGGATCTGAAGATTGCGAACGGTGAGCTGCTGCAGCAGCGAGTCCGGTGCTGCCTGCACGAGCTTCACCGTCTCAATCTCCACCGAGCGAATGAGCGTACCGCTGATGCCGTCTACGGCAACATCGGCCTTTCCTCCAAGGGCCTGCTCGGCTGACCTCTCCACCGTGGTGACCACCAGCGGACCCACGATCGTCCAGCGAAACAGGTAGAGTGAGGCCAGGAGCGCAGACATGAGCAGGAGCGGGATGGTGAGAAGGCGAGTACGCATGGCCACCATGAAAACAGCAAACCCCGTGCCAGCTGTGTAATTGTTACCGGGGCCATCAAGGCCGGGGCTTTCCCGCAACACCGTCACCGGGTAGACTGGCTCCATGAACGCTCTTGTGATTGGCGCCGGTTCCTTTGCTCAAAAGCACGCGGCAATTCTGCATGCACTCGATGATGTCCAGGTCACCGCATTCTGCAGTCGAACTGAAACGTCGGCCAGAGGTGCTGCCGCCGGTCTTGACGGGTCTGGTTCCGTACATGCCTACACCGAACTCACGCGGGCCCTGGACACCGAGTCGCCTGATCTGGCGGTCATTGCCGTCACACCAAACGCTCACGGTGAGATTGAGCAGGAGCTCACCGTGAGAGGCATTCCGTTTCTGGTGGAGAAGCCGATCGGCATTGATCCGCAGACCCCGGCGCGCATAGCCGCCGCCGTTGCGGGGGCGGACCTGGTGACCTCAGTCGGGTTTCACATGCGCTACCTGGATACCGCGGAGCACCTTCGTAACGCTCTGTTGCATGAGAACCCGGTCCTGGCGAACGCATGGTGGATGGGTACGCTACCGCCACCGGCATGGTGGCGCCATGCGGATGAGTCCGGGGGGCAGCTCATAGAACAGACCGTGCATGTCATAGATCTGTTGCGGCACTTCCTGGGAGAAGTCAAAAGCGTGCAGGCTGTCGCGTCCCGGCAGGTTATCACATCCATATATAGAGATGCCGATGTTCCGGATGCCGGAGCGGCAGTGCTGCGCATGGAGAGCGGGATGACGGCCACGGTCATCAACAGCTGTGTCGCTCCGGTCTATCTACGCGTGGGAGTGGAGATCGTGACCGCCAACAGATTCTATAGGTTTTCGCCCGCTTCACTCACCGTGCAGCGCGCCGACGCGACAGATGAGTTCTCCGCCGCTGTTGATCCGTATCAGCTGGAGGTGGAAGCCTTTGTTGAAGCGGTTCGCAGCGGGGACCGGTCCGCTATCCGTTCGAGCTATGCGGACGCACTCAAGACGCACGAGGTCTGTATGGCGATTGCGCAGGCGGCGGGAAGCGGTCGGCAGGTGGAGCTCTCCTAAGTAATCACGCCCTTCTTGAGAATTATGTTTGCGTAGAGCGCACTCTCACCGGTGGCAACAATCGCGTAGCATTGCTTTGCCCGTTCGTAGAATGCGAACCGCTCGACGAACTGAACGCCATTTGCCTTTGGAGAGTGCTTCGTAATGAGGGTCCGGTACTCGTCCCAGACGGTCGGCTTGGTATCGTCACCGGGAACGACCTGCATAAGAGCAACCGGCGCATCAACGAATGTATCAAGTGGAAAAAGCTGGAGAATTGCGTCCAGAAGCGGCGGGACTGGATGACCGTCACAGCGGACCAGCCTTTGTGAGTACGCCGCGGCCGGAAAGTTCCCGTCTCCCAGACACAGCTCATCGCCGTGTCCCATCTCCATGAGCGTTTTGAGTAACTCCGGTGAGATGATTGATGGAATTCCTTTGAGCATAAGACCTCCGTCTGCTGATCGTAGTGACGGTTCCCGGTTGATGCAACCGCGCGATCAGGGAGGCGATGAGTCTCAGCTCCAGCGGAAGAGTACCCGCATAACCTCTCTTGAGACCAACCGCGGGTAAAGATCCGGTGCATCTCTGAATGAGGCGACAGTCGCCGGGATGATAGAGGGATGGATCCTGCCCTCAGACATGAGTGAGAGCGAGTCGACCAGATCCTGCGTGTCACAGTCACGGGGCGTGATGAGGTCGAGCTCGGGACTGAACAGCGTGAAGTAGTCAAGCGTCACTGGTTCCTCCACGGTCCCCTGAAGCACCAGACGTGGGGCGAGCTCAGGGGACTCATCCCAGCTACGCGGACGAAGCAGCTTGGATGTCGGCTCGAGCATACGCGCGATGCCGGTTGCATCAAACGCAGCGCTCACTCCTCCGTCGGTGAGCTCAAAGACCTGCTCGGCCAGTCGGTCGGATCTGCCGTCGATCGAAGTCTCCGCTCCCGCTTCCTCTGCGCGGCGACAGCGATCTGCATCAAGATCAATGGCAATTACCCGGGCGCCCCTGGCTACACAGTGTTGTACCACCAGGTGCCCGATAATCCCCAGACCCACGACAGCGACCCACTCGTCCGACCGGACATGCGCCCGTTTCACGCCGTGAAGGGAGATCCCCGATACCTTTGCGTAGATCGCATCTTCGTCGGTAACGTTCTCTGGAACGCGAATCGCCGCCGGCCCGGAAGTCAGCGAGTGGGATACCTGGGAGCCCCACATCATGGTATAGGGACCGGGATCGTACCGGTGTGCCCGGACAAAGACGCGTTCGCCCGTCGTGTAGCCGCTCTGATCCCCAGCTTCCATGACCCGGCCCAGATTCTCGTAGCCGGGAATAACCGGGAAGTTGGTGTCCTTCTGTCCCCCCCGAAACACTCGGGTCTCGGTGCCCGTGCTCACTCCGGTGAGAATGGTTTCTGTGAGAATTTGATCTGGTGTCGGGCTGGATAGCTCCACCTCGCCGGACTCAACCGTCTCCGGCGCCGGAAAAACAATGCAGTTTGCTTTCATCTCCCGCTCCTTCCCGGTAATGGTAGCCTGCCCGTGGAGTCAGCACAAGCGAAGATCCGGCCGTGAAGAGTTGACCGTGCCCTCCGTGATGTAGAGATCACCCCCGATCTCCTTGTTGCTCTTTC
>CAZREG010000070.1:0-12891 GCA_964599075.1 uncultured Spirochaetaceae bacterium | reverse complement strand
GAAAAGAGTGCCGGTGCTTCGGTTCCCCAAGCTGCGTGACACTTCAATGGATCCACCGTATATTTCGGGTGATGAGTTCCCCCCACACAGCACTGCATTCCCGCGTTCACGAGGTTCGCTCACTCACTTCAACCACCTTTGTGGTTCGCTTCGACCGCAACGGAATGGAGTTTGAGCCTGGGCAATACGTGAGCGTGGGGATCAAGGGCGACATCAATATGAGAGAGTATTCGATTTACTCGCCGGTGAATGCTGACTTTCTTGAGATACTCGTGAAACGGGTGGATGGCGGGCACGTGTCTCAGGCTCTTGCCGGCATCTCTCCGGATGACGAGCTGGAGGTGGATGGACCGTTCGGGTTCTTTCTTATTGGCGAGCCGGAACTCAGGGAAAGGAACTTTCTTTTTATTGCAACGGGAACAGGCATCAGTCCTTTCCACTGTTTTGCAAACAGTATCCCTGACCTCTCGTTCAAGCTTCTGCACGGAGTGCGTGGGTTCGAGGAGCGATACGAGTACGACACATTCCCTGAAGGCAGAATCACGACATGCGTGAGTCGGCAGGGTGTGTCTGGGAAGCCTTTCGCGTTCGCCGGTCGAGTTACCGACTACCTGCGGACTCACCCGACTGATCCGGAGACTCTTTGCTACCTCTGTGGGAACTGCGATATGATTTATGAAGTGTTCGACATTCTGAAAAGCCAGGGAGTCGAACCGGAACAGCTCTTTGCAGAGGTATACTTCTGATGACTTACCACTTAGTACCCCTCGGATGCCAGATGAATCAATCTGATACTGAGCGTATCCGTGCGGTTCTTGAATCTCTTGGGTGTTCACCTGCCAGTTCGGAGGAACACGCCGACATCTTGGGTGTTGTAGCCTGTTCAGTCCGGCAGAAAGCGATCGATAAAGTCTATGGCCGGATCAGTAAGTGGACTGAGTGGAAGCGCAGCCGTCCGTTGCTGACGTTTGTCAGTGGCTGTGTGCTTCCGACAGACCGGGAGAAATTCATAGACCGATTTGACCTCCTGTTTACGATAAATGAACTGCCGCAGCTACCAGAGATGCTCCGTGACTGCGGGCTGGTGACGCCGGCGTCACTTCGTGCCGCGGAGCAGCAGGCAGGACGTGCCGGCGCAGCTGAGTCTCCGCGCCTGGACCCGTCCAGATCTCCCACCACACCGAAACTCTCGGAAGGGTGGGTGCCTCCGGTTGTCGCGGAACGGAGAAGTCGGAAGGCCCTCTCCGCGGGGCTTGCGTCACAAAACGCCAGCCGGGAAGCTGCAGACGTGGGCGCAGGTACCCAGCTCCCAATAATCCCGGTAGAGAGTCACGATGATGATCGAAGAGGATTCTGGAAGATTGCCCCGGACTACACTTCCAATTTTGAGGCGTATGTACCCATCCAGAACGGATGCGACAAGTTCTGCACTTTTTGTGCGGTACCCTACACGAGAGGGCGAGAGGTCTCGCGCCCGAGTGATGAGATCTTGCAGGAAATTGAATCACTGGTTGCCAATGGCTACCGCAGCATCACGCTGCTCGGCCAGAACGTGAACAGTTACGGACTCGATCGGCAAGCCAGAAAGGAGGGGCGTGAGCTCTCGTTCGCAGAGCTTCTGAAGGAGATTGGTGAAATTGGTCAACGAAGTGGTCAAAGGTTCTGGACCTATTTCACTTCGCCGCATCCCCGGGATATGACGCCTGAGGTGATCGACGTCATTTCTGAGTATTCGGTTCTTGCACGCCAGATTCACCTGCCTATTCAAAGTGGCGACGATAAGGTCCTCATTCGGATGAACCGTAATCACACGGTCAACCAATACCGGCAGGTCGTCCGCAAGATTCGTGACACTATACCGGAAGCAACCCTGTTCACAGACATCATCGTCGGCTTCACCGGAGAGACCCACGCGCAGTTCGAGCAAACGCGAGCCGTAATGCGAGACGTCGCGTACAACATGGCCTATATCGCCATGTACTCGCCCCGTCCGGGCGCCGCGAGCTCCCGCTGGGAAGATGACGTCCCAAAGACAGAGAAGAAATCACGTCTCCATACCCTGAGCGGGGAGCTTCAAGAGACATCACTCCGTTACAATCAGGCTCTGATCGGTGCCGAGTTGCCCGTCCTCGTGGAAGGCGCAGACCGAAAGCATGGCTACCTCTCCGGGAAAACAGAGGGGAAGCTTATTGTCCGGTTCCGCTCTGATGATCAGTCGCTGATTGGGTCCTTCGCCGGTGTCCGCGTCACGAGCGTAACACCGATGAGCATGGAAGGGGAGCTCCTGTCGTCGCAGAGCGATCGGACCTCTGACTCCGCGCATCTTGATCATGCCGCCCATGAGTACTGTCGCAACGCGTTCCGGCAAATGCTCGAGCAGACGCAGGAGCGAGTTGCCGGATGAGAGCACGCCGTACGGTGGCATTCTCCACACTCGGCTGCAAACTCAATCAGTTCGAGTCCGATTCTCTGGCCACGAGATTCGAGCAGGCAGGCTACAGATGCGTTGCATTCGATGGGCCGGCCGATATCTACATAATCAACAGTTGCACGGTCACAAACAGGGCGGATCGAAAAAGCAGAAACCTTCTCTACAGGGCGGAGCGAAGGCAAGGTGCGCTGTCCGACGTCCCGCTGATAGTTCTCACCGGCTGCTTCGTAGACAGCCACAGAGATGAGATCGAGAGCGATCCTCATACCTTCGTTGTTCCTAACGAAAACAAGCACATGATCTTCGAGCTTGTAGACGCGCATTTTAATGGTGAGATCATCGCACCCTCGGGGAGTGTTTTTGATTTTCCCAATCCAAACCGATCCGCACACACACGAACCACTCTGAAGATTCAAGACGGATGCGACAACTTCTGTACCTTTTGCATCATCCCATTTGTCCGCGGTCGCGCGACGAGTCGGCCTCACAGGGAGATTCTTGCCTCAGCACAGCAGGCAATTAATACTGGAAGCCGTGAGCTCGTACTCACGGGGGTCAATCTGAGCCGATTCAGAGACGACGGGAAGGATTTTGGTGCTCTCGTGCAAGACCTGCTCGAACTCACCGGTGACTATCGGCTACGGATCAGTTCCCTTGAGCCTGACGGGCTCACTCAGGAGTTTATAGAGCTCTTTCGTCATCCGAGAATGGTTCCCCACCTGCACCTGTGCCTCCAATCTGCCTCCGAGCGAATTCTGCTTGCAATGCGTCGGCAGTACACCTACGACGCATACAGAGAGATCGTTGAAAGCCTCCGGCGCATAGACACAAAGTTCAACATTACGACCGATCTCATCGTTGGTTTCCCTGGAGAAACTTACGCGGAGCATCAACAGAACCTTGCTGCGATCAGGGAAAACCATTTCGGCCACGTCCATACGTTTTCATACTCCGTGCGTTCAGGAACACGCGCAGAGCGAATGCCCGGTCATGTCTCAACGAGTGTGAAAAAACAGCGCAATAGAGAAGTACGGGAGCTCGCAGAGCAGCAGACGCGGCTATACCGGGAGAGCCTGGCAGGCACATACCAGACTGTTCTTGTGGAACAGGTTGATCACACGCCATCTGGATGGGAGGCAAGCGGTTACAGCGAGTATTATGTTCCCGTCTCTTTTCCGGTTTCACACTCTTGCGACGAAGCGGTCAACACCGTACAAACGGTCCTCATCCAATCGATCTCCAGCAGTACAGAGCTGAATGCCATTGGCCGGGTAGCTGCTCGCGAACCGTCGTAGCACCTGTGCCCGCCCTCTATGTCTGCACCGACAACAGTGATGCTTCGACCGTTCGCGAGCTCACTGGCTCTGACACACTGACTCTCCCACAACACTTTGCCGCGGCTGCAGGCCGAACGGGCGCGAGTATCGAACGAATATCTGCACGTGTGAGCACGGAGAGCGACACGATCGATCCTGTAATCGTGACGCTGCTCATTCGATCGTCCGATCTTGCCGGAGTCAACCAGGTTTCGCATGTCACTGCCGGCAATGAGGTGTGGTTTTCAGACCTCACCGTCGGGGGCAGATACCCCACAACACACCGGTCTGAGAGTGTTGATGCCTGGGCGTTCGCCGCCGCGTGCGCGCTCCTTCCACCTGAATCGATTATTGCGTTCGCCGCGCCCCTTGATGAGTCTTCACTCGTGAGATCGGCGGTAGATTCCACCAACACGCTCGTTCATGCACTGATCCGGTCGGCGAACAGGCATCGTCCGGACTACGTCCGGCGAACGGTTCACCTCTTCCACGCTCTCGGAGAACATTCACGACTCACAGTTACTCAACGCTCGCTCCTGTCACGAGCCGCTACGGAGGCGGCTGTTCGCCTTCGAGCAGTCCCGGATCTTCCGGCGTCTCTGAGCCCTGCTGACGCCGGTAAGTCTGCACGAGACCGGGCTTTCTCCGGGCTGCTCTCCCGACTGGAAAACATGGGCCGTGCGTGAGCCTGACCTCATCTACGTGGAGGAAGCGGTCGCCAACCATCCCGTGACCGCTCGAATTATTGAACGGAATCCCGCGGCGCAGGTCATCAGGATAGAAGCATACACGCAGCTCTTTCACCGACAGCGGCAATCGTTTCGCCTTCAGAAAGAACACCCGGCACTTATACTTGCGCGCTCTCACGGACCTTTTCTCTACGAAGCTCCGCAGCGGATCCGGACACCCGGTGCAGAGCGCTCATTTTACACTGATCAGTGGAGAAACTGCCTGTACGACTGTGACTACTGTTTTCTCCAGGGAATGCATCCCAGTGCCTACCCGGTGATCTTCGTAAACGCAGAAGACTATCACCGAGCGTCGCTCGCAAAAGCAGCCGAGGGACCACTCCTGATCAACACCTCGTTTCTAACTGACGCTCTGAGTTTTGAGTCTCTCGTGCCAACGGTAGACGGGTGGATGGATCTGGCTGACGAACACGCCCAGATCACAATAGAAGTGCGGACAAAGAGCAATGTCACCGAACCGTTTCTCAATCGCGATCCGCTGCCGAATGTACGAGCTGTATGGACACTGAGCCCGGAGGAGGTCAGTCGACGATACGAGCGAGGCTGCGCGCCGCTTGAGGCGCGGATCGAGGCTCTTTCATCACTATCCACGGCAGGCTGGAGACCGGGGGTTGCCATGGATCCGATCGTCCTGTTTCCCGGCTGGCAGGAGGCATACCGCCGTCTCATAGAACGGCTTACCGAAGCAGTTGATCCACACCTGCTCGCAGGAGTCTCCTATGGTGTGTTTCGTATGGCAACCGGATATTTGAAGACGATTCGTCAATCTCGGGCGGATTCGCCTCTCCTCTACCATCCGTTCGCCCGCACCGACGGACTGGCTACCTACGGGCCCGAGGACATCAATGCGATCCATTCGATAATTGGAGATGCACTGCGTTCACACTTTGGAGAACACCGGGTCTCATTCGTACACGGATAAGCCGGACCACGCGTTGACCTTTCCTGACCGGTGTGATTAGCATTCGTGCATGAGTACTGATCAGGTGGAAATCATGGGCGTTGACATTACGGAGCCGGCAAAAACCGAGCTTCTCAGGCTCCGAGGCGAACAGACGAACTTCCTCCGCGTCTGGGTCGAACAGGGAGGATGTTCAGGTATGATCTATCAGGCTGTCATTGATGATACTGAAAGCCCGTTTGACGTCACCGTCTTTGACGATGGAAACCTGCGAATCGTCACCGACAAGCACAGCCGCGCTTTCGTAGAAGGCATGCAGATAGACTACTCGGATGATCTTATTGAAGCGGGGTTTCGATTCATCAATCCGCGAGCGAGCAAAAGTTGTGGCTGCGGTCAGAGTTTTCAGCAATGAGCAACCTTACCAGACAGATCGATCTGACCGGCGGAGAGTCGGTCTACTGCATAAATACGTTCCAGATGGAGAAGGCCCAGGAGCTCTTTGCAGGAGGGAGTGAAGAATCGGTTTCCGTCCGGTCCACCGTCGAGCGCCTTGAAGCCGACCTGGGTAGAAATGAACGGGCGGCCGTAGCCATGCTTCTTCTCAAACGGCTCAAATCTCACGGGCGATAGTGGTAGTGCTGAGATCAATCTCCGGCTGCACGGAATAGCCTGTCGCGCACCGCCACGCCGATCCCAAGGGGTCGCGGCAGCTCGGCCACGATAGTGGTACACCCGTACGCATCAAACTCCACGAACCAGCGGTACAGCTCACGAGCATACTCTTCGGACGAACGGAAGAAGCGGCATTCAGCTTCAATCGTGCTTGGTACCAGTTGAGCCTGGTTGAACCCGACTGATCGGATGACCCCAAACCTCTCTCGGCTCACTCCCTCAGGAAGTCTAAAAACCGGCGACTCGGCCGCCTCATCGGCCTGTGAGGGGTCAAAAAGGATCACTCGTGCGGCGGGACGATAGTGTCGATGTCGGGTGCCGGGAGAACTCTTGAGCCTCTGCTCCGTTTCAGCCGCGGTTACCACAGCGTTCGGCAGTGCTGCCTGGATTTGATCCGCGGTGATTGCTCCGGGCCTCAGCAGGAGAGCGCGGCCCGGCTCAACTAAAACCACTGTTGACTCGACTCCGATCTGACAAGGTCCTCCATCCAGAAAGATAGAGACCCGCTCCCCGAGCGACTGACGACTCATTTCAACGGTGGTGGGGCTTGGTTCGCCGGAGCGGTTGGCACTTGGTGCGGCTACTGGTATGCCCGCCACGGAGAGCAAGCGATGCGCAACTGGATGAGATGGAATCCGAACGGCGACCGTCGCGAGGCCGGCGCTCACCTGTGGTGCCAGATTTGGTGCGGCAGGGAGCACAACCGTGAGGGGTCCGGGGGAAAAGCTGGCGAACAGGGCGTAGGCCTCTTCGAAAACCACGCGGGCGACATCTTTGAGCTGATCCGGATGTGCAATATGAACAATCAGCGGATTGTCCGCCGGTCGTCCCTTTGCCTGGTAGATCTTCTCGACAGCCGCCGGCGAGAGTGCATTGGCGCCCAGTCCGTAGACTGTTTCGGTAGGAAAGACCACGAGACGGCCGCGGGTGAGTGCGCGTGCAGCGATTTCTATCTCCCGGAGTTGTGCGTCCTTCATGACGTTCGCAAAAGGTACTATACTGCCGCACCATGGGTAAGCGAGGCGAAAGGGACGGACAATTAATCAGGGGCCGAGGTAAGATCGATCTCAGACTACTCGCGGCTCTCACCCGTCGACCGCAGCTCTACGAACAACAATCGCGCAGTTTCTGGACGGACCCGTACGTTTCGCGGCATGTCCTTGAGGCTCATCTTGATCCTCACATCGAGGACGCCTCGCGAAAAGCGTGGCAGATTCAGGCATCAGTCGAACGGATCTGTGACCACGCAGCACAGTCGGCCGCCGGAGAGCGCTCTGTTAAGAGTGCGTCACCGCGACTCCTTGACCTTGCCTGCGGCCCGGGACTCTACGCAAATCAGTTCGCCGCTCGTGGATTCCGAGTTGTAGGCATCGACTTTGCGGAGACATCCATCGCGCATGCACGACGGGAGGCGCAGCGCGAGGGTCTGTCCATCGACTACCGTACGCAGAGCTTCCTCACCGCTGAGTTTGACGGTCCGTATGACGTGGTGACCATGATCTACGGAGAGTTCTGCACCCTCACGGAGAGCGAACGCCACACGCTTCTCGATCGGATTCACAACGCCCTGCGGCCGGGAGGGCTGTTCGCGTTTGACGTGTTTACATCAACGTACGTGGACAAACTCCGCAGATGTGACGACTTCTACGTGAGTGAAGGCGGCGGATTCTGGCAGAAGGCTCCCCACGTCGTGCTTGAACAGGTGTTTCACTACCCGCAGGCATCCGCTTCAGTATCACGCTATACGCTTGTGGAAGCGGACGGAGCGTACAGACAGTTCTCCGTATGGTGGCGAAGTTTCGGTCACGACGAAGTCGCATCTCTTCTGGACAAACACGGTTTTGCAATAGAGGCGGCGTACGGCTCGTTATGGGGTGACCAGATACAGAGCGGAGACGAGTGGATTGGTCTCTACGCGCGCCGTTCTACTTGATGTTGATGTAGATGTCTCCTTGCTCGTCTACGTTGATGTCGAACGTTTTCACTGGTCGAGTCGCAGGATAGTCTTTCACCGCACCAGTGCGAATCTCGAAGCGGGAGCCGTGCTTGGGGCAAAAGACATCACCGTCAAGCACCATGCCTTCTGCGAGTGGCGAGTACTCATGGGAGCACACATTGTCCAGGCAGTAGATCCCATCGTCGAGCTTGAATAGCGCGTACTCCTTCCGCTTATGCCGAAAGAGGTAGCTGCGCGTAAAGTCATCCTTGTGGCACGCTTTGACCCACTTGGCCATGTGCTACGGGATCCTTCGAGCGATAAGCGCTCGGATTTCGTCCTGAAGATCTTCAGGAACCTGGGTCACAAGATCCTCAAAATAACCCTCAACAAGAATTCTCTGCGCCTCTTGATTGGTGTATCCGCGAGTCTGCAGGTAGTAGATCTGCCCTCCGTCAAGTTTTCCGGTGGTAGAACCGTGGCTGCAACGCACATCATCTGTATTAATGTTGAGCGACGGGATTGAGTCCGCTCTCGCCTCTTCGGTGAGAATCAAGTTCTTGTTCGTAAGATAGGCATCCGTACCCGGCGCTTTGGCTGCCACATCTATTAATCCCTGATAGATCGTGTGCGACTCGTCACGGACAGCCCCCCGGTAAAACGCGCGGCTCATTGCATTCGGCGTCCGGTGGCGTTGCACGGTGCGTATGTCCATATGCTGCTCGCTCTCGGCAAAGTAGATGCCGTTTACCATCGCGTCGGAACCTGCTCCCGCGAGGGTGCAGACAAACCGCGTTTTGACGAAATCCGCACCAAAGGCGGTCTCGGTTCGGTGGAGAACCGAGTCACGGTCAAGAGAGCCCTCACCATTCAAAAAATAGATCGAGTCGTCGTTCAGGTGCTCGAGCACCACGTACTTAAGCCGTGCATTCTCTCCCACCTCCACACTCTCGCCGTCTACAACAAGAACCTCTCCTTCACTGTCACTACCGGAAAGTCTGCGGACAAGCGTGACATCAGACCCTCTTTCGGCAATCACAACGACCAGGGGCGCTGATATGATCTCGTCGCCGGAGACTTGCCAGTCAATCTCAAAAGGCTCATCAACCGCAACGTTTCGTGGCACATAAAGCACCACGATCCCTTGCGCAAGCGCAATATTCCAGTACTGGAGCCGGTTATCGGCTCCCTCGAGAAGGCGCTCGAGATGCTCTTTTACCATCTGCTGAACAACATGATCGTCAGGCACTGCGGATACGTCGCCAAAAAAGACGTTTGCCGCGTCCCATTTCCCAGCAATATGTGCGGAAGTCAGGGATCCATCCTCATACTTGAGGAGGCCCGCACGAGGAGCGGGGCCCTCCACGGAGTCTACGGCACTTGTGTTGACGAACCGCGCCTGTGGGGCGGCCTGATAGATCTCAAACTCAAAAGGCCTCAGGTTTGTTCGGCGCCACTCCTCTTCACTGGTTCGCGGCCAATCTGAGCTGGCAAACCTTTCGAATGCTGCCCTTCGCAGCTGCGAAAGCCATAAGGGTCCTCCGAGAGACTCGACGATGGCGCCCAAGTCATCCACGGCCGACTGAGTTGTCGTTTCTGCGCTGCTCATAGCTACGGTCAGCCGACCGACCCCTCCATCTCCAACTCAATCAGACGATTGAGCTCAACGGCATACTCCATGGGCAGCTGCTTGACCAGCGGATCAAGAAAGCCGTTGACGATCATGGTTGACGCTTCCGCTTCACTGAGGCCACGGCTCATGAGATAGAACAGCTGTTCCTCACTGATTTTACTCACCCTTGCTTCGTGCTCAATGCTCACGTCGTCGGAGTTGATATCCATGTATGGATACGTGTTGCTGATAGAGTCTGCGTCAAGAATCAGAGCATCACACACCACATGACTGCGTACATTGTGCAAACCCGGATCCACCTTGACCTGGCCACGGTAGCTCGACGTCCCGCCGTCCTTGCTGATGCTCTTCGCCGTGATGACCGAGCTGGTGTTGGGCGCCGCGTGAACCATCTTGGCTCCGGTGTCCTGCTCCTGGCCCTTCCCGGAGAACGCAATAGAGAGCACTTCCCCGTGGGCACCCTCTCCCATCAGATACACGGAGGGGTACTTCATGGTCCTTTTGCTGCCGATATTGCCGTCCACCCATTCAACCGTTGCCCGTTCATGGGCAATAGCTCGCTTGGTAACCAGATTATAGACATCACTCGACCAGTTCTGAATTGTTGTGTAGCGCACCCGTGCTCCAGGCATCGCAATTATTTCCACGACGGCACTGTGCAGACTGTCGGTTGTGTAGATTGGCGCTGTGCAGCCCTCTATGTAGTGAACAAAGCTGTCCTCTTCTGCAATGATAAGGGTGCGTTCGAACTGCCCGAAGTTCTCACTGTTGATGCGAAAGTACGCCTGCAGCGGAATGTCAACCTTGACACCCTTGGGCACGTAGACAAAGCTTCCACCCGACCAGGCCGCACTGTTGAGAGCAGCGAACTTGTTGTCCGAGTACGGAATGACTGTCCCGAAGTACTTGCGCACGATCTCAGGGTGCTCCATTACGGCAGTCTCAGGGTCGGTGAAGATCACCCCCTGGTTCGAGAGCTCCTCCTGAAGATTGTGGTAGACGACCTCTGAGTCGTACTGCGCGCCAACTCCGGCAAGAAACTTCTGCTCCGCCTCAGGGATACCGATGCGGTCATAGGTACTCTTGATCGACTCAGGGACGTCATTCCAGCTCGTGTACTTGTCGTCACTTGGCTTGGCATAGTAGAAGATGTTCTCAAAGTCTATGTCGCTGAGATCTGCACCCCAGTTGGGCATCGGCTTTTTGTAAAACTCTTCCAGACTACGCAGTCTGAACTCACGCATCCACTCTGGTTCGTTTTTGTGTTCACTGATTGAGGCAATGACCTCTGGGTTCAATCCTCTCTTTGTCTTGAAGACACTCTCGTCCGGATACGAGAATCCGAACTGATAATCTCCCATATCGACTTTCTTCTGCTCCGTACTCATGTTGCCTCCTCCCGGACGTCGTCCGGTATACCAAACTCCTCACGCACCCAATCGTAGCCGTGAGACTCCAAAGTTGCGACAAGTGCCTTGTCGCCGCTCTTTACAATTCTTCCCTGATACATAATGTGAACGGTATCCGGATGCACGTGATCCAGGATCCGCTGATAGTGAGTAATGATCAGCGCCCCGAATGCGTCACCTCGCAGCTCGTTCACGCCCTTGGCTACCACCTGGAGGGCATCGATATCGAGGCCGGAGTCCGTCTCATCAAGAACCGCAAACTGTGGTTTCAGAAGAAGCATCTGGAGAATCTCCATACGCTTCTTTTCTCCGCCAGAGAATCCTTCATTGAGGTACCGATTGATAAACTGCTGATCCATCTCCAGGAAATCCATCCCGGCGCGAAGCTCCTTTACGAAACTCCTCGTCTTCACTTCCCCATCCGCGAATCGAATCTCCGAGGCACGCTTGAGAAAGCGGCCAACCGTTACCCCTGGAATCTCGACCGGATACTGGAAGGCCATAAAAAGACCGAGTCGGGCGCGCTCATCGACCTCCATTTCCAGAATGTTCTTCCCGTCAACACGGATCTCACCGCCGGTCACCTCGTACGAGGGGTGGCCCATGATCACGTTGCTGAGCGTACTCTTGCCCGAACCGTTCGGTCCCATCAGCGCGTGAATCTCACCACTGCGCAGTTCCAGATTGATCCCGTTCAGGATCTGTTTTCCATCGATCTTTGCCGTTAGTCCGTCAATTTCAATCTTCATATGCTCCTCAATCCTGCACGGGGGCGGTTATATAGGATAACCGAGTTCAACCCTCGCCTCTTCGCTCATAAAATCCAGACTCCACGGCGGATTCCAGACAAGGTTTGACTCGATGTTTTCAATCCCGGTTGCCTTGCTGACCTGCTCATGCATGTCATTCATGATGGTGTCGGCAAGCGGACAGCCCGGAGAAGTGAGGGTGAAATCTATCTCAATCCGGTCCTCTTCCACCTCTACCCGGTAAACGAGACCAACATCCACTATGTTCAACCCGATCTCTGGATCGATCACGTTTGTCAGCGCGTCGAGCACTTCACCTTTGGTTGCCATGTACGTCTCCCTATTCCTGACAATGATACTCAGCTATTTTGTCTCCGTCAATATTTTGTTGCTCCCAACGCTTCAGAAACTATGCAATTCGCCTTTCGGTGACCAGCGCTTCTGGTATACTTGAGAGATGAATCTGAGTGTGGTTCTCTCCCACCCTTACGAGCGCAGTTTCTGCCACGCCATTGCATCTCAGGTGTCGGAAGCAGCGATAGCCTCCGGATCAACGGTCAGTATGCATGATCTATACGCCGAAAGTATCGACCCTGTGCTCACCGGTGCGGAGATCGCACGACGCTTCAGCCTGGACCCCGCGATCCAGGCCTACAGTGCTGCAGTTGCGTCTACCGACCTGTTGGTGGTAGTTCACCCGGACTGGTGGAGCAGCCCTCCGGCAATCCTGAAAGGCTGGATGGAGCGGGTGCTTCGCCCCGGCATTGCGTATGACTGGCAGGGCGAAGAGTTTGAAGAGAAAGAGCACGTACCGCTTCTGACATCCCTCGGTCTTCTGGTCTACGTGACCACCGACCGCCCACCTGACGATCTCCCGGAGGCAATTCGGTTGTTTTGGCATGACGCGTGTGACTATTCCGGGATGCAGGAGTTGGGCACCCACTTTTACAGTGACATGCGTCACTCCGGACACAGGCAGCGGCGACACTGGCTCTCGCAGATTCGGCAGGAGATTCGACAGGAGGTTGAGAGAAGATGCAACGCTGGTTGATGCTCATGCGCCACGCGAAGGCGATTGAAAGCCGTCGCGAC
>CAZREG010000069.1:0-13042 GCA_964599075.1 uncultured Spirochaetaceae bacterium | reverse complement strand
TGGGTTTGCCGGTGTCGACAGCGCGCATGCCGTCGGCCTCCGGATGACGTTCGCCGATCAGCTCACCAACGACCATGCTTCCTGTTGCAGCCGCCACTTCACGTTCTCTTCCCAGGTTTTCTGATCTTTTACCGGGTGGTCACCGTACTCGGGCATAAACCCGTGAGGCCTGCCCTTGAAGTAGAGCACCGCTCGTCCCGCGGGTTCCGGGGCGGAAGCGCTTGTGCTCCGTCACCGTTGGGGACCGCATTGCTCACCACGGTCACACTCCCCACACGGTTCGCATTTCGCCCAGCTCTGCAGATGGATATGTCGTTGTATGGTCTCCGAATTGCACCTTCATGTACCGTGACATGACCGCAGATGGGGGTTCTGACCATGGAGCAGACGTAAAAAAACTGTGTGATACGATCAGTCTATAAACAGCCGTGCCGGGCGTGCAACTGAATCAGATTGTGAAACCCGTAAGCCACCGAGAGTAGTTACCCCAGAAATGCACGGACGCCCTCCAGGAGCATCTCCACCGCGAGGGTGATGAGGATCATTCCCATGAGTCGTTCGATCGCCTTGATGACCCGACGGCCAAGGTAGCGACGCAGGAGATTTGCGGAGAGCAGGATGAGGGTGCTTGGAACCCAGGCGATCAGGAGGGCGAGTAACCAGGTCGCCAGCCGGTCGGGGTACTGCGTTGCAAAGAGGATCACCATTGCCATGCTCGAGGGCCCGGCAATCAGCGGGACCGCAAGCGGCACCAGCAGCGGCTCCTGCTGCCGATCCAGATCCGCCCGCGCATCCTGCTCGGTACTCGCGTCGTGGCGTGGAAAGATCATTCTCAGTGCGATCAGGAAGAGCACCACGCCGCCACCTATCCGCAGCGAGTCCTCGCTGATATGCAGACCGGCAAGGATGTACTGGCCGAACAGCAGAAAGAGCACCAGAAGCCCAAGCGCTATGAGCGTCTCGCGGAGGATCACGCGCCGACGCCGCTGCGGCTCAAGATCATCAAGAAGCGAGAGAAAAACAGGTATGTTCCCCAGCGGATCCATCACCAGGAAGAGCGTGATTGCGGCGGTATAGAGCGTCATGCTCGTGCCTCCAGAGGGGTCCGGCGGCGCTGCATGAGGGCGATTCCCACCACTATCGCTGCAATGCCGGAGGACAACAGCGGTGTGATCTGGTAGCCGGGCAGGGCCACTATCTGAACAACAACCGGAACCAGCACGTAGAACGAGCTGTGCGCCGGCACCGTATCACTGGCCAACGCACCGCGATAAAAGGCGTACTGGCTCAGGAGAAAGGCGATGATGCCAAGCGGAAAGCTCAGGAGGAACGGGATCCAGCCCCAGGCCACCGACGGAAGAATGGTAGCCGTTCCTCCTGCGGTCTGGCCAATCGCCTTGAGCACCGGGTCAAGGCTTGCCATGCTGCCGGTAAGCACTCCAAAGCTGAATCCCTGCAGATGTCTGTGATGAGTACGCAGACTGACCAGAAGAAGGGTGGTAGCCGGCACAAACCAGAGGGCGGCAAAAATTCCCACAGCCGCTGCGTCAAACACCCCGGAGGCAGCCTGATCGCTGGTAAGCGCATGAAAACTGAATGCCCCGGTACCAAGAATCACCAGCCCGGCCCCGGCAAAGTTCACCCAGTGCACCGACTCACCAAGGACCAGACTGGAGTAGAGCAGCAGCAGGACCAGTCCCAGCCCGAACATGCCGGTCGCGTAAGCGGGAGCGGCAAATCGGTTCGCAAGGATGAGCCAGATTGCCGACAGGTTATTGATGATCACCCCGGCGACGTAAATGACTGCGTGCTTTCCCGAGCGCTCGGCCCTGGGAGTGCTCCGCCAGCGCACCGTATTGATGCCGTGGCGCTGCATACTCTTTGCCAGATGGATGGAGGCGGTGTTTATGAATCCGAACAGCATTCCCAGTGCGGGTGAGATCATTGCAACTCCGGTACGAGCAGGCCGTACTCATACTTCAGACGCAGCACTCGTCTGACACCGCGGTCAATCGCCTCCGGGGTAATGCGCCCCTGTGATACCAGCCGCTCTACGGTGTCGACAACTTCGATTACGTCATAGCTAGTGTAGAGCAGGATCAGGTCAACGTCATATCGAAAGAGGCGAACAAGCGTTGTCTCCAGGTCAAAATTGTCGCTCATCGCGCCCATCTCCAGGCCGTCAGAAACCACGACTCCCTGGTAGCCAAGCTGCTCCCGAAGCATCTCATGCATGAAGACACGCGAAATGGTGACCGGATAGTGCGGGTCGATATCTGCAAACACCAGATGCGCAGTCATAATTGCGGGAACGTCCTGCTCAATCGCCGTGACGAAGGGAACCAGCGCACCCTCAGCAAGCTCGGAGCTGCTCATGCGCACAACTGGAAGCTCCAGATGACTGTCTACCGTAGTGACACCATGGCCCGGGAAGTGCTTGACCGTTGCAATGACGCCGGCACGTCTGCTTGCCGCAAGATACGGCTCGACATAGCGGGAGACTAGATGTGGATCATCTCCAAAGCTGCGGTCACCAATAATCGACTCCTCGGCTCCCGAAAAGAGGTCGAGCACCGGTGCGAAGTTCATGTTCACGCCCAGCGATCTCAGCTGCCGCGCATTGAGGTAGCTTGCCGCCGCTATCAGCTCCGGATCTTCGAGCGCACCAAGGGTTGCCGCCGAGGGGAGCGTCACCATCTCCGGAAACCGAAACGCCCGCACACGACCACCCTCCTGATCGGCAGCAATCAGGAGCGAGAGTCCCGGCGAGTAAGCGTTTGTCACGAACTGGAGCGTGTTGATAAGAACCCGTGCCTCGTTCTGATCCTCAAAGTTCCACGGATAGACGATGAAGCCCGCCGGCCGCACCGATTGAATAATCTCATAGGCTCCGTCCCGCAGCCTGGTCCCCGGAACAAAGCTTATGAAGCGCTGCCCAATCCGCTCACGCAGTGACATTAGGGACAGACGCCGTTCGACGGTCTGTTCCACAAGCGGGACGGAGAGGCCCTCCCCTCCGTTGGCAGAGGCCGCCCCGCCGGCAACGGCTCCCGCGAGTGGGCGGGGACTGTCTGCCCCCATGCCGGTTGCCCCGATCGCAGAGGCCTCATCCACGGGCTCAGACTCCGGTTCACCGACCGCCTCTCCATCTGTCACACGATCTGAAGAGGGTTCAGCGGGGGCATCGGGTGGAGGGGCGGATTCGGCGCTCTCACCGGAGATGCTCTCAGGTTCGGGCGGCGGTGTGGCACAGGAGACGAGCAGCACCAGGAGAACGACAAAAAGCCCCCCCGCTCTGCGAACCCGTGCGCGCATTACGGCCTCACGCGTTTTCGGTCTCTGGGAAACAGAGATGCTTCCTTCACGTTCTGAAGGCCCAGAATCTGCTGGGTCAGTCGTTCCAGACCGATGGCAAAGCCGCCGTGCGGCGGGCACCCGTGCTTGAAGATAGTGCAGTAGTCGCCCAGGCCTTCTTCAGTCAGACCGAATTTTGGGAGTGTCTCAATCAGCATCTGGTAATCATGAATCCGCTGTCCACCGGTGGTGATCTCAAGACCACGGAAGAGCAGATCAAAGCTCCGGGTTTTCAGACCGTCCGGATAGGTGTAGAACGGACGCTTCTTGCGCGGGTAGGCGGTCACGAACACCGCCGGCACCCCGTGGATCTCTTCTGCCCAGAGGCAGAGCTCCCGCTCGCCCTCCGGATTTATCTCAAACACCTTCTTGCCGCCCCGATCAGAGATGATCTTTTTTGCCTGCTCGTGGTCAATGCGCGGCAGCTTCTCCATCTGCGTGGGTGTTGGCACCGTAGCGCCGTAAAGCTCGAGCGTATCCGGGTGTCTCTCCGCTACGCGGGAGAAGATGTGTGCGAGCAGGCCCACCTCCAGATTCATGAGGTCTTCATGGCTCGACACAAAGCCCATCTCCACATCCAGGGAGACGTACTCGTTGAGGTGTCGCGGCGTATCATGCTTCTCCGCCCGGTACGCTGCGCCTATCTCAAAGACGCGCTCCATCCCGCTTGCAACCATTGCCTGCTTGTAGAACTGCGGACTCTGGGCCAGGTAAACCCGGTCACCAAAGTAGTCAACCGTAAAGAGACCGGTACCGCCCTCGGTACCCGACCCAATAAGCTTGCTGCTCTTGATCTCTGTGAAACCATTGGAGCGCAGATGCTCCGCGAACGCCTCCACAATGGTAGCCTGCAGAGCGAACATGGCCCGTATCTTTGGGATGCGGAGGCTCAGGATACGGTTGTCAAGAAGCGCCTCAATCCCAATACTCTCGGGATCCTGGTTGACCTGGATGGGGAGCTCACCACTCGCCTGTCCGATCACCTCGGTCTCCGCAACCTTGAGCTCGTACCCGCCCGGGGCCTTCTCGTTTGCAGCGACTGTTCCAGTCGCAGTGATTACGCTCTCGAGGGTGAGTTCACTCTTGCCCTCGAACACAAGCTGGATCACGCCGGTTCGGTCGCGAAGAAGAACAAAGGAGACCGCTCCCAGTTCACGTATCCGGTGGACCCATCCTGCAACGGTAACGGTGCTGTCTGCCGCCTGGGCCAGATCTGCTGCAACTGTTCTTGAAATCATTCTGCCTGCTCCATCCGTCGGGAGATCGTCTCTCGTTCCCACTGATCGGTTGTAATGAGAACCGCAATGAGCAGACCATAGACGCTTTCGGTCGTCAGCGAACCCATGGGAACCGCACCCTCACGCCAGAGCTCATGGCTGGTAATATAGGTGGAAAAGTCTACGTTGCCCTCCTGCTGCGAGGTGCAGAAAAAGAGCGCATCGTGCTCCGCTCCGTACTCCAGCGCTCCCCGCAGGGAGAAGGGCGACTCGCGAACGTTAGCCGTACCTGAGTCGTAGAGTTCGAGCACGAAGTAGCGTATGCCGGAATCAATGAGGGCACGGATTGTGGCCGCCTGCATACCGGGGAAGACCTTTGCTACGAACGAGCGCTCTACGGCCGACTCAATTCGTCTGGCAATCTCCTCGGCAGGCAGCTCCTCCTGCAGCAGTGGCGGCTGAGCATGGCTGGAGCCCCGTACGTTCCAGGTCCGGAAGACCGGATCATGAGAGTTTCGCGGCACCCGTTCGAACTTGAGGTTGAGCGCCGGATAGCACTCACCGCCAAAAATCACGCTCACCCCCTGGGTGCCGCCGACCGCCGAACGTACCGCCATCTTAAAGTTCTGGACACTCTCCACGTCACTCGCGACCGTGGAGCTGGCGGTGAGAACAATAGGCACACTCGAACTGCCGAACAGCCAGTAAAGGAGTGCAGAGGTGTAGGCAAGTGTATCCGTCCCGGTTGCCACCACCAGACCGGACGCATCCCCCCCGGCTACGTGGCGGGAGACAGCACTGATAAGCGCTGCCCAGTCGGTTGGTGTCACCTCTTCACTGAGAAATCGCCCCAGGTCCAGAGACTCATAGCGGATGTCGCCTGGAAGCGCCGGATCCTTTCTCACCCGCTCCAGAAGATCGGAGGGGTCGCCCGGCACCACCACGCCGTCCTCCCGGGTCTGACCGCTGATCGCGCCACCAAAGCTGAGCACCTGGACGAACTGCACGCTGAGCTTCTCACTGAGCACCGCCTGAACCAGCTTAGGATCTGCCCTGCCATTGGTGGCCTTCATGATCTGGCCAACCAGAAATCCCTTTGGACGGCTGTCGCCCTCCCGGATCTGCGAGACCGCACCATCGTTGCGTGCAAGGACCTCTTCAATCACGGACTCGATCTGAGCCCGATCGGTGATCTGCTCCCAGCCCTGCTCGCGAATAATTGCCTGGGGGTCCTTGTCGTCCTCAAAAACCGCGGCAAGCACCTGCTTCGCAATCTTGCCGTGGATACGCCCGGTGTCCAGAAGCGTGAGAAGCTCCGCCAGCCGCCGCGGGCGCAGGGGGCTCTCCACCAGACCAATGCTAGATCGGTTGAGCTGCTTCTGCACATCTCCCATAAGCCAGATGGCAAGAGACTGCGGAGTTCCACCGGCGTCCACCGCCTGTTCAAAGTAGTCAGCATGGGCGCGTTCTTCGCAGATAAATGCTGCCTGCGCCTCGGTCAGTGCGTAGTCGGAGACAAAGCGTGCCATTCGCGGCCGCGGCAGTTCCACCAGGGATTCGGTCACCGAGTCGAGGAAAGCGGCATCCGTCTGAAATGGAGGGAGGTCAGGCTCCGGAAAGTAGCGATAGTCGTTGGAGCTTTCCTTCACCCGCATGGACTCGCTGACGTCACGGTTCTCATTCCACAACCGCGTCTCCTGGATGATGGTGCCGCCACGCTCCATGATGTCCTGCTGCCGCTCGATCTCGTAGTTCAGCGCCTTGCGGACAAAGCGGAACGAGTTCATGTTCTTGATCTCAACTTTGGTACCCAGCCCCGCGCCTTCCAGATTGACCGAAACGTTCGCGTCGCAGCGCAGCGAACCCTCTTCCATGTTGCCGTCACAGACTCCGAGGTAACGGACCAACCGACGAAACTCCTGAAGTAATGTCTCCGCCTCCTCACCAATCTCCAGGTCCGGCTCTGTAACGATCTCGAGAAGCGGCGTCCCCGCACGATTGTAGTCGAGCAGTGACTCATCACCAGCATGTACCATCTTGCCGGCATCTTCCTCGAGGTGGCACTCCTTGATACGCACCCGCTTCTGTTTCCGGTGAAACTCCAGATCTATGTAGCCGTCAGTCCCGAGAGGAGCAGCAAACTGCGAGATCTGGTAGTTCTTGGGAAGGTCCGGATAGAAGTAGTTCTTCCGCTCGAACTCACAACGGGGGGAGAGCGTGCAGTGCAAAGCCTTGGCAACTACGTAGCCGAATCGGATCGCCTCCTCGTTCAGAGCAGGAAGCGCTCCCGGATATCCCATGCAGACTGGACAGACGTTAGTGTTCGGTTCCTCACCAAACTGAGCACGACAGGAACAGAAGACCTTCGTCTGGGTAAGAAGCTGTATGTGGATCTCAAGACCTACAAAAGAGCGGTAACTCACCTGGCACCCCCTGCACCGAGCTCCTCGGCAATGGTCTGCGAGTAGGCCGGTGGTCGCTCGAAGGGAATCTGGTCTGCAATGGATCGAGCAAATCTGATCAGTCGCTGGTCTGCATACTGCGGTCCCATGGCCTGGATGCCCACCGGAAGCCCGTCATGGACACCCGCCGGGATGCTGAGCGCTGGAATAGCCGCCAGATTCGCAAGCGTGGTGAACCGGTCGGCCACCTTCTGCTGGAACGCATCCAGCTCTTCCTGTCCGTGCTTGAAAGCGGCAGTCGGAAAGACCGGTGAGAGAATCAAATCCACGCGCTCAAAAACCGATGTAAGCTCCTGCCGGATGCGCGTGCGGATCTTCTGTGCACGCTGGTAGTACTGCTCTTGAAAGCCGCTTCGCAGAACGTAGGTTCCCAGCAGTATGCGCAGCTTAACCTCACTGCCAAAGCCCTGCCCTCGGCTCTGGCGCATGAGCTCTTCAGGGTTCTCCGCGAACACCGGTCGCTCACCGTACCGCACACCGTTGAAGCGGGCCAGGTTCGCGCTCGCCTCCGCTGTGGCGATGGTGTAGTAGGCCGGCACCACGTACTCGCCCGTCTCCAGGGTGATCTCTTCAATCTCGTAGCCCGCCGCCAGAGCCGCCTGGCGCATCCGCGCGTAGCCGGCGGCCGTGCGCTCGTCCAGGCCAAGCTCGCCCGCCAGAAACCCGAGCCGCCTGACAGGCGCAGGATCATCGCTGCTAGAAGCACTCTCTGCCGGACCGGAGGTAGAGGTCTGGTCCATGGGATCCACCCCGGCGGTCGCCAGGTAGAGGGCCGAAAGCGCATCAACGCTCTCTGCCAGAACTCCGGCAACCTCGAGCGAACTTGCATAGGCCACCAGCCCGTACCGCGAGAGGGCGCCGTAGGTCGGCTTCAGTCCGTAGACGCCGCAAAAGCTTGCCGGCTGGCGTACAGAGCCGCCGGTGTCCGTGCCCAGCGCGACCGGCACCATGCCCGCAGCGACCGCCGCGGCACTGCCACCGGAGCTGCCACCGGCGACACGGGAAGTGTCCCAGGGGTTGTTTGTGGCCCCGGCAGCCGACGTATCGGTAGAAGAGCCCATACCAAACTCGTCAAGGTTTGTTTTCCCTACCGGCTGATACCCCGCGGCCAGGCCCCGGGCAACGACTGTCGCATCGTAAGGACTCACAAAGTTGGCCAGGATATTGCTCCCGCAGGTCAGCTTGAACCGTGCAACGGCAATGTTATCCTTCACCGCCATCGGCAGCTGCGCTGATTCAACGGCACGGCGAGTGACATCCAGCTCAGTAAACGCGTGAATATCGGCGTCGCGACGGATGAGCGCTTCCTGATAAGAGGCGGAATCCTGTGTCAGAAGCTTCTTCCAGAGTGTTGTCTTGCTCATGGGCGATCTACAGTACGTTTGGAATGGCGACGAATCTGTCTTCCAGATCCGGGGCCTGCTCAAGCATATCGTCAGCTACCTCTCCACCCTGACGCGGGACATCTGCTCTCAGCCGGTTGCCTTGGCCCAGTGCGTGCGTCGTGGGCTCGAGACCGGAGACATCTACCCCATCCATCAGAGAGAAATATTCAAGCAGTCGGCCTACCTCACGCTCAAACTGCTCACGCTCCTCGGGCGAGAGCTCAAGCAGGGCTAGCCGGGCGGTGATGTCGAGCTCAGAACTATCCATTGTCTGGCACTATGCTACGGTGAAAACCCCGTGTCAACCAATGCATGGTTGACGGCTGTCGCCAGCTCATCGGCGGAAAACGGCTTTGGCAGGACCGCGGCGGCGCCATAGCGGGAAACCAACCCGGCAACCGCGTCGCCGCCGAGCGGAATCTGTCCTGACATAACAATGATTGGGATCTTGTTCTGCTGGGCCCGGATCTCCATGATGAGATCAATACCGCCGCGCTTGGGCATGACGATATCAGTAAGGACAAGATCAAAGTGGTGATTCTTAAGCTGTGCAACCGCCTGGGACGCCTTGACGACCGTCGTTGGCTCGTGGCCCTCGTCGCGAAGCAGGCGACTGACTATGGCACAGATCTGTTCGTCGTCATCAACAACCAATATTCTCGCCATTGGTATTCCTATTCGCGGATCGGCCGATTTGACAACGAGTATACCAGAAGATATGCTTGGCGCTGACAGATCCTTGGTAGCATCATAGTCATTTTGCCAGAAACGTAAAGAGTGAGAATTGGACACCTATCAGGAAGACCAGACAGCCGCATCGGCTCCCATCAAACGCTTTCCAAGTATTCACTTCTATGATCAGGATTTTGTGGATATCTACGACCAGACATGGCTCTGGGCCACCGATTGCTGGAAGAAACCGACCGCCAAGAGCAACATAAGCACTCGCTATTTCAACCATCCTGAGAACGACACAATCCGTCAGTTCGAGAACATTGTCTCCACCTTCTCCCTCGTCTACAGTAACCGGATCTATCCGGCCGGGAATCAGCTCGACATCTTCTATGAAAGACAGGAAGAAAATGGGGCAATCCGGTGCGAGTACTCGGAGAAGGACGGGAGAGCGGTCCTGCCAAAAGAGAACCCGGAGGGGGTGCATCCGCCGCTGTTCGCCTGGGCTGAGTACAACATCTACCACAAGATCGGGAACAAGAAGCGAATCAGAGACGTATTGCCCATCCTTGAGCGATACTACCACTGGCTCGACTCCACCTTTAAAGATGAAACCGGACTCTACGTAGTGCCACTGGCAGCTACCACCATGGTCAACTCGCCACGCAAAGGCGCCTACTATCTGATCGACTTTAATACCCAGCAGGCCATCAATGCGCTCTACATGGCGCAACTCGGTGAGATTCTCAACGACAAGGAGATCAGCTTTCGGTACAACCGCCTGTTCTTCTCACTGAAAACCAGGATCAACAATCTCATGTGGGACGACCAGCAGGGGATCTACCTCGATCTGGACAAGGAACAAAACCAGGTCCAGGTGAAGAGCATCGCCAGCTTCTGGCCGCTGCTTGCCGAGATTCCCAACGAAGAACGTGCGGAGCGGCTGATCTCACACCTCTCGAACCCGGATACCTTTGGAATAGAGAACCCGTTCCCCACCCTTGCGGCGGACGAGGAAGAGTTCTCCGAGCGGGGGATGGGGTACCGCGGATCGGTGGTTTCTCCGTTCACATTTATGGTTGTGAAGGGTCTTGAGAAGCACGGAAAGTACGAGTTCGCGCGTGAGTGCGCCATTCGGCACCTGTACTACATTCTTGACACCCTGCATCCGGAAGGCAAGGACAAGGGCGCACTGTGGGAAGCATACCTCCCCCGGAAAGACGGACAGGCGCTCTGGCCAGGCAAAAAAGAGTGGCCCCGACGAAACCTGCTTAGCTACGCGAGTCTTGCTACCGTCGCGCTGATGATTGAGAACATCATCGGACTCTACGTGAGTCTGCCCCGAAAGACCGTTGACTGGATCGTTCCGACGCTCGAGATCATGGGGATAGAACACCTATCGCTGAAGCGCAACATGATCACCATCCTGAGTAACAAGAGTGGCCGCGGTTGGGAAATCCGACTGGAGAGCGAGAAGCTCTACTACTTCACGATAGACGTGCTGGGCAAAAAACGAAAGACACTGCCGATCCCCTCCGGTAAGTGCAGCATGCTGATAGATAAGCTGTAAGAACAGATCGCACCCTGACTCCACACTCTGATTGATCGCCCCGAGAATCTGCGGCTACGCTCAAGAATGTGATTTCTCTACCTCGAGGAGAGAAAGGCGCTTGGCAAGACTCACCGCGACCATTCCGAATCCAGTCTTTGAAGCAAGGTCCGCGATGCAATAGAGAAGCTCCCGAATAACCAGTAGCGGGCCACCAAAACCGAGCAGCGGAACCAGATAGCCAAGGGGATAGATAAGCCAGGAGATGATCACAAAGTTTCGCAGGCCGTTAAACGCACCACGAAGCTCCTCCGGCACGGTACCTGCAGCCTGCGCGAGCTGGCCGTAGACCACGTAGAGGATGTAGCCGAACGCGACGCAGGAGACAATGAACCAGACCCAGCCTGCTACGGTCCCGCCGCCAGCCTCGTTTATCGATACCTCCCCGACATACCCCGACAGCACCATAATAGCATCAGCGACGCCGAGTTTTACCGCGATAGCAATTCGATGCTCGTCACTGGTCAAAAGCGCAAGCACAGCGAGAATCAACGGAGTGGTAAGAATCCAGTCCACGTACCGGAACGCGGTAGGAAAGTTGGCGATTGACTCGTACATCCCGTCGCGCCCGACGAAATCCACCATCGATAGATAGTTGAGAGCGGCGATCCCAACAATCATCGCCGAGAGACTGGCAACGACACTGTACCGCGGTGTCAGATTGTTCCGCTCCATGAAAAAGTAGACAACGGAAGCCGCAAATCCAGAAAAGGTCATAAAGAACGCGTACTGGGTCACAAGGACGAGGCCGGATGGGCTATTCATTGGTGTACTCCTGCGAATCTTTGGTTACCGAAACTTCGATACCGGAAGATGTTTGTTTATTTATGGCGTCAAGCTCTCTGATCAGGGTCTCTTTCATCTCTGAAATCACTCCGGAGGTCTGACGGGAAGCCTGTTGCAGCCGATCAGCTACAAGAAGAGCTCGTTCGGTCTCTTCGGCAAGCGTACCCATACGCTCTGCTACGCCACGGATCTCACCAATCGCGCTGGAAGCATTCTCTGAAATGTTAAGAGCCCAGCTCTCCTGACGAAGCGCACTTGACGCAGAGTCGTTGGCGTTCGCGCTGATCTCTTCAAGTCGCTGAAAAACCTGGCGGTACGCCGAGGCGCTCCTGGGGACTGCCTTGCGGATAGCATCTATTTTTTCCCGAATCTCGCTGGTGGCATCGGCCGTCTGCATGGAATGCTTCTTCACTTCCTTCGCAACAACCGCAAACCCCGCTCCAGCGTTTCCCGCCCGGGCCGCCTCTATGGCTGCGTTGATCGCCAGGAGATCTGTCATCGCCGCAAGGTCCTGAATCTGTGCGACAACGGTCCCGATCGATTGGGCGTCAGACTCAAGGGAGCGTACCTCATCATTGCCTGCGCCGGCGTCAACCACTGCAGCGGCGCTGATGGATTTGGTCTGCGTAGCCTTTTCGGACACGATCCGAACCTGTTCAACAAGTTGCGACAGATCAGCATCCGAAGTTTCAAGCCTGCCACGCGCCTGCTCAACCGACTGAATGGACTCACCGGACGCCAACCGAACGGCTTCCACCATCTCCAGAACAATCCGCGAGTCCTCAACGATCTGGGTCTGCTGCTCACTGACGGTATTCGTAAACTCATCGAATCTCGAACGCATCATCTCGGTGATTGCGCCTATCCGTTCTCGGATCATCCGGTCGCGCTCCAATCTGTTCGCCACCTCCTGAGAGCGCAGCTCCAAGATCTCCCTGCTGTTCGCGTAGAAGATGCGCAGGGCATTGTAGATTCGCGCCAGCTCGATACCGACGCGTCCACTTGGTGCAATCTCCTCGACCGTCTCGCCATCCGCTACTCGGCCGGTGAGGCGACTGACTTCATCAAGCGAGTCAACCACCAGCCGTGAAAGGAGCCGTGCGACCACAATACCAACTGCCGCCGTAAGCAGCAGCATTCCAGCAGTGATGCTGATGCCACGCACTATAAGTCCGCGAACTTCCACGCGCAGCTGGGGATCGCCAACAGAAAGGGTTCGGTCGAGCATGGAGAACTGGGTGATCGTGATAAGCGAGCCCACGACCGCCACCGCAACGACCACGAAGAACACCCACCGGATGAGGCCCTTCAGATCCGCCCCGGTCGCAGCGACCTGTGCAACCAAAGAAACCGCCTCGCTCTCTGCGGGTCCGCGAGCAGGCCGAGACTGTCCGGCTGGACCCCCGAGAGGCAAGCGTCCGAGGCCCCACACTCGGACTCCACCTAACTCCTGACTGTAAACCACCAATCGCTCCAGTTGCTTCAAGTATAATCGCATTCCCTCCGTAGTGTCACGCAGCTTGGGGAACCGAAGCACCGGCACTCTTTTCCCGGTAT
>CAZREG010000068.1:11863-13414 GCA_964599075.1 uncultured Spirochaetaceae bacterium | reverse complement strand
CTGCGCAGCAGTGGTCAACGGGGGAGGCGAACTTCGACGATGCCCCGTTCGTCCGCGCTGTAGAATTCATAGATACCCTCCGCGAAAACGAGTACTTCCACCCGGACAGTTACGATATACCGGTATTCATGGATGCACTGGAGCTCTTCAAGTCCGGAGAAGGCGCGATCTTCATCGGGCTCCTGTCCGATATTGCGCACTGGAAGGATTTCGCTGACGCGCGGGGCGAGGGAAACATTGGATACTTCCCCACGATCAATTTTCCGTCGGATTCAGTTGAAGATCGTCAGGTACTGAATGGTGCCGGACTCGGTTACTCGATCACGACATGGTCGGACGCGAAAGACGCTGCGGCCGCGTATTTGGAGTTCTACGGCCGCGAGGGCGCGCCCATTTTGCTCGAAAGCGTTGGCGCTCTGCATCCGAACCAATCCGTGGATGCGTCGTCACTTGGTTATCCCATACTCGGTGACGTCCTGAGCTATCTCTCGAACGGTACGGCGAGCATTGACTCCTATGTTCCAAACGCAGCCTGGGATCTCGCGATTCGACAGCTCAGCCAGTCTTGGCTTATCGGAGAGTTGACTGCCCAGGAGTACATCGAGCAGTCACAGCGTATTTTGGAAGCCGAGCGCGATAACCTGTAGTCCAGTACCACAGCTTGATGTAAGTGGGCGTCCCGATAAGAGGACGCTCACTTTCTATTTCCAGAGCCTGTCACTCAGTGAGTCGGTAACAGGCTGCCGAGGAGATCCTGTTGAGCACCCGCCAAAGCACTTTCGACCGCACCGAGCAGCGCGACGCTTATGTCCTCATCCTGCCTCTCAGCCTTTTGCTTGCCGTGTTTATAGCGTACCCGGTATTTTCCAATTTTTACTATGCTTTCACTCGCTGGAAGGGGTTCGGAACGGCTGAGTGGATCGGATTCCGCAACTATGCGAGACTGCTCCAGGACGACCAGTTCCGGGTTGCAATGCGCAACACCTTCGTACTGATTCTCTACATACCACTCGGGACAATTGTTCCTTTGATCATCTCTGCATCGCTACGGGAGGGGCTCAAAGGCTGGGCGATCTTTAAATCGATCCTCTATCTACCGGCGCTTTTAGGCCCAGTGATCATAGGTATGCTGTTTTCCATTGTACTACGGAACAATGGGCCACTGAATCAATCCTTGAGTGCCGTGGGTCTTGGCGCTCTTGCCTCCAACTGGCTAGGGAGCTCAGCAAGCGCGTTGAACGCGGTCGGTATTATCGCGGGCGTGTGGCAACGAATCGGATTCGGCTGTATTTTCTTTGTTTCAGCTATGAGCAGCATCGATAGCGAGCTCTACGACGCCGCAAGCATTGACGGTGCCGGCTGGTGGCGTTCATTTTTCGCCGTCACGGTACCTTCGATACGGTTTTCCATTGAGTTTTGGGTAGTGTTGTCTTTCATAACGGTATTTGCAAGGCTGTTTGGCTTCATCTTCACGTTTACTCAAGGTGGACCTGGGTTCGCAACAATTACTCTTGAGTACGGCATCTACGTGAAAGGATTCGGCTCGTTTCA
>CAZREG010000068.1:0-11763 GCA_964599075.1 uncultured Spirochaetaceae bacterium | reverse complement strand
TGATTGCTGTGGGCCAGATACGGTTAATGAGAAGATCGAACCAATGAAATCACGCTCCAATTCTTCCATGAGACGTTTGGCGAAAATCAGCATATACGGACTTCTTACGGCCTTTTCCTTGATAGCGATATTTCCCATGTATTTCGTAGTCACCGCCAGCCTGAAGACCACCGCAGAGTACAGTGAGAGTAAAATCGCCTTCCCACGGGAAGTGACCTGGGACAACTACAATCATGCGGTGGTTCAAGCAGACCTGGCGCGGTACCTGATCAATACGGCAATCGCCGTTCCAATCGGCGTGGTCCTGTACCTGTTCGTTTGCAGCTCAGCAGGATTCGCCTTCGGTCGTTTGCGGTTCAAGTACCGATTCGCCCTTTTTTCCGCCGTTCTGTTCTTGATGATTTTTCCTCAGATGGTAATCTCTATTCCGGTCTACTCGATGGCCGTTAGCTTGGGCTTGTCCAACTCGTTTGCAGGCGTAATCCTCGTCTGGGTTGCTTATTTCGCGCCTTTTGGCACCTACATTATGACCACATACTACTCTACCGTTCCCCGTTCACTCTTGGAATCCGCGCGCATCGATGGCGCGAGTGTTTACCAGATACTCGCTCGGATCATGATACCCGTCGCCATGCCGATGATAGCGACTATTGCGATCATTGGCTTCCAGGCTATGTGGAACGAGCTGCCATTTTCTCTGTTGTTTTTGCAAAAGCGAGAACTCCGGACGCTAACCCTCGGGATTGCTATGATGAAAGGCGAACATGGATTGCCGGTGCCGATCGTATCGGCCGGCCTGGCGTTCTCGATGCTGGTTCCCCTTTTACTCTTTTTGTTTTTCCAGAGATATATTGCCGGCGGTGCAACTGCAGGTGCCGTCAAGGGGTAGCTACCGGCTCTCGCACTCCATTTCGATCCACCACCGAACGGTTTCGCCCGGAACGATAGGCGTGATGCTGCCTCGCTCACGCGCGACTGAGAGAGCATCCAGGGGAGCAGTCGCTGGTTCAAGCGCGATATTATGCTGGTTGAACAGGTGCCCGGCGTTCATCCAGACCCCTAAAAACTTGACAGTTTGAGGGTCGACCCGAAACGTCACACTGCGTGGGGTTGCGCCGCAAACGCGGAGCAATGCTTCATTTGCTCGGGGAGCGAACGACTGTGCGAAGTAGTACTTGCGCGCGAACGTCTCATGGCGTTTCGATGAGAGTGAGGGAAGGTGAAGCAATCGCTCGGTCCGATCGTACAAGGCGAGGGTGACCGCGCGAGGATCCGAGTTGTAGGTGTCTTCGGCTTGGAGAAACGACATGGGAGGAACAACCTCGGCGCCATCTTTGGCGGAGAGAAGCGGATGAGCGGCCCACAGCCCATCGAACGGTGCGGAGCCTCTATTGGTAACCTCATACTGGAGGCGTAAGACTCGCCCATTGAGCTTCACTGTTCTACGAAAGAGATATGGAAATCTTCGGCCTGCGACGCTGAGAGTGACCGAAGATGCTGTTAATGCCTCTACGCTCCAGGGTTGAGACCAGAGTTCACCGTGGTCGGGAATGGTCGATCGACTCCAGGGCGCGCGACCATAAGGTTCCGACGCTATGGCTGGGAACATCTCGTCAAAGCCCCACGAGTCGTCTTCATCGTACTCATCTCCATAGCGTACGGGACCGAGTGAATGCTCGGGTTGATAGAGAAGTTCGAGATCGTGATGGCGCAGTACGATTGATGCGATCTTGGCGCCACGCTGCGGCAAAACCGAAACACGCAGTTCTCGGTTGCGGAGAACAACCTCCTCTTCGCTCCAAGGTCGGGTGCCGCTCACACCTTCCCCTGGACTGTGACCTCGCCATTGATGATTCGCGTCTCCTCGTTGACGTTGCCGTTCGCAAGGCGAATGGATAGAGCCCTGTGCACATCCGCGATCTGATCCGAAGGGCGAATCTGCAACGCTTGAGTAAAGGCCTGCGACGCATCGGGATAGGCGCCTAACCCCAACAGCCCAAGACCCAATATAGAGAGGCAGAAGTGGCGATTCTTGCCCTGCATGTCGCTCTCGAATACTTGGAGATCGGGGAGTGAGACGGCAAAGAAATCGATGCGGACGGTGTCGTTCATGTGATCAGCACCCAGGTCACGTAACCTGAAGAACAGTGACCGTGCGCGCTTCTCGTTTCCAAGAGCACGCCACGCACAGGCCTGATAGAAGACCGCTTCGACCGGCCGATCGTTGTAATACATGGAGAGTGAGGGTTGCTCGTCGCCGGTAGTCGCCCTGTGAAGCGCCTGAAGTGCGTCGTTCGTCTTTCCGGTCATCAACAGCGCGACAGCGGAGAGGAAGTCGATCTCATTGTCAGCTGTGTTGGGAAGCCTGCCCTCTCCGAGGTGGGCCGGATACTCACGTGCGAGGTTCAGGTGAGCCAAGGCGTCTCCTGGAGCTTTTCGATCAAGGCTTTGGCGCGCAAGACCGAGCAAGGCCCGTCGGTACTCGTATGGGACCCTCCCTTCGCCTCCTTCCCACGGATGGAATCGGCGGCCGTTGATGACGTCAAGCGCTTGCGCGTGACGGTGCATTCGGTTGAGGAGAGCGGCTCGTGAAAGTACGAGATCGTCTCGTTGTTCGGCAACGCTGAGATGCTTCTCGAGTATCGAAAGTCGGAAATCTGGTTCAACTCCGAGCCTGTCGTAGAGTACGTCGAGCTCCATAAGCAATCGGGGATCAGCCGTGTCGAGTCCCCAGGCGCGCTCGATCGCCGCTCTTGCACGTTCAGGGTCCTTTCGCTTGTTGAAAAAGCTGAGTGAGAGGTTGCGGTGCGTGTGCGGAGATTCCGGCGCGAGTTGTGCCGAGAGTTGCCACAGCGAATGTGCCTTCTCGTATAGGCCCTTGTCGTAAAAGAGGTTGCCCAGATGGTACGCGGCCCTCGCAGCGCTCGGTTCAAGCTCCATGGCAGATTCGAGGGCGTCGATAGCTTCGAGCTGATTCGGGAAAACGTGGGATCTGTCCAGAGTCTCGGCTTGAGCGATCACCAATCGGGCGCCGTCGATATCACCCGCGCGCCGCCTGTTAAGCGCCTCGAAGTAGAGAATGAGCGGGTTTATGGACTCCTTCATTGTCTCTCTGCATAGAACACAGAGCATTATCGCGTCGTCATGCAAGCCTGATTCACCGTACCAGATAACAACTTCAACGAACGCGTTCTCCTTACGGCGATAGACGCGTTCCCACAGTTCTAACCACAGGTTCGTCTTGTCGTCCTTGGACGCGGATCGGCTGGTGGCCAGAAACTCCTCGGTTTCGATATGGTAGTTGAGCGGAAATCTGCGTTTCAACTGGCTTCGCAGTTGAGTAACTTCTTGCTCTGACGGGTCGATTTTTCTGTCGATCACCGCGAGCAGGTTCCATGCATCCATGTGAAGTCCGCTCACGTTGACCGCCTCTGCGGCGAGGGACCGCGCCTTGGAGAAGTTTCCACGAGCGAGATCAATACGTGCCAGTGCGTAGAGCGAGGCGGCCTTTGTTCCTTGAGACCAGGTCGCCTTGAAGAAGGCGGCGTATGCGTCGTCCAAACGTCGAGCATACCAGAGAGCAACGCCCAAATTATAGAAAGGCTCGCTGTCGAACGGATTCGGATTCCGAGATGTGCCGCGACTAATCGCCCGGGTAAAGCATTCTATCGCGACATCAAACGAGCCCGCCCGCAGCGCCCGCAAACCGAGCGCGTTGTTCGCTCGAACATCTCCTGGATCGCGCCGCAGCGCCTCCTGGTAGTATGGCTCCGCAGAGTAGGTCGCATGCCGATACTGCTCGAGATGCAGTCCCCACAGATATAGCTCTTCGGTGGTTTTGACATCCCTCGGGTCCGGAGCAGGCTCAGCCCTCTTTGGCGTCGGGCCTTCAGGCAAAGCACTCTCCTGGAACCGGGCTATCTCTGAATCATCTTCGTCATATACCTTGATCAGAACTGTTTCTATGGCAACGTTGTCGGTCAGCGGAACGCTCCAGGAGAGACCGCGCGCGGGTGATATGTCAGAGCGCTCGTCAAGAAGAACAGTCTCGCCGGACATAACCAGGACCCGGAGGTTCTCGCGTGAAGTTGCAAAAAGCTCTACGGTGGCCGTCCTTCCTTCGGGTCTTATGCCTAATACAACGCGGTCATTCGCAACGCAGACGCGATCAACTCCCGAATATGGGAAGAAGTACTGGGTGAACCTCCGCTCTTCTCCGGGCTGGATCCACGAAAAATCAGGCTGGTTGTCGGTAAAGACTCCGGTCATGAGCTCGATGTATGGCCTTCCGTCGTCAGACAGACTTTCGTACCAGGCGCGCCCGAAATCTGCGGTGCCCCACGTCCACATTTTCTTTCCCGGAGAAATGTGATGATCGGCAACATGAAGAACTCCCGCCTCGACACCGTGGTCGTACCCCCCGACGAAATCGAAGTTACTATGGTGTGCCATATATGAGGTCGGAACAGGAATGTTCTTGAACCATGAAATATCTACACCGCTGGAGTAGTCGACCTTGTAATATTCGCTCGTGGAGATAGGAAAACGTGTTAGATCGCGCTTCCCGTGATCCATGACCGTGTGCACGTCCGGGGGGAAAATGGTCTGGTAATGCTCATTTACCGCGACAGCTGGGTTGGCCCACCACAGGAAGGTCTTGGGTAGCGGTTGCGGATTGTAAAGACGGCCGGAGATTTCAATGTAAGCTCGCTCAGGATGCATCGTAAATCCGACACATCCCCGCATACGAGACATAAGTTCTATTTCGTTGAGCCAGACGGTCCACGAGTCATCACCGTTTTTCCGAATCTCCCACTCCACCGGAAGAAATGTGCTCGGCCTGTGATGCTGCGGCCAGTTAAACTCAATGCCGCCACAGACCCAAGGACCGGTCAACCCGACCAAAGCGGGCTTGATGACCTCGTTGTAATATACAAAGTGATAACTACGGGACTTGTCCAGCGCCATATGAATCTTGCCGCCAAGCTCCGGAAGAATGAGCACCTTTAGATAGCGATTCTCCAGGAAAAGCCCATCGTACTCTTTGTCGCTCTTCTCATCTGACACTGATTCTACAACAGCATACGGATAGACCCGTCCTGAACTTCCTTGGTAGACGCGCTTTTCTGAGAATACCGGGTAGGAACACGGGTTCCCGATTCCGTACGTCGGTATCGTGATCTGTTCGTGCCATGCACGAACACCTGGACCGTCGTAGGTTGGTCTGTCAATGTGGCTCTGACTTTGCGGCTTGGTAATCTCACTCATGTTCACATTCTCTCTACTACGCTTGATCTTGAGATGTTACCCGCGGGGCATCCTTGGAGCCATAGAATGTCCGAGAAATGTATGGACTAATTTGCTCTCTCCCGTTCGAATATGCGCGTCACAGTAATTTCAAGGCATCCTTCGGAGATGGAGTACCCTGCCGGTGAAGGAGATCAAGCCGGAGATTCGGAGGTTATCGCCTTGAATGATCTCGGCAGATTCGTAGCCGTAACGGCCGACGATCCCCCATGGCACCTGAGGCAACTGGATCTCGACCACGCGCGGGTGGCTCTCACGTAGCTCGAATGTGTGGAGTACAACGAGCAGCTCATCGCCATCACGGGAGTGACGCACAACGGCCTGCCAGCCCTCCGGATGTGTTAGCCCACTCGCAAGCTTGTGGACTCGTCTGCTCGCCCCATCAATAATAATAGGTGCGACGCGCGCGTGAAAATCCAGAACGTTCGCAACCTCCCGAAACTGCCGTTCATCCAACTCTCGGATCTCTCCCGACAGACACGGCCGGCCCAGAAATAGGGACGAAAGGCTGTACTGTAGTCTCTGCAAACTGTCGGACGGATGGACCACTGCCCACACCTGAGTCAAACTCGGAAGCACGAGTCGGTGCAAGTTTGCCGCGATGATAGGGATCTCTTGACACTCATGCGCGTCAGAGAAGCAACTTACATCAGTTAGGGCGAGAAAAGAGAGCTCAAGGCGGTGCCCTCCAGCGGAACAGTTTTCTATGACGATGTCCGGGATCTCCCGTCGAATGAGAGCGATAAACTCCTGTACTGCATCGATGTGCCGGTAGAGCCCTTCGCCCGGTGATGAGACGCCATCCGAGTAAGCCTCATCGCAACCGATACCAAGCGTTTCGTTGTAGTCAATTTTGAGATATCCGATTCCTGACTCCCGTATACGTTCAATTACTTTCGCTCGAAGGTATTCGGTTGTCCACGGATCACGGAAGTCCCAGAATCGGCGTGAACCAATCTGAAGGGTGGAACCATCCCGGGTGAGTAAATGGTCGGTCTTCTCGAACGCCTGCGTACCTTCCGTGCACACCTCAAATTCGAACCAGATTCCCGGAATCAGACCGCGTGCACGGATTGCGTCGCAGGTCGCCTTCAGGCCGCTTGGAAAGGCCTGAAGATTTACGTTCCAGTCGCCGTTGCTCTGGAAACTATCGACCGGCCGTTCGGCCCATCCGTCATCGATTACATAGTACTGACAGCGTGTGTCGGCCAGCTTATCTGCGACCTCGAGAGCATCGGCTTCTGTGGGATTACCCCATGAGGAGCTCCACTCGTTGAATATTGCAGATAGTCGCTTTTCCGGGTCACTTTGCGCCGACGGTCGGACTTGCGCCTCAAGCAGGGCATCGCAGAGATCGTCGACATCTCCCGAAACGGTTGAGACGACTGCTCGCCGCGAGAGCAATGACTCGCCAGGGGCCATTCGTTTCCACCAATGGCCAAACTCACGATCGGCACGCCCCCCTGAGATCGTTACATTGTCCTGTGTTCGGTAGATTTCGATCTGCCAAGAGGCGGGGGCTTCGAGCTGCACACCCCAGAATACCCCTGCTTTGCGATCCTCTAGTGCCGCCCACGGGAAGAATCCGCGTACCGGCATAGAACCGACCTGCCCAAACCGCTCACTGCGCACTCCGTACCCTGTCCAGGATCGTTCGAGCGCCAACTCCTCCAGCGATCTCACTTCATGGCTCCCTTCTTGTGTCCATCGAGAACGAAAGCGATGAAGAAACAGGTTGCGTGGGGCATCCTGACCGGCGAACGGTGTGATGCCACCCAAACAACAGGTGGAAATCATATCGAGAGTTATTTCCTTGGAGCCGTTGTTGATCACTTCAGTGCTGACTGTCACGTACGCGGTCCCTTCGATCCAGGTCACATTATGACGCAGCAGCAGCCCGGAGGGATGACTGAGTGACGTAACAACTCTGACCCCCGACGAATCCCGGGCGACGGTTTGTGAATCATAAATAAGTTTCTGTGTGCTCTCGCCCTCAAGCATACTTGTTCCGCCCGAAAATGCACCAGGATTTGATTCACCCCGGATACTCAGCTGCACGAGAGAGTGACGATCGCGCGCAGGAAGAGGCCGCCAGCGCTTGGGTAGTTTGTCGATCGGATGACCTTCGAGATACGTACGTGGCTCCACTCGATCCGTTAACCGCTCGGTAGGGCAAATGCGGAACTCAACTGTACCGGACGAATCAATCAGATAGTCCAGGGTGATCTTCCCACAGCCGATCTGCGACGGAAGATGAGGCTCATTGTGCTGTTTTCTGTTGTCACTCATCGATCTGTCTCCTTGGAGAGTCTCCTAAGACCGAACCCGCCGGAGCCGCAGTATGGAGAATCTATGCAAGTCTCGCCATGACGCTCGCGTTCGACTACGCCCGTCATGTTGGCCGCCTTGATAGATGAATCCGTCATGCAGCAAGGCGTATGGAGCGAAGCCATCGGTTTACAGAATATGGAGATGGCTTGCGCTCCATGATCCACTCGTTGTGGCGATCTGTAAGGCAAGCATAGAATCCTCTCGACGATTATACCATGGAGGCAGTTGCGCATTTATGGACTATTCGCCTGTTCGCTGCTAAGGTTAAAGAGTGTCTCGCTTGGTTCCAAGAAAACGCCAAGGGTTCTTTGATGAATCGCTGTATGTCGTTCCGCACCGAGTCGTGGAAAGAGCGAGCCACCACCCGCTCCTTCACGAACTTCATGTCACCGACGCTGGCTGTTTCCCAAATGCAAAACATCATTACAGGCGACGCGAAGCTGGATCGACCGAACATATCCTCCTACTCTGTGAGGACGGAAGCGGCTTCGCTCGAGCCGGAAACAAGGAGATTCGGGTTGTACCGCAGAGTTTCGTGGTGATTCCGGCCGATGTGGGGCATGAATACGAGGCTGACGACTCGGTGCCTTGGTCACTTCAATGGTTCCATTTTGCGGGCTTGGAGAGCATGCGGTACTGGGGGCACCTTCCGTTCGAGGGAGGGCCCTATGGGGTACCGCCGTCGACTTTGGAATCAACATCTCGACTCTTTTCCATGCTTTTTGACGTTCTGTCTCGCGGCTACTCACTCGAGCATCTTATTGCGGCGTCTGCGTTGGTGCGATCCATTTTATCGCTTCTCTGTTTCGATAATTCGTCGGTCCGCGATCGCACCAGCCATACGTGGAGGCCTGCGGTTGAAGCTACAGTGGCTCGAATCCAGGAACGACTTGATGAACCAATCCATTTGGAGGATCTTGCGAGAAGCGCGAAACTCTCCGTTTCGCGCCTCAATACGGTATTCAGGGAGGCGACTGGTGATAGCCCGATGGCGTTCGTGTCCAAACTCCGTGTTCAGCGGGCGTGTCATTACCTGGAGGCTACCGAAGCGACGGTCTCCGAGATTGCGTTTAAGGTTGGGTATTCCGATCCCTTGTATTTCTCAAGAGCGTTTAAGAAGAGCGTCGGTCTCTCACCGATTCAGTACCGGAGTTCGCTCAGGAACGAACCCCCGGAGCAGACGGTATGGAGCTGAGGTACAGCGTCTCTTCTATCGCATGGCCAGTCGTCTTGGGAGAGTAGCACCGTGGAGTCCTTGAATGCAGGACGCGTTTGTAGCCTTCCGAAGTAACCGGTTCCGATCATTCGGACTCTGTCTTGTGTTCCTGCGCGCGGTCGCTGTCACCACGTTGCTGCCCGATCGCCCGAGGGCTCATGCGGGCTCCACGTGCGTGCCGGTCGCGTCCCGGCGAATGGTGAGACGACGACCTCCGTGAGCGGGAAGGTTCCATGCCGCCACCTCCGTCCAATGATCCGGGACGCCGGGGCAGAGGCGATCACCGTCTTCATCCGACTGCAAGAGACCCGAAAGCATGCCGCAGACAAACGCAGCGTAGGAGGTGTGAAAATACGGTTTGTCTTCGGACTCCCGGAGCGCACCTGATTCCGGGTCCACGCAGTCGAGGTTGTGCCGCATCGCCTGCACCCATGTTTCCCCATCGCCATACGCGGCTGCCGAGGCGGCGAACGCGGAAGCGATAAAACTGATCATTCCCTGATAATCATGATTGGCTGTCACGACCGCAGCGAAGGTCCGGCGGACCTGATCGTGGTCCAGCTCGCGGGCCAGTTCCCAACCGGGGTACCCAAAGTAAATGGGGAACCGGACGCCAAAGTATCCCGAACCATCCCGCAATTCCTTCTGCCCGAGGTGCTCAACGTAGATACCGTCGTTCTGCGGCAGGATCAGACCGTCGGCAAAGGCCGCCCAACGTTTACGCCAATCAGCATCGATTTGTAAATCCTGGGCCACGCGAGCTGCCTGGCGCAGCAACCAGCGCGCCGACAGCACGGCATCCGTGACGTTGCGACCGTCAAGGTTTTCAGAAACCGAATGCAACGGCGGCGTAATATACCCGCCGGAATCATCATCCCAGCGCAGCAGTCGGGACCAGAAAATGGCACACCCCCGCAGGATCGGATACACGGTTGTGCAAAGCAGGCTCTCGTTAGGATGATAGGCGATCAGCCGATAGGCCGCGGCGGCGACGAAGCCGTCGATGTGACGTTGATGACCACGACGCATCCGACCATCACCGTACACACTGATCTGATGGCCAAAGCTTCGTGCCTCATTGTCGCCCGGGCACGCAGCGTGGTTGCCGGGCGTGGCAAAGGCCTCCAAGTCATAGTCGGGGAGATCGCTCTCCAGCTGCGGTGGGGAGGGGCTTGGGGCCATAAAGAATGCGATATCGTGATTATCCAGGCGTTCGAGCATAACGTGGGCATTTCGAGCCAGGGCACCCGGCCGGAACATGAGTTCGAGCGTGCGTCTGGCGCGTTCCGGGTGTCCCAGAGCGGTAAAGGCCAGCACACCCCAACCAAAGCCGTACGGGAACGCCACCCCCCGCCAGGCATCGGTACCGGCGAGTGGAGTCTCCTGCATCAGGGCATAACGACTCCCGCTTGCCGAGAAGAGCCAGTAGACACACCGATAGTACAACCGCTCCAGCTCGGCATCCGGCACAGCAATGAACGCCGATGCGTCCCAGAGCTGTTGCATGCGAGCACAATGGGCGCGTCTGGGCAGGTTATCGTCACGCCGGTTTTCCCACGCCAGGCCGTGCACCCGCTCGGCAAAACCTGGCCCCTCGTAGACCGTCGCACACGCCAGAGTCAGAAGCAGCACCTCACCGGGTGCCAGACGCCACTGAGCCGAGTCGCCGCCGGCAGGTCGATTACAGCCGATTGCGCACGCCCAGGGGGTGGGCGCGTCTGCGGCAGCGGCGATGTGGAGCAGGTCGTTTTGTACCCAATGCGATCGTTGCCCGGGCGCCTCGGGCGGTCGCAGGCGCCAGTGTTGCTCTTGCTCGCCAGTGTTGGTCAGGCGCATTTGCAGCAAGGCCGTTTCTGCCTGCGAAGCAAAGAGCTCGCACCGATAGGCCAGGCCCTGGTCATCGCGCAGTTCGGTCTCTACGATCCCGCTGGCGATATCCAGACGCTGATCATATCCAGTCACCTTCCCGGTGCCGTTGACGGGCTCCAGGCGGGGTCCATCGAGCTTCCCACGGGACGTATTCGTCTGCCACAGAGATGAAAGGTAAAGCGAATCGAAACCAAGGCCATCAGCACGCACAGGTCCGCCCAACTCGGCATTGCCGATCAACAGTCCCAGGCTTTCGGGCTGATAGTGCGTCCGATGAAATCCGGCGCGGGCGAGCAGGTCTCGTCGGTCCTGGAAACGGCAGGGATCAGCAATCGACATGGTTGTCTCCTGACCACTACTGTACTGCTATTCGGCACTCACAAAAGTGTCAAAGCGGCACTGCGGACATGACCAAAGCGGCACCGGCTCAGACTCTGTTCACCCTGAGTCCTTGCCCGGGATACCTCCGGGACGATAGCATTCTTTCCATGAGAGAGCGAGTGAACGCACATACGCCTGTCTCCCTGCTGACGCACCACGGAAGCAGGAACGCACGCACCGCCGAGACACCGATTCACCAGCATTCCTTTCATCAAATCGAATATATCCAGACCGGCATCTCCTGGGTGTACTCCTCCGGTACCTGGGAGGCTCTTCCGGCTGGCGCGGCGGTGCTGCTGTCACCGGGGCACGAGCATGGCTTTCGCTTTGGCAGACGGACCACCGCTTTCTTCTCGCTCAAGTTCCACGCAGAGGCTATCGTCGACCCGCCCCTGCGCCTGGACCCTCTGCCAGGCGTTGTGGGTCTGCTGGATGCGCTTGCTGAACTGTTGCCGCTGGGTGAATCGGTATCGGCCGATCGGCGATTGCTCTGCGAACAACTCATAGGCTGTTTGCTTCGCTGCCTGAAGCCATCCCCGGTCAGCGTCGAAACCGGGCTGACCGGGGAAATCGCACGCGCCTGTGCGGCCATCCTTCCCGTTCGGCCAACAGCGCGTACCGTGGCGGATCACCTGGGACTCAGCCGTCGCGGCTTGCAC
>CAZREG010000067.1:0-13479 GCA_964599075.1 uncultured Spirochaetaceae bacterium | reverse complement strand
TCGCATATGGATTGGATCCTACATGATCGTCTCCAAGCTGTCGCGCGCGGCGCTTAGCTCCTGCGACCGACCGATCAGCTTCGGCGTACGGTTACAACCCAGTGGCCGGACTCAGGCTTGTCGACGGCGAGCACCTCGTGCCCCTCAAGGTCTATGGACCGGGGCACATTGGATGCAGATTCACTGTTTCCCAGGTGGACTTCCAGCACCTGGCCGGACTCCAGGCGTTCGAGCGCCAGCTTGCTCTTGACGAACGTGTAGGGACACACTTCATCCTGCAGATTGATTACTTTATCTACGGTCACTTCAGACATAGGCTCCTCCTGTGCGTTATGGTGGTTGATCGGCTACACATCGGTCTCTATGGGTGCATCAGGATCGTTGCCCCATTCCGACCACGAGCCGTCGTACATCCTGGCTTCCTCGTATCCAAGAATGCGCAACGCAACATAGCTGTGGGCCGCTCGAAAGCCGGCCTGGCAGAGTGTAACCACCTCGCCGTCGTGTCCCTGAAGCGCTTGCGCGTACACCTGTGAGAGCTGTTCAATCGGACGGAAACGCGGGTCGTCGGAGTTGCTGTTGTTCACCCAGTCCAGATTGATGGCGCCGGGAACATGGCCGCCCCGTGCAGCCCTCACATCTTCCCCGCTGTACTCTGCCGGAGAGCGGGCGTCAAGAATCAGTACCTCACCGTTACCCAGGTTCGACTCTACGTACTCCTGATCAGCAAGAAGCTGCTCGCGAACCTGCGCTACAAAATCTCCCTGCTGCGGTACCAGTATTTCCTGGGAGAGAGAGATGCCGGTCTCCTGCCAGGCGGTCAGGCCGCCATCAAGAAGGTGGACCTGCTCGTGTCCCAGGTACTCAAGCGCCCAGAACAATCTGCTCGACCAGGTTCCCCGCCCGGCATCGTAGACCACTACGGGAGTACCTTGCGACACCCCAAGCTCTGCAAGATCCGCGGCCACCAGATCCGGCTCCGGCAACATGCTGCCAACGCCGTTGCGCTCGGTCGCTATAACCTCTCGCTGAACGAATGCGGCACCCGGTACGTGACCCGCTGCGAACTCCTCGAACGATCGGCCTACGTCCAGGATCACCACGGCATCACCCTGCTCGGCTACCCACTCGGGCGTAACCAGTATCTGGTCAGGGGCGGTTCGCACCAGTGGTTGTTCTGTGCCGCCGGCGGCAGAGAGTGACGCGGTGGCCACTGTCAAGGTGAGCAGCGCGAACGCCGCCACTCGTATCAGATGATGTGAAACGTCTGGTTTCATCATGTTGTTTCTCCTTGAGTCACATTGACTCGTCGTGATTCAGATCGAACGATGATAGTTGTCATCGCCCAACATCCAAGAATTATGAATCCGGTACTCAGCATGGCGGTGATCCCCAGCGTGGAGAAACCGGTTATGCTGTGGCCAATATTGCAGCCGCCGGCAATGGAGGCGCCTGTTCCCATGATGGCGCCACCGCCGAACTGCCGCGCGAGACGCCGCGGATCAGGAGCACGCAGGATTGCCTCACCCGCCGCCTTTGCTGCCAGAAACGCGCCAACCGGCACTGCAAGCACGATAAATGAGGCCACGCTGATGCCGGAGGAGTCACCACTTATCACAAATCGGGTCAGCGCCACGGTGGGCTGGGTGAATGAGAGGCCGAAGTCGCGCCCCTGCATGGCCGACAGCAACCAGGTGGCAAGCGCCAATACCCCAATTGCCGTGCCCGACCGTCTCCAGCTCCAGCCGATAAGAAACCGATCCTTCGGGGCCCGTACGAGCCAGATCACTGCTGGAACAGCGGCGACGGCAAGCAGCGCCCAGCGCACTGCCACGCTCTGCACCCCAAAAACGTTGAACAGAGTGGCCGGCCCGTCACCGGTATCGATAGTTGGTGCGCGAAGCGCGTTCTGCACTCCTACCAGCGCGCCCCCATCTATTACCGCCGTACCGGTCACAAAGCCAATCAGGGCAGCCACCGAACCAAGCATGCCGCGGCCACAACGATAGTAGGTTCCGCTTGCGCATCCCCCGGCGATAACCATGCCCGCCCCAAAGATAAAGCCTCCGGCTATTGCAGCCGGCCAGAAGAGCGGAGCCACAGCGGGCTCGAGCACTCCCAGATCAGTGAGAAGACGGACTCCAATTATGTTAATGAGCAGTACCAGGACCCATGCTCGGACCAGACTCTTGTCCTTTTCCAGAAAGAAGCTGCGAAACGCCGTGTTCATGCAGTATCCGCCGCGCTGCAGGCTGTAGCCCAACAGCAGTCCCAGTGAGAGTCCTCCAATCAAAAGCATGCGAAACTTCCTTCTGTATTGATCTCCCAGGCTGCCGCAAGCACCGGATCAATTGGCCGGTCTGCATACTGAATCTGTACGGTATCCGCGACCTCCAGCGATCGGGTGTCCAACACGGTCAGCCGACCGTCTGTGGTGAGAATCAGCGCCGCTGCGGTTCCGGCAGCCACCATAGTTACAATGGACGTTTCTTCTTGATCCTCCGGGATCACTGAGCGCTCACCTGCGGCGAGAGGAGGCCCCGTGTCCGATAGATTCAACCGGTGGACTCCACGCCGGTTGAGTCCTATCACCAGCATATGTAAGGCATCTCCGGTGAGTACCGGCGGGTGATCAGACGCCATTTCCAGGTCGAGCATATGCTGATGCGCCGTCTTCTGCGCTATGTCTATGCGTGCCAATCCCCTGGTGGAGGTGACGGCCCATGCGGCGGTGTAGTCGGCGGTGAACACCGGCGGCGCAGCTATCTGCAGGCGGTCACCGGGAGCCGGGATAGACTCCAACCGCTGGCCGTTCTGAGGAAAGAAAGCGGCGAGGCCGCCGCTCTCTTCCACCCGGAAGAGCCGGGTCGCCCGGCGGTTCCGGATTACCGGTCCAGCGGTAGCGGCCGCTACATCAGGAGCAATCTCCTGAAGCAGAGTCAGCTCCCGCATTTGGTGGCGATACACAGAGATGCGCGGGTCCTCCCGCCAGGTGATGGAGAGCGTATCCCCGTTCTCAGAGAAGGTGAGATGTTCTGGGGTCAGCCCGTCACCGCCTGCCGGAAGGAGCGTCGCCTGCAGGGTGAGATCAACCGTGGAGTACACCTCGATCTCCCTGCGGTCGGCGAAGGATACCCAGACTGAGACCCCACCGGGAGTTGGAACGATAGAGGTGGCGCGGCCGGGCAGTTCCACCCCGGCGCTCACGCCGCCGTCCGGGAGCGACACGGCAATGAGAGTTCTTCCTCCATCCGTGGCTATCACCAGGCCCTGCTCCTGCCCGGTATCAAACAGGGCCTGAGAGGAGGCGAATCCAATTCCAACGGCACCGGTTTGCAGATCTCCCCGTACGGTGCCAAGGGCAAGAACGCCAATCAGAGAAAGCGCCGCGAGGGCCATGATGGAAGTAATTACTCGCTCTGTTGTTGTGCTGCTCATCCGCCAAATACCTCAATCCCAACTAACTAACGTTGATTACTTGTGTTTCAGAGAGTATCTTTCTGAAGAACAAGAGTCAAGCATTCGTGCGATATTTCCACAAAGGAGCGTTGAGAGATGAATGAGTCACTATTGGTAAGCCCCGACTGGTTGGGCGATCACCTGCGCGACCCGGATGTGCTGGTGGTTGATACTCGGGGTAAGGCTGATTTCACCGAGGAGCATATTGCAGGTGCCGTCAACCTTCCTTCCGGATCGCTCTTTGATCCCGAGTCCGTGAGTTCGGTGATGCTGACGAATGCAGATCTTGAGGAAACTCTCAGCAATGCCGGGATAGACACAGAGAGTCGCCTGGTCCTCTATGATGACTCCGGCCTTGTGCCCTCAGCCAAGGTGTTCTGGGTTCTTGAACATCTTGGAAGGTCCCGCATGGCGCTGCTTGACGGCGGTTTTCCTGCCTGGACCGGCGGGAAGCTGCCCACCGAGTCGGGGTACAGGAGACCGCAACCGGCTACCTTTCGTACCGCGAGCGAACGTGTGGCCCACAATGTGGCGAGCAGGGAAGATGTGCTTCGTGCGATCGAGAGCGCAGACACGCTTATCATAGACTCTCGCAGCCCGGATGAGTATCACGGACGGACCGACGCCCATCCACGAAACGGTCACATCCCCGGCGCCCGCAACCTGGACTGGCAACATCATATCATCGATCTATTCGATCCTACCTTCGTGCCCACAGAGAGGTTGGCCCACCTGTACAGAGAGGTCGGCGCAACGGTTGATCAACCGGTTATCACCTACTGCCGAACCGCTTCACGCTCTTCTCATGCCTACTTCGCGCTCCGCCTCCTGGGATTCGAGAAGGTGAAGAACTACTCCGGATCATGGATGGAGTGGTGCGCAGATGAGAGCCTGCCCATAGAGTAACAATCTGGGATCGATGTCCGCCCTACCGCCGTGCATGCTTGAGAAGCAGCGTGATGATCTGGAACGGCTCGGCGGTGACAGAGACGTGGTTCTCTTTGATGTGAAGCCGTTCGATGGGGTCTTCGCTCAGGTGGGCGCGGTTGCATCCTACCACAAAGGGTGCAAGTTTCAGGCGTTCGGTGACCCGTTCATTTCGGCTGTTGAACAGGCGAACGGTGATCAGGTTGGGGGCGTTGGCGGCTCTTGTGCAGGCGGTCAGGACAAAGCCTGACTCTTGCAGACTGATGTAGCTGCAGCGCGTGTTGTCATACTGTGGCGGCGTCTTGTTGGCCTCTCTGGCGTGTCGTTCCGGAGTGTTCTCCGTTGCAATCGTCATTGGAGGCAGAAGGGTATCGCCCAGGCTTTGTGTGTTCTCTAAAAGCGCCTGCTCTCCGGGAAATATCCGGAACGCGTACTCAAAAGAGCCATCACCTGTGCACTGGGCCTCGGGGGTCTCAATCATGGGGCCCGCCTGCCCCTGGCGACTGGAGAGATCACCGCGGGAAAGCCAACCGACCGATCGCAGGAGCGTGAGGGCAATGGCCCGACCGGTGGGCGTGTCAACTATCTCATGCTCATGAAGCCCATCTGCCACCACTGCCACCGCGGAGCGGTCGTGGGCAAGAGCTACCCAGTTCAGGTGCGGCTGTATGGAACTCGGTTGCTGCTCCCAGCCCGTCGCGTCCTGGGGACCCAGCGCCCGGCGCTCCAGAGAGAACGGTGAGTCAACCCAGAGTGTCGGCTCGGCGGGCGAGCGTTGCGGTCCATAGGGGAAGAGTGCCCGCATCCGGTGGTCGAGCGCCGTGTTGCCAATGTGAGTCCGTATGCGAACCATGTCACTCCTGGCCTGGACGGACACGTGCATGCGAACCGGTACGCCTGCGGTGGTGGCGCTTCTGCGGCTGCGATCCTCGGTGAGCTCGGCCGGCAGTTGTGTGGTGAAGCTCACCTCCAGACTCGCGATCACCGGCCCGGCGTGGAGCACGTGAATCCGCACTCCGTCCTCAGGAACCAGCGGCTGCTCTTCACCGACCAGAGAGCAATCGTAGGTGTCCCCACCATCTCCCTGATCCACCAGCTGCCCCAGACCCGAGTACACGGTTCCGTCCGGGGTGATTAGTCTAAGGCTTCCATCCTGTTCAACCTGCAGGGTACCACCGGAAAAGATAAGAGCAGGTGAACCATTGGAAGCGTCTATGGAGACGGTTCCGGTTGTTCCGGGAGCGATCGTTGTGCCGGGACTGTCGTCCGGTGGGATGATCGCGAAGGCGGTGTAACTCATTGGCCGCAGGGGAGCGACAAAGGCGATTCGCTGGTGCACAAAGGTGGCCTTCAGCGTAACGCTTGCCGCCTGGTCATGACGGCGCAACTCTTGCGAAAGTCTTCCAAGGACACCGGTTTCAACACCACCGTAGTCGGAGAGATACATTAAGAGGACAAAACCAGTTGCAGATGTCTGCGTAAGCTCATAGTCTGCGAAATCAAGCCCATCCATCCGCTTGAGCACCTCCTGCCACCACGGCAGGTTCTCAACACAGCTTCCCAGGGTGGTATCCCGATTGAGCCACCCATGGCTGTGCTCGGTGCAGGAGAGAAGCTGAACCGGGCGTGGGATCCCGTTTCGATCAAGAACTGTCACCGGATCTGCGAAATGTCGACCGGTGCGAAACTCATGCTCCACCACCCTCGCGTACGGACGATCGACCGGATTGAAGCAAACGCACACCGGCGCATCACTGGGGGCCCAGGAGGTGTAGAGTACCTCTGAGAGGAGCTTCAGGGATTCAGAGGCGATGTGGGACGCAATCTGCTCGCTCTGATCAAAACGGGCAATCATCTCCCGATGCACCTGATCAATGCTGCAGCCACCAATGCTGTCGTGACCGTGATTCTGAAGAAGAAGTTTCCACGCTTCACGCAGCTCGGCTGCCGGATAGCGGTAGTGGGCCCGCCTACCCGGAGAGAGATCCTGCGTTGGCACAATGGAGGCAAGCGCCGAAACCGGTTCTGCGTAGCGTTCGAGAAGCCTCTGGATGCGGCTGTTCCGCTGCTTCAGATATGTGCGCGTTGAAAGAATGGAGTAGAGAAGCGGATGGTACCGGCTTCCTCTTAACTCTCCGTGTACTACCGGCAGGTCGGGCTCTGACCTTCGGACCGCCTCGGCCAGCGTTTCTGCGTCGCTGTGAATGAAGTGATAGTCGGTGCTGATATCGTTCAGCTCATCTATGGTCTCAGCAATGGCCGGCTCCGGCGGCATATGGTCGGAACCGTTCCAGAGGACCAGATGCTCTCCGCTTGCTGCCTGCTTCAACGACTCAAGCAGCCCGGAGACCCGCTGTGCCGCCAGCCTGGCCGAAGGAGCTATGTTTGATACATCACCCCAGAAGAAGGGAAAGGCTAGAAGGCCTGCACTGAAGTAGCCTTGCATCTGGTGCAACACCAGCACTTCGCTCCCATCCGGGCTGCGCCAGAGAAACTCTGTGCGTGGCTCGGGAAGCTCATTCCCAACGCCCCGGGTGAGGGCGGCAGCCTCAATCCCGAACTGGTTCAAGATCTGCGGAAGCTGGGAGATGTGCCCAAAGGTATCGGGAATCCAGCCAAGTCGCATTGTCCTCCCGTAGGACCGCGCGGTGTGTATCCCGAGCTGAAGGTTGCGGATGAGACTCTCAGCGGATACCAGGAACTCGTCCGGCTGTGTGTACCACGGGCCTATGAAGAGCCTGCGTTCCGCCACGCAGTTGCGGATCTCTTCCCGTTTCTCCGGCCGCAAGGCCAGATAGTCGTCAATCAGGATAGACTGCCCGTCCAGAAGAAAACAGCGGAAACCCGGGTTCTCCCGGATGTAGTCCAGAACCGTATCTACCGTTCGGACCAGGCTCATCCGGAACTGCTGCTGGGTGCGGTACCACTCCCGGTCCCAATGGGTATGGGAAATGACGTGGACGGTGTATCTCTTCTCCGACACGCTACTTCACACCACCGGCGGAGAGGCCGGTTACTACTACGCGCTGGAAGATGAGCACGGCGATGAGGATAGGCAGAATTGTTACGATCGTTCCTGCCGCTACCCACGCCCACTGGAGATTAAACGCCCTGCTCAGGCTCTGGATTGCGACTGGCACCGTTTCCACGGCAGCGGAGCCTATGCTCACCGTGTTGGCCAGCATGAACTCACCCCATGATCCCAGGAACGCCAGAACGCCGGCAGAGAAGATGCCGGGTGCCGCTATGGGAAGCACGACACGGAAGATCGTTCTCAAGGTCCCTGCACCGTCAATTTTGGCTGCGTCCTCGAGCTCGAACGGCACGTTTGCAAAGTAACTTGCAATAAGAAAGGAGGAGAGTGGCAGCGCATACACCATGTTCGGCAGGATCATGCCCCAGTAGGTGCGCAGAAGCCCCAGCGCGCGAATCATGACAAAGGTGGGGGCAATGACAACGATGGGTGGGATCATGCCCGCTATCTGCATAGCGTACAGCGTTTGAAAACGGTAGCGGAACTTCAGCCGCGCAATGGCGTACGCGGAGAGCGTGGCCATGGTCAGCGTCCCTATGACCGAACCGGTGGATACAATGGCACTGTTGAGAAGCGACCGTTGTATGGTGAATCGTTCTCCCACCACAGTCCGATAATTGTCCAGTGTCGGCTCTTCGGGCCAGTACTCCACGGGAATCCCGTACTCAGTGCCCAGGGGTTTGATTGAGGTCACAAAGATCCAGGCAAGCGGCGCGAGACACCATACCGCAATGACTGCCACGATCAGAATGGAGAGCACGGTATGCCGAGTTTCGCGTTGTCTTCTCCTCATAACTATTCCTTAAAACTGAAGTTTTTGCGTATCCGGCCAATGTAGAAGACGCCAACAGCACCCACAAGGACAAACGTTACCACCGCGTAGGTTGAGGCGCGGCCAAACTGTGCAAAACGGAAATAAGCGTTGTAGGCAAATGAGCTGAGGGTGTCCGTGCTGGTTCCCGGCCCTCCGCCGGTCAGTCCGTAGACAACATCAAAGACGCGCAGAGCATCCTGGCTGCGATACAGAAGCGCCACGAATACCGTTGGCATGACGATGGGCAGGGTGATGGAGAAGAAGCGTCGTATCGGGCCTGCTCCGTCTATGATGGCCGACTCCTTGACCTCTCCGGGAATCAGGGCCAGTCCTCCCATAAGGAAGAACGCCGCTATGCTTGCCCCTTTCCAGGTGTACGCTGCCACGATACTTCCCATAGCCAGGAACTGTTCGGCAAGAAACAGAGGCGGCTCATCCACCAGACCGATTCTCACCAGGATGTCTCCAATGGGTCCCACGTCACTGTTCAGCATCCAGCGCCACATGGACGCCTGGATCACCTTGGGAATTGCCCACGGCACTATAATAAACGCTCTGAGCACGCCACGCATGCGCTTGGGCACGTAAAACGTTGCAAGAGCAAAGAGCATGCCCAGGCTTATATCCAGCGTGACCGCGACAACGGTGAAGCCGGTAGTGAACAGGAAGGTGTACCAGAACTGGTCGTTCGCCATGACCGTGACATAGTTCTGAAATCCGACAAACGGCGCGGTGAGCCAGTCGGTCGTGAAATTGAGATCAAAAAAGGAGTAGAGGAAACTCTGTATGATAGGGTAGTAGTTGAAAATGAGAAGCCCGGCCAGCGCCGGGAACGCGAGGAGAAGCGCAATGCGTGTCTCGAACTTATTGGATATCACGTGAACCCCCGTCTTCAGACACAATCGGCCGCCCAACGGCGGCCGATTTCTGGTCAACTACACCGAATCAGCGAAGCGCGGTTGCTCGCTGCTGCATGTTGGCAAGGGCATCTTCCACCGGGCGGGTGCCGGTGATGGCTGAGTTGAGCTCTTCCTGCATGATCGCGGAGAGCTCACCGTAGTTCGGTGAAGGCGGTCGGTTCAGCGCCACATCCACCAGTGGTCCAAGCTTCTCAGAGTTGGGATTGTACTCCTGGACCTCCGGGTCCTCATAGAGACCGATGTACTGCTGTACGGGACCCCAGGCCAGAGCGAAGCCACGCTGTACTTCTTCGCTGGAAATCACCTCGAGCACTCTGGTGGCGTTCTCCTGCTTCTGGCTGAATGGATTCATTGCAAAGGCAAAGCCGCCGGTTATGGCAACCGACTCTCCTTCCGGCTCAGCAGGGAACGGGATGAGATCCCAGTTGCCGGGAACCTCAGACTGCTCCGGATCATCCAGGAAGGTGATAATGTCGTGGTTGTCCCAGGAGAAGATAGCCTCCCCGGCGACAAATCTCTGTCGTGACTCCCGGCGTTCCCAGGTCTGTACTGCCCGTGGCGACAACTCGTTGACAATAGTGTCCCGCATGAACTGCACCGCACGAATGCTCTCTTCGGACTCAAACAGATAGTTTCCCTCTGCGTCTGTGTACTGCCCGCCGAAGGCGTAGAGCAGGGTTGCGTAGAACATGATCAGCGAATCACCTCGTGCGCCCGGCCAGAGAAGACCCGCCAGCTCAGGGCGATCGGCACGAATGGTTTCAATGATCTCAACCATCTCAGTCACGCTCTGCGGCGCGCCGTATCCGTACTCTTCAAGCAGATCGGTGCGGTAGTAGAGACCGGTCACGCTTCCCCAAAAGGGAACCGCAAGCCACTCCCCGTTGTAGGCGAACGTCTCCAGGCCGGACGTTGCAATCCGAGTGTTGAGATCCGGCAGGCGATCGTTGAGCGGAACCGCCCAGCCCGCAGTACCAAACTGCGTCACCCACGGGGTGTCCATGCCAAAGACATCCACCGTCGTGTCCTGACTGGTCATCCAGATCACCAGCTGATCGAGCAGATCCTGAGGCATGGTCAGATACTCAAGCGTAATGTCGGGGTAGCGATCGGCGAGCACCTCGCGAATGACGTCAATCGGTGGCGGGGCATCCGTAAACGAATCCGATAAAAACGGATTGTACCCCAGCGTAATGGTGTTCACGTCAACTTGCTCGCCTCCACCGCCGGCAAAAACGATCGGACTTGCCAGAAGCACAAGTACCAGGATCAGAAGAATAGAACGATTTTTCATTGCAAGAACCTCCCTCACACAAATTGTGTGACTTTTCTATGTAAAGATTACACAGATTTTGTTGATTGTGGAAAATATCTTGGCGGTTTTAACGGTTTTCTCACAAAACCAGCAGCAACCGCAGCGAAATCGGGGCGTTCCTACTCCTTATTTGCCTTGACTCCGCGAGGCTGTGGCGCAAGACCGGCAAGATGAAGGTGGCTGACGTCACCAAGTCCCATGCAGCGCGGTGTAACAACCCCCTGCGTGCGCTCGTCAAAGAGGATGGTGGTCACTGAACTGGGCCAGAGGAAGAAGCCGCTGTAAAATAGTGGAAGCGGTAGCTCCAGGAGGTAGGCGAGCCAGGTGAGACCAAATCCGCCGTGGCAGAACACCGCAAGGCGCTGGGATCTGACCGCCTGCATTGACTCATCAATACGGTAGACGCCGCCGTCATGATGCAGGCCGTGTCGTGACAAAAACAAATCCGACTGTCCGGCTATCTTCTCAAAGAGCTGTGAAAACCCGTCAGTGCTGTACGGTGGTCTGGCCATCCAGTCGCCGGTTCGGGGGCCCGGCGGATCCATCCGTCGAACGTGCTCGCCATGATAGTCCCACAGAGCCGTCATACCGTAGGGCTCTCCCTGATCCACCGAAAACCCGGAGATCTCCTGCGTCCACTCTTCTATCTCAAGGGGAAGCCCGGTGGCTTCAACGGTATAAGCCGCCGTATCCTTTGCCCGACCAAGCGGGGAAGCGTAGAGATGCGTCGGAGCGAGCCGCGGCATGATCCCGGCAAGCGCCTCCGCCTCCCGGTGCCCCTGCTCAGTTATAGTCCCAGCTGCGTAGTCCGGGTCAGCATGTCGAATAATATAGAGCAGCATCCTCGGGATTCTACGGAGCCCGGTCGGGCTATGCAAGAGAGGGGTATCTCGGCCCTCAGCGATTCTTGACAGCAACCGTGCTATCGGCGAAAGTGGAGAATGCCCTTACCAACAGTAACGTACGAGTCTGATTCACGGATTGTTCTATCCCCGGTGTACACGCTCTCACTCGGTCCGCGCGGCGAGCTCGTGGAGCTTGAGGTCGGCCCGGAAGGCGAGACTCGTCACCAGATGCTCGCTCCGGAGGCCGCCACCGACCTCTGGCGCATCAGGTACGCCGACGGCCAGGTCGCGTTCTCTGGCAATCTGCCGGAGCCGACTATCGAGTGGCACGAAGGCTCGTCTACGCTCACGCTCGCCTACGGCAGCGACGACCTCGCCGTCGAGGTGCGACTCGTCTGCGATGCAGCATCGTTCGCCCTGTCTGCGCGGGTCGCGAATACATCGACGAGGACCGTGAAGTACGTCCTGCTACCGCACGCGCTTCGCTTCTCCACCCGGGGGTTGCGGCGCTTCCTCTTCCCGAAGACCTACGGGGTCAGCCTCGGCCCGGGCTTCTTCGGACGCGCGAAGCGCATCGAGACCGGCTATCCGGGTCCCATGGACTTCATGCATCTGGAGACCGACCACGCCACGCTCTCGTTCCACGGGGAACAGAACATCGCCGACCGGGAGCCGTTCGCCGAGACCGATCCGATTCTCGTGCCGGCCAGGCTGTCGGTCGGCGGCTTGCGACCGGCCTCCTCGTACCTTGGAGAGCTTTCACATGGACACAACGTATGGATCGAGCCGGGTCAGGAGCTCACCACGCCGGTCTATCGCATCAGTGTGCAGCAGGATCTGGTGTCTGCGCTCGACGAATACGCGGAGGCGAATGGCATCTCTCGCACGCTCGAACACAAGATGCCCGACTCGTGGAACGACTTCGCGAGGAGCATAGTCGCGCACTGTGAGGTCTATTCCGCCGATGACGCGCGGCAGCTCGCCGTCGACGTTCCACGGAACACGACGGTTCATTACTCGAGCTACCTCCCCAACGGATTCGACCGCTATTATCCGGTTCACCTTCCGCCGCACCCCTCGTTCGGCGCGGAGGCTGAGTTGGCAGACGCAATGCGCTCGACGCGGGAAGCCGGCCGGCGCACGCTCCTCTACACCAACTACACGTGGTGGTGCACCGACAGCCCGATGCTCGCCGAGCACGGCAACGACGGCCTGCAGCTGCGCGAGGACGGCTCGCCTATCCTCGAGTACTACTACGAGCAGACCGGCTTCACCGCAAGCATGTGGAGCCCGGTGCACCGAGCGTTCATGATCCGCGAGATCGAGCGGCTGAAAGAGATGGGCTGCGACATCGTCCTCATCGACCAGCTCTCGGCGCGACCGTTCAAGCCGCCCTTCCTCACCGAGGACGCGTTCTGGGACTTCAACGAAGCGTCCCCCCGTCCGTACGCCGCGCCGCAGGGACTCGCCGATGCCGCCAAAGCGGTCTCGGACATTCTCCCGCTCTCGACGGAGGTATGGGACAACGGGCCCGTCGATTACCTTGCGAACTGGGTTTCTCAGTTCTGCGGTTTCCACGTCGAGGGCCTGCGTGTGGAGCCGGGACTTGACCTGACGCCCCCCGTCGTTAACCGGAACACCGTCCGTCTCGACGATACGGCGCCGACGATGTTCATCCCTACGACCGGTCTCTCCGGTGGTGTGTCGCGAACCCGTAGTGTGATCGACGGGTTCCGCGCGTCGAACGACCCGGCCATCGAGCGTGATCTCTCTTTCTACCCGCTCACGCACCACATCCTGCACGACAAGACGATCTTCACCTGGCACGACCTCGCGGTTGACCGTTCGGCCTGCGACGCAAGGATGCTCGCGATCACGCTGCTGCTCGGTTTTCAGATTACCTACCACGCGGGTTCACGAGGCGAGCCCACCGCCGGGAGATGGCACCGATTCGCCGAGCGGCCTGACCGCCCACCCCGGTGGCCCGACAGCGAGACAAGTGCATGGCTTGCGACGCTGACACTTGTCGCCGAGGGGTTTCCGCTGGTCGGTGCGCCGCTGCGGGTCTACGCCGAAGTTGAGCCGGACCGTCACGCCGTCGTCTACGGCGACGTGCACGTGCTTGCGAATCTCTCTCCACAGCCGTGGGTGCTCGACGACGCGGT
>CAZREG010000066.1:0-13775 GCA_964599075.1 uncultured Spirochaetaceae bacterium | reverse complement strand
GAGTGTGATCTTGACTATGTTCCGAATCGTGCCCGATCGTTTAGCTCAGGGCTAGTGCTCTCGAACTCCTTCGGATTCGGCGGGCACAGCTCTTCGCTCTCTTTTAGACCGCTGTGAAGGAAGGCGATGCTGGTGACGGGCATTGCAAAAAGAAGCCCCACTGTCCCCCATTGGCCGGAAACAGCGGGGCAATCTTTTTTACATCACACGCCTTGGGTCGTCCTGAATAGGGGACTGGACGAGACAAGGAATCAGGGTTCGACCTTCCCTGATGCACGCTTAAGGTACCGCACTCTCGTTCGCCTTGCCAAGTAGTGAAGTAGCCCAGGTCGGAACTGAACACCGCTGCAGCGTGTATGCCGCACCGTGTCCTGAGTCCCACTTACGCTATGTAGCTCTGCAGTCGCTCGCTTCGCTCCGGGTCGCGAAGCTTGCGCAGCGCCCGTTGCTCAATCTGGCGGATGCGCTCTTTTGTCAGGCTGAACCGGTTGCCGAGTTCCTGCAGGCTCAGCGGCTGCTTGCCGTTGAGTCCAAATCGATACTGGATAATGGTTGCCTCTCGATCCGAGAGTGACTCGAGCACCTTGTTTATCTCGTCACGCAGGGCGCTCTCCATCGTCTCATCTTCTGGTCCGTCGCGATCTGTGTCCTCCACAAAATCACCAAGCAGAGAAGGATCCTTGTCCTTGCTGATGGGAGTCTCCAGACTGACGTGGTCGCGGCTGATATTAAGCATGCTGGCCACGTGGGTGCCGTCCATGTCGAGTGCCTTTGCCACGTCGTCCACACCGGGGTCGCGACCGCGGTCGGACTGCAACTGCGTACGAGTCTTCTCAATTCGGCTGAGCTCGAAGATCCGGTTCTGGGGCAGACGAATCATCCGCGCCTTCTCGTAGATGGCCTTTGTGATTGCCTGTCTGATCCACCATACCGCGTAGGAGATGAAGTGGTAGCCCTTGTCCGGATCGAACCGATCGATCGCGTTGATAAGTCCGATGTTGCCTTCACTGATCAGATCGCTCAGGGGAAGCCCCTGGTTGCGGTACCGCTTTGCCACGTTGACGACGAATCTGAGATTGGCTCTAGCGAGCGTTGCCTTTGCCTCTTCATCTCCCTCACGTGCACGGCGTGAGAAGTAATCCTCTTCCTCGCGGGTCAGGAGCGGAATTTGGTTGATTTCACGCAGGTATGTGGACAGAACATTCGCGTCATCGTCGCTGTAGCGACCGCGTCGGGGAATTGCTCGTGTCTTTTTTTCTTCTGCCATCCTTGCCTCCAATTGCTCTTATTTACATTGCTCCAACGAGCCCCACCTCTCCGGACGGGGACCTTACTGAAGCATTATGGACGGGTTAGCGCCCGAGCTGCTTGCTCATTTACGAAGAGTTGCAAGAGTCGTGCCATCACGTCTCCTGGTCTCGATCCTAATTACTTTATACACAACATAATAGCTATACGCTGCAGGCTCAGATCTTCTCGACGACCGGGCCGGGTAATAGCGACACACAGTTGAGTGTAAAGGCCAATTACGTATCAAACTGAGCCAGCTCCGGTGCATTATTTCTGCACTGGTACTGTATCTGTGAACTCCACTTCCAATCCAGTATTCTGCGTGGAAGACGGAGAGTATCACACTTCCTGCATGTTGGCCAACCCCCTGAGGAAGGGAATTTGCGAAAAATCGAATGAATTCTGCCCTGGTCGCTCGCTGCAAGCGGTGAGATCGCGAAATCTACTGGGTTATTATGGCCCAGCTGCAGTGCGCCAGAACTGCAAAGCGAAAAAGTGCGTCGTGGTCTATTTGAAACTTGTCATTTCTCTCCATACTATGAAGCGAGGAGCAAGTCATGGAATATAGATCTTTTGGGCGTACCGGCATGAAAGTGAGCGCGCTCTGTATGGGCTGCATGTACTTCGGCGGAAAGACGCCGGAAGCGGAGGCATTCTCCATTTTCGACCGCTGCCGGGAAGCCGGGATCACGTTCTTTGACACGGCGAACGTCTACGGCAGGGGCCAGAGCGAACAGACGCTTGGCAGGATCCTGCGCGACCGCGGCGGACGCGAGCAGTTGGTGATCGCCACCAAGGTACATGGTCGCATGGACGACGAGGATCAGAATGCCGCCGGCAACCACCGTCGCCACATCATTGAACAGTGTGAGCAGAGTCTTGAACGGCTTGGCACAGACTATATCGACCTTTACCAGATTCACCGCCCCGATTCTCAGGTTCCGATTGATGAGACGTTGCGCGCCCTGGATGATCTGGTCCGCCAGGGAAAGGTCCGCTACATAGGAACCAGCACCTACGCGGCGTGGCAGAGTGTAGAGGCGCTATGGGCAAGCAAAGAGCTGGGGCTGAACAGGTTCGTCAGCGAGCAACCGCCTTACAGTCTGGCGGATCGGCGGATTGAGCGGGAGCTGCTGCCAATGGCGCAGACTTTCGGGTACGGTATCATTCCCTGGAGTCCGCTAGCCGGCGGTCTTTTGACCGGCAAGTATGGTCGGGGAAAGGAGACGCCGGCACAGGCACGCTACGCGGACGCCTCTCGGTCGAATCTGAGCGCCCGGGTAACCGAGCGACTGTTCGATGCTCTGGAGGCGTTGGAAGCGTTTGTGTCCGAGCGGGGAGAGAGTATGAGTGCCGTTGCGCTTGCCTGGGTGCTCCAACGACCCGGTGTGACAAGCCCGATCATTGGCTCCCGCACCCTGGAGCAGCTGGAGGACAATCTGACCGCGATTGATGTGAAGCTGACCAAAGAGGATACCGCTCGCCTGGATGAGATCTTTCCTCCGGGGACACATGTGAGCGAGTTCTACCAGGCAGACTGGGGACCGCACACCCACCGGGTTCTGTAGTAGGGAATCAATGACTGACGACCTTGAGACACCAACGGTTACCACCAACGAGATCCACTGGAGTACGAGCGATCTGCTTGATGTGCCTCCCGTTCGGCTGGTGACTGAGCTCGATCCAATGGAGCTCCGCCAGCGATTGGCAGCGTTCGTGGATGGCCGCCACGTGAACGATCTGCTCTACCGGTCGGTTGTTGCGATAAGGAGCAGTTACGGCGGCCAGCCGGGCGCCTATGTGGTGGTGTTTCCCGACCAGCGTCTGGAACTGCCCATAGACCTGCGGGAGGTTTCCGACGAGCCCGGTCGACTGATCGGGATAGTGAAGGATCCCCGAGCTACCTATGAGATGATATTTGATCTTGCGGAGCTTCAGGGCGTGCTGGCTGATCAAATGGCGGGCATGCCGCGCGAGGCCGCCATTGGCGCCATGAAATCGCTCAGCGAGACCGCCCAGAGCTTTACTGTACACGACCGGTGCGATCACGATGAGCGGTTTGCTCATGAGTTCAGCGACGGGACCTACCATCACAACTACCGCTACGTGTCCAGCCGCTTGCCTGGAATCGAAGAGTAGGGACACTCGCCATCACGGCCCTGTTTTGGTATCCTTTGGCCCGGCTGCGGTGGCTCTGTCACCCGCCGCCGCTGTCCCATGGTGTAACGGCAGCACTACGGAATTTGGCTCCGTCGGTGGGGGTTCGAATCCTCCTGGGACAGCCTGCGGGAATGACGGTCAGGCCCGCCAAGCGCGAGTTCATCAGCAAGTGCAGAGAGCGTAAACCCCAGACGTCTCTCTATCTTTAGCGCGGCAATCTCATCTGCGCGAGTCGGCCCATCATTCACGATTATGACTGGCTTTCCTTCCTTTGCGGCTTTGACCGCGAAACGATACCCGGAGTAGACGGTCAGCGATGAGCCAAGAACCAGCAGCAGTTGTGCCCGTTCGAGATAGGTAAACGCGGTGGCAACCCGGTCCTTCGGCACGCTCTCTCCAAAGAAAACCACGTCGGGTTTGAGGATGCCGCCGCAACGCAGGCAGGCCGGTACGGTGAACCGTTTGGTCACCTCCGGCAATAGATGGACGTCGCCATCCGGGGCAACTTCTCCGGCATGGGTAGTCCAGTTCGGATTCAGGACAAGAATACGTTCCTGGACCGATTCGCGCCGTTCGACCGTGCCGCAGTTGAGACAGATGACGCGTGCAAGGTTTCCATGGAGCTCGACGATTGTTCGGCTGCCGGCGCTCCGATGCAGGCCATCCACGTTTTGAGTAATCAGTCCTGAGACGAGCCCTTCCCGTTCCATTGCCGCAACCCATGCGTGTCCACGGTTTGGCTCCGACCTGGCCACTGCGAGCCAGCCGAGCGCACTGCGCGCCCAGTACCTCTGGCGGGCGGTGGCGCTACGCACGTACTCACTATATTTGATTGGGGTCGCTGGTTTGCCCTGCCGGGCCGGACCGCGATAGTCGGGGATTCCACTCTCAGTGCTGATTCCGGCGCCGGTGAGCACACAGACCGTTCGGCCTCTGATCAACTGCGCGAGCTGCCGCGCACCATTCTCTATCACAGGCAAACAGTAGACAGCGCGGAGGAAAGTGTCAAACCGTCGCTTTCAAAAGTTACTAATGATATCCACATAAGTTTTGTTTTGAACCTAAACCTGCAAAGAGATGTAAAGATTTTTCTGGACGTTTTGGCTTTTAGCTATCATTATAAAGGGAGATCACCTGAGTGATTTCATTACCATTACTTGTCCGAAGGAGGGACTTGCATGTTCACTATTTCAGTTGCGGCATTTGAGATTGTGTCACACATTCTCACGCTCGGGTATGCGGCCATGGCGGCGTCGCTACTCTATTTTATTCTTACGAAGAACAGCAACATGCCGAAGTATCGCATGTCGTCGGTTCTGTCAGTTGTCGTTATGACCTCCGCGTTGTTGCTTCTCTTTGCGCAGCAGCAGAGCTGGGAGTCTGCGTACACGTTTACCGGTGAGGCATACGCGCTTCGCGAAGGCGCACCGCTGTTCACCAATGGGTATCGGTACCTGAACTGGTTGATTGATGTTCCCATGCTGCTTATCCAGATCCTGTTTGTAGCAGGCATTGCAGGAGCGGCATTCAAGAAATACGTCGTTCAGTTCACCGTCTCCGGCAGTCTGATGATTGTGACCGGGTACATTGGCCAGTTCTATGAGCCAGGGCGCCTCTCCGGCAGCCTTGTTCCATGGCTGGTATGGGGATTCATCTCCACCGTGTTCTTTGTCTGGGTACTTGTTCTTATCACGCGTGTTATCCGTGAGGGAAAGAAGAACATGAAGGGCTCGGCGGCTCAGAAGACGTTTGGCGCAATCCTGCCACTGTTTTTCATAAGCTGGTTCCTCTATCCCGGTGCATATCTGTTTCCGGCGCTCCTTGAGTTTGGCATTGCCGACTATGGATTCACCATTGTGGCTCAGCAGCTCACGTTTACTGCAGCAGACATTCTGTCAAAGGTCATCTATGGCGTGATGCTTAACGTAGCCAGTACGATCCTCAGCCGCGAGCAGGGTTTTGTAGAGGCGGGCGAGTCGGCAGCATAGTACCGATTCTCCTCTAAGGGGCGGCCGTTGGCCGCCCTTTTTTTTTGCATAAAGGGTGGAACCAGAGTATGTTACGGGCAGGAGAAACAGATGGCACTGACTGCAAAGATTCATGAGGCGTTAAACGCTCAGATAGCACGCGAGTTCCAGGCGCACTTCATCTACCGTGCGATTGCGATGGACCTCTATGACAAGGGATTCGAAGGTATATCTACCTGGATGGAACAGCATGCAAGCGAAGAGTACGGTCATGCTGAGCGGATCATCCACTTTCTCAAGGAAAACGATGCAAAGGTTGTCCTTCCTGCGGTGCCCAAGCTGAAGAGTGAGTGGCCGGGAGTCAAGGAAGCGATCGAAGAGGCGCTGGCGCACGAGAAGCAGCTCACCGGTGACATCCACGGTCTGCACAAGCTGGCCGAGGAGGAGGGTGATCTTGGTACGGTCTCCATGCTTGACTGGTTCGTCGAGGAGCAGGTTGAGGAAGAGCACATTGTGAACCGCCTTCTCAAGCGGATCAAGCTTGCCGGAGGATCAGACATTGCTCTTTTCGTTATCGACAGCGAGATGCGCGGGAGCGCCGCTCCTCAGTTGGCCGGTGGTGAGGAGTAATCCTCCTCACGCGCCGGCTGTGGCGCCGTTTGGGAGCGGAATCTCTTTCAGAAGATAGGAGCTGTCGGGACTGTAGACCGTTGTCCGGCCCAGTCTTACGTGAATACGCGTGCCCACAAGCTCTCTTGCCAGGAGATTTCCTGCAGCACGAATCAGTAACGGTTCGTACGGTCCGCCCAGTTCGCACTGCATGAATGTATGTCCTCCCTCCGGCATGACACTTTTCACATTCAGAGTGGTGGCTGTCTCGTCCGGTTCCGGGGACACCGTGATATCTTCAGGCCGAATATGAAGGATGACACGCTGGCCACGGAACTCGCTGAATTGAGGTGAGAGACAGAGCGTTTGCGCGCGAGACTCCGTGGGAACCAGTATCCACCGGCCCTGATGATGTTCCACCATCCCTTCAACAAGGTTGGTCATGGGTCTTCCGGTGAATCGGGCAACAAAGACGGTCTGTGGGAGGCGGTAGATCTCCTGCGGCGTGCCAATCTGTTCAACCCGGCCGTTGTTCATCACCGCAACTCTGTCTGCCATGATCATCGCCTCCTCCTGATCATGGGTGACGAATACGGTCGTCGTACCCACACGCCGTATGAGTTGCCGTAACTCCCCCCGCAACATGGTGCGAAGCATGGGATCCAGATTGGACAGTGGTTCGTCAAAGAGGAGAATTTTCGGATTCGTGGCCACCGCACGTGCGAGAGCCACCCGTTGCTGCTGACCCCCGGAGAGACTCGCCGGCCGTCGGTCGGCAAGCTCATCCATCTCTACCATTTCCAGCGCCGCACGGGTTCGTTCGGATATCTGGGGTGCAGGCACCTTCCGTGTCCGAAGGCCAAATGCAACGTTTCTCTCGACGGTCATGTGGGGATAGAGCGCGTACTCCTGGAACACCATTCCTATCCCGCGCTCCTGTGCGGGAACCGCCACCCCGCTGTGAGCGTCAAACACGGTGCGCCTGCCAAGCACGATTGATCCGCGCTCTGGTTCCTCGAGTCCGGCCAATGAACGCAGAAGCGTGCTCTTGCCACAACCGGACGGGCCAAGGATCACAAAGAGCTCACCCGGATTCACCAGGAGACTCACCCCCCGCAGCGCTTCCACTACCTGGGTCCTGTTCTGGGGGTCACCGTACGTCTTATGCAGGTCCTGGATCTCTATTCCGTAGTCGCGTGTCTCTATCACAAGTCTAAATGTACGACTCTCCTGACGGACGGGGAAAGCAGGCCTCACTCCCTCGGAAGGACGGCGAGGTCCATTGGCTCGGGCATACCTTCTACAAGGCGCCCGCGGATGCGCTTGTACCTCACGCCGGGCTGGTAGCCTTCGCTCACCGCGGTCTTCAGATCGCTGTATGGAACAAGGATGTGGGCCGGGATGGTCTTGGTGTGCTTTTCCAGTTTCGCTGCCGTGTTGACCGGTGTTCCGATCACCGTGAACTCAAGCCGTGTATGGTCTCCGACAGCCCCAAAGATGAGCTGCCCGCCGGCAACGCCAATTCCAAACTCGAACTCGGTGCCGGAGACTGCCTCAACAGAGCTGCCAAGTTCGTGCCGCCAGCTTGAAAGCTCTGTTTGGAGCTCCTCGGCACAGCGCAGACCGTCTGCGTACGGGTGCGGTGACCGGACGGCTGCCCCAAAGTGGCAGAGAATCCCGTCGCCCATGAACTTGTCTATGCTGCCGCCGTGGCTGAGGACAATCGGGACAACGCGACTCTGGTAGTCGGCAAGCGTCTGCATGACCGCTGCCGGCTCCCTGCCGGACGCCCAGGCGCTGAAGCCGCGCAGATCTATTGCAAGCACAATGGAGCTCGAGACCTCGCCCTGACCTGGCTGGAAGCCAGTCTCGCTGTCAAGGATCCGCGCGGAAACGTCCGGACTGAAGTATCGGGAGAGCTCCTGGCGGGCAACCGTTTCCGTCGCGCTGGTAGTCAGGATCTGCCCCGACCGCCGTACCCCTGCCGCGAGAATAAAGGTGAAGGTGAGCAGTGCAATAATGTGGTCCACCTGTGCCCCGATCAGGACGTCGGTGCCCGTCATGTACTCCACAAAATCTCGAGTGATGCCTGATTCGCCTGCAATTGCTGTCAAGGTCAGCACCAGCCAGCCGGCTGCCGCAGCAATGCCGGCCATCCCTACGTAGCGCGCATCGTAGCGCAGGCTGCGCAGAGCTATAAAAATGAACAGATACATGGCGGTGGGTGCCTTCAGATAGAACCCGGCCGGCTGCTGATACTGAACGTGATAGGTCCACAGAAGAACGCAGATCATCGTGATGTCAACAATGATGCTGATGCCAAGCAGAAGAGGCGTCAGCCTGCGCTTGAGTGCAAGGATCAGCCGCCCAAGGACGAATGGCGAGTAGGCTATCAAGACCAGCGGAACGGGACGTATGGGGACACTGCCCTCGTATCCCTTTGGCGCGAGAAAATAGAGAAGGCCAACGAACAGAACAAACCCTGCCTGGAAGAGACTGATGAGTATCTCGCTCTGCTGTTCAGTAGTTGCAATCGCCGTCTGTACGGCAGGTGATAGCCGATCCTGGTGGCGCATAGACCCTCCATGACAAATATCGGCATAAAAAAAGGAACACGGCAGCCGTACCGCATTCCTTTTCCGGTGTGAGTATCTCCCTCGCCCGTTATGTCGTCTATGATACCCGCTTGGGCAGTAAAAACAATAGGGATTTTCCCTATTCCCGCCTCAGTGAGAGGCGCCGGCTCCACCTTGCCAGTGGAGCAGCAAGAAAGAACGCAATAAAGATCGCGACCGTTTTGTCTATGAGATTGACCGGCACCCTGGCCCAGAAGGCGGCTGTGAGAAGGGATTGCCCGGCGGATACAAGCCCGGTGACCAGGTAGTCCAGTCCAACGGTAGTCAGACCCCCAAAGACGAAAGCGGCAACTATGCCGCCAAGAATGGCGTTTGCAATTGCTACCAGAAGGCTGACCAGAAGCGCGTCTCCCACAGTGTGGAACCGGTCGGCGGACATAAACCCTCTTATGATTGCGAACGTCGCAAGACTGCAGATAAAAAAAGGCCATGCGTATCCGGTAAGGCCCAATACCAGTTCCATAGTGAAGTTTGTGGCAAGTGCAACAAAGAGGGCCGGCCAGAACGGAAGGATCACCGCGGCCACTGACGTCCCGATAGAGTCCATGAAGAACGGGAGTTCGAGTGACTCGTTTATCCAGGAGAGTCCAGCATTGACTGAAAGTGATGCAACAACCAGGAAACCGATAAAAGTCGGAGATTGCACTTGCTTCATCCCACCATTCTGGCACACAATTCAAAGAACTCCAATGAGACAGGGTGAATCTTCACTTCAAGCTTACATATTCGTCTCGATCAGCTTGCTCTTGCAGTTTTTGTTCCTTCTGTCGAGCTCTCAGTCGCTGCGGGTGGTCGATGAGGTCCGCCGCAGCTATCTCGACCTCCTGAATGAGTGGTACGTGCTGCGGCTGGCCACGGTGGATGAGTCTTCCGGTGGCTCGGTGCCACAGGCCGTACGATCATTTGATGCCCATCTGGAGAGTCTGCTTGGATCTGAAGCCATCACGGCGAGCGCCCGCCTCTCCCCTCGGCTTGGTCAGGTCACCCGGCGGATCCGGGACAGCTGGCAGCGGGCGCAGCCTCAGATCATTCCGGCAGGCGTTGCCCCGGGTGAGTCGGGTCGTGTGCTTGCAATAGCGCTTTTGGCCCAGGTCGAGCACGAACTTACCGAACTGGAAGAGCCGATCGATGAGATGGTGCGCTCACAGGAGCGGGCACTGCAGACGGTCCTGTACGTGCTTGCAGCGACCATTCTCGCGACCATAGGCATCTTCTGGATGATTGAACGTGAGTCGGTGCACACGCGTTCTGAAGCCATTCAGATCAAGTCCCTTGCGCAGAGCGCGATTGGCACGCAGGAGCAGGAGCGCGCGCGGATTGCCCGTGCGCTACACGACTCCCTTGCCCAGGAGCTGAGCCTGCTCGTCCTCTATCTTGGTGATTCGGAAGGCTCGGTGAGCTCTTTGCGACGGGAGGAGATCCGCGACCGGCTGGTTCGATCGGTTTCCTGGCTTCGTAATCTGGCCCATGAGCTCCATCCGGCAGAGATAGAGGAAGTGGGTCTGCCGGCGGCACTGTCGAGCTACTGTGATGAACTGGTAACCCGACAGGGCGCGGCGGTCCAGTGCACCGTTGACGAGTCGATTGATTTCCTCACCCACGACCAGGCGATCAACCTCTACCGCATTGGCCAGGAGGCCGTGACGAATGCCATCAGGCACAGTCAGGCCACGAAGATCGCACTCAGTCTGCTCGATCTCTCCGATCGCATTGTGCTCTGCGTTGAAGACAACGGCATTGGGTTCAAGACCAATGGTCTGCGCTCACTTGGCCCTTCCCGCGGCCTGGGACTAGTGGGAATGCGCGAGCGTTCCGGCCTGATTGGTGGTCAGATTGAGTTCTCCAGCTCGCCGGGAGAAGGGACCCGGATTGAGTTGTTTCTCCCCAAAACCGACCGGCAAGACAAGAGGAAGGCTCTATGAATCAGGTGTCCGTGGTACTGGTTGATGATCACCCGCCGCTTCGCATGGGGGTTGCCGCGATTCTCCAGCGGTCCGGGAAGTTCAGCGTAGTCGCAGAGGTTGGGACCGTTGACGCAGCTTTGCACTCCATTCGCAGCTTTTGCCCAAAGCTGGCAATAGTGGACATCAGTCTGCCGGACGGCAGCGGGCTTGATGTGATGCGCACTCTTGCGGGCAGCGAGTGTGATTGCCGCTACCTTGTTCTCTCAATGCACGCCCGGCGCTCCATTGCGGACGAGGCCCTGGAGGCCGGCGCCTGCGGATACATGCTCAAGGAGTCCACCGGAGAGCATCTTGTCTCGGCGCTTGAGCAGATCCTTGAAGGATCAACCTACCTCGATCCAAGACTGCAGTCGGTCCGGTCACCTGCCTCCGCCGGTCTCAGACCGTCCGGCGACGGAACTCAGGGCCTCTCTCAGCTCAGCGATCGGGAGTACCAGGTCTTCGTTCTTATTGCCAATGGAAGAAACGCCAAAGAGATCGGTAATCTGCTTGCGATCAGCTCCAAGACCGTGGACAATCACCGCGCCTCCATAATGGAGAAGCTCGGCGCAGACTCCATCGCGGACATTGTTCGAATAGCCATTCGCACCGGTGCCATTGATCCATGAACACTGGCGAACACCACCTCCGCTGAGAAGCCTTGCTCGATCTCCACCACCAGCAATGCCGATGTTGTACCAACCCGCTCGAGCAGCCGATCCACCGTCTGCGGTGAGATAAGCCCGCGCTCTGAGAGCGTGATCCACGCTGCAGAGAGCTCTCCCGGAAGAATCTCCCGCCACTGCCGCTCGTCAAGAAACGCCGCCACCGACTGCCGTACTGCATCCTGGCCTGGTCCCGCACTCACCGTCTCATTGATCCTTTGCAGGAGAAGCTCAGCGGCGGCAAGGTTGATGTTGAGCGCCAGAGGATTGATCGCCGGATTCCGGGAGGCGTCACCGGGGTCCCTCACGCGCACCCCTTCCCCGGCGTTCGTGCTGAACACCGGATCAAAGATGCTTGTGGCTGCAGGGGTGGGGTCCGCCTGGATAGCGGTTGCAATCTGCCTGGTGATTCGGAGGGTTGCAGCGACCGGGTCTGGACTCCCGCCGGCCCGGGAGACCAGGCGGGCGCCGGTTGTGACTACGGCTGCCGTTCCAACCATCAGAGTCACGGCAAGAAGCAGTATCGCAACTGCGGTCACCGATCCTGCACCGGATTGCGGGCCTCTGTTCGTCATGGCCGGGGAAGCTGCCCAACAGGAATGATCAACTCCGTCTCCCGATCGCCCCCGGGAGCGGCAACGGTAATCCGCAGGTGCCAGACCGGCTCACCCACCAGCCGGGCGCTGTTCACCGCTATCCGGGGAAACCGGGCTACCCCCTGCGGGCTTGTGAGCACAGCCCCCTCGCTACCCCAGCGTAGCTCCAGGACCGCCTCCGGCTCCGCTGCGTACCAACCGAACGCGACGTGCTCTCTTCCCAGGTCCACTGCGGGCTCAGCACTATCAAGCGGCTGCACCACCCGGGCAAAGGCATTGATGAGCGCGCGGTCAAACTGCACAATCTCTGCGGAAAGGAGCGCTGCCTCCTGTGCGCGCTCGGCCACCCGTGCTGTCTGCGCAATAAACCCGGCTCCGGTCGCGATTACCAGGCTCATCACAAAGACACCGGTGATCGCTCCGGGAAGTGTTGTTCCCGAAGTCCCGGGATCAGCGCGTAAGAGCGTCATCAAGCTCCTCCATTGCCGCCTCCCGCTCAAGTGCCCTCTCTTTGAGAAGAGCCGAGGTTGTGTCAAGCGTACGGGTTGTGGCGGCCGCAAGCCGGACGGTGAGAAGCAGCGCTACCGTGAGCAGAAGCAGCGCAACAAGGGCACCCACCAGAGACCAGCCCCTATTGCCCTGCGGAGCTGATGTCTGCATTCGTTCCGCTCCCGCCGGAAAGGCCGTCTGCGCCGTAGGATATAATCTCAAACGGGAGGCCACCGGGACCCGGCACCCGGTATTCGTAGGTCCTGCCCCAGGGATCGGGCTCGATCCTGCCGTCCACGTATGGGCCCTGCCAGTCTGCGGGGACGGGAGCCAGGATCGGTTTGCTCCAGAGAGCCTCCAGGCCCTGCCCCGCGGTGGGGTAGGTGGCCGCGTCCAGATAGTAGGCCTGAAGCGCGAGCTCCAGCTCTGCAATCTGCGCCCGGGCTCCGGCTACGCGGGCGCGATCCACGTAGCGTACTGCCGAGAAGGCCACCGTGCCGGTGAGAATCAGCACGATTGTTATGACAATGATCGTCTCCACAAAGGTCCATCCGCTTGCAGACCCGCCGGGCCTCCCCGGGATCCGCGGGGCCCACGCCCGTCTGTGCCGGGTCATTGATCCTCCTCCCAGCCGGCGATTCGTTGCTCGAGCAGATCAACCGCCTGGAGTCCGGAGTCTGAGAGCGCATCAAGGGCCAACTGAGCCGCCTGCGCCCGGCCCGCTCGGAGCTCAGATACGGCCAGGAGGTAGCGGAACAGCGGATCATCGGTGAAGTGAGAGAGGGCGCGCAGGCTCTCCCGTCTCGCACCCTCCGGATCGCCGTTGGCGAGAGCCTCCCGTATCTGCCCGGCGACTGTGCGTCGGGAGGTGAGCGTGAGGTGAAGGACCTGCGTGCGGTTTACAAACAGCGCTCGCACCTGCAGCGGAAGATGACCCTCAGCGGTGACCACCAGTTCCACCGGCCCCCGCTCCATAAGAGGCAGGGAGAACCGTCCACGGATGTCGGAGACCGTCTGTGTCTCCCCGCTTCTTATCACCGCCCACGCTACTGCCGTGCCGTCCTGATCGTAGATCATGCCGTGAAGTTCTGCGTTCTCAAACTCACCGGGTGGCGGTGGGGTCGCGCATCCGGCCAGCACCAAGGAGAAAGCCAAAAAGAAAACCAGAGCCAGGCCAATCCCGGCGGTACGGTCAGCGACGAGTGATCGCATAGGAGTCTCCTTTATGATCAAAGAGAAAGCGCTCAGGCTCTACAGAGAGAAGCCTCCAGTCAAACGCCGAATCACCGGCTGAGATGCTTCGAACCACCTCACCAAAGCGGAAAGCATAGCGGCGCTCGCCCGACACCTGCGTAGTGCCCACGTAGGCAGGAGGTTCGGCTCTCGCTGTTGAGACCGGAACCGGCGCCGGGTCTGCCGC
>CAZREG010000065.1:12744-14476 GCA_964599075.1 uncultured Spirochaetaceae bacterium | reverse complement strand
GGATCTCCTCTCCGGGACGAACGAGTTCCTGCGAGGCCAACTCCCAGCCGCTACGCCAGTCTTCTGGGCTGCGCTGGTAATGCTCCTGTTGCGCGCAGCGGCGAGTCTGCTCACGATTGGTTCCGGTATGAGCGCAGGTCTTGCGGCGCCGGCGCTACAGCTTGGACTGCTTGCGGCAGTCGGTGCTGCAGCTGCGCTCGAGCCGGTGTCCGGTGTATCACTTTTTCCGGTCTTTGCGGTTGTGGGGATGTCCGGAATGCTTGCCGGGGCAATGAACGTTCCGCTTGCTGCATCCCTTCTGGCTGTGGAGCTCTTTGGGCTCAGCTACGGTGTGGCCGGATCTGCTGCGGCAATCATTGCCTTCCAGATAAACCGTCACGCTACCATCTATGACCACGCGCTGGCCGGCGCCGGCCATCTGGAGGAAGCGGCGGCCGAGTAGCCGGAATATCAAAAGTCTCCCGGCAACCTGCTTCAGCGAGGCTGTAACAGATAGTCCCGAGCCTCCTTGAGCGTGATGAACAGCTGCGCGTCTCCTCCCCGGTCCGGATGATGGATGAGCGAGAGACGGCGATAGCTGGTCTGTATCTCATGGGCCGGGAGGGCGGTAGTCGCTGTCACGGATACACGCCCGTCCTCCTGACGCACGTCGGGGAGAAGCTCCAGTATGCTGAGCGCCGCGATGCGGTCCGTGACGGATGCCTTCAGCCGCGGGTAGCGGCTGCGAAGTGTTGAAAGGTGAGTGCGAACCGCCAACTGCCAGTCGGTTGAAGAACGCCGGAGGTACGCATCGGCCTGTTTCTTTGATCCGGGAAACAGGTGCTTCTGCCACAGCGGTGACTCGCCGGCATAGTTCACCGACCGCTCCAGGTAGCCGAGGTAACGGATTGTGCGCAGGACCGGCTCGGGGAGCGACCGCATACGCTTGATTATGTAGTGCCGGCGTGCCTGCCGAATGCGTTCCCGCTCTGCGAGGTAGGCGCGTTTGCAGAGGAAAAAGAGCGGGAAAAACGGGTCGCGCGGGAGGCGGTAGGTGGTGTAGAAGTTCTCCAGGTGTTCGGGAGCAATGCGTGCGGTGTCGAGCAGCGTATAGCACCGGCTGGAGATGCGGACACTCTGTAGCCGCGGATTGGCGTGATAGTGAGTGATCATGCCCCTGTAGTGGGGTTGTCTTGCCAGCGTCTTTGGCTGTTTGGAAAGCAGGTGGGCGAGCGTGTAGGTGCGGCTCGACCGTCGTCGTCTTCGTCTTTTGGGGCGGGCTACAGGTCTGCGTCTGGAGGCTGTTCCGGCTCGCATGCTACGGAAAAGGGTATCACAACCTGGCGCCGTCTGTATCATTGGCTCACTCCCCACAAGGCTGCACGGAGAAAGCCGTAGCGGAGTGAGGCCTTTGGGTCCCGGCTCAGTCTGGCCCGGGCGACTCTATTGCCTCAAGCTCTTCCCACCGCTCAAACGCACGGGCAAGCTCTTCCTGCCGCTTCTCCAATCCGACGGTGAGCTGCCGAACCTCTTCGCCGTCGCCTCCGGATCGTATGTAGAGCTGGGGGTCGGCGAGTTGGTGCTGAAGCGTTTCTATCCCCTGTTCGAGCTCTGCAATTCTGTCAGGCAGGGACTCTAGTTCCCGGTTCTCCTTGTAGCTGCGCTTGCGTCCGCGTTCCCGGCGGCGGTCACCGGAGTCGGTACTGCTGCCTGTTGGGCTATCGCCCGCCCGAGTGCCGGCGGTACTGCCGGC
>CAZREG010000065.1:0-12644 GCA_964599075.1 uncultured Spirochaetaceae bacterium | reverse complement strand
TGCCGGCGGTACTGCCGGCCCAGCGGGCCCGTTCCTTCCAGTCTGAGTAACCGCCGGCAAACTCCTGGACCGTACCATCTCCGGCAAGGACCAGGGAGCTCGTTACCACACGATCGAGGAACTCCCGGTCGTGGGTGACAAGAAGCACCGTGCCGGTATAGCTGGTGAGCATCTCCTCAAGCAGATCGAGCGTTTCCAGGTCCAGGTCGTTCGTGGGTTCGTCCAGCACGAGCAGATTGGACGACTGGGTGAAGAGCTTTGCAAGCAGTACCCGGTTCTGCTCACCTCCGGAGAGGTAGCCTACATCCATCTTTGCCCGATCAGGTTCAAAGAGGAACTGCTCCAGATAGGCATTGATATGCCGGGCCCGTCCGCCGATGACAACCGAGTCATCTCCGCCGCTTATGTTCTCAATCACGCTCCTCCGCGGATCGAGCGCGGTGCGAATCTGGTCAAAGTAGAGTGGTTCAATGTTCACTCCCCTGCGGATGTGCCCGCTTCCGGGGGTAAGTTCACCGAGAAGCAGCTTCACGAGAGTGGTCTTGCCTGACCCATTTGCTCCCACTATCCCGAGCTTGTCCGCGCGCATGACCGTGGTGGTGAGACCGGTGATGACCGGCGGTCCGTCGTTATAGGCGAAGTGGACGTCATGCGCCTCAAAGACGAGTTTGCCTGACCGCCCGGCCTCGTCAACCGTGAGTTGCATCTGGCCGGGAGCTGAACGGCGAGCGGCATACTCCTCACGCATACGCATCAGAGAGCGTACCCGGCCTTCATCCCGTGTGCGTCTGGCCTTTACGCCACGAGCGAGCCACGCCTCCTCCTTCGCCAGGCGTTTGTCGAACTGTTGGTTCTGCTGCTCCTCTGTGTCCATGTCCTGCTCGCGCAGGCGCAGAAACGCGTCAAACCCGGCGTCGTAGGAGTGAATCCGGCCGCGGTCTATCTGGGCCACCCTGTTGGTGACGCTCCTGGCGAACGCCCGGTCGTGCGTGACGAGCACCAGCGAGCGTACCGACCGGACGAGGTACTCCTCCAGCCAGAGGATTGCGTCAATGTCCAGATGATTGGTTGGCTCGTCCAGGAGCAGCAGATCTGAATCCTGTGCCAGACCGGCCGCAAGAGCGACCCGGCGTCTTGCCCCTCCGGAGAGGGTTGTGAACTGGCTCTCAGCGTTGATGCCAAAGCGGGTCAGCAGTTTGCGTGCGGCAATCGGCTCTGCCCCTGCCCCTTCGCAGTAGGCGAGCGCGGTGCCATCGGTACTGGTCGGTGTACTCTGATCAACGTAGGTGACCAAAAGCCCGCGTGTGATGGCGACCTGGCCATCATCCGCAGTCACCGTTCCCGCGATGAGCCGCAGGAGGGTTGATTTGCCCGAACCGTTTCTTCCAAGCAGGCAGAGACGGTCTCCCTCCTCTATATGCAGCTCAGCGTCGTCAAAGAGCGGTGGGTGCCCGTAGGTGAGATGGAGGTCTTTGATGCTTACGAGTGCCACTGATTCCTGCCTGGGTGTGAGAGTCTGCGCGCCCGCCGGTCATGATGCGCTTCCCGTAAGGTACGGCTGGGCGGGCGGTGCTTCAAGCTGCGGGCCGACTACTCCGGATCCGGGAGCAGATAGACGATGGTGGCCGTCTCGCCACTACCTGCGCGAGCTTTCCTGAGGCAGAGGGAAGCGGACGCCCGGGCCGCGGCCTCCCGGTCCGCCATGATGTGCGCCGTGGTGCCTGCCGCGCGAGTCTGGAGGATCTGTGCCCGCCTGACCGGCGCGCCGTAGCAGGTAAACTCTATGCGGTGCATGTTTCCCGTGGTTCCAGTGAACACCACTCCGTGGCTGATGCCCATGCTGATGCTGATCGGTGGTCCCGTGCTTGTGTCACGAACATCATTGAACGTCTCCACGTATCTACGGATCGCATCCGCACAGGCAAATGCGTTGTCCACGTCGTTGGGATGGCGAGCCGGAGCGCCGAACACTGCCACCACCGCGTCACCGTCAAGCCTGGCTACCACGCCCCGCCTGCCATGGATGAGATCAGAGAGATCTCCCAGGATTTCGTTCATGAACGTTGAGAATCGTTCCGGTGAGAGATGCGCATGGTAGTAGGCCGACTGGTCGACCCTTGCATGGAGCACCGCCGCTTCCGTGTTGCGGGGGCGAATCTGCTCCTCTCCCCGATCGAGGAGCTCGTCACGCAGCTCTTCAGGCAGAAAGCGCAGGAATGCGTCGCGCTGCGCAATCGCCTCCTGAGACTTCTGCTGGAGCTCGGTCCCCTCCTGCTTCAGCCGTTCTATGACCTGTAAGTGCGCGCTTACATTGGTCAGCGAGCCGGCTATTCGTTTGGCCGTACCGTCCTCACCAAACTCTCCGACACCACGCGCAAGCATCCACCGGTACTCTCCGTCGCGATGAACCATCCTGAAGTGGCAGTGAAAAGTTTCCCGTTCCCGCTTCAGATGCTCTTTCAGTGCGCGTCGGAATCCATCCGCATCTTCCGGGTGTATCCGCCGTGTCCACTCGCTGAGCGTGTTGTGAATCTCATGGTCTTCAAAACCGATGATCGCCTTCCAACGGGCCGAGTAGCGCACCTCTTCAGTCTGGAGATCCCACGTCCACAGACCCTCATTGGCGCCCCTCACGGCGAGATCAAATACATCCATCTCATGCCGAATCGACTCCTGACGACTGGTCGCTCGAAGGACTCCCATATAGCCGCCGGTAGAGCCGCCGGCCTGATGCCACACAACCGCATCCACGGACACGGGGACCGTAGCCCCGCCCCGTGTCTTCAGCGAGAGCCGCAGCCCGTGCGCGCGTCCTCTGCTCTCGATTGTGCCCCTGAAGCGTCGTCGCTCGGTGGGAAGGGCGTACACCTGCTGCACCGGAATGTCCAGAAGTTCTCCGGGGCTATAGCCGAGCAGCCGGGCGAACGCACCGTTTACCAGCAGAAACCGACCGGCGGCCGTAGAGATGAACATGGGTTCGGTCGTGTGCTCAAAGAAATCCCTGAGTATCTGCGAGACCGGTGGCGCTCCCTGGGCGGTTGCACGCCGACGGAGGGACTGTTCGTATCGCTCCCGTTCAATCAGCAGACGCTCGAACTCTTCAGACAAGGAGGACCTCGTTCTCATCCGTCGGGACCGTTACCACGATCTCGAGAAACTCTCCGGCACGCGTGCTGATTCTAATCCTGCCTCCAATCTCTCTGACCGCATCCCGTACTACTGACATGCCCACCCCTCGCCCGGCGGCGCCGCTTGTCCGGTCTTTTGCCGTCGAGAACCCGGAGGTGAACAGCAGCTTGATGATCTGGGTCTTCCCGGGTTTGCTGCCGGGCGCGAGAAGACCGGCAGCTTCCGCCTGATCTCTCAGCAGGCGGACGTTGAGCCCGCGACCATCATCCCGGACGGTCAGCACAACTGCCCCGTTCTCTATCTGGCTGGCGACTCGTATGAGCCCCTCTGCAAGCTTACCACTCTGTTCCCGCTCCTCGGGCTCCTCTATGCCGTGATAGACAGCGTTTCGCGTCAGCTGGACAAGTATGTCTTTCACTCGCCGCCGGGCTCGGGCCGGAACATGTGCGGTAGAGAAGTCGTTGGTGTCAAGACGCACTCGCTTGCCAAGCTGCCGTGCAAGACGGTCGGCGAGCCCCTGGAGCGAGACCGGCAGGAGCTCTCTCCCGGTTGCGTTCTGGGCGACAAAACCCTGCTGGAATGTGGTCAGCCGTTCGATAAGGGAGCGGGTGGTTGCGATCTGCTTCTGGAGGTCACTGAGCTGCACGGCAAGACCAACGAAGTCTTCATGGGTCACACGTTCCCGCCCGCGGAGGGCCGCAATACCGTCTTCAAGCTGCTCCGCATGGGTTGCGACAAAAGCAAGCTCGAGGAGCTGGGCATCTCCCTTCAGGGCATGCACCTCTGTAGCGATCTGGTCAAGAAGCACCTGGAGGTCCGATTCCTCACCGCTGAGGAGTGAGTTCACGCGGCCCACCTGTTCCTCAGCGCTGCTGATGAACTCTTCAAGCATCTGGGGATCCACGTGGATCATCCGGTAGAAGAGCTCCATCTCATTGAGTGTCTGCTGCTGGGCGCGTTCCACGGCCACGTTGAGCTCTACCTCGCTTGAGACATCACGAACGAGGACCATGACCCGATCAACTCCGGACTCCCCGGCAATCCGTACAAAACTGAACTCAAGGTGCGCGGCATCAAAGCCACCGCGTCCGTCGTCAAAGAAGAACTCTCGCCTCTGGAGTGGGTTCAGTTTGTTAACGGTTCGTGTCTCGATAGAGTCGTCAAACAGCAACTGCAGGTAGTCATGCGCAGTGCTGCCGGCGTTGTCCGGAAGCGTTGCGTGGAGCAGCTCGTCGAGTCGAACGCCCGGAGCGGCGAGGCCGCGCAGCACGGCGTTGGTCGCCTGGGAGTAGAACTGGCCTATCTGAAGCTGGTCATCTATGAGGAACAGACCGTCCGAAACGTTATCAAGGATCGAGAGGTACTCGCTCTTTGCCACCAGGTTCTGTTCCAGCGAATCCATCACCTGATTGTAGCGCTGAGCAATCTGGCCAACCTCAGTAAACGGCTCAACAGGCGCCCTCAGGCTCATGTCCCCGGTCGTTGCTTGAAACTCCAGCACCCGGTAGAAGTCAAAAATCTCAGTGGACGCGCCATGCTCGGCAACATTGAGGCCTTCCTGCTCGTCTTCTTTTGTGACACGCAGCGGGGTAATACGGTTGAAGATGCTCAGTACCAGGTAGGCAAGTCCGAACGCCCACACACCCGCAGCGGTTATCCCGAGACCCTGCATTCCCAGCTGCTGCCAGAAGCTCAATCCGGTTCCCAGGAGCTCCCGGGAGCCGAACAGTGCCACCGCAAGAGTCCCCCAGATGCCGGCGGCCAGATGGACCGGGACCGCGCCAACCGCATCGTCAATGCGCAGCCGCTCAAGCAGGAACTGACTGCCAAGCATCACGGCCCCTCCAACAAGGCCAATGCCGATTGCCTGCAACTCAGTCACATAGGCGCACGGTGCGGTAATTGCCACAAGTCCGGCAAGAGAGCCGTTGAGCAGGAGAGAGACATCCGGGCGACCAAAGATGGGCCAGCCTATGATGAGCGTTCCGATCATGCCGGCTGCTGCAGCGAGCGCGGTGTTGGTGATGATCAGCGGCACCGTCGCATTCATGGCAAGCGTTGAGCCACCGTTGAACCCGAACCAGCCGAACCAGAGGATGATCACGCCAACGACTGCCATAGGGATGCTGCTTCCCGGTATGCCGCGAGGCTTGCCCTCAGCCGGGAATCGCCCTTCCCGTGGTCCTATGATCAGAAGGGCGGCCAGGGAAATCCACCCGCCCACCGAGTGCACGACCGTGGATCCTGCAAAGTCCACAAACCCCCGGGTGCCAAGCCAACCGGTGATCTCACCGGTGAGGAATCCGCCCCACGCCCAGTGACCAAACACGGGGTAGATCAGCGCAGAGAGCAGAATGGTTGCAAAGATGTAGCTCGCATATCTCATTCGCTCGGCCACCGCGCCGCTGACAATGGTGGCGGCGGTGGAGCAGAACATTGCCTGAAAGAAAAAAAACGCGGCCACCCAGAGGTTCCCACCCGATTGCATGAGGAACTGGTCTGATCCCACGAATCCGCCCAGACTCTGTCCGAACATCAGGGCGAAGCCGAACAGCCAGAATGCCACAAGACTGACGCCGAGGTCCGTGAGGTTCTTGATGGCGACATTGATGCTGTTTTTGCTGCGGGTGAGGCCTGATTCAAGCAACGCGAATCCCGCCTGCATAAAAAAAACAAGGACACCTGCCACAAGCACCCAGAGGGTATCAAAGAGTGTTGTTTCCATTGCTCCTCCTACTCCAGTCCCACTGAGAGAAATGCCTGATGATCTCTCCAGTTGACCGGGACGACAAACACCGGCGGCTTCAACTGCAGTTTCAGGTCCGAAGGTCGGCCCTGGAGAATTATTGGTACTGAGATCATGAAGGAAGCACCGAACTCCCGCCGCACGTTTCCGGCAATGGTGTTCGTGAGCTCCCCCACCATGTCCAGGACTTCCTCGTCCTCTACCTCTTCGCTCTCCAGGATTATCCCGGCGAGCTCGCGAAGCATCCGATTCCCGGCGGTCACGAATATGCCGCCCTTTCGGGGACCGGAAATCCCAATCACTCCGGTGTGATCGAGGAGCTGCGCCTTACCCTCCTGGATGTAGGGAACCCCCATGGTTGCATTATCCCCGGAGATCTGGCCGAAGTACTCCACCACTACGTCAATAAATACACGAAGCTCTTTCTCTGTCATTCGTTGTCCATTCCGCACACATGGCGCAGCTCTTCAAGCAGCTGAGCCTCCGTGAACGGTTTTGTAAGAAAGCCGGAAGCGCCAAGGCGAAGCGCCTGGATGCCGGTTGCCGCGTCCGAAAGCGCGGTGATCACAAGGACCTGCGCGAGCGGGTGGCTCGCCTTGATGCGCTTGAGAGCTGAGAGGCCATCAACCTTGGGCATGGTGACGTCCAGTGTGACAACGTCCGGCTTCAACTCTTCCACAAGTCGTATGGCATCGCTTCCATTGGCAGCGGTCCCGACCACCTGTAGTGGGAGAGTTGCGGAGTACTTCTGAATGGCACGGCGCATTATGGCCGAATCATCCACCACCAGGAGCGTCATGCCATGAGACTATTTCTTACACAATCGTGTGTCAACAATAAAAAATCGACATGATCGTTATTCGATTGATCGATTCATACCAAAGCGTATGATTCTGAAGCGATCCCGCGATCACGCGATCGTCGAGTCGGTGCCGGTGTGTTATAAGAAGCAATGGCCCAACTCAGACTACACAGACTCGACTATGTTGCCGCGCTTGGGATGTTCACCTACGCATCGAGCGTGGTGGTTACTCCGATCGTCCTGCTGGAGATAGCCGCAGAGCTGCAGTTCAGCCTGGCGGAGGGCGGTGGACTGGAGGCGGTCAGGGCCGGATTCCTGCTCGCTATCTTGATTGCCGGCGGCGCGGCGGCAGCCCGGTTCGGGAAGACGCTCATGCTGGCGAGCGGCGCCCTTGTTCTTGGGATCGGGCTTCTGGGCTACTCACTCGCTCCAGCCTACTGGATTGTGATGGCGGCAATTGTGCTGGTGGGCCTTGGCGGCGGAGTCCTTGAGGCGCTGCTTAATCCGCTTGTTCAGGATGAGCACCCGGAGGACTCCGGGCGTTACCTCAACATTGTAAATGCGTTCTTTTCAGTCGGTATTCTGGTGTCCGTTCTGATCGTAGGTGATCTGCTGAGCCGCGGTGTGGGTTGGAGAGTGTTGGTCGCCGGTGTTGGATCTGTGGCGCTGCTCTGTGGAACCCTTTTTCTGCTGCTTGGGCGAACCGCGCACAATGGCGCGTTCCCGAACCGGCCTGTTCGCGGACCCGGCATGTTTCATCACGCTCGTCTGATCCTGCGCAAGCGGGAGTTCTGGCTCTACTCCGTGGCGATGTTCTGTGGGGGCGGGGCAGAGGGCGGTTTCACCTTCTGGAGCGCGAGCTACGTGCAGCTGAACTTCAATACGCTCGCGAGAGCCGGAGCCTTTGGGACGGCGGCGTTCGCAGCGGGCATGGTTGTCGGACGCTTTGCCGCTGGACGCTTTGTGAGTCAGGAGCGGCTGCGCACGCTTATCATCTGGTCTGCGATTATCGGAGTAGTGGCCAGCCTGGGTGCCTGGGCGGTCAACTCAACTGCGGGATTTTTTGCCATCATCTTTGCAGCCGGACTTTCCATTGCGTGCTTCTGGCCGAGCATTCAGTCCCACGCGGCCGCTGTGGTAGGGAACGACTCTACCACGCTCTTTATTCTCCTCTCCTGTGCCGGGATTCCCGGGTTTGGCCTGACCTCCTGGATCATGGGGCTTGTCGCTGAGGCGTACACGCTTCGAGCGAGTCTGCTGGTGATCCCGATCCTTCTCGCGGTGCTTTCGGCGGTGATGCTGATCGCTCGCGCGCCGGGCCGGGAGCCGGTCAGCGGGTAGCGAGCTGCCGGTACGCGTGTGCCGCCTCCGCCATTGCGAGCACGTTCGCAGGCGGGACATTGGGCAGGAGCGCCTCGTGACTGGGGCTGACCACAAAGCGCGGTCCGAGTGCGCGGGCCACACGGGCAACATCGGCCTTGACCTCCTGTGGGCTGCCGTTGACTAGAAGGTCCTGTGTGTCTATTCCGCCGATAAATGCGAGTGAGCCGGCGAACTCCGCGCCGAGCCTCTCTGCTTCCATGTTGGCCGCCTTTGCCTGAAGCGGATGCAGCGCGTCTACGCCGAGCTCGATGAGATCGGGGATCACTTTGTAGATTGAACCGCATGAGTGGAGAATCACCTGCTTGCCAGACTCATGCCCCAATCGGGTGAGCTGACCAAAGTAGGGAAAGACGAACTCACGGAAGAGCTCCGGACTGATGAGCAGGTCGAGCTGAGTGCCAAAGTCGTTTCCAAAGAAGTAGCCGTCAATCAGATCGCCTGCCTCCGCGAACAGACGGCGATTCGCCTCCAGGTAGAAGTTGACGATGCGGCTGGTCACCGCGTGCACTACTTCCGGATGCGTGTACATCTTGATGAAGTAGTTGTCCATTCCAAAGAAGTCGGCAACCTGGTGGAAAAACGGCGTCCACATCCCGCCTGCGCGATAGACCGGGCCGGCAGCCTTCAACTGTAGGATGGCGTCCGTGAAGTCCAGATAGTCTGGATCCGGCCACGGGGCATCCTCCACCTCCGCAACGCTCTCTGTCTCTGCAAAACGTCCCGGTGAGTTGTGAGTGCTGCCGGTGCGGCCGATATCAAACATGGGCTCGCCCCGCGGATGGTGATACGCGGCAGACCCGGGGTGGATCCAGACAAAGTCGTCCCCAAGATGGCTGCGGACGGCCGCGGGGTCAGCTCCGTTCCCGAAGGCCGCTACAAGCGCGGGCCAGCTCTCCCGATGCGGGTTGCCCATCCAGAAGCCGACTCTATCGACCTCTGTTCCGCCGACAATAGCGCGTATGCGTTCGCGGGAGGTCACAGGTTCCCCGCGGCAGAGGTCCGGTCTGGAACCGGAGTGTCCCACTGGAAGCCGGGCTCCTCCTGTTGCTTCTTGTAGACGAAGTGCATCTCCCGCCAGGCGTCGCGAATGGTCCGGGGCTTTGGAAAGTCCCATGCCACCTCTCTGCAGAGCTTGGGCAGATTGTAACAGGGAACCGCAGCGTACATGTGATGCTCAATGTGGTAGTTCATGTTCCAGTAAAGGAACCGGGACAGCGGGTCGAGCTTGACGGTACGGGCACACTTTCGCCAGTCGGGCACATTGTCCCGCAGACCGTTGTGCATGGTACGACCAATCAACACCCGCCACCAGTTGGCAATAAAGGGCCCGAGCGTCACCACGACCGGAAGCATGTAGAGACCTGTTGCAATGCCGGTTGCAAGAACCGCCAGATGAAAGAGAAGTACCAGGCGGGCCCACCGGACTGCCTTCTCTTTCTCTTTCTCTTCTCCCGGCGGATAGAGCGCGTTTGACCACTCGTCCTTGAAGCTTCCGGTCAGCGCCAGACGGGCGACCGGTGCAATCCAGCGCTTGAGCGCCATCCAGTCGAACAGAACGTAGCGAATGTACTCAGAGGGTCGAAACGCCGGATGTCCACGCCCGCCGGCCGCCTCACGGTCGCCCTGCTTGTGAAGTGTGAACATGTGGTGATGCTTGTGACTGCGCCGGTAGTGGTGGAAGTTCACCCATGCGAGAATGCTGTAGATGCGAAGAAAGAGCTCGTTGAGCCACTTGGTTCTAAACACCGTGCCGTGGGAGAGCTCATGGGTGGCAAGGCCGGTGAAAAACGAGTAGAAAATTCCGTGAAACCAGAGGGTGACAGCCATGGCGAGCCACATACCCCGCAGGGAGAAGAGCACAACCGCCGTGCCGGTCGCCCCAACGAGCGCGAGATTCCCGATCGCGTGAAACAAACCCTGCAGGTTGTTGCGCCGTGTCAGCTCACGCATACGATCCTTCTCAATCGGTGTTCGGTACCATTCAATCTTCAGGGTCTTGCGGACCTCATCAAGGGGTGGAAACGTTGTGTCCATTGTTCCTCCTTACGATTGCAAGGATAGCGTCTATCACGCTCCCCCGTGCATTGCCCCCGATAACCACCTCTGGTAAATTCTGAACATGATAGACGGTATTCAAGCCGTTCCGGAGCTTCTGCGAATTGGGCGTGCCCGCGTCCCGGGTGGTGACACGCGCTCCTACGGCCCGGCCGATTACTGGGCGCTGCACCTGTTCTTTGCCGATGGGACCGTGGAGCTGAGCCGGGAGCAGCATGGAATTGAGCCGGGCGCCATGCTTGTCACCCCGGCCGGGGCAGTGTCCGTCTACACGACCGAAGAACCGCTGGACCACGTGTTCGCGCACTTTAGAATGGGCAATCGCGCCGGCAGCAGCGACTCCGGCAGCGAGCGACTACACGGCGGTCGACTCTTCTACCCGCCGAGCCGCGCGCTCGAGCCCGCGGCGAACGGGTTGATGCAGGCGCTTACCGTCTACGTTGAAGATCCGCAGTGGGCGGCAGTGAAACTCTGGGACGTGCTGCTTGCGCTCTCGCATCTCTCACAGAGCCAACGCAGCTCGCACTACCATCCGGCGCTTGCCGCGGCGGTGGCGTGGATCGAGCAGCATCTGCCTGAGTGGTGTGACCTGGCGACCCTTGCACGGATCGCGGGAGTCTCTGCCACGCATCTGAACCGGCTTTTCTCACAGGCGTTTGGCGCCTCGGCAATGCGCTATCTGCGAAACCGACGTATGGAACTTGCGCACTATCTTCTCACCGGCACGGCACTCAGCGTGAGTGAGGTTGCCTACCAGGTTGGCATTCCGGACGTGCACGCGTTCAACAAGCTCTGCAAGCGCTACTACGGAGACTCCCCGAGTGCCCTACGTGGCGCCCAGCTCAAAGAACCCCGGTAGCCGCACCGGTGTCTTTCCGGTGGCCTCTATCTCGCCGAGCCAGACCTTTACTGCCGCCCGCTGGGAGGATGGCGTGTTGCTGTAGGTCATGACAAAGTTGTGTGCGTAGGGCATCTCGTAGAGCTTGTAGGGGTCGCCGAAACTGGTAAAGACCACCGCCTGGTGGCCGTGCCAGAACGAGTTCCACAGCGACTGGACCGCGTTCCCCGCGAATCGGGTTGTCCCGTAGACCGGCATGACGTGCACATTCACAAAGACCGCGGCGCACTCAGCGGCCAGGGCGATCAGATCCGCGCTTGACGGGTTGTCAACGTGTTCCACCTCAAAGCCACGGGCGCGGAGCTCTTCGTCTATGACGGAGAGTTCCTTCACGTAGCCGCGGGTGTCCGAGCCCATGCTGAGGGTAACCGTCGCCACGCGGGCTCCTTTCGCAAGGGAGAGCGGCAGCAGGTTGCCCTCATTTCTCACAACGCTCACCGCTTGCTCGCCGATCGCATCGGCCCAGAGCCTGAACTCTGCCGGGCCCTCATCGGCCGGCGCCGGTTCCTCCCGGTCGAGCACACCCAGGACAAGCTTGAGTGCCAGAACGTTCTTGACCGCCGTCTCAAGCCGCGGCTCTGAGAGCACTCCCTGCTCGAGCGCCTGCTTCATCAACTCGATGTCCCTCTCCGCGTCCGGCCAGAGGATCATATCGCTCCCGCTTTCAATGTTACCCGCAATCCGTTCCATGTACGGCGCGAAGGCAGAGAATCCCACCATGGGTATGGCGTCTGAAACCACCAGGCCTCCGAATCCGAGCTCCTCCCGAAGCAGCTCTATCTGAAGCGGCGCGCTCAGCGTTGCCGGTGGTGGCCCAAGGTAATTCGATCCCGGATCCTTCCAGGAAAGGCCGATGTGACCGCTCATCACACAGTAGGCGTGGTCAAGTACTCCCGACCACACCTTGCCAAAGCTCTCGTACCACTGTTCGCGGCTCAGGGGATTCACGGATGTGCACACGTGTGAGTCGCGATCATCTATCCCGTCGCCGGGGAAGTGCTTGGCGGTAGCGGCCATGCGGTTCTCTTCCTGGACTCCACGGATGAACGCGCGAGACATCCGCAGCACGTGCTCCGCGCTTGTGCCGAAGGTTCGCGTATGCATCATGGAGTTGTCTCTGTTCACCGAGAGGTCGACAATTGGCCCGAAGGTCCAGTGCAGTCCCGCCTGCCGGCCCTCAACAGCGGTAGCCCGCCCCATCCTCCAGGCAAGCTCCTCTGAGTCCGTAGCACCAACCGCCATCTGCCAAGGGAACAGCGTGCATCCCTCTATGCGCGAACCGGCGCCATTGACCAAATCCGCACAGCCGAGCGGGGGAACATCAGCCTCCCTGCTGATCGCCTCCATGGTAGCCTTTGTCTCGTCCCGGTGACGGTAGGCAAAGAAGCCTGCGCCAAAGCGGGTCTTCTCGTAGAGTTCCTGCGCCTCCGCGACTGAGAGTCGTGAGAGATTGACGTTGAACGTCTGGGCAATCCGGTGGTCGAGCGACAGGCGGTCGTAGATACCGTCAACGCGAGCTTGCTGGTCAGGTGTCAGCCGTGTGTACATACCGAATCATAGCACGAGCCTCATTCGGCCGCCTTGACGAATCAATCTGCTTTTAGCACGATCAGATCACCCCGTCGATCGGG
>CAZREG010000064.1:9185-14538 GCA_964599075.1 uncultured Spirochaetaceae bacterium | reverse complement strand
CATGCTTACCTGGAAAGACATTACCACCATCGCGAAAAAAGGCAACCCGGCACCGGAGCGTCGCGTTGAAAAGAGTGACCTTGAATGGAAGAAGGAACTGACAAAAGAACAGTTTCAGGTTGCCCGGCTGAAGGGCACCGAACGTCCGTTCAGCTCCCAGATGTGCGCTCTCTTCGAGCCAGGGACGTACGCCTGCATCTGTTGCGGAACCGAGCTCTTTGACGCGACGGAGAAGTTTGAGAGTGGTACCGGGTGGCCATCCTTCACGCAACCGCTTGAGGAGAACAGGGTCGCCTACCACATGGACTCAAGCCACGGAATGGTTCGCGTTGAGGCACTGTGCAACGTCTGTGACGCCCACCTGGGTCATGTGTTCCCGGACGGGCCTGAGCCATCTGGATTGCGCTACTGCATGAACGCTGCATCTCTGCGCAAGGTGACGCCGCGGTAAGGCTGCTGAAGCTCCCGAACACCGCGGAGAGCTCTTGGTGGGCCGGTGGTGATCCGGACAAAAGCGTGTCAGACCGCTGCGACTCCCGATCCACCATGCTCTACACCGCTCTCCTGCCAGATTTCTACCAGCGCGGCAACATGCTCGGGCTCACAGATGAGCGTGATTCCTGGATGCTCCGGCTCAGGAGTATCGGTTGGACTCCATTCAATCGTATCGCCGTTGTCTGAGACGTACCACCATCGCTCGTCTGCTCGTACCCATCCCTTTATCCGGTAGGCAAGTGGGAGCATCTCTGCAAGGACTGCAGCAATAGGCGCTCGTCGCTGGATCCCCGGATCAAGCTGCATGGCCGCCGGCCGGGTCTCCGGAGTTGAACAGCTGACCACGTCTCCAAGGAGCTCCCGGCTCAGATCAGTTCGCAGGAGCGTTGGATCGAGCTGAGCGAAGCTTGTACGCTCAACGATCGCCTGAGGATTAAGCACGGAAATCTGCTGTTCAATGGCAGACAGGGTCGGATCATCAACAAGATCCTCCTTGTTCAGAAGGACGATGTCTGCACCTGCTACCTGCCGCTCCACCGCCGTGAGAGTGCCAAAGAGCTTGGGAAACCGAACCGCGTCCACAAGACAGATGATTCTGCGGATTCGGTAGTCGGATGCAAGCTGGTTCTCGGCAAGGATCTTTGACAGACCGCTCGGGTCAGACATTCCACTTGCCTCTACTACCAGGGTTTTCGGACGAAGCCGGGCGAACATACGAAGGCCGGCAACAAAGCTCGCGGTCCGGCAACTGCAGAATATCGATCCGTCCGCGACCTCAAAGATCTCAAGCTCATCTGTTGAGCGCTGTTCGCGTACGAGAGCCCCATCCACTACCACTCGACCAAAGTCATTGATAAGCAGCCCGAGCGGCGGCCTCGCCGCAGTGGAACCACCAGCGTCGGCCTCCCGGCTCCCTGCGGTCAACGTCTCAGCGACTCTATTGACAAGAGTCGTCTTCCCGGCGCCCAGGAATCCGGTGATGAGAATCAGATCGATCGGGCTGAGCGCAGTGGATTCTTCGCGGCTCACTGTGCGGCCGCCTCCACCGCTCTCGCAAGCTCCTCACGCGTCGGGATGATGGAGATAAAGCTCGGCTCGCCGTTTATGACAATTGCCGGCAGATTGGCCACTCCAAGCTTTGACAGACGCACAATGTTCTCCGGCCTGGTGATCTTGTGCTCCACAATCTCAACCCTGGTCCCGAACTTCTTCTCCATATCATCTGCAGCCGCACGCATGTAGCCACACGCTGCGCAGGTAGCGCTGTCAATAGTGAGCACTTCTATCAGTACGTGGTCAAGGTTTGCATAGTCCGGCATATCCACCTGGATATCTGAGTCTTCACGAACGTATCCCTCCACCAGAGCGCGCGCGGCAGCGGTATCCTGTGCCGCCATCGCAACACCAATGATATTCTCGACAGGCACGCCGTACGGCATATCACAGCCAGGGGCAAGGATGAAGTTCTGTGTTCCCAGGGCATCAATAAGCTCAAGGGCCGCCTTCTGATTGTCACGTTGATTCCCGAGCAGCATCACTATGGTGAGCTGGATGTTGCCGCTGATGACCAGGTTGTACTGATCAGTGATCTTCTTTGCAGCGACCATATCGATGTTTTCATCAACGCTCAGGCAGTCCGGGCCGGTCTGGCACATCTTTTCAATGTTTTTGGTTGCATCCCCGCAGACAAAAAAGCTGCTCGCGGCTCCACGCTCTCGAAGCACTTCGAAGAGCCTTGTGTAGGGCTTACTCATGAACTGCTCGAACGCATCAGGAGAGATCTGTGAGATAAGCGGATCCACGGCACCGATCACATCCATGCCCGCGTCCTGGTAGTAGCGTGCCACGGCAAGCGCAACGTCCGTGCAGTAGTCGAGCAGGCGGCTTACGTACTCAGGGTCATCATACATGTCCATAAAGATGTCAGTGCCGCGAAGGTGTGATGCAAGGGTGAACGGTCCGCAGACCAGCCCATAGAGCGCTGTATCCTGTGCTGTCTTGCGAAACTCCCGCATGACCTGCGTGATCAGTCCAATTCTGCCCTCTTCCGGGCCGGGAATATGCTCAGGAACCGTGGGATTCTCAGAAAGCGGGTGTGTGCGCACCGTGGGAGGGGCCTCGGTGGCCCAGAGCAGCTCGCAGCCAAGAATCTCTGCTTCAATCTGCAGATCAAAGACAACCGGCATCCCGTCGGGCGAGTACTGGTGGTGCGCCTCGGTGAGACATTCGAGCAGCTTCTCACTGCTCTGAAGCAGTTCGGTAGCGCTGTATCCTTTTAACAATCCAATCTGTACCCCTGTATAGGGTACCCAGGGAGCGCGCGGCAGCTTCTCATGGCGTAGCGCGGCAAGTACAAGTTCTCTTCCGTTCATGTGATCCTCCGGACATTTTTTAGTATAGCGCGGGCAGACTGTCATACTCTTGAACAACTTTACGCTTTCTGGTCTTTTTTCTACTCTCCTTGAGTGATGCATGCACTTGGAGGTACCCCGTTCGATCCGGCGGAAACAGAGAAACTGCTTGAGACCTTCATGCGCGCTACCGCCGTCCCGTGCGCCATCATAGACGACAACGGAAAGCTGCTGGCCGAACACAGGGGACCTTCCGAGCAGCACGGCTGCAGCGAGCCCTTCGGCCAGGAGTTCTGCTGCCCAATCTGCTCGCTTGCTGCCAACCCCGAACGCGCCGCCGCGTGTACCACCGTCCACCGCTACGCCGGGTTCCAGTCGCTTCGGTTTGGCGGCCGCTACACCTACTTCTGCCCCAGCTCGCTCACCTACTTCTCTGCTCCTCTCTTTCGAGACGGTGACCACATAGCCACTTTCGTCGCCGGACCGGTGCTGCTTATCTCACCCGAGAGCTATATTCGCGAGGAGCTCGAGCGGCTGCCGGAATCGGCGCCGTCGACTGCCGCGGCACCGGAGCCGGTTGCCGCGGACTCTCACGCCCGGGCGCTCACGGTTGTCAGAAGTCTTCCATTCGTGGATCCGCAGCGGGCACACGCGGTGGGCGAGATGCTGCTCTATCTGGCAAGCTGGGCATCAGACGCCAACGTCAGGGAGACGGCAACCGCCCAGGATACCCAAAGCCGAGAGGCTGACATATCTACCTACATCCACCTCCTTAAGTCCATGGGTGGTGACCAGGCTGAGGATGCTCCCGCGTTTGATCAAGCGTTAGAGGAGCGGAGGCTGCTTGACCACATTCGTGAGGGTGACCGTGAGGCGGCGCGGGATCAGATTGCCCGCCTGCTCGCGCACCTGAGGATAACAACGGGAAGTGAGATTGCTGCGGTCAAGTCACGGGTGCTAGAGCTGGCCGTTCTCCTCTCACGCGCGGCTATAGACGGAGGGGCCGACCCGGAGAGCGTCTTTGGTCTCAACTACCGTGCTCTCGAGGAGGTACAACGAATCTCCCGCGTCCCCGAGCTCTCCGCCTGGCTGTCACGGATAAGTGAGCGTTTCCTTGCCTTTGTGATCGACGTCCGCCAGTACCGGCAGCGGGACGTGATTCGCCGAGCACAGGCATACATCCGCTCTCATCTGGGAGATCGGGTGGGGTTGGAAATTGTTGCGCAGCACGTACGGCTGAGCCCTGCGTATCTGAGCCATCTCTTCCATGAGCAGACAGGCGAGCGATTCACTGAGTATCTTGCCCGCTGCCGAGTTGATCAGAGCAAAGAACTCCTTCGCTCTGGCGATCACCCACTGAAGGAGATCGCCCTGGAGGTAGGGTTCTCAGACCAGAGTCACTTCTCCCGGGTGTTCAAGAAACGCGTGGGGGTAAGCCCCTCCCGCTTTCGCGACCGACCCTGGACGGTGTCCGGAGACACCCGGGAGATTCATGAGCAGTGAATCACTCAACCACCGCCCCACTTGCGTCTGACTGCATTCTCCCCTCATACTCCACGGTATGAAGCGAAGTGCAGTGAACGGGCTCATTGAAGACGCAAAAGGGTTCTTTGCTCAGCATGAGTTCCGCCTCCCGCCATGGGCCTACTGGGCCCCGGATGATTGGAAGGAGGCAGAGAACACCGCGGAGATCAGGCAGGCAGCCCTGGGTTGGGACGTTACAGACTTCGGGAGTGGAGACTACGGTTCGCGTGGGCTGCTTCTCTTTGCACTGAGAAACGGTCTCTCCGGCGGAACCGCCGCTGCCGGCTTGCCCTACGTAAAACCGTATGCAGAGAAGATCATGATCGTTGATGAGCACCAGGAGACTCCGTTCCACTTTCACTGGAACAAGATTGAGGACATCATCAATCGAGGGGGCGGGAATCTGATCCTGGAGCTCCACAAGGCAAACCAGCAGGAAGAGTTCTCCGGAGAACCCGCGCTGGTAAGTGTAGACGGGATACAACGCACGGTGCCACCCGGGGGAACGGTGGTGCTTCACCCCGGCGAGAGCATCACGCTCTACCCCTATCTCTACCACCGATTCTACGGTGAGCCGGGCCGCGGCAGAGTACTTGTTGGCGAGGTGAGCTCGGTAAACGACGACAGCACGGATAACCGCTTCAAGGAGGCCGGCGGCCGCTATCCTGCACTTGAAGAAGATGAGGAACCGATTCACCTGCTGGTCTCCGACTACCAGAACTGGCTGTAGACTCTTGCCTCAGGTGAGCTGCCGCGGAGCGGGAGCTGCACCACCAGTTGTGCGCGCAGCAGTCCCAAAACCGTGCGGCGGTGCTTCACAGAGAACTCACGCAAAAAAGGGCGCCCTCCGGCGCCCCTGTTCTCAAAAGTACGCGAGCGTTACGCGTTCTTCTTTGCAATCCACTCCTGTACCTTCTGGTTATTCACCACAAGCGTAAGAATCAGGATGGGATAGGCGAGACCAATGATGTTGCCGAACCAGC
>CAZREG010000064.1:0-9085 GCA_964599075.1 uncultured Spirochaetaceae bacterium | reverse complement strand
ACAAGCGTAAGAATCAGGATGGGATAGGCGAGACCAATGATGTTGCCGAACCAGCCAACCGGCAGGCCGAGCACAATATTGACCACCACACGAACGATAGCAAGACCGATCGCTGCGAACGCGTAGATCTTGTTAATGTTGAGAGTCTTCTGCCCACCCTTCAGAAGTCCGATTCCACCGGCCATCTGCAATGCTGAAATCACAATTGCAAGGACGGCAAAAATCAGCGTTGAGAGAAAGACGGTCTGCATAGACGCACCGAATGAGTCCCGAAACATGTTGGCAGCTTCACCAACCGCTTCCGCCGCTTCCGGGTCTGCCTGGCTCAGTGCGCCAAAGAAACCTTGAGAAGCACGCGCAGTGAATGCGCCAATCGCGCCCACGAGCCCCGTCCAGATAAGACCGAACGATGCAAAAATGATGCTGAGAATGCCAAAGGCACCCGCGGCACTCGGCCTCTGCAGTTCGCTCCCCTGTGTCTGATCACTCATACTCCACCTCCATGGAAAAGTTTAGGTATACCGTTGTATCAGATTCTCGCTTTCCTCACAAGAGTTTTTGTGTTTTTATCATTTTTGGATCAAATCGATGTCAGACGAATCCGAAGCTTTCACTGCACTCGCCGGGATTCCAAAGGCATCCATCTCGCCAAGCTGCCTGCCGTTCAGTGGGGTGAACGGTGGACCCGCGTTGCCACGGGCGTATCTGCGCACGTAGAACATGAACACAACAGCGCCGGCGACAAAGACAAGAACTCCAAAGATCTGACCCGTGGTCAACGGCCCCCAGACGCCTTTTATCGCAATATCGCCCCGGATCATGTCATGAAAGAAACGAAACGGTCCGTAGAGCATGAAGTAAAGCGGTGCAATCTGCCCGCGGGTGGTCGTTCTTCGAAAGAAAATCAGGAGAACGGTGCCGATCACCAGGAGACCAATTGCAGAGATCAGTGGAGCAGCTATGCGCGGGCCGTGCACGACGGGCTGCCCTGCAAGCTCCGCGACTATCCAGGTCTCCGGGTAGGTGACGGTGAGCGCGTGTTCACGCTCGGCAATGATGCCAAAACAGCATCCCGCACACAGGCAGCCTATTCGCCCGACCATGTGACCAAACGGGAATGCCACAGCAAGCCCATCAAGTGACTTCCAGGTCATCATCCGGTCTGGATCTCGCCAAATCCACAGCAGGAGCAGCAGCGATCCAATCGCCATCCCGCCAATGATGTTACTTCCGCTCTGCGCAAAGAGATCGCTCAGCGAAACTGAGGCTCCCCGTGCCAGACGGAGATCCAGAAGCATCTGCGTAAGTCGTGACGCAGCCGCTGAGACAAAAGCCAGCGTTCCCAGGAATAGAAGGTGGGCCACCGGCCGCCTGCGGGCGTCAGGAACCAGCCAGAAATAGATAACTCCGGCAAGCACTACGCCGAGTACCGAGAGAACCGAGTAAGTAGCAAGAGAAACGCGATGTCCGTTTAGAGTGAAGTCATACAGGTAGGGAAACATCTGCAGCCCCGTTAAAGTAAAGAAGGGGCCACGAATGGCCCCTCATCTTTACATGTTCTCTATCTCGCGGATGGCCTCATCAAAGAGCATAGCACCGGCGCCCAGGGCACCAACACAGGCTATCAGGGCAATGGTGCCCCAGACCGTGCCAATGATGCCAAGCACCAGCCCCGCGACGGCCATACCCTTCTTCTCCGGCTGCTTCTTCATCCCGGTGACACCGAGGATGATAGCCAGGATGCCAAGGATCATGCAGATGATCTGCCCGATCACCGGGATCCATCCAAGGAGAATGTTGAGAACGACTGAGAGAATACCCAGTACCATTGCTGCTACTGCCATAGCAACCTCCAGAACGTGAGATTGACGCATTATTAACCGGGTTGCTCAAATGGTCAACATGGTGCGTGACACTATCCAATTCGACTGCTTGCGCGGAGTCGTCTGCTCACCTACACTCGGGGTGAGGGGCGCTCTTGGCACAGCGATCGGTTTTTCCAAAGAAGTACTCGCAGACGCATCGGTTTCGAGAGATCGTGGGCATTATGGTCAAGTACGGGCTCACCGACTACGTCCGGGTTCTTCGGCTGGATAAGGGAATCAGCTTGGCCCGGGGGATCCTCTTTCGCAGGAACAGTCAGGAGTTGCGCAAATATACCCGCTGGGAGCGCGTCCGGATGGCGGTGGAGGAGCTTGGCCCTACGTTTATAAAGCTTGGGCAGCTGTTGAGCAACAGGAACGACGTTCTGCCGGAGGGGCTGCTTCTGGAGCTTGAGAAGCTTCAGGATGATTGCCCACCAATTCCACCAAAATCAGTTCGAAAGATAGTGGAGCGTGAGTTGGGCGCTCCCGTTGAACAGCTGTTCTCCAAGTTTGACTGGAACCCCGTTGCCAGTGCTTCGATCGCACAGGTGAATCGGGCTCGCCTTCCCAACGGAACACTTGTGGCGATAAAGGTGCAGCGCCCGGGCATAGAACCCATGGTCAATGCAGACCTGGCGATCCTTGGACAGCTTGCAGCACTGGTAGAACGTTACATCCCATCAACCCGTCTGCTTGCGCTCAGCGAGATTGTTGAGGAGTTCCAGGCCAAGCTGCGCATAGAGATGAACTTCCGACGGGAGCTTCTTTACATGCAGAAGTTCCGAAACCTCTTTGCAAGCTCGCGGGACACAAAGGTACCGGTGGGTTACCGGAATATGACCACCCGCCGGGTACTGGTGATGGAGTTCATCCAGGGAGAGCGGGTTTCCGACGTCATTCAAAACGGCGAGGGATACAACAAGAAGCTCGTGGCAATGCGCGGTGCCCGCCTGATGCTGGAGCAGGTGTTCGTGCATGGCTTCTTCCATGCAGACCCACATCCGGGCAACCTGATGATACTGCCCGGCAACGTTGTCTGTTTCCTGGACTACGGGATGATGGGCCGCATACGCCCGGGTGAGAAGGAAAACCTTCGGGCCATGTTTCTGGGAATGACCAACCGTGACGCGGCGGCCACCGCGAAGGCGTTGATCGCCCTCACTCGCCAGATTGGCAAAATCGATATGGCCGAGCTGGAGATTCGCATCTTTGACGTACTGGACGAGTACCTTGAGCTTTCACTCGAGGACTTTGATCTGTCTGCCCTGTTTCAGGACCTGTTGAAGATGCTGCGTAGCTTCAAGATCATTGTACCCGCAAACCTCATATTAATGATGAAAGCCCTGGTCTCCATACAGGGGATTGGGATGCAGCTCTCTCCGGGTTTTAACCTGATACAGTTCTTTGAACCGTTCGCGCGAAGGCTCGTAGTTCAAGAGTTCAAACCCCGCCAGATTGCAGCTGAGACCTATCAAGCAGCAACGGCTTACCGGAAGCTGATTCAAGAGTTCCCCGAAGACGCCAGCGAGATTATGAAGCTTGTTCGGGACGGAAGACTGGGGGTACGGCTGAACGTTCAGGGGCTTGAGCGGTTACGACAGACGCTTGAACGGGTCAGCTTCCGATTTGTGCATAGTGCGGTGCTCGCAGCGTTGATCGTGGGAAGCTCTATCATGCTCGGTACGAGTGTTCCACCGCTCTGGCGTGGCGTATCTCTGTTTGGCGTAATTGGAATTGCAATGGCGGCGATCATGGGCCTGGCAAGCTTTGCGGCGCTCCTGTACCGACTGTTCAGGCGCTAGTTTTCCACCGGTTTGACGGTTACCACCACGCGTCTGTTTCGAGCCATCCCCTCATCCGTAGCATTACTCGCCGCGGGGTCGCTGGCACCCGCTGCTCCGACTGACAGCGCATCAGGTGATTCGGACAATTGAGAGAGAAAGAAGTCACGAACAACCTGCGCACGCTGCTCGGACAGCCACTGGGCACCCGCGGCGGTCCCCGCGCGCGCGGCGTGTCCCACTATCTCCACGCGCCACAAAGAGGGATCCTTGATACTTGACGCAAGACGCTCGAGAGTCTCCCGGCCATCGGGAAGCAGGTCCCAGGAGTCGGCCTGGAAGTAGACCCGCTCAGTTGCGGCCGGCAGTTGCTGAGTCAAAAATGGGGCCGTCGCCGCACCGGGCATTGATTCCGCGGCGGTCCGATCCTCTGTTTTACCTGCAGATTCAGTTGTAGCAGACTCCGTTGTCGCGCCTTCCACCGGCGCCTCACGCTCCGGCGGATCGGCAACCGTCTGATCTCCAACGGTTGCCGGCTCGGCCGACCGTTGGAAGAGCGACGGCGCAAAGAGATAGACGCCGCCTACCGCGACAATGAGCAGGAGCGGTAGCGCAACGAGCAACCAGCCCCATGACCGACGGCGGTTGGAGGGTTCGGGCTGAGACAGTCCTTCAGCGCGGGGCGCCCACACGCGCTCCGTCGGCTGCTCAGTCTCCACCCGGTGACCTTCTTGCGCCGCAAGCGGCAGATCGGCATCCTTGTCTTCAATTGCCGGAAACGCCCCTGTGTCTATTGCCTCTTCAGCCGAGGCATGCGCCTGCACGGGCTCGGTCGTACTTTCGACAGCCACATCCTCAGCCACATCCTCAGGCGCATCCTCCGGCGAATCCTCAGCCCCGGCCTCACCCACCCCGGCTTCAACCACCTCCACTTCACCGTCTGTGGCTGTCTCCGCCTCACCCGCTTCACGGTTTTTGTCGACCGGAGAAACTGCAGGCTGGGGTTCATTCGCGCTCGGCAACTCGTCTGCCGACGGCGTGGCTGTGGTGGCCGCGTTCTCTGTCCGTCCAGTGGTTCTCTGTTCCGGGGTATCGTCAGGACGCCGGCTGAAGGTCGCAAGGGCGGTCTGAATTGCAGCATCTCGGGCATGCTGCGCAATAGCGGCAAGGTTGAGGATAAGCCTGACGTCCGGTCCGTCTACGTAGCATCCGTAGAGAACACCGAAGGGGATCTCCACGGGAAGCGGCCGCTGACTTTTCACCTGCACGATCCGTTTACCCACAACCGATTCAGGAGCCACAGCGGCCCTGAAGTCGCCGTTTGTTATCAGCAGAGCCTCAGACGCTGCAACCACTCTATCCGGATGGCCGAGATATCGCTGCAGGTTCAATACCGGTATAAGCTCATGCTCGATCTGCGCCAGGTTGTCCACCAGTGGATGATCAATCGCCAGGCGCAGCACAGAGGGTGCGGGGACGGTGTCAGAGACCTCGCTCTCAGGAACCGCGTAGATGAACCCACGGTATGCAATCTCTACAACGGGCAGATCCTCTGCCCCGACCCTTCCGGCACAGTCAGAGGTTGGATAGTAGACGGACCGGGCCTGACTGCCGGTCTGTGAGAAGAGCTTCTCAAGCGCAACGATCGGGGTGACGCGATCTTCCCGCACCAGAGCGGTTGTGACCGCTGGGCTGTGAACCAGACGGGGAACGGCACTCAGATCGCCATCCGAGACAGGGTGCGGTGCAACCTGCTGCACGGCGAGGGCTACCGGGCCTGTTTTGGTTGACCAGACGACACCCTCAGAACCGGCGTGCTCGCCTGGGCGCTGCAAAGCCCGCGAAAGATCAACGGCGGGAACCATCTGGCCCTCAAACGGTACGAGTCCAAGAACTGCGCTCTCTGCCAAAGCAAGTGGCACCAGGTCAGTGAGTAATCGTGGAATTTCTGTGAGGCGAGAAGCTTCGACCGCGATCTCCTCACCGGCAACTGTTAGAAGAAGGAACTCCGGTTGTCCAGGGGGGTCTCCGGTCTCAGGTGAAAGAGCAAGCGAAACTGTCTGCTGATCGGCTTCCTGCATGGAAGAGAGAAAGCTCTCACTGAGCACTCCAATGTAAGCGCCTCCATGGCGAAAACAGGCTGAGTACGGGGCCGCCGAGAGCGTTGGAGCAACAGGGAGGAGGTCCGCTTCCTCCACGTTGATCTTCTGAGGCGAGCTGGAAAAAAGCAGACCAGTGATCTGGGCTCGGGCGGAGATGATAAGCGCCGTCTGCGCCTCATGGTCAGCGGAGGAGAGACCCAGGCGAATGGCGGGATCACTGAGAAACCGCACAGTGTCATGGACCACTGCGGCGACCACATCTGCCCGGCCGGTCCGCATAAAGCGGGACACACTGGTGACCGGAAGGGTCTCAATGACCCGGTCCGACTGGATAGCAAACTCGTGTTCGCCGACTGACCCGACTAGTAGCTCGGCCATAGACTCATTGTAGTATAATTGGAGGGATTTGTCTTCCAGCTTCCGAACACTGAAACTCCGAGGGAAACACCGCAAAAAGGAGCCGGCCAGACGCGCGGCGAGGAGGCGAAACCGCACGTCCGGCGAAGAAAAAAGCTCCCGCCCTTACCAATCAGGGGGCTAAGGACTATCCACCCTTAGTAAACACCAAAAATTCATAAAAGTCAATACTGCTAATTACTTTATTGTATCATCTTAGTTTGATAACTCCAACAGAGGAAGCTGTTGCAACCACTGCCGGTACCGTTCGTACATCTGTCCTTCAAGGAGGATGGTAGCGTGACTTGTGGAGTAGGTGTAGAACTCAGTTATCCGGTGAGCGCGGGCATATGCGGAAATGACGGGTAACGGTATAAGCTGATCGTAACGAGCAGCCAGAATAAGTACTCGCTCAGGCGGAACCGGCAGATCGTAGGCCACCGGACTGATGGTTCGGTAGGCAGCGAGAAGCAGGTCACTGGTCAGCCCGTCGGCGGCTGCGCGGGCGAAGTACTCATTCATCTCTGGATGAAGGGGTATGAGCGTCCGAAAGTCGATCACGGGGATCATGACCGCCAGGTGGTCGAAGTCCACCGCATGGCCGGCCATCATGGCGAGCGCCGCGCCTATGGAGCCTCCCCACGCACCAATGGTCGCTACTCCCTCAGATTCGAGCCACCGGTACGCGGTAATGATCTCACCGGTCATTGCGTTGACCCGAGAGAGGGACTCCTGGACGTCCGGATGGAGAAGCTCGCTGTTCTGCTTGTCGTCGGGCAGTCGGGTCAGGTGGTATGGAGGAATGTAGACAACCAGCACGTATCCGGCTTCAAGGATTGCATCAAAGAACCGATCCACAAAACGCAGAGCAAGATCGGAGAAGCCCATGCCAGGCAACCACAGAACCGCCCTCCGCCCGGACAGATCGGCACTCCCAGTGTGATAGATAAAGAACTGCGCGCGGTCCACCGTCTCGTCACCACTGGAGAACGCTGAAGTAAATGAGAGCGTGCTCTGAACAATCTCTTGGCCCTGAGGGTGCTCAACCGATCGGGCAGCGCCAATACTCACCGTCAGGTCGTCAGGACGGTCACTCCCGCCACCCTGCCACGGCGCGGCGGCCTGCCCCAAGAAGACCATGAGCTCATGCGGACTCTGGCCGTCGTAGCGCTCCACCAGGCTTTGGGCGTAGTCCCGCACACTATTATTGTCCACTCTTTCCTGGAAGCCGACACAACCGGCCAGCAGCAGAACTGCTGTGCAGGAGAGCACTCCATAGAAGAGATAACGCGACTTCATGACGTTCAGTGTACACTCCCATCCCTGTTCGGACCATCCAGGGAAAGGCACCCCGGAGAGCCAGCCGCGGTGGTCTGAGCCTCTTGTGGGGTCGGCGACAGCCCAGTCGGCGTGCTACACTGCATATTGGAGGATCGGCTATGAGACGAGTCAGCATCCCGGGAATCCTACTCTTTACCCTTGCCGCCATGGCATATGGTCAGGCAACCATCGTGGAGATCCCACGCGCAATCAGTTCCGCTGAGCAGTTCACGGCATTCCGAGACCAGACGGCAACAAACCCGGAGGGAGCAGTCGCGGTATTTGTGCTTGCAATGATCCTGCGAACGCAGGATCCGGGTCTGGGCCACGACGCGCTAGTTATAGCGCTCGATGCCGGAGAGCTGAGAAGTGACGCGACAGGGTATCGTGGCTTCACACTTGGCAATCGCGCGAGCGAGTTTGTTCGCCGCTATCTTGACCCGGCTCCCTACCTGGCTCGCTCCTACGTCCTGGAGACAGTCCCAGCTGAAGCGTACGAGCTACCGGACATTTGGCAGATCGGTATCACGCGGAACCGGGTTAGCGTTATCTCAGATGATCGGGTTAGAGTTTTCGTTGCGTCGTCCGGGGCGGACTCGCCGAGGCCGGTCACACTCCAGCGCAACAATCGCGGCATCTGGAAAGCCTACGAGTACAGTTCGCTCTTTGTTGGTGTCAGGCCACCGGAGCAGGAGTCAGATGATCCTCTGTAGGACAGCGGAGAGCAGCGTGCTGACCTTGGGGCGCGTTGGCGAACATGATAGGGTGCAGGCTGGAGGTTTGAATGAGTGAGCTGCTGATTACGATCGTTCGATTTCTCCATTTTATTGGCCTGGGCCTGCTGCTCGGCGCACTTGCGGTGCAGTTGACGGAAATGTCGCGTCGGGTTGGACCGGTGATGATCACAGGCGCAGTGACACAGCTGGTCACCGGGCTTGTGCTGATGGGACTGCTGATCACAGAGATCAATCACCTCAAGGTCACGGTGAAGCTGGCCGTGGTAGTGGTTGTACTGGTCCTCATGGTGAAGCGGCGGCGGACGGTCTTCTCCCCGCCCTTCTACCTTGGGGCTCTCGGGCTTACGGTGATTAACACAGGGATAGCGGTGTTCTGGTAGGGAACCGCGGGACCAGACTCAGCGCTATTCCAGCGCATCCAGCGCTCGCCGGATATGCGGTAGCTGCTTTCGGGCGGCAGCACTTTCTTCAAAATCGATTGCTTGAACCCCTGACTGTATCGCATAGTTGCCTCCTCCAATTGGCACGACAACTATGTTGACACAGAGGGCTGCCCCCAACGTCCCAGGGCGGGAAAATGCTCGGGATCGCTATGCTTGCACGGATAGCGTCCCGCAACAGGCCGGCAGAGAGCACAACCGTCTCTCCGTGGTGGAGATCCGTTGCTACAACTAAGAGCGGCCGCTGAAGGTCGTTGAACTGGAGGTCTCCGTAGATCGTCTGCAGGTTGCTGTTCAACGCTGAGTCATCAACGAGCCCGCTGCGCTATGGCTGCCCCATAGAGGCTTCCCCGGTCACGCTGCAGGAGTTTCGCAGCCTGGTGAACCAGAATCCCGCCCAGCACGGTGGGAATACGCCTGCCGTGCCGGAAGCACCACCACCTA
>CAZREG010000063.1:0-14956 GCA_964599075.1 uncultured Spirochaetaceae bacterium | reverse complement strand
ACGCCGCACCGGCTACACGATGCGCTACTTCAGCCAGCAGATGCGGCTTAATCTTGACCACCCGAGCAACGGAACACATCGCCTCTGGCACTGCTGCGGCGAGAATCCGCACAAGAATCCTGTGATGAATCAGTGACGAGCTTCGACGATGTCGCGGGTGATGAGGTAAACCTGGGTGTGGGAAAGCCTCTGGCCGGTAACTCCGCCGGATTTGCCTATCTCCCCCTGTCGGCATCAAAGCAGAGAAAAGGCCCCGGTGGCAGCCGGGGCCTGGGGAAGTGTGCCCTCGAAGGGGCACGTGTGGTTGCTTATTCTGCTACGCTGCTGAGCGTACGAATCCCAGCAGCAGCGTGCGTCCCTCGCGGATAACCCGGAAGCGGATCTCATCACCCTCTGCGTTGCCCAGTTGCTCGTAGAACGACGCCGGGCTGTCCACGCTCCGTCCGTTGACGCTGATGACAGTGTCACCCGGGCGGATGCCGCTCTGCGCTGCGGCGCTCTGCGGGGTGACCTGTGCCACGATCACACCCTGGGTTCTGCGATCAAGCTCCAGCCGCTCGCGTGCCTCTTCGTTTATGGGAAGCACTGACAGGCCCGGCCACAGCGCGGCGGTCTGGAAGCTCTCCTCGCTTCTCCGTCCGGTGGTGACGGCCACGGTCATGTTCCTGCCGCCACGGACAAGGGCGAACTCGGTCTGTTCTCCTGGTCGAATGCTCGCCACCGTCTGTACCAGCGTGGCGCTGTCGGGTACGGGGGTCTCACCAATTCGCGTGATGACGTCACCCGGGCGCAGGCCAGACTCCTCAGCCGGCGATCCTTCGTAGACACCGGAGACGAACGCGCCGCTTGTCACCCCGAACCCCATGGTCTCTGCGAGCTCACTGGTTACCGTTCCAACGGTGACACCAAGCCAGCTGTAGGTCACCTCGCCGCTCTCCATGATGTCTGAGATCGCCCGCTTGGCGTTGTCTATGGGGATAGCGAATCCAAGGCCAATGCTTCCCCCTGTCTGTGATGCGATCCAGGTGTTGATTCCCACGACTTCACCATCAATGTTTACCAGCGCGCCCCCGGAGTTCCCTCGGTTGATCGCAGCGTCTGTCTGAATGTAGTCGGTGACGCCACTCATCTGGCCGTTCTCTGCCTGGCGTGCGGTTGCGCTCACGATCCCTGCGGTCACGGTTGACTCAAATCCCAGGGGATTCCCAACTGCAAAGACCCAATCGCCGGGCTGCAGGGTGCTCGAGCTTCCAAGAGCGGCGACCGGCAGCTCCTCACTGGTCCGGACGCTGAGAAGCGCGATATCCATCAGTGGATCCGTGCCCACCAGCTCAGCCTCGAACTCCCGTCCGTCGTTGAGAACAATCTCAATCTTATCTGCATCGCCGGCCACGTGGTCGTTCGTCAGGATGTAGGCCGTCATGCCATCGTGGGCAACAATGACCCCGGATCCCATGCCGCGCTGCATCCTCTCCGGTGCCTGTTCCCGCCGGCTGTCGTTCGGATTCCCAAAGAAGAAGTCAAACGGACTGGCCTGGGTCCTCTGCGCGACCCTGCGCGCCACGTTGATCTCAACGACCACCGGAAGCGTTGCCCCTGCTACCTGACGAAACCGGTTCTGAAACTCGTGTGCTATGTCCCCGTTGGTTCCCTGAGCGAATGAAGCCGGCGTAAAGGTGGGCCGTTCAGCCCCGATCACCACCGGCTGTGTCTGGGTTGAGCCTGTCAGCCGGGCACCGAGCAGACCGCCGCCAAGTGAGAGTGTGGCAATCAGCAATCCGGTTCCCAGCAATCGAAGTATCCTTTGATTTCTCATCCCATCCTCCTGTACATGTTGTACCCGTAGACTACAATCAGAGGATTACAGGACTCTTGCGCCGGCATTACAGTTCAGTAATGGAATGAAACGAAACGAGCAGCTCACCGTGGCTGCTCAGACACTCTCCTCTTTCTGCTCTTGGTCCTTCTCTTCGTCGTCCGGGCATCCGGTGAGGGACTCGGCCGCCTTCTCCTTCACCATAGGAAACTCTATCTCCTCTGCCAGCTCGGCCGCTTCAAGCAGGCATGCACATCCCTCCTCCTGGATACCTGAGGCAATGAGGCTGGTGCCAAGCTGTTGCAGGTTGTACGCCTTGTGCGGCAGAAAGCCAATGCGAGTGTCGATCTCTATGGTCTTCCGAAACCTGGAGATGGCCGCTTCATGCCTTCCCAGGGATGCCAGGATACTGGCGATATTCCCGTTGGCGATCGCCTGACCCTGCCGGTGTCCAGCCTGGATGCAGAGCGCAAGATCTTCCTCGAAGTATGGCATGGCCTTCTCGAACTCGCCCATCTCGTTGTAGAGATATCCAATGTTGTTGAGCGCTGAGCTCTTTCCCAGAAAATCGTTGAGGCGGCGTGCAAGCTCCAGATTTGATTGGAACGCGGACAACGCTTCCCGGTGTCGTCCAATCCGTGAATGCACAACGGCAACGTTGTTCATGAGCCTCCCCACCGTTCGCTCGTCCTGTGAAGCGCGCGCGTATTCAAGTGCGGTCTGGAACGAGCCAAGTGCCGCCTCGTACTCTGCGCGCTGGAACTGCGCCAGCCCTACGCTTCGGTAGAGCAATGCCACTCCCTCATTCAGATCCCGGCCGTCCACGGCCGAGATGGCTGATCGGGCCAGCGCTTCGGCCTCGTTTGTTTCGCCTCGTTCGATAAGAAGATCCGCGTAGGCTGCCGTGCAGAGCGCAAAAGCATGGGCCTGATCCTTGGGCAGCCTCTCTATTTCTCTTGCGGTGGCGGATTCGAGAAGCTGAGCGGTCTCTTCCCAGGCGCCGGTGCGCTCGAGGGCCTTTGCCAGATCGAGTACGGCGTGCAGGTCTGTACGCCCGCTGAGCGCGAGCCGCCGCCGAAGCAGACCAACTGCCCGGTCGTTCTCATACTGTTCCAGCGCGTACTCCGCGGCCTCGGCATGATAGCGTATCGCGCTGTCGCTCTGGCCTGCGAGCTCGCAGTGTTCAGCAAGTTGATAGAGATGGGCGCGCCGCGCCTCCCCGCTGTAAACGTGTTCGAACGCACGCACCGCAGCCGCGTGGAGCTCGGCCCGGCGGCTTTCGAATTGGGCGTCGTAAATGGCGTCCCTGATGAGCGCGTGGCAGAAGATGAAGTTGAGCTCGCTTGCCGCTTCCCAGAACCCCTCCTGCTGAGCCGATTGCAGCGCGTTTGGCAGCTTCTCCTCCCGAAGCATTGCCGAAAGTATACGCATGTCAAAGCGGAGTCCCAATACCGCGGCCATCTCCACTGCCTGGCGAACGTTCGAGGTAAGCCGTTTGATCCGGGCAAGAATCACGGCGTGCACGCTTTCAGGAATACGGGGCTCGCTTCCGGCATTGATCTCATCCGCCACAAACCGGGCACACTGTTCAAGAAAGAACGGGTTTCCCTGGCAGTGGGAAAGGATCAACTGGACATCCGGCTCAGAAACCAGATCAGTGGTGCCGCGCTGATCAAGAAGTGCTCGAGCGCTCTCCTCCGTCAGTCCGGAAATCGCTATCTCGGTGTCGTCCCAGCCGAGGGTGCGTTGCGGCGCTTCCGGGGTCTGATCCGGTCCGGTGCGGACGGTCGTGAGTACGCGAAGACGCGCCGGATCATGTCCGGCAAGCCACCGTGAGAGTACTTCAGCGCTACCGGAATCGATCCATTGGAAGTCATCTACCCAGAGCACACGGATCGCCTGAAGCGAACACATCAGTGCGTGTAATCCGTCAACCATTCCTTGATACCGGCTCTCCGGGTCGAGGGCGCTGGCCACCGGGTGTTCGCGACCAAGAGCGTGCTGAATGAACTGCTCCACCCGGTCCCACTCTTCAAGTAACTCATCATCCCAGATCCGGCTTCTGGCAGAAGCGATACGCTCACCGAGGGAGCTGGTGTACTGCGGGCTCTCCAGTTCCGGCAGACCCCAGTACGCCCTGATCCCGTCGGTGAGTGATGCGAACGGAGCTTCCGGTCGGTCGCTCCCGGCGACACAGAGGATCGAGCTTGCCGGCCTGTTTCGAATAGTACGGCCAACCAGCGTGGATTTTCCTATACCGGGCGGTCCCACTACGCGCAGCACTGCCCGGGACCCCTGCGAGAGGTAGTCCCTCATAGCGGCAAGCTCGTTCACACGGCCAACGAACAGATCCGTGGGCTCGCTGGAGAGCTCTCGCCAGAGGAGGATCGTAGTTCCGGCAGGGGAACGCTTGCCCCCGTGAGTGACGCCCCCCACGGGCTGAACAGCAAAGGCGGGGGCGATCTGCTCTGCGGTCCGGCCGTTGGTGAGCACCTGCCCCGCTTCCGCGTGCTGCAGCAGATCGGTCACCTCCACAAGCGGCTCGCCGGCGGTACCGTAGAGGCCCGAGTCTCCCTCCACATAGATCAGGTCGCCGGATGAGACGGCCATGCGAACCGCGTCTCCATACTGATCGCGCAACAGAAGGGCGAAGTCACCGGTACGCCGTTCACTCGCCTGCGTCCCCGCATCCAGCGTGAAGGCGAGAAGAACAATCGCTTCTCCGCCGAATGCTTCAGCAAGGAGGAGCGTCCCGTCGAACTCTTGGGCCATCTCCGCAACTCCGGCGACCCGTTCCGCCGTCCGGGGGGTGAGCGAGAGTGCCACCGCACAGAGTCCGCTGAAACGTGTCGCCAGTTCCACCCGGGGTGCCGGTACGCCGGTCGTCTGCCGCTCGAGCTCGGGCGTTCCGGATGGAACAGATAAATCTCTGTCCGTTACTGTTTCACCGGACAAGAGCTCCATCAGCGCCGTCCGTGCTTCCTCTATTGCAGCGCCAGAGCAGAACGCTGCGGTGTTGTTGTCGAATGCCCGTCTCTCCACCAGTCCTGCCACCAGGGCCACGGCTGGTTTCAGTTCCGCTCCCGGGGCGGCCATGAGGTCGGTGGTCAGCGCCTTTCGGTCAACGCCCTTCACCGGCAGCAGAGCGATGAGTTCGGTGTGATGAAGGAGAACCGTCTGCCCGCCGGCTGAGCGAACGGTTTGCAAGACCGACGGGAGGCGAACCTCGAGCAGCTGGCGCAGATTGTCCATGAGCTGCCGCGAGCCGCGGCGACCCATCGGTTTCTCGGGAAGCAGTTCTATTGCTGCTACAAGCGCATGGACCGGACCGCTCTGTGCTGAGGCGTGGGTGCCGGCGAAGGCGCCGGCAGATGCCTGCGGGTTTAAATCACCCATTACAACGAATGGTAGGCCGGAATGCCCGGCTGTGTGAAGCGGAAACATCAGAAGATTGCGCTATACTGTGACTGTTGCATGGCGTTGCAGAGCACTCCTGAAAAGCCGGATGTAAGCACCTTCCTCCCGTCGCCCGAACTGCGGCCGTTTGTCCGGCACTACTATCTTTTTGCAGCGACCAATCCCGGTATCAGTCAGATCACCGCCGCATGGACCCGACAGCTTCTGGTGCTGCAGTACGGGAACCGGCTGAAGTCGAGTCTTGGCGGGGAGATTCGGCCGGTGCAGGACGCAGCAGTGAGTGGCTCGGTAACGCTTCCCTACGTGTTCCAACCTGAAGACCCACGGTTTCAGTTCTTCGTCATCGAGTTCAGTGACATCGGTCTCTATTGTCTCTTCCGTGAGAATAGCACCCACTTCGTTGACACAACTATGGACGTTATGGATGTGGTGCCGGCCCGCAAGAGGCAGGCAATCTCAGACGCGCTGTACGAGGTGGAGGACCTCCATCGCAAGGTCTCCCTGATTGAGCAGTTTCTCCGTGATCTGCTTCCGGGACCTGAGGTGATGTCTCGAATCCGGAACGTTACCGGAGCCGTGTCGCTGATACGGGCCGCCGGTGGCTGGGTGCCTATCCAGGAGGTAGCTGATGATCTTGATGTCTCTGAACGCCACCTGAGACGGCAATTCCGAGACGTCACCGGTCTTGCTCCCAAGGTGTTTGCCCGTATCCTGCGCTTCAGCGGTGCCGCGGCAACCCTGCTTGATACCCGGGACGCAACCGAGCTATTCTCCCGGACAAGCCGCGCTTTCTTGAGTGACTATACAGACCAGTCCCACTTCAATCACGAGTTTAAAGAGTTTACCGGTTACGCTCCGGGCGCGCTCCCGTTCGAGCGATTCCAGACCTTCAGTCAGTACACCCACGTTGATGAACTCCTCCAGGAGCGCCGATGAGCCGATCGCTGACGCGGGGTCCGCTGTACCTCACAGGAGTCGTCATGGTCGTACTTTTGGGCTGGATGGACGCCCCCTATCTGCTTGTGCAGGCCTCATACGTGGTCCGCGATCTCTTTGGTGCACGAGCTTTCCACGCGGTCGCCGAGCCAACTACCCGGGAAGCCGAGCTCTTCGCCCGTGTCCGGGCAATCCGCCGGTTTGGCATCAATGAGCTCGGTCTTTCACAGACGAGGGCCTACACCCGCTACAGGCGGATCGATCGGCAGGCGCTCGTCTGGGTTGTCTCAGGCGTGGAAGAGTTCGCCTGGACGCGATACCAGTGGCGCTACCCGCTGCTTGGGCGGCTGCCGTACCGCGGATACTACCGCGAACGCGATGCCGCCGCGGAGGCCACCCGGCTCAGGCAGGCCGGCTACGATGCGCTCTATCGCCGGGTCACCGCCTTCTCCTTCCTTGGGTTTCTCCCTGACCCGCTCTACAGTTTTGCTCTGGAGCGCTCCTACTCTTCACTGGCTGATCTCATTCTTCACGAGATGACTCATGCGGCACTCTTTGTGCGCGGGCAGGGCAGCTTCAATGAGAATCTCGCCAGCTTCGTTGGCGCTCAGGGGTCTAGACAGTTCATGGCGGCAACCTTTGGAGCCGACTCTGTGGAGTACCGGGAGATGGACGCCCGTCGATCTGACCAGGAGACGTTCCGCAACCTCATGCTTGAGCTGCGGGCAGAGCTTGAAGCATTTTATGACCGGCTTCCTGATGACGCACCGGGCACCGAAGCAGAGCTTCAGAAACAGGCGATCTTTCGGCAATTTCAACAGCGAGTTCAGAGCGACTATGCGTCTCTCTTCACAACCGATGTGTTCCTCTGGCTTACCGAACAGAAATTCAACAATGCTCTGGTGGATCTGTACGTAACGTACAGCGCAGATCAAGATGTGTTCAAGGAGCTACTCACGGCTCGAGGGGGGTCGATCCCGGAGCTGCTTGAGGATCTGCGATCGATCCGTTCCGACATTGCTCACCGCGGGCTGACCGCCGTAAGAGAACTGCCGCGCTGACGCTCTCCCGTGTTCAGTGGTACCATTATCGTCCATGGACATTCCGTACTTCCTGGCCAGGCGAGTTCCAAAGCTCGTTCGCTTTCTCCGTACTGCAATGGGCCTGCTCACTCTCAGTGGCATCATCGTCTTTGGGACCCTTGGCTACAACGGTCGTCCGCACTTCTACTGGTATATGATTCTGGCAGTGGCCCCCCTGTTCGGCTGGGTCTCCTTCAGGCGCGCGGTGCCTATTGCCCAGGCGTTCGAGCGCGCCAGACGCCGCTGGAAGGCGCGGGGTGCAGACGTGGAGCGCGTCCGATACACCCGTTTCGCCCAGTTGCGATCAAACTTCGCCGAGGTCACACGGGACGAAACGCAGGGTTACGTTGATGACCGAACCTGGGTAGACCTTGGAGTGGAGACCCTGCTCGAACGGATTGATGTGTGCTTTACCATGGCCGGCCGGAATGAACTCTACCGGCTCTTGCGCCATTCGCTCCCCGACGATGCTGCCGTGAATGATCGCCGCTCTCTTATGGCACTCCTCCGTGATGATGACAGCGAGCGCCTCCGTCTGGCCACCGCACTCGCCCGCGTAGGAGAGGAAAGTGATGCCGACCCGGCGGATCTTCTCTGGTCCGACACAACAGTTCCGGACGATCTCTACCCGCTGTTCATAGGCATGAGCCTGTTTTCCGTAGGCTCTATTGGATTCACCATCTTTGTGAACCCGGGCGCTGGAGTTCTTGCGCTCATCGTGGCCTTCATCGCGAACATGTGGATCTACTATCGCAAAGCGCGGTTTCTCTCAGTGCACGTCCCTGCGCTCCGAGTTCTCAGCCGCATGATAGACCAATCCCGCACGCTCGACTGGGGAGAGCTGCCGGCCCTCCGTGCGGAGACCGGCAGTGCCCGACGCGCCTTCGCCTGGCTGCTTACCGGTGCCCCAAGTCCGTCGCCCTCTCTCAGCGGTGATATTATGGAGATGCTCTTTCTCTACGTGAAGATCTTCTTTCAGATTGATCTGATCGCCTTCAACCGGATCCTCCGGGTTGTTCGCGCCCACCAGGACGCCTATCGCCGGCTCTATCGGAGCATGGGAGAGATGGACGCGCTCTATGCGCTCGCGAGCTATAGAGCCCGCCGCCGTACCACCTGCGATGCCGTGGCGGGTCCCTCTGCCGAGACCCGGATCGTTCTCCAGGAGGCGTATCATCCGCTTCTGAAAAAAGCAGTCTCCAGTTCGGTGAAGCTTGGGCTTCCCGGCGCCATCATCACCGGCACGAACATGGCAGGGAAGTCTACCTTTCTGCGGATGCTCGGCATCAACGCGCTTTTTGCGCAGAGTGTCGGCTATACCTTTGCCGCCGGCTACAGCGGACGTCGCTTCCGAATCATGTCTTCCATAGAGAAGCAGGACGATCTGTCCGAAGGGCGAAGCTTCTACTTTGACGAGGCCGAGCGTATTTTTCGAATGATCGAGCGGACCGGTGAGCAGGAACCAGTCCTGCTTCTTATTGATGAATTGCTCTCGGGCACCAATTCGCTCGAACGCGAGAGCGCGTCCATCGCGATCCTGCACTATCTGAGCTCTCGCAACGCGCTCACCGTTGCGGCCACCCACGACGTTGCCATTGCAGAAGGTGTACGCGACCGGTACGCACTCTACCATTTCACCGATCAGGCAGACGAGAGCGGGTTATTCTTTGACTACACACTCCACGAGGGAGTCGTTCAGACGCGCAACGCGATCAAGCTGTTGCGTATCATCGGTTATCCCGAGGACGTCATAGAAGAGGCAATGAGAAAAACCGATCGCAGTTGACACAAAACAGCTGGACACAACTGCTCGGCTAGTGCGACCTTTTGACGGTGACTGATACAACACGAAAAGAGATCCTTAAAGCGCAGCGAAACGAGATAACCGAGTACTTCATCTACACTCGCCTCGCAGATTCCATCCCGGATGAGAAGAATGCGGAGGTGCTCCGCCGTATTGGTGAAGATGAACGTCGTCACGCAGAGTTCTGGTCGCAAAAGAGCGGTGTGAAACCGCGGCCGAAGCGGTTCAAGATCTTCCGCTACTACTGGATCTCCCGCATTTTAGGTCTCGTCTTTGGAATCAAGCTCATGGAGCGAGCGGAGGATGAAGCGCAGATCAACTACGAACGGCTCACCTCTGAGATCCCCGAGAGCAAGGGCATCCGGGACGAGGAGGAGGAGCACGAGGATCAGCTGGTCAATATGCTGAAGGAGGAGCGGCTCGATTATATGGGTTCAGTCGTGCTCGGTCTCAACGATGCACTTGTGGAGCTCACCGGCGCCCTTGCCGGTCTCACCTTCGCGCTTCGAAATCCGCAGCTGATCGCCGTAGCGGGTCTTATCACCGGAATAGCTGCGAGCTTCAGCATGGGGGCAAGCGAATACCTCTCTCAGAAGTCAGAGGGCAACCCCGGCCGTGCCTTCAAGAGTGCCCTCTATACCGGTGTGGCCTACATCTTTACGGTGGCGGCGCTTATACTGCCCTACCTCTTGTTTATCAATCCGTTTATTGCGCTTCCCGTCTCGCTCGGCATAGCGGTGATAATCATTGCAAGTTTCAACTTCTACATCTCCGTCGCCCAGGATCTGGACTTTGGCAAGCGCTTCTGGGAGATGACCCTGCTCAGCTTTGGTGTAGCCGGCTTCAGCTTCCTTGTCGGTATCATCATTCGCAGTGTGTTCGGGATTGATGTGTAGCAAGGCCTCACTCCACGCTCCTCGCGGTTGCTTCGCTCTCAGTCGCCGTGACGTGCCCACCGGGCTGAGGAGTTTTTCGCTTTCCGTGTCCCCTTCGAAGCAGCTGGAATGCGGACGCAGAGGTCCGGGGATACACCCGGTATCTGCTCTCTCTCTTTGGCAGGGCAGGGATCAGCTTCAGGCGAACAAAGACGAATCCCAGGAGAAGCGACAGGACGATGGACATAAAGAGGAACAGTCCGGCAGGACCAACCCAGCGCATAAACTGTCCGGCAAGGAGCGGACCCATAACGCTTCCGATTCCGTAGTAAATCACGATTGCGCCGGCAGCGCGAACCATCTCATGGGGCTCAAACTGATCGTTGGCCAGCGCTACGGAGAGTGAATAGAGCGGCATGCCGAATCCCCCGTACAGAAACAGAAGCACGTACAGGGCGCCTCCGGCCGGACGGAAGAGTGCGATCAGACCGGCCATACATGCGGCGACCCCAACGCTCCACAGGATCGCCCGTCGACGACTCCTTCTATCGGAGAGCCAACCCAGCGGCCACTGGAAAGCCATACTGCCAAGAGAGAGTATGAGCATCAGTACGCCGATGGCTCCACTGTTCATCTCCATTTGCTGGCCGTAAAGGGGCGTCAGGCTCCAGGTCGCGCTGGCCATGATGCCGGCTGCAATCACACCACTACCGGCAAGCGGCGATTTCTTGAACGTCTCTATCAGCCGAGGCGGCTCACGAGTTACCCTGGGTTCTCCGGTGACTTGCATGAGCGCAACGGGCATGAGGCAGAATGCGAGTAAGATCGTGGTAATTCCAAAGACCTCAAAGCCTGACGGCGGGAACACTCCCATCAGAGGCTGAGCGGCTCCCATGGATACAATGTACACGACACTGTAGATGCTCAGAAGCCTTCCGCGATTCGCGGCAGTACTGGATGCGTTCAGCCAGCTCTCTGCCACGACGAACATCACCGAGAGTGAGAGCCCGGTCGTTGCTCTGAATAGAAGCCAGGGCAGCAAATCTATCCAGAGCAGGTGTGCGATTGCAGAGGCTGAGCCTAACGATGCTGATGCTGCAAACGAGCGCACGTAGCCCACGTTGCGGATGAATACTGGAGCAATCATGGAGCCGAGAATCAGGCCGACGTAGTTGAACGACATGATCAGGCCCACCATTGCTTCTGAGAAGCCCTCGGCGCCGGCGCGCAGGGAGACAGCAGACCCCTGGAGACCCATCCCGGCACCCATCAGGAAGACCGATATTATGATTGCGACAATCGTGGTTCGGGATTGCCGTGAATCCACCCAAGGCGCCTTTGAGACGGCCGTCGGGGTAACACGGCCGCCCCCCCCTGCATCGATCTCCGGTTGGTTACTCATCAACTGCAAGAGTACTAAGGGATCTATCGTCTGTTGAGAGTTTGCCGGCGCTTCCCTATCCCGGAGGATGCTGTCACAGTAGGAGACACTGTGAAGTGCATTGTGACAGACTACGTGGAGCCGAATCTGGATTGGGAGCTCGAGCAGTATGAGGCCGGCGGTATAGAGACGGCCATCTTTCAGCTGCGGGGCGCCGATCCCGTCCTGCTTCTTGAGCACGTTGCTGATGCGGATGTGCTTGTCGTTGACCAGGCGAGGATCACACGGGAGGTGATTGCGGGTCTGACACGCTGCAAGCTGATCATCCGCCACGGGGACGGCTACGACAATCTTGAAGTGACAGAAGCATCCCAAGCCGGAATTCTGTGTGCGAACAAGCCGGGCTTCTGGAGTAGCAATGTCGCCGAGCAGACACTTCTGCTTGCCCTCGCCCTCATTCGTCGATTCTCAACTCAGGCTGAAATTGCGGCGAGCCAGCCTGCCGGCGACGCGGATGTTCTGGACCTGAGTCCTGCAATGCCAATGCGGCGGGTCAGATCCATGACCGCAGGTATAGTAGGGTATGGACGGATCGGAAGCACTGTAGCCGCTGTGTTCAGCGCTCTGTTTGATCGTGTCCTTGTCTGTGATCCCAAAATTTCTGCCGGTGACACGCTTTCACCGGCAGGAAACGTGATTGGTGCCTCCGCTCAGGAGCTCTACGCACATGCGGACCTGGTCTCACTCCATGTACCGGCAACCAGCGAGACGACGGGCATGATTGATGCAGCTGTGTTCGCACGCATGAAACCGGGGAGCTACCTGGTAAATACTGCGCGTGGGGTGGTCGTGGACACAGACGCTCTGGTGGAGGCGATCGGCAGTGGAACGCTTGCCGGCGCCGCGCTTGATGTAACAGCGCCCGAGCCTCTTTCCCCCGATCATCCTCTGCGCTCATTCGACAATGTGATCGTGACCCCGCACCTTGGCTGGTACTCTGAGGATGCGCTCTGGAACCTCAGGCGAAGCATTGTGGCCGACGTGATCGGGCTGCAGCAGGGCAGGGTGCCGACATCTGTCCTGAATCCGCAGATTATTGGCTCTCCGGTCTGTCGATTGACCGCACGGTAGGGGTAGCCGGGCTACGGCGCTTCCGGCGCCACAACAAACAACGGGCCCGATCTCTCGGGCCCGCAGTAGATTCAGAGGGTCTTCTCAGAACCGGTCAAAGCTGTCGTCGTCAAGTGCAATAACCGCCTCCGGCCGTCGCTGCTGATTGCCGGCAGATGGTTTGTTTCCGTTTCCGTTGGATCCGGGTTGATCCCCTCCGGCATGGTACGTCTGCTTTGTGCTGTGCGCAGCCGGCGCAGCCAGCGCGGCGGCTCCGCTGTGCCCGCGGAGCTTGAACACGGAGATCGCGCCCCGGAGCTGTTGAGCCTGGCTGGCAAGCTCTTCGGATGCAGATGCGCTCTCCTCCGCACTTGCCGTGTTCGACTGAGTGACCTGATCCACCTGACTCAATCCTTCGGTGATCTGCTCAATGCCGTCAGTCTGCTCCCTGCTCGCCGCGGAGATCTCCTCAAGGAACTCGGCCACGCGGGCTGCTCCGCTGACAATGCTCTCAAGCTGTTCAGCGGTCTTGTCCGTCAGAGAGTTGCCGGCTTCAATGCTGCTGACCGACTGATCAACCATTGCGGTGGTCTCCTGCACAGCCTGCGCACTGCGTACAGCGAGATTCCGAACTTCCTCAGCAACAACCGCGAATCCCTTTCCGTACTTGCCGGCCCGGGCCGCTTCAACGTTTGCGTTCAGTGCGAGCAGGTTGATCTGGAAGGCAATGTCATCAATGACCTTGACCACCTTTGTGATCTCGTTCGATGCGTGTGAGATGGAATCCATTGCCTCACGCAGTTCGCTCATCTGGTGCTGTCCACCGGTTGCGTCCTGTGCCGCCTGCTTGGAGAGGCTGGCAGCCTCCGTGGCGTTGTCTGTGTTCTGTCGGCTCTGGCTGTTGATCTGGTTGACCGAGCTGCTGATCTCTTCGAGTGAGCTGGCAGACTCCGTTGCTCCCTGAGAGAGCTCCTGGCTGGCGTTTGATACCTGTCCGGCGCCGGCGGCTACCTGCTCAACTGCAGTGTGCACCTGCTGGAGGATGTCGTTGAGTGAGTCCACCATTGTCACCAGGCTCTGGCCCAGGCCGTCGTCCTTGCTTGCGAGCTCTACCTCAACCTGGAGATCGCCACCTGAAATCCGGCGCAGCAGATCAGCCTTGTAGCGCAGAGAGGCGAGCATCTCCCGCAGCGCGTCCGCCAGAACGCCTATCTCATCCTTCTGATCTACATCAAGATTAATCTCCAGACGTCCCTTTGCGATCTCCTGGGCGAACGCAACGCCTTTGGCGATGGGCTTGGTGATCGAGCGGGTTATGAGCATACCCAAGAGAATGGCCAGGACCACTCCGGCAATCATTCCAATAAGCGCGATTGTCTGGATGCCCTGTGCTTCATCTTCTGCCGACTCAACCGCCACGGTCGCCTCGGCTTGGTTCAGGGCGATGATCTCATCTAACAGCCCCATAGCCGCGTTCTGTTCGGCAACCGCCTCTCCAAACGCGGTCTGGTTCATGGCGTTGTAGAGCTCTACGACGCGGCCGGCCTCATCAGTCATCTGACCAAAGATGTCAAAGACGCCTTCCGCGCTCGTGCGCATGCTGGTCTGGAACTCCGATATCGCAGCACCGGTCTGACCGTTGCTCACAAAGTCCTTGATTCGAGCCACGCTCTGGTGAAACGGGTCGTGGTAGTCGTGTACCCGGCTGAGGAGTGACGCCATTGTTGCGTTGTTTGTGGTGTATCCGCCCATCCACTGGCCAAAGGCACACGCTGTGGGATCCGTGCCTCCCTCGAAGGTCTCACCGGTCTGCAGCAAGAGCAGGACCTGTTCCATCAGCACGTGATGGTCGCGAGTAAAGCCGATCAGCCGGCGCTCGAGCTCATCCGGATTCAGGATGTCTGTTGCGTCAATCTCTCTTGCCATGGTGATGATCTCATTATTGACGGTGCGCCAGTTTTCCCAGGCAGTCTTAAAGTCTGCCCAGATAGCTTTTTCTTCCTCTGAGTGCGGGATGGACTCGTAGTCGTCCCAGGCGATCTGGTAACGCCCACGGCTGGCAGCCAGCTCATCGTACAGATCTTGTTTCTCTTCCATGCTGATGCGCGGGTTGAGCATAGTGCGAATTGCCGACTGGACAGCATTCGCCTCTACCTCAATGGTCTGAAGGTCCGCCACGGCCGGAAGCGCCACCCGGCCAAGCGTGTTGACATGGCCCTCCATGCTTCCGGCGCCGTTCCAGCCAAAGAACGCGACTACAAGCACAATTGCGGCCACGATGGAGAAGCCGCCGATCATCTTTGTTCCAAGTCTCATGTTTTTGAGCATTTCATTACTCCTGCCCTGATTATAGAAATTAGTGTTTGTGCTGACTGTCAGGAATCTTTGATTGTTTATGTAGGGGAATCCTTACCCTGTCCGGGCCTGTGCGACTGCCTCTTGCAGAGTCCAGCACAGGCATAGCCACCTTTCTCACCAGAAGTAGTGTCACGCAGCTTGGGGAACCGAAGCACCGGCACTCTTTTCCCGGTATAG
>CAZREG010000062.1:0-15238 GCA_964599075.1 uncultured Spirochaetaceae bacterium | reverse complement strand
CAGTTCCCAGGAGCGGAGCCTCTATCGGTGTAACGCTCTGCCTCGCGCCGGAGGCCGAATCAGAGAGAAGATCAGCTGCCTCTATCGTGTCGGTCTGATGAAGGACCGGTTCCGGCTGTGCATAGAACAGTACGGTGGAGCTGAACGAACCGGGCTCATCGTTTGTCGGGCCGTGCTCCATTGTCATTCGTAGCCTGCGGTAGAACGGGACAGAGTCACTCATCAGATAGCGATACTGTGATGTGTGATCAGCGCGGCCGGTTACCGTATGCTCCGGGTTACCGTGAGTTGGAAGTGAGAAAGGTCCGAAGGAATAGTACCAACCACCGTTGAAGAAGTCCTCGGTGCCCGTTCCGTGGATCTGCGGAGTAGTCGCATCGTCAATGTAGATGCGGTCATCACCCTCCAGAATTCGGCGGTTCTCCGGGTCATTGCTCGATGCGACCAGCACAACCCCCACCAGCCGCCCGGTCCCTTCGAAGTCCACAAACTCGGCGTCATGCCCAGGCGTGAAGCCGTCGGTCGCGCGATGAACAGCATAGAGGTGCCCGATGCTTCGATCAGCGAGCAAGTCGGCGATCTCAGGCACGACCCGGTGCTCGGCTGTAAAAGCGGCCAGGCTGACCGGGCTGGACGACTGATTGACGAGCCTGATGTCAATCGACTCGCCGAACGGAATCGGAAACGCGAACTCCATTCGCAGGCGATCTCCGATCGACTCCACACTCACCGGGGCGGCCCCGACCGGTTCACCGCTCAGACTGCCGCCGAACAATTCGGAGAGCGGTGCGTCGATCTGTGGCTGTGATACACCATCGGCATACACCTGTAATCCCAGCTCCGCGAGGCCTCCGGGATAGGACGCCAGTTTCTGATCGCCGCTCGACACAACCGCGTCCAGCGGCAGCTCAAGAACTACGCGCTCAACAAGACCGGGTCCACTGAGCGCAAGCAGCCCACCGGTCGAACCCGGTGCGATCGTGGGAACGTCACGGTGCGTGTTGCCACGCGTGGTTCGGATGAGCGGATAGTGATCGATCGGAACAACCGTGTCGCGTGAATCCTCGCGAACCCGCGATTCTTCGTCGGCATACAGGTAGTACTGCATCTGGATGTAGCGAGAGACGGCGGCGGTGCGAATTGTCAAATGCTCGGAGAAGTCGAACGGAACGTATGAGAAAAAGCCGCCACTACTCACCTCTTCATCACCCACGAGCGGATAGACGAACGGCTCCACGAGCCCCGCGAAAAGATCTGCTACAGGAGTCTCAAGCGTGACGTCACCATCCACCTGGAAGTGCAGAGTTCCGGGATCACGCCAACCGGTCATCCAGAATCGGGTCAACCGTCCGGGACCCGTAGCGTCGAAGATCACAAAATCACGAGCCTGCCGATTGAAGTCGAGATACGCCCACTGACGATTCCCGTCCTCGTTGCCACCACTTTTGTCGTAGCTTGAAATCTGATAGGCGCGCACGCCTCGTGGCAGAACGTAGAGACCATCCGGACTGAATTGCGCAGAGAGCGTGCCGCAAACCACAAGGAGGAGTGAGACGGCAAAGGCCCGGCGCCTCACTCCTGGTAGACCTTTACATCGTGCACGTAGTCGATCACGTCGATAGAGTTCCAGTCATGGATGAAGAGATAGCCGGAGGTGGCAGGAAGGGAATGCCTGCCCTCGGTAACCACATTTCCGTCGATCGCGACGGAGAAGGTGTCCGGAGTGAGGACTATCGCGAGCTCGAAACGCGCGCCCATAGGAAAGCCATTCTCTACAAGCGCGAGCTGATTCCCCGCACCACGCTGTTCCGGGCTGTACTCTTGGATGACCACTGCATTTGGTGCATCGTCTCGCGTGCTGAACAGACCCACGCGGACAAAGTCACCTTCCATCCACGGATCGCCGTCTATGAGGTACTGGTTTACGAACCAGACGTTGATCTCGCTTCCGGGAATCGCACTGTTTCGCGTCATCTCTATCGTGATCGTCAGGGGCCCGCTCTCCAGATCGAACTCCGGCGTGAAGTACACGCCGAACGCCTCGAAACCGTTTGAGCCCTCGAGCTCAAGCGAACCGTCGTATGTCTCAACGCGATTGAACGGGAAGGCAGTGCCCCACACCTCGAACGCTTCAGCTCCCATGCCATCAAAGGTCTCGTGAAAGAGAAGTTCCGCAGCGCCCACGCTTGTGGCCACCACAACCACCATTACCATAATTGACACCGTAGTAATCAATTTCTTCCACATATCTTGTTCCTCCTTACACTGCTCTATCTGCACACCATGGGGTTACGGTGGGCTCACGGAAGTGGCAGCCGAAACCTGTCCGGCGTCAGAGCCTCATCGGACGCAGAAAAGGCGTCGACTGCACCACTCAAGCCCCGGCTGTCGTACGGATTGGCATCCTGCCCGTTACTGTAGCCGATCGAAAAACTGTGTGGGTATCTGGTGTTCGACGAACCGAGCGACCAGCGGTCCCCGCTCGCATCGTACGGTGCCTCGGCCTGGAGCTCTCCGTTCAAATAGAATCGGACCATACTCTGTGATGGCGCACTCTCATTGTAGTCGAGCACCCCTGCAGCGTGGTACCAGCGCTGCGCCTCAATGGGTGTCCGCACGTTCAGACGTATCTCCTTGGGGTCCGACGCGTCACCGAACACGACAAAGTTAAACGGTTGATCCGCCGCCCGCCGAAATGCCCACATAAATCGTCCGCCGTTGGGCCATTCATTACTCGCGAGGTACATAAATCCGAACGAGTTTCCCTCAGGCGCAAGGACGTCTGCCATAAACACAAACTCCAGCGTCAGGCTGCCGGGTCCGGACGGTTCACTCATGACAAGCTGAAGGCCCTGCGCCTTACGCCCCGAATGTACAATGAGCGCCTGTCCCCCCTGTGGCGCCCCGGCAAGCAGCTCCTGCGTTGGGGAAAGACGCGGAGGATCGCCCCCACGACCAAGTGCGTCGAAGAACCGGACGATTGTAGAGTCCGCCTGTCCGCCAATCTCATCAGATCCGTAGGTATACGAACCCAGGATATGGTTTCTGGCATCCATCTCTTCACTGATTGATCCGTCGTCAAAGGTAAGTCGGAATATCTCATCCGCCGAAGCGCCGAAGATCGCCAGAAGCAGCAGGCATACAGAAATCGCTCTCCGTTTCATAGAGACACCGTAATCCTGAACGCTCAATTTGTCAATAAACAGTTTTTATTGTCTGGACAAATATAGACAATAAAATCTCTATCCAGCGAACTCCACCATCATGCTCGCAACCCTTCCGGCCGGCACCCGAACCCGAAGCGTCTCCCCCGTCAAAACTACACTGGCATCAGTGCTGTTCACCGGCTGTTCCACCGCGTCTACGAGCGTCGCGTGAACTACCTTTCGGACAAATTCGATCTCGGCAAAACCCTCGCGATCACTGTTAGCCGTCCATCGCATAACGATCCCGGTGGCGATAGACTCGGCCGGTTTCACCGAAAGCAGCTCAACGTCCTTCACTCGAACGCTCGCAAGCGTGCCCCGTAACGGGGCCGAGAAACCGGCATCAGCCGGCGAGTCCCCGGGGCGCTCGAGAGAAATCACCTGTGGCTCGACAAGGAGCATGCGCGACGCGTGATCGCCTGTTAGGTCGTACCGACCCAGGTAAAGAGTAAACTGGTGATCACCCACTTCCGGAGTTGGGTCGGGTGCATCAGACCCACGAAGCAGGATCGCCGACAGACCAGCTCGCGTGGCAGCGAAGCTCTGCGAGTCACGACTCAGAATTGACAGCTCCGCACCTTCGCCGCGGGCGGTAATACCGCTCTGAGCGGCGACGGGCACACCGTCAGGAAGATCGGTCAAGAATCCGATAGGGATGTCGCGAAATGTTTGTTCAATAGGAACGTGCGTCGGTACCTCCAGGGAGAGTACCGGAACCCCAAGGTCGCCGCTGGCGACCTCACGGAACGCGACGCCGGCGACGAGCCGCACAAGCCTGCTCCCACGGTCCAGCTCGATACGAAGATCAATCGACGAACCGCCCTGCTCCGGGCGTAGACCTCGAGCGCTGAACGGCAACTCCAGATCGATCCAACTTCGCACCGCCTCCGGCTTATTCACGACGCGCTTCACCCGCCCACCTGCGCCGAGGAGTTGACGCGACCGAACCCGATGGGTGTACCATGCCGACATGTGGCCGGGCTCCTCAAACGCCAGAGAGAAGCCCGCACCGTCACCACCGATAAGCTGTTCGCCTGTCTCAAGATCAACGAGTGATCGGATCACCAGCCGCTCACGATCGAGCTCGAGCCGCAGAGCGCCGCTATCAAGAACCAGATCAGGGGAGCGCTCTACCAACCAGTTCTCAACGCCGTACGGATGATAGGTAGACGTGGATTCGCCGACGGCGACCGGCCGGGCGAAAAGCGTCCGATACTCCCATGCCTCAAGCTCCACCGTGACAAGCACTACAATGAAGTCGTGGCTCCAGTAAGCGTCCTCGCCCGAGCGGATCACCTGCGACGGAACAGTGACCCCGGACTCATCCACGACCTCTACGGGTGTGTCCTGATAGTCCCACAGTACGAGCTCAACCGGAGAGTACCGCTTACGGGGGAGCGGGTTCACAATCAGGAACGGCCGTACCGTTCCACCCCAGCGACCGGTAGCTGAAGCGCGACCGGCGACTACGGAGAAACCGACGCCGGCCCCTTCCGCAACGTCGTCTCGAGAGCTAACGTTGGTGTCCCTGTCGAGCTCGAGACTCAGGTTTGCAACCCGCTCAGCAGCCGCAGGAGCAACCTGTGCCGCGAGCTTTCGCAGCGCCCGGTTCGTCTCTGTATGGGTCCCGGCGCGAAGCGTCTGATAGAGCCCAAGGGTGTACTCCCGCGTCGCGGGAACGCCCGACCCCGGCAGAATGTCGTGAAACTGGCTGAAGAGCAGACTGTGCCACCCCTCGCGCATACGCTCAGGGGGAAGGGTTTCAACAAGGGTGCCGAGTGTCTCGCTGACGTACAGCGAGCGCTCACCGATTCGGTTTCCGGACTTGATCCGTGCCTGGGAGCTATAGCAACCGGTGAAGATCCGGTTTCGTTCACCTTCAATCGGTGAAAGGTCAACCTGGGTCTCAATCGTGCGAAAGAAGTCGTGGTAGCTGCCGAACCGGATGGTAGGGGCAAGCGGCCAGCGCTGCATGTCAAGAATCGTCTCTATGTCGCGTCTGGTCGGTCCACCGCCGTGATCTCCTACACCGTAGACTGAGAGGGCGTGAGCAACGTTGTGTTCACGAGCCACCTGCGCAAGATGGGAGAACAGGCTCGGCTGGACCCGCTCGTTATACCAGCGAGGCTCTCGGTATGCAATGACGGATCTTCCGGTGGGAGCAGTCCAGCGGCTCAAAACTGGTCCGGTGAATCCGCGGCAGTGGTAGACGTAGTGGACACCGGCCTCAGCGAGAAGCTCCGGGGTCGCCGCCGAATGCCCGAACGTATCCGGCATGAAGGCCACTCGAAGCGCCTCACGATCAACACCGAACAGCTGTTGAAGATAGCGAACGGTGTAGAGCGACTGCCGCAGCAGACTCTCGGCGGCCGGAAGGTTCATGTCCGACTCAGTCCATTGAGTAGCCGTGAGCTCCCACCGATCATCATCCACGTAACCCCGGATCTCTTCGAGCAGCTGCGGCTCGTACTGCTCCATGATGCGATAGACCGCTCCCTGAGATTGCGAGAAGCGGAAGTCCGGGTACTCGCGCAGGAGACGAAGCACGGTGCGCATTGTTTCCGTAACGATAACGACTGTCTCGTCGTAGCCCCACATCCAGTTCATATCCAGGTGCGCGTGCCCGACGAAGTGCAGCGTCAGCGATTTCGCGTCCAGGCGGAAGGCGGAGAGTCGATCCTCGATCTCCGCGCATCGGTCGGGCAGCACCGCTGCGTCGGAAGCCACAATCTCGCGAACCCGGGATATCGCGTCAGCTACGCCATCTTGCCGCGCTCTCACGTCACCGCTCTCTATCGCGCTCAGGTACTCGAGCTCTGCGGCCAATCGACGACCAGCGGGAGTCGCGATAACGCGAGGCCGGATTTCGTTCCACCAGTACGGAAATTGCATCGTTGTTTATCCTTTAAGACCAGTCAGGGTGATTCCCTGGAGAATCTGGCGTTGGAAGATGAGAAAGAGAACGATCATCGGAGTACTCGCGATCGCAAGCCCTGCAACGATAATGTTCATAGGCTCTGGATTGGCCTGATTCGTCAACCGGTAGAGCGCCACCATTATCGGCTGCAACTGGGTGCTTCTCAGCACAAGAAACGGCCAGAAAAAGTCTTTCCACTGAGCAATGACGGTAAAGATCGCCACGACCGCAAGTACGGCTGTGGACAGCGGCACAAGGATACGGAGAAAGATCTGCCCCGACTTTGCACCATCAATCCTCGCAGCGTCCATCAGGTCCTGGGGCACTTCATCAAAAAAACTCTTCAGGATGAAGATGTGAAAAGCATTAATCGCTCTTGGGAGCCAGACGGCCCACCACGTATCAATGAGACGGAAGCCGAACAACGGCACTCGCACCACCGCAAGGTACTGCGGGATCAGGTACGCCTCAGGAGGCACCATAAGAGTACTCAAGAAAAGAAAGAGAAAGAGTGCGCTTCCGAGAGGCTTCAGCTTGGAGAGCGAGTACGCAGCGGTCGCGCTCACGAGGAACTGAAAGAGCAACGCGCCGGCAGCCAATACAAGAGTGTTCGTAAAGTACCTGCTGTAGTTGAGGTTGCTCCACGCCTCCGGATAGTTCTCCCACTCAGCACTCTCCGGGAAAAAAGCAGGGGGCGTCTGAATCAACTCCAGCGAGCTCTTCAGACCACCAGAGTACATCCAGTAGAGCGGATAGACGGTAGTAAGAGTCAAAAGCGCCAGAAAAACAACCAGGAGAGTGTAGCCAACCTGGACTCCCGTGCGACGCATCTCCATAGGGGAGATCACCCCGCGATCCATCGAACTTCTCACTCGTCGCACCTTTGAACTTTTCTGAGCGTTCGTGTGCGACCCCTCTTGAACTGTTGTGCTACTCATCGAACGGCACCTCGGAACCGGCGGGTGATGTACAGATAGATACCGGAGAACGCGACAAGCACGACAAAGATCAGGAGTCCCAGGGCAGTCGCCCAGCCGATTTCACCACGCTCGAAGGCGTAACGGTAGAGCAGCACCATGACGGTAAGCGTTGAGTTCACCGGTCCGCCATCGGTCATGACGAACGGCTCGGTGAAAATCTGTACTGTCCCAATGACTTGCAGCACGAGCAGAATCAGCATCACTCCCCGTATCTCCGGAAAGGTAATATGAATGAGTCGACGCCATATCGACGCACCCTCTATCTCCGCCGACTCGTAGAGACTCGCGGGGATACCCTGAAGCGCGGCGAGGTAGAGAAGCATCGTGCTCCCGGCAGTTGTCCAGGTCCACAGTATGACCAGCGAGATCATGGACGTGTTCGCAGAATAGATCCACTGTTGTGGCTCAAAACCGAGAAAGGTTACAAGCACGTTCATGATGCCGGAACCGGGATCGTAAAAGTACTTCCAGAGCAGTATTGAGATCATCGGCGGAAGGATCACCGGCAGATAGAAGGCGAGCCGAAAGTAGCTTTTGCCTCGTCTGACCTCGTTCACCGTAACGGCAAGAACGATGGGGACCATGTATCCCAGTAGGAGTGCGAGACCGGCAAACTGGAACGTGTTGATCCACGCGGTTGTCAATAACTCATCAGCAAAGATGTTCCGGAAGTTCTCCAGCCCTACCCACTCCGGGCTGTAACCCTGCTGCGTGTATCGGATCAGATCGATCTCCCGGAAGCTCAACAACAGACCGTTGACTATGGGATACCAGGCAAAGAGTGCAAAGAGCACGATCGCCGGAAGGAGAAACAGATACCCGCTCACGCTGTGTCTCAATTGAGATAGCGTCTTGTTTAATGTCACTTCAGACCTGCCTTTTGCCCGCGGTGGATCCACGAATCACCAGCTTCGTCGGTAATACAATCTCCGGACTTGGAAAACGCTCGCCTGTGAGCAAGCCGAGCAGGCGGTGCGCAGCCTGACGCCCAATCTCATACTTAGGCTGTGCGACCGTGGTGAGAGAAATGGAAGAGACCGCGGCAATAGCGATGTCGTCAAAACCCACGATCGCGATGTCCTCTGGAACCCGGATGCCTCGCTCATGCAAAAAGTGCATCACACCGATTGCCACGAAGTCATTGATGCAAAACAGCGCCGTCGGCCGCAGATCGCTTTCAACGAGATACCTGACCGGCTCCAGTTCCTCATCGCTGTAGACAGGAGCGGAGTTCGTCCCAGCGTCTCCGGGGCTCCCACTGCCACGCAGCGCGACTGCGGCAAGCGGAAAATGCCCCGCCTCCTGCATCGCCTGTTCGTATCCGCGGATCCGATCGACTATGCTGCTCGGACGGTCCGGTGAAGTGATGCAGGCTATCCGCGTATGGCCTTGATCAAGCAAGTGTTGCACCGCATCACGCGCTCCTTCCCGGTTATCCACCAGAACACGGTCCACGTTCAATCCCGGGACACGCCGATCAATCAGAACCGTCGGAAAGTCGGCCGGAATGATCTCTGAAAGGCGCTGCTGCTCGTCCTGCTCGGCGACCGGAAAGAGAATCATTCCCTCGGCGGTTCCCGCAAGCAGCCGCTGCACCTGACGGATCTCAGTGTCCAGATCGCTGTCCGAATGTCCAAGAATCATGCTGTAATTCTCTTCATGAAACGCCCGCTCAGCCCCCCGGAGAATCTCATTTACAAGGGTGTCCCGCAGGTACGGCACCACAAAACCGATCGTCAAGCTCTGGCGCTGCCGATTGACCGCACAGACGTACGTGCCCTTGCCCTGCGTTCTCTGAAGCAGCCCCTCGCGGACGAGCTCATCGAGCGCCTGCCTCACGGTGCCACGGCTGACAGCGTACTGTGAGGCAATATCGAGCTCAGGGTCGAGTCGATCCTGCGGTTTCAGGTGTCCGCCGCGAATTTGACGCCGTATTGTCTCGGCGAGTTGCGTATAAAGAGGTTGGCTGCTATCTGGTGTAAGACTACTCATATTTGTTTCCTATTGTATGTACAATACAATACATATTACGTAGCATCAACCACCCAGCGAACTCTCTCGCAAAAAAGAAGGAGCGAGTCGCCCCGCCCCTTCCGTGCCATTGATCCAATGATCACTATTCAGCGGGAATAAATACCATCTCACCGTTCTCGAACAGCATAAGACCCTTCTCAAACGGCTGCGCGCGATACCCGAACCGCTGATACTCATTGGCCAGCGGTGCACCAAAGCCGTCAGGCCCGTTACCACCATGCTCGTCCTGGCGTCCGGTATGAAACATGTCCAGAAACTCGTCCTTGATCAGGTATGCCCTGCGATTCGCAGGGTTCATGACCATGACAGTAAGACCCGGCATGCCCCAGCCTTCGCCCGTCGAGTCGCCGTTCAGGTTCTGGGTTACCGGCGCTGCGTCGCGACCAGCCCATTCGTGGACTTCGTCTCCACCGTACGGGACACCGGGATTGAACTCCCGTAAGAGGGCCTGATGATACTCACGGCGAAACGCTTCGGTCATCGCCTCACGCCAGCCTTCGGGGTACAGTTCAATGTTGTCCTCACGTACAACGCCAACTCCCTCGGGTACTTCATCCACCTCGACCACGCCCGGGATGAACTCAGCAACACCATCTTCAACGATCATTGTCCCCTTTGAGAATACCTGGGCCTTGTAGGTCTCCGTGTAATAGACATCCGTCAGCGGATACCCGAAGCCGTCAGGCCCGTTACCACCGTGCTCGTCGTCTCTGCCTGAGTGGAAGAGGTCGAGGAACTCGTCGGCAATGATAAACGCCTGGGCCTGGGTCGGGTGCATTGCGATAACCGCGAGATTGGGCATCCCCCAGCCTTCACCCGTTGAGTCACCACCCTCACCAACGTTCTGGGAGAGCATATATGTCTGAACGTCTCGTCCCCACCAGAAGTGAACCTCGTCGCCGCCGTAGGGTCGGCCGGGGGTGAACTCGCTGTCCAGGTGTTCCTGATACACTCGGCGGTACGCGGCAACAACGACCTTTTGCTGCTCCAGGCTCAGCATCTCTTTCGCGTCGTCCCGAATCACGCCAATTCCCTCTGGAACGTCTGGAAACGCCTCCAGTGGATAGTAGTCGGTCTCTACGATCGTTTGCACCTCAACCGGCACTTCAACCTCTTGCACTTCCATTGTGCCCTCGGCAAATGCGAAACCGCCGGCCAGCAAAACAACGATCACGAGCAGAGCGCTTTTTGTCATCTCATTCCTCCTTTGTCTATTTTGTACTTATTTGTACAGACATTTTTATACTTCAGATTATGAGACCTGTCAAGTTTTTTCGGTCCTACAGTCGATCAAGAACCTGGGCCTGAAACTGCCGCTCCACTTGCCGCAGTACCTTCTCTGCATCCGCGAATGGATCGGTCAGTACCGCCTGCATCACGACGTCCAGATCACGGTAGATTTTCTGGGTCTCCACGGCCGGCTCAGGACGGAGCAGAATCTCTGTTGCGTCATTAAAAGGCTGATAATTCGCGACCGGAGCATTCGCAAAGGCAGCCAGAATCTGCTCTCGCTCCTGCTGCTTCACACCCGTGAACACCGGAAGCTGCGGCCACCCGACCAGCTGTCCCCGCTCGGCCTGCGAGGCGATGTCGTTCTCGTAGTTCTCGAACGTCTGGAAGATCGACCATTCAACCGCCGCCTGGAGCGCCGTGTCGCTGGTGTTAGGGTTAAACATCCATGCGTTGCCACCGGCAAGCGTCGCGTTCCCGCCCGCCTGGGGAAGCGGTCCCATACCAAAGGCGCTCATGTCGCCCTCAAACTGTGATTTTATTCGCCGCAGCTCATCACCAGCCATAATGCCCATGCCAAGCTGCCCGGCAGCCATCAGTGATACAAGGTCCGCCGCGTCAAGAAGCTGCTGCTGAGTGAGGGAATCGTCCTCCCAGCGCATCTGCTGAAGGAGGTCCAGCACGTTCAGCGTCTCTTCCGAGACGAAGTTCGCCTTCCATCCATCCTCGGTTTCCTGAAGAAGGCGACCGCCGAAGCTATAGACCATCGCCACGAAGTGCCAGCCACCCTGCCCCGCGCTGCTCAGAGCGCCAAACCCGGCGTACGAGTCACCGAGCAGCGAGATTTCAAACGCATAGTCCTGCAGCTCACTCCACGTCAGTGGCGGTCGATCCGGATCAAGTCCCGCCCTCGCGAACAGTTCCCTGTTGTAGATCAACCCCAGCGAGTAGCCGCCAACCGGCAGCCCGAAAATATTATCCTGGGCATCCTGCACAATCTGAAGAAGACTCGGATTGAAGTACTGGAAGTCCTCCCACTCTTTCATCCACCTCGTGACGTCCGCAACGTAGCCGCGATCAATGAGAAAGCCTGGTTGCGTGAAGTCTACGAGAAACGCATCTTCCATCGTCCCTGCCGCCATCTTGGCTGTGAACTGTTGGCGATCGAAGAGCGCGTCTCGAGCGTCTATCCGCACGTCCGGCCGAATCTGTTTGAACTGCTCTACGAGGTATTCGTGGCGAGCCACCTCGAGCTGGTCGTTCTCGTTCGGACCGTTCGTAGTGGTGACGACGATCGGTTCGCCGTCATTGCCGCCTTCACTCTGCCCGCCTGCAGAAAGGAAAGCCGGAAGAAGGAGGAAAAATACCGTCGCAGTTGTTCGAATTGTCTTTGGTTTCATCATTACCTCTCTATTCTCTCACCAGGGATGCAGCCACAATGTAGAGCGTGGGTCGATCAGGAAGCCTGAGCTCACGCACCTCTTTTGATGCATCAATCGGGTACTGGAGCAGGAAAATCTGTGGATTGCAATCCCGAAGAACCCCCTCGGTCATGTGGCGGTATGGGGCGCGGACCACCGGTATCTCGTTGTTCTTCGGCTGGACGCACCAGTCGGTCACAGTAAGCTCGATCCGCTGAGTTGAGCCATCCGCGTAGACAACGGTCAGCACTTCGCTCTTGTCGCTGTTCACGGTGGTAGTGAGCAGCGCGAGACGGTCAAACCTTCCGGCCGGCAGATCGATGCTCTGCCCTCGCGTCTCTACGAGGTGCGCATCCGAAGCAACCTCCGGAAAGGCGAACCTGACCCCCAGGTAGTTCTTCTCACCTGCCGGCGGAAGCAGCTCCCCGGGCAGGGCGAAACGCCCACCGAAGCCGTCCAGGTCGAACGCCTGGAAATTGTCCTGGAAGGTGACACCGTCTACGTTATAGTAGTCCGACAGATCAACGACTCGACTTTCAAGGTCGATGCGGAACTCGGTTGCAATGATCTCAAACGGCTCGCGAAACGCAATTCCGTTGTACTGGAACCGGAAGTGACCGGTATAGGTTCCCTGGACAATGCTCCCCGAGGCCTCGATCGGGAACGTGAGCTCTACCTGGTCGTCGGCCCGCAGCGTTACCGAGCGGTCACGTGAGCTTGAGAAACCTTGCGGTAGCTCAAGCCCGAACTCACCCACCACCGTCTCACCGAGGGTATTGGTGAGCCGCGCTGTGACCTCGCCTTCATAGCCTGCGGTCACATAGATGCGATTCGGCCGCGCAACAGTCCGGACCGGCGCGTCCACCTGTAGATTCACCGCGAGCGAGTTCATCCGTATCGAGCGGCTCCGTGGCGGACGGGCGCTCACGAAGACATAGGCACCGCTACCGCCTACCGGCGTGGGCGAGCTCGGAATCAATTGATAGGTGACCTCGTGTACGGCCCCCGGCTCAAGATCGCGAAAACTCGAACTGCCCTCGACTTCAGTGACGTCCCACTCCTCAGGAAATCCGAGCATCTGGATGGAGCCCCGAATCTCCGCGACCGAGGTATTTATCATCCGCACACGCGCATTGATCGGCTGCCCTACCAGCCCACTCGTCCGGTCAATTTCAATGTCCGTCCAGATGAGCTCCTCCGGGTTTCCCTCGAGTATCGTTATCGAAACGCCGGTGCCAGGCTCCAATCGGATCGTTTCACGACGGAGCGACGCTCCATCGTTCAGCATCGCGCCTGTTACGCCGCTGCGCTCCGCGCTGACCCTGGAAATGATCACCAGACCGTTGGAAAGCGCGGGAGGCACGACACTCTCAACGGTGACCTCTATCGCCTCGGTGGCGCTGCGCGGCAGGTACATGACGGTGCTCATCCGGTCGGCGGCAGCTGCGGCAATAGAGAGCATCTGGCTCCGCTGAGAGGCGCTCCCCCCTGAAACCTGGAGATTGATCTCCTCTCCGACCAGATCGCGGAAGAGCCAGAAGGGGTAATAGTTGTGGTCGATGACACTGCCGTTGTCACGCACGACTCCGAAGAATCGGTCACCCTCGCGATACGCCGGCGCCTGGAAGTGATGAAATCCGTCGATCTGGTCGCGCACATCCTGAAGAAGGATCTGACGACGAATGAGGTACTCCATCTTCGCATCGCCGGTGAGCCCGAAGTTATCGCTTTCGGTGATCATGATCGGAATGTCACGCCCGGTAGTCTGCCGGAGGAACTGGCTCATCTGCTTCACGCGCTCAACGATCCGCTCCGGATCTTCGTTGTACGAGTGATAGACATAGAAATCCAGATGCTCACCAACGCTGCGAACAAAGTTGAGCGCCCACGGGGATGTATAGTTGAGCGCCGATGGCCCGCCCATCAACACGTCCGGATGATCCAGAGCCAGCCGCTCGGCGACCGTTCGGAAAAGCTCGTAGTACTCATCCGCCCTTCCCTTCCAGTACAGTTCCGTATCCGGCTCATTCCAGATCTCAACATGCTTCACCCGCAGCTCATAGTCACCAGAGCCGGGCTCACCGTTCACGGCACGAAGCGCTGCGGAGGCGAACTCGGCCCACTCGTCGGGGTCATCCGGCGCGTAGGTAATGTCTCCCGTCGGGCTCAACCACGGTAGGTTGTAGGCGAGCAGGAGCACCGGTTCCATGCCGTCATCGCGCACCTTTTCCACAAGTTCGCGCCCCACGTATCGACGGTTCTGCGATGCGAACAGTTGCTGTGGAAAGAAACCGGCCCAATTCGTGACAGACGGCTCACTGTTGTCATTCGCCGGCTCGAACTGCGGCGGTGTGGTCGCCAGTCGCTGGTACGTGGCATCCATGTTGAGCCACTGCACCGCTCTCTCGGCAATGGAGCTCCCACGCTCCAATACGGCCTGGTAATTCACCAGGCTGAAGAGCGATCTATCGATCTGCCCTCCGTTGTTAGCCGGATCTGCACGTACCGTCACTTGTGCGTTCAATGGTAGAACAGACGCGATCATCACGAGCAATGTCGCTGCCGTCTTGTACAGAGTTCTGTGCATCAGTTACCCCCTCGGGAAAGACTCATCGCGATGAGCCAGAAGTCGGTCCTCTCCGGAAGGATGATCGCTTCGAGTTGCTTACCATCATTCACCTCAAGGCGCTGAAACATGATCCGTGGCTCTGCGTCGCGCAAAATACCAGTCTGGTTGTGGCGGTATGGAGAACGACCAATCTCGGCCTCTCCGTGCTTCACATTCACACACCAATCAGTAATCGTGGTCTCGACACTCTCACGGGTTCCGTCGGCATAGATCAGGGTGAAGCTGACACTCTTGTCTCCGTTTGTCGCAGCCGACAGGATAGCCAGTTCGTCGTAGACGCCTCGCTGCACGGATACCCGATCGCCGTCCGCATGGACACCGTTGAGGGCACCGGTCGTGGTGTCCGGGAATTGGAAGTCCACGCCCAGATAACTCACTCTCTCTGCCGACGGATAGAACTTTGCCGGATAACTGAACGGCCCCCCAAAGTTGCTCACATCCTCAAAGTCATCCTCGTGCGTGAAGAGATCACTGTCGCGAACTGACGCAAGGTCAACCGGGACGCTCTCACGATCTGCGAAGTCACGGACGAACACGTCGACTCTCTTGCGGAATTGGGTCCCGTCGTACTCAAAGGAGACGCTGAGGCTCTCTGTGCCTTCTTCGATCCCCTCCGGCGGAGTGAATGTCAGGAGGTACTCTCGCTCGGCACCAACGGGAAGCTCATAACGGCCGGAAAACTCGTAGCTCCATCCGTCCGGCATGTCTGCCGTGAGCGCTCCTGCGACGCCGCGGGAAAACGTGTTCTTCGCCAGGATCTCGAGCTGGTAGGTATGACCTGGGGACGCGTACGTCTGAAGTGGCAACACATCAAAGGCGAG
>CAZREG010000061.1:0-15554 GCA_964599075.1 uncultured Spirochaetaceae bacterium | reverse complement strand
GAAGTAGCAAAAGAAGAGGGCTTCCCTCAGATTGCAGCGCTGTTCAACGCGGTCTGTGTTGCTGAAAAGCAGCATGAGAAGCGCTACAACAAGCTGCGTGCGAACCTGCTTGACGGCAGCGTCTTCAAGCGTGGTGCCGAGACCGTCTGGGCGTGCATGAACTGCGGATACATCTTCACCGGCGCCGAGCCCCCGAAGTCCTGCCCCGCATGTCTACACCCACAGGCATATTTTGAACTGGTTCGTGAGAACTGGTAGAGAAGATGTCGAACCAAGAGGGGGCCACCGCCAGGTGGCCCTTTTTTAATGAGCCACTGGATTTCGGTTACTCCCAGCGGAACAGCAGGCTGGCAGCAAAGAGAAACAGGATCGTGAACCCGCCCAGGATAGCGAAGTTGGGAAGCAAATCCACCACACCCGCTCCGTCAAGCATGATGGACCGGGCGCCCTCTACAAAGTGCGTCAGGGGGAACGCCCGGGAAACCTGCTGGAGAATCCGGGGGGTGCCTTCAAGAGAGAAGAAGACCCCTGAGAGCAGAAGCATGGGAAGTGTGATGATATTCATCAGCCCGCTGGCCAGTTCTTCGCTCTTGATTCGCGTTGCAAAGATGAGTCCAAGGGAGATCATGCAGAAGACGGCGATCATTGTCAGAAGCAGCAGGAGCAGATACGAACCAAGCATCAAAAAGTTGAGAAAGAAGTTGGTCGCCGCGAACACCACTACTGAGGTGATGACCACGATCATGAACCGCGAAGCAACCTGGGCGCTGACAAACTGAAAGGCGCCAACCGGCGTAGCCTTCAACCGTTTGAGCACGCCGTTCTTCCGGTAGCGCACCAGCACGAACCCTACCCCAAAGACACCTGAAAACATCATATTCATGCCGATGATGCCGGGCACGATAAAGTCGACGTAGCGAATCGGGCGGCCGGTGACCGCCTCTTTCGCAAACAGCTCACCGGCACTACCCTGGAGCAGCCGTTCCACCAGGTAGCCGTTGGTGGCCGAGTCGTTGACAAAGTACTCCTCGGCAGAGAGGTCCACCAGCATATCAATCTGATGGTAGCGCACCCGCTCAATGCCCCGCGAAAGCTGGTCATACTGAACAAACTCAATGTGGTCGAGGGTGAAGAACTCCGCCTGCGCCCCTGCCTGCTCCAGCGTTCCGCCGTAGTACCCGACCGTAAAGACGGTGTCACTGCCACCTCCGAACGCAAAGGCAAAGCCAAAGACCAGGAGAACCGGGAACAACAGATTCCATACCAGTGTTCCCCGGTCTCGAATAAACTCCATATTCCGGGCGTGAAAGATTGCAAGAAATTTTTCCATACGTCAGCTCCGTAGTGATGATCCGGTGAGTTTGAGGAACAGGTCGTCAAGGTCAGCGGTATGCACATTCAGCCCTTCAAGGCTGATGTTGTGGGACAGAAGAGTACGAAGTGAGGCTTCAATGTCCTCAGTCTCGATCTCCAGCTTCCCGTTTCTCACGCGTGCGCCGTCCGGAACTGAACCGTCAGTGTCATCGAACGGAACAGAGATGATCACCCCCTGGAAGTTGGCCCGCAGCAGTGATTCAGGGTTATCCTGGGCTACAATCCTCCCCTGATCCATGATTGCGATCTCCTCACAGAGGATCTCTGCCTCCTCCATGTAGTGCGTTGTCAGCACAACCGTCTTACCGTCGGCCTTGATGTTCTCTACCAGCCTCCAGAAGTTTCTGCGTGCCTGAGGATCGAGCCCCGTAGTGGGCTCATCCAGAAAAATGAGATCCGGATCGTTGACCAGCGCGAGCCCGAGGAGCATTCGCTGTCGCTGACCACCGGAAAGCTTCTGATTGTCACGCTTCAGCAGCTCTTGAAGAGCACAGATCTCAATGATCTCCTCGAGTGGTCGCTTACGCGGATAGAGGGCACTGAACATCTTCAGCGTCTCTTCCACGGTGATATACTGCTGGAGCGCAGTCGACTGGAACTGAATGCCTATCTTCTCTTTGTAGTGCGGCCCGATCGGGTGACCACGAAACAGGATCTCGCCGGCATCCGGGTCCAGAATGCTCTCAAGTATCTCCACGGTGGTCGTCTTGCCGGCGCCGTTTGGACCAAGAAGGCCAAAACAGATGCCGGACGGGATTTCAAAACTGACGCCGTCAACAGCCTTGACGGAGCCATAGCTCTTGTGCAGGTCATGCACTTGAAGGATTGGTGTCATCTGTCTGGAATATCGTAAACCACGACCGTCCCGGCTACTCATCCGGGCGCATGAAGCGCAGCAACTCGTTGAACGGTACCGGCTCGCAGAGAAAGTAGCCCTGAACCGCATCCGCCCGCGAAGACCGGACATAGTCAAGCTGCTCCTGCGTCTCAATTCCCTCAATGATGGTGGCAAGGTTCATTCCCCGAGCAAGAGAGACAAACCCGCTGACGAGCGACTGTGCGCTTTCAGATGAGTCCACGCCTTCCATGAACTGTCGGTCGAGCTTCACCGCATCTACTCCGAACTCACGCAGGTATCGGATTGAGGAGTGGCCGGCTCCAAAGTCATCAAGATAGACAGAGAGTCCGTTTCGACGGAGCTCTTTTAGTGCGGCCTGAGCTCGCTCGAAGTTCTTGATTGCTGCTGACTCAGTCACCTCAACACAGATCCGACCAGGATCGATCCCACTTCGTCGCACAATCTCGACCACGCGCTCGACGTAGTCATCCACCATCAGGTTACCTGCCCCGGTATTGACGGAGAGATAGAAGTCCGGCGGAAGCTCGGAAGCGTGCTCAGCAAGGACCCCGCACCCCTCCTCCAGGACCCAGAGGTCAAGACGGGTGATCATGCTTGAGCTCTCAAGAAACGGCATAAAACCGTCGGGCATAAGCGGCGGCGATCCCCCGTCCCAGCGAATGAGCGCCTCTGCCCCTACGGCACGATCATCCGACAGACGAACGATCGGCTGATAAAGTATAGAGAACTCCCCCTCATCCAGGCCACGAGCAACAGCCCCCTGCATGGCCAGCCTTCGATGGGCAAGATCGTTCATTGCAGGGTCATGAAACCGGTAGTCGTTGCGGCCTGCCTGCTTGGCCGCGTACATGGCCGCATCAGCGTCACGCAACAGCTCGGCCTGTTCGGCTGAGCCATCCGGGTAGACGGCGATGCCAATGCTCAACGACGGTCGGATACTCTGCGTTCCAAGGATGTACGGCTCCCGCACGGCGGCAAGAAGCCGCCGCGCAACAAGCGCCACAGACTCGCCGTGATCAAGGTCAGGGATGATTATAACAAACTCGTCACCCCCGAAACGGGCAATGATATCCTTCTCCCGCAGCTCGTGTCTCAGCTTCTCTGCGATCCAGATAAGCAGCCGATCACCGGTATCGTGCCCATAGCTGTCGTTCACGTCCTTGAAGTCGTCCAGGTCCACAAAAAGAACTGCCAGCCGGCGCGACTCCCGCTTCGCCTGCGCAATCGAGTAGCCGAGCATGTCTGAGAGAAAGCTGCGGTTGGGCAGGCCGGTCAGGGGATCGTGGTTTGCAAGATGATGCAGGCGCTGCTGAGTACTCTTGATTTCGCTTATGTCGTGATAGACAGCCACGTACGATTCCACCGCCCCGGTCGCTGCGCCGCGCACCGCCTCAATTGAACAGAGCTGAGGAACCGCTGTTCCGTCCTTTGTCCGGTTCCACAACTCGCCGGACCATGAGCCATTACCGGACAGGCTGTCCCACATCTCCGTGTAGAAGACCTTGTCGTGCATGCCGGACTGAAAGATGCTTACCTTCTGCCCTATCAGTTCATCCTGAGAGTACCCCGTCATTCGGGTGAACGCCGGATTCACTTCGGTAATACGGCCATCGGGCTCCGTGACGCAAATCCCCTCGGCAGTGTTGAGAAATACCTGCCGAGAGATCACCAGGGAGCGCTCAGCTTCCCGGCGCCGCTTCTCCTCGTAGTCCAGGCGCACGAGCGTGCGCATCTGAGTCAGCACCATGGAAGCGAGCTCAGATCGACCAAACCGCTTGGTATCTGACCCTTCAACGCTGGAGAACCGTCTGTTCAAGCGGGTGGTAAACTGACTCAGGGGCGCGCTGATGAGCCCGGCGGCCGTCCTGCTCAGAAGGTAGATCAGAAAGATCGCCGGACCAACTGCAAGCAGAACAAGGAGCAGATGACGATCGAGCACCTCGTAAAGCTCAGCAGAAAAATAGATGACGCCAACGTTCGCATCAAAGCTCTGCAGCGGCACCTGGACCCGGGTCGCTCCTGAGGCGGTTGTGCTTGTTGGCCGGCCACGGTGCCTGTCGGCGTCAAACCCGTGGTGGACAATAGCATCTCTCCAGTCACCACTTTCGGCAAGCATCTCCCCAGACCCATTGCTGAGAGAGATGGCCTCAACACTCGGCAGATCTATACCGGCAATCATCTCACGCAGACGCACCGGCGAGAGTCGCTCAATAAAGCCCTCCGTGTAGTCCGACGCAGTGACGTACCAGTCCCAATCCGCGAGCATGAATGTGTAGCCGGTCTTGGCTCGGGACGCCGGATCGGTGGGATTCCGCCACTCGTAGCGCACAAATCCACCTCCCTGCCGGAGCACCCTCTGGACCACGTCTGCACCCGACAGATCCTCGCCGACAAGCTCGGGTTCAGGATGGAGGATTATCCGCCCCTCTGAGTTCACGACAAAGAAGTAGCCGGCCGGTCCAACCTGCTGACTCTCCAGCGCCCGGCCCGCCTGGTCCTGCAACGCTGCCAGCCGCTCCGGCTGCTCGCGTGCACTTGCTACCAGCTGCTCGAGAAGCAGCCGGCTGCTTTCCGCCCGGGCACGCAAGGTCGCCTCATTCTCTATGAGAATTGCGTTCTCTACGGTCCTGGTCACCGTCTGGGCGACAGACTGCGCCGTCTGGTTGCCGAACCGGGTCACGCTGGAGCGAACCAGCGTTGCGTAGCCACCTACAATGATGCCAAGAAGAATTGAGAAGGCCACACTGTAGGCGATCGTCAGCTTCGCGCCAAGCCGAGCACGTTGCCAGATCTTTCTCACCCGGGTATTACTCATCACCGTCCTCGACGGCTCCCTCGCCATCCTCAGCAACCTGTCTCTTCAGCTGCCGCGCCGCGAGGGCGTATCCGCCGTCAGCGCCATCCACGAAGTGCACCTCATCACCACTCTGGAAGTGAATCAGACAGGTCATGAGGGCACGATCGGAGACGTGCAAGCCGTACTGCACTGATCTCTGACGCCGCATGTCGTCCAGCAATCTCTGCAGAATCTCCCGCTGCGGCGTGCTCGTTGACACAACCATCTTAAGCGTGCCGTCGTACTTGCGGAAGTCTGAGTTTATCACATTGTCCTCGCGGATCGTATTCAGGCGCTTGCGACCCCGGCGCACCGGCAGATCGAGCGCAAGGATGACAGAGGTCACGAGAATCTCAAAGCGAATCCAAAGCATCTTCAGAAATGTCGGGAGCCGACCGGATCCGGCAAGAACCGCTCGTGCCTCTATTCCCACCGCCTCGCGGCTTCTATTGATCTCCATGGCCTGCGTGTTCAGCGGATGGTACTCGTTGTCATCCCCGAGAACACGTTGGAACAGTCCGAGTACACGCTGAAGAGTACGAGTCTGTCGCTCCTCGTCTCCCCGGAGCCTGATGATCACTGAGACAATCTCACCCTTCGAACTTGGAACGTCTTTCCATCTGCACGAGAAGCCATCGAGCTCTGCCGGGCAGTCGATAGGGTAATCCTCCGGCACAAGGAAGCCGGTCTTATGCTCATCCTGCTTGATCAGTCTTTCAGCAAGCGCAACGCCATCTCCGGAGAACAGCGCCTGCTGGTAGTGCTCACTCACCCGCAGCTTCCCTATCTGGAGTTGGGCTCCACGGCGATAGAGCTCAGTAACCGGAACAATTCCGGCGCGCAGGAGGAGACCGTAGTTTGCTCGAACCCGGCGCCGAACGTCCGCGAGCACAGAGCGGGCCTGCCGTTCGAGCTGCGGCGGCAGAACAAAGAGCATTCCGTCGCCACCAAACAGGAATGGGAAGCTAAAGTCACGCGTTATGTTGGCGAGAGCCATCGCCCCCAGGCTGCCTGCCACATTGACGTGCTTGTACCGGCCGTCTTCAATGGCTTCCGTGCTGTTTACCACATCTGTGACCGCGACAAACCAGTCTTCCGGAACCCGGTGGTAGCGGGAACGATCAAAGAGTGTGTCAAATGACTCGATCGGTTCGAGATCCTCGTAGAATCGAAGTGCCTCCATGAATCAGCGCACCTGCACAAAGAATGTAAACCGATACGCACCCGGTTGTACGCAGTACTGCGGTCGCGTCTGAGGACCGCAGCTGCCGGTACCAACGCCGCGTTGAACCGTGTCAATACAGACGACCGTCTCCGGCCGGCGATAGCCGGCTACATCCGGCGTGTGCCGGCACCGGAAAAGATCCTCAGGCGTGAGGTGATGGGCGGAGAACTCGAATCGGGGATCTGCCCAGAACCGGATGCGACGACTGCCGTCGCCAAGTTCAAACCAGTGCGTGTCGGTCTTGTTCCCGTTCTCCTGGGGCATGATGTAGGGCACGAACTGCTCGTCCACGCTACCCTCGTACACGCCCATCGGTGCCCCGCTGTTCCGGTCAATGTGGTTCTCGTGGGGCCCGCGGCCATACCAGCGCAACTGTTCGAATCCGGCGGCGAGCTCCAGAATCACGCCAACCCGGGGAAGGCTGGGAAGCGAGAGCGAGAGATCAACACCCACGTCTATGCGCAGCAGGTCCCCGGCGAGCGGCTCATAGCGAATGGTGCAGTCGACAGGCGCTTCCGGGTTGGTGCCAAGGAACCGGGTGCGGTCAATGTAGAGGGTCCCCGAATCGCCGGGCTCCCGATCAATAGTGTGCTCCACTACCACAAGCTCATGGAGCCCGGCTGTTGTCCACTCAACCATAGGTTTCTCGGTCTGCCCCGTCCACTCCCGAATGCCGTCGTTGTCTGTGGTGGCTCGAAAGAGATTGAGCCGGGGACCACGGATGATGAGTGGCCGGGAGTCAGAGGAGAGCATGAAGCGCTGCATCTCGACTGCCGGGACGGGAACCGGGCTCGGCTCTGGTGGCGGTTCAATCTTGTAGGGTCGCGACTCGAGCGTTCGCGAGAGGACCGAAACCGGCTGCAGCCGGTTGAGATCGATCTGTTCCCAGGCGACAAGATGACCCTGCTCCGCCCAGCTCGTCTGCTCAGCAAGCTTGAACTCAAAGGTTATTCGCGCTTCCGGGAGCCGGGCCAGTTCAGGGTTCTGGTAATCGAGCACAACCTCTACGGACTCTCCCGGCGGAACCGTGAGCAGCCGCAGATAGTGCGATTCCACAACCCCGCCTTCAACGCTCATCTGCCAGCGAGCATCAAGAGTGCTCAGGTCGGTGAAGTCGTACTTGTTGGTGATTCTGAATCGCCCTTCCTCTGCTGAAACCGCGGTCACCGCGACCGGCTGGGCCAGCTTCCTGAACTCGAACATTGCCGGATGCGGTCGTCTGTCAGGCCAGACAAGTCCGTCGGCAACAAAGTTGCTGTCGTGAACCGACTCACCAAAGTCACCCCCGTAGGCCCAGTACTCTTCACCGTCCGCAGTCTGCTTGATAATTCCGTGGTCCACCCATTCCCATATAAATCCTCCCTGGAGTCCGGGGACCGTCGCAAAAGCCTCAAAGTACTCGTGCAGACTACCGTTGGAGTTTCCCATTGCGTGTGAGTATTCGCAGAGTATGACCGGCCGATCGTCCTGACGACTCACCGCATGCTCAATGATCGACTCGATCGTCGGGTACATGGGATTAATGACGTCGTTGTAGCGGTTGTCACCGTGGGCATACTCGTTGCCGGCGCCCTGGATCCAGCTTTTCTTTACCTCTCCCTCATGATGGATAAAACGGCTGGGGTCCAACAGACGAATGGCCTCTATGGCGTGGACATGGTTTTCACCGTGTCCCGTCTCGTTACCGGCACTCCAGCCAATGACGCTTGGATGGTTCCGATCGCGGGCGACCATCCGCGTGCACCGCTCCACGAACGCCGAACGCCAGCGAGGATCTCTACAGATGGAGTTGTAGTTCGCATGGGCCTCTATGTTGGCCTCATCAATGAGATAGATACCGTACTCGTCACACAGATCGTACCACTCCTCAGTATCTGGATAGTGTGACGTGCGGACGGCGTTGAAGTTGAACTGCTTGAGCAGCCTGATGTCCTGGAGCATTCGCTCTCGCGTCATTACCTTGCCCAGACGATCGTCGTGCTCGTGGCGGTTCACGCCGCGGATGAGTACCGTCATTCCGTTTATGAGAAGCTCCCGGTCTCGGATCTCAATCCGACGAAACCCGGTGCGTACGGATCTAGCCTCTACGGTATTCCCATCTGGATCGCGGAGCACAAAAACAACGGTGTAGCGGCTCGGCGATTCACTCGACCAGGGATGCACTCCGGGAACACTCGTCTGCAGCCGCACCTCGTAGGCGTCACGCCTGAACGAGGCGCCGGTCATGCCGGCCCCCTGCCAGATGACGATCCCGCTGGGGTCGTGAAGCTCTGCTGCAATGGTGTAGTCTCCAGGAGGGCCGGACTCCCCGTGTTGCACCCGCCCGTCGGGAGAGACCGGGCGCCAGACGAAACGGGCAAAGAGATCGAGCGTCCCGCCTCCGGTCTGTGGGTCATAGTCACCGGTCACCCAGACATCATCAACAGACGCGGCACCAACGGAATAGAGAGAGACATCCCGAAAGATGCCGGCCATCCACCACTGATCCTGATCCTCAATATAGCTCGAGTCTGAAAATCGCAGCACCTTGATCACGATCTCGTTCTCACCCTCGCGGACAAGCCCGGTGATGTCGAACTCACTCGGAAGCCGACTATCCTTGGCCAGACCCATGAACTCCCCGTTTACGAAGAGCTCGTAGTAGCTCTCCACCGCGCCCACGTGAACAATGGTGCGCCGGTTATAAAACGACTCCGGCAGAGTGAAGGTCTGCGCGTAGAGCGCTGTCGGATTCTCTTCAGGGACGAATGGCGGGTTGTTCTCGAACGGCATCTGCACATTGGTGTAGATCGGGTGGTCTTCAGTGTCCTGCAGAGTCCAGTTGCCCGGAACTGTGATCGTCCGGGTGAACGGAGATGGGCCACCGGCGCGGTAGTCATGAAGGGCGGTGTCAGCATCCGCCACGGTTGGAAAACGAACGAACCGCCATTCGCCGCTCAGGAACAGGAACCAGGGGTTTGCCGTACGCTCTGCTCGTAATGCTTCTTCAGGCGTACTGTAGGGAAGCGTTCCAGAACTCATGGGCAAACGCCCAACGTGCGTGAGCTCAGGAAGCTGCCATGGATGGGGAGCGATAGTCATTGGTCCGTCCTCCGGGCTTTCTGCAGAGTAGCGAGAACGGCCATTCTTGAAAAGACGGTCTACTGCTCTTCTGCGATCAGCAGACTCCTTGAATCCAGCGTAAGGTGAAGATCCTCGGTCACCGGTTTCTCATGATCCTTCACCAGGCTCAACTTGACATGCGACGCAGAGGTGGGCTGCAGGGTTATCAACACGGCAACGTTGTCCATATAGGGCAGAAGAAGTGCCGGGACACCATTCACGTCCGGCCGGGGATCCTCCCGATGGATGCTCGCAGAGAACCAGACAGATATTCCAAGCTCTGCAGCGAACTCCTTGATAGCGGCGAGTGTCTCCGGCTTACCTTTCTCGAAGCTGTAGCCATCCACAACAATGACGTCTGCCTGAAACTGTCCCTCGCCAACGAGTGCTCGAACACTCCTGAGCAGCTGGGCGGCAGTCACGCCGTCCTGATTGAAGTTCATGATGACCCGGTTCTTGATGACATCATCGTGAACAGTCATGGCGTTTTCCAGCTCGCGCTTTTTGGCAATCTCTCCAAAGATATCCTCATACCAGCTCACAATGTGATCGGTGCGACCTGAAAAGCTGATGTGAATGACGTGCTTGCCCTGAAAGAGCTGATCGGTTGCAATGTGGACGAGGCACGCCGTCTTGCCGGTTCCCTTGCGGGAGGCCACGATTCCAAGATTCCCCTTTCCAAGTCCGCCGTGAATACTCTTCTCGAGAATCCGCAGCGGACTTCGCTTTACCAGTTCTTCCTTAACCATGCTTCCTCTCCTACGCCCGGACCGCTTCGCCCTTGCGCTCTTCCTCAAACTTCTTTACCAGCTCCTCTGAGATACTCTTTGGAACACGACCGTACTTCAGGAACTCCATGCTGAACTCTGCCTTGCCCTGGGTAAGGCTTCGAAGCACCGTTGAATAGCCGAACATCTCACTCAGCGGCACTTCCGCCTCCACGACGCTGAACGCGCCATCCTCACTGGAGCTGAGAATTATGCCTCGTCGCTGATTGATGCTCGCAAAGATGTTTCCCTGAAACTCCGTGGGACCCTCAACGGCGACCTTCATAATCGGCTCAAGTATCTCCGGTCTCGCTCGCTTGTACGCATCACGGAACGCCCCAATACCCGCAGCCTGGAACGCCATGTCCGAGCTGTCTACCGGGTGCGTACTGCCGTCGTTGATGACAGCCCGCACTCCGACAATGGGGAATCCAATCGTGGGCCCCTTGTTCATGGCCAGCCGGAACCCCTTGTCCACACTGGGGATGTAGTCGTTTGGAATGACGCCACCCTTGATGGAGTCTACAAACTCGTACTCCTCTCCGTTATCGGTAGGCTCGAGATAGCCGGCCACTCGACCGAACTGACCGGCACCACCGGACTGCTTCTTGTGCGTGTAGTTGAAATCTGCCCGCTGGGTGATGGTCTCACGGTAGGCGACCTGCGGGGCGCCGGTCTCTACCTCCGCTTTGTACTCACGCCGCATACGCTCCACGTAGACGTCGAGATGCAACTCGCCCATTCCCTGAATAATTGTCTCGTTGCTTTCATCATCAACATAGGTTCGGAAGGTGGGATCCTCTTTTGTGAAGCGGTTGAGCGCTTTGCCCATGTTGTCTTCCGCCTTCTTGTCCTTCGCACGGATTGCAAGCGAGATCACCGGATTGGGAACGTACATGCTGGTCATGGAGTAGTTCAGGCTCGGGTGGCAGAAGGTGTCACCACTCGCGCAGTCCACCCCGAACAGCGCTACGATATCCCCTGCCGGGGCCTCGTTGATGTCCTCCATGTGATTGGAATGCATGCGAATAAGGCGCCCGACCTTGAATTTCTTCTGGCTCCGGGTATTGAACAACTCATCGCCCTTCTTCACCGTACCCTGATAGATACGGATGTAGGTGAGCTGGCCGTAGTTTGTGTCCTCAAGCTTGAACGCAAGCGCAACCGTCTTGGCATCGTCTGTGTGGGATAGATCTACCGGCGATTCCTCGTTATCCAGATCAAGTGCCGTGTTGGTGACTTCCAGCGGGCTGGGCAGGTAGCGGGTCACCGCGTTGAGCAGTGTCTGCACACCCTTGTTCTTGTACGCGCTGCCCACAAGAACAGGGGTAAACTCGCGATGAAGCACACCACTGCGTACCGCCTGGTGGATCAGCTCCTCGCTGACGTCTCCCTCCAGGTAAGCCTCCGCAAGCTCGTCACTGAACATGCTGACGGCATCCAGAAGCTCTTCATGGTACGCTTCTGCTTCGGCCTTCATGCTCTCAGGAATCTCCTCGTAGCGCAGCTTCTCTCCGGCCTCGCCGTCAAAGTAGACAGCCTGCATCTTCACCAGATCAACAAGGCCCTCAAACTTGTCTTCCAGACCGATGGGAAGCTGGAGCATGACCGCGTTATGACCCAGCTTCTCCCGAAGCTGCTGGCGAACCTTCAGGGGGTTGGCGCCGGTTCGATCCGCCTTGTTGATAAACGCAAGAAACGGAACGTTATACCTGTTGAGCTGGCGGTCAACGGTGATACTCTGACTCTGGACGCCACCAACCGAACAGAGCACGAGCACCGCACCGTCAAGCACCCGGAGGCTACGCTCGACCTCAATAGTGAAGTCGACGTGTCCCGGAGTGTCAATGATATTGATGGGCGTCTCTTTCCAGGTGACGTTGGTGGAAGCACTCGCGATAGTGATGCCGCGTTCGCGCTCGAGCTCCATGGAGTCCATGGTTGCGCCGACCCCGTCTTTCCCACGAACCTCGTGGATTGCATGGATCTTCTCACAATAGAAGAGAATGCGCTCGGTGAGTGTCGTCTTCCCGGAATCAATATGCGCACTGATTCCGATATTTCTCATCTTGCTGATGTCAATGGCCATAAGTCTTCCTCTTTTGCTTCGAACCGTCTGAGTGTCGCGTAGTATGTCGTGGAGTCGTTACGATTCGATTAGGGTCTGGTTTAGCCGGATATTTGCGCTGGAATATAGCGGTAATGGGGAGGAGAGGCAAGAAGTTGCATGATCTGTTGCAAACCCGGTACGCTCGGCAGGTGAGTGACAATTGGCGAAGCAGGATCAGGGAGGCAACGGCGACCGGACTCAAAGAGGGCCTTCGCACCGTGCTCTGGCTGCTCTCCATCATGATTCCCGTAAGCTTTGCCGTCTTCCTCCTCCAGTGGTTCGGATTGCTCACCCTTCTCGGGCGGGCACTCGGCCCCGGATTCGCTCAGATCGGGTTGCCGGGGTCGACCGCGATTGTCTTTCTTTCGGGGCTCGTGATCAATCTCTACTCTGCCATTGCCGCAATGGCGGAGATCGGGTTGAACCTCCGTGAGGTTACGACGCTCGCACTTGTGGGTCTGTGTGCGCACAACTTTCTGGTAGAGATTCCGGTTCTAGCCTCCGCAGGGGCGCCCCCCGCCCGAATGGTGGTGCTTCGGCTTGCAGGGGCAATCATTGCCGCCCTCTCACTTGGGGCGCTCCTTCCGTCTGAACTGGCGTCCACTTCGCCCACCTTTGGCATAGGGCTGGTGACTGGAGGCGGGGCGGCAACCTTCCCGGCAGCGCTCCTGAACTGGGCGGGAGGCGCCGGCGGACTGGTGCTTCGAGTAGCGATCATTGTCGCCACGCTTATGGTGGCCGAACAGTGGATGCACGCGTTCGGAGTCACCCGATGGCTCGGAAGGAGGCTGCGACCACTGATGAAGGTGTTCGGGCTGCCGGACCAGGTCGCCTTTCTCTGGGTGATTTCAAACACCCTTGGACTCGCATACGGAGCAGGCGTGGTGCGCAGAGAAGTTGCCGCAGGAGAGCTCAGTCGCGCGGATGGAGACCTCTGGTGCCACCACGTTGCGCTCTCACACTCACTGCTTGAAGACACGCTGTTGTTCGTGGCGCTTGGGGTTCCAGCGCTCTGGATCATTGTACCTCGAGTCGTACTGGCGGTGGCCGCAGTCTGGGAACGCCGCCTGGAGCGACGGATCAGACGCATTGGTTGAAACGGAATCAGTGAAGCTGCTCAGGTGTCGGCAGCGTGGACACGCCGATCCTGGGGACCCTTCTCTATCGTTGATAGAACAGTGTCAATAAACTGTTGCATGTTGAGGGGCTTTGAGAGATAGGCGTCCATCCCGGCTGCGAAACAGGCGGATTCATCGTCCTGAGAGGCGTATGCCGTCATTGCGATGATCGGTACCGTTCGGCTCTCTTCTCCGGCCTCTCCAGCACGAATTGCCCGGGCGGTCTGGAACCCGTCCATATCCGGCATCTGAACATCCATAAGGACAACATCAAACTGCTCCTGGCGCAGGCGCTCAATCGCTGAGCGACCGCCGTCGGCTGTGTCGGAATCAATATCGCCGCGACGCAACATCTGTCCGGCAACCATCCGGTTGACCTGGTTGTCCTCCACGATCAGTGCCCGCGGTCGGAGGTGCGTCCCCTGCTCAGCGCTCATTCCTCGATTATACAGAAGACGGCACCTTTGACACCACCTTCATCGTCAATCATAAGAGTGCCGACGCGTCATTGGGGCGGGTCTTGAGCAGGAGGCTGAGGCGGAGCAACCTGACGCTCGAGAGCAAGCTCTGCTATCCGGCGTCTGGTTACCTCAATAAGAGGGACAACAACGCCCTGGTTCTCCCGGCCATCGTTATACGGAATAATCCGGATGAGATACCAGCGTCCATCGGCGCTTCGTGCCTCACGCTCGACCGACTGGCTCTGTTCGAGCACCTGCTGCACCTCCGAGAGCAGGGTTTCATACTCGAGCGCGTGTGAGAGATCGCTGATCGGACGGCCTACGTCACTTCTTATGATCTTGAAGTGCTCCCCAACCGTTCCGTTGAACTTGCGGATCCGCAGTTGGGGATCACCGCCGTGAAGCAACGCCTGGAACCGTTCTCCAGCTCCCGGGGTCTGCTCTCAAACCGACCCCAGAGGTGCCGCCCCCGGCGGTCGATCAGCTGGAGCTCCGCGCTCTGAAGCGTGCCCTCATGAAAACGGTGTGCAGATGCTTTGCTATTTATTTATGCTTATTAGAGGTATTTTGCTAATTCTTCATAACTGAGAGCAACGGGAAGATCCGGATGAGCAGACCGGACCGTCTCACTGGGCCGAAAGAGCACTGAGCGGTCGGCCGCCCTTAGCATTGAGATGTCGTTGAAGCTGTCACCGGCTGCGCTCACGGTTGTGTTCATCTGCCGGAACAGCTGCACCGCGCGTTCCTTCCCGTCCTGCTGGCGAAGCGTGTAGCCGCAGATCATCCCTGACGCACTGGTCTCAAGCCGGTTGCAGAGCAGGAACGGGTGACTCAGTTTTCCCATCACAGCAGAGACAAACTCTACAAACGTATCGGAGAGGATCGCGACCTGCGCACGCCGGCGAAGGGAGGCGAGAAACTCAGGAGCACCGGGCAGCGGTGCGACCTCTCCTGTGACCGACTGGATATCCGCAAGCGATATCCGGTTGCGCTCAAGGACGGCAATGCGGTGGCGCATGAGCTCGTCGTAGTCCGCCACGTCACGGGTGGTCAGACGAAGATCGGCCACACCGGTGCGTTCGGCGACCTCGAGCCACATCTCAGGGATCAGAACTCCCTCCAGATCCAGACAGATGATGTGCATGGTTTACTCCGCTCCCGGATCGTACGCCCCGGGCAGCTCATCACTGACAACGAGAAGGGAATCCTTCAACGATTGCGCATGCATCATGGTTGAGATCCGCTGGAGGGATGAGAGGATCTGTGTCTGCTCCCAGTCGGGGAGCTCGTCAAAGCTTTTCACGAACTCTTCATGGAGTATTGTGGGACTTCTGTCCAGCAGTTCCTGCGCCGCGGATGTGATCTGGATCCAGACCTTGCGTCTGTCGCCGCTGCCACGGGTTCTCTGGATAAGCTCACGAGCCTCAAGCCGGTCAAGAATATTCGTCACCGTTGCCTGGCTTAGACTCACCTGCACGGCAATCTGTCCAGGGGTGATCTCCGGGACTTCGCTGATGGCAGTCAGCACAACGAGTTGCGGAACAGTGAGTCCGACAGTCTTTGCGAGGTAGCGGGAACGCACGTCGAGTGCCCGAATGATCTTACGCAGCGAGTGCAGCACCATCTCACTGATCGGTCGCGAGTTTGACACGGCCCCATTCTACGGGAAGAAGCTTCATTGTGTCACCTGCGACAGATCCCT
>CAZREG010000060.1:2809-15658 GCA_964599075.1 uncultured Spirochaetaceae bacterium | reverse complement strand
TATGCAATGCTTGATTTAAGCTTTGCCGATCAGCACGGTCGGTGACACTACAAGATGCTTGAGCCGGGGCTGACCAGCTGGTAGAGTCACTTATGGGTTTCTCCCTCCTCTGGTACGATCTGGAGACCTTTGGTCGCCATCCCCAATGGGACAGAATCGCTCAGTTTGCAGCCATCCGGACGGATGACGCGTTTGAGCCTGTCGGTGAGCCTCTGGTTGCCTACTGCCGCCTCTCCCCCGACTACGTACCGCATCCGGATGCCTGTCTGATCACCGGGATCACTCCGCAGCAGGTGCACGAACGCGGGTCAAGCGAGCGCGAGTTTGCTGCGTTCCTGCATGAGCAGATGATGGTTCCTGCAACCTGCGCGGTAGGCTACAACAGCCTGCGCTTTGATGACGAGTTTGTCCGTGCGCTCTTCTATCGGTGCTTCTATGACCCTTATCGCCGCGAATACGAGGGCGGCAACTCCAGATGGGACGTGATTGATCTAATGCGCATGTGCCACGATCTGCGTCCGGAGGGCATGGAGTGGGTGTACGACGAGCGGGGAGTGCCGGTTTTCAAGCTTGAGACCCTTGCCGCCGCCAACGGCATCACCCATACACAGGCGCACGATGCGCTCTCAGACGTGGAGGCCACGATCGGTCTGGCACGGCTGGTGCGTGAGCGTAACCCGCGGCTGTTCAAGTACTACTTCAGCCTGCGAAAGAAAGAAGAGGTTCGAAGGCGTCTTAATCTCCAGAAGATGGAGCCGGTCCTGCACACGAGCGGGATGTTCAGCTCTCAGAACGGTTGCACAAGTATCGTGATACCGCTGAGCGTGAATCCGCGGAACGCGAACGAGATCATTGCGTACGATCTTCGACATGATCCGAGCGATTGGCTTGATGCGTCCGCACAGGAGATCCGTCGCCGGGTGTTTACGCGAAGTGAGGAGCTTGGCGATACAGCCCGGATACCGTTCAAGGGAATTCACATCAATCGTTCGCCGGCGCTCAGTCCCCTGTCCACGCTGGGGTCTGAACGCGCGCTTGCACTCGGGCTCGATATAGACCGATGTCTGCATCATGCGCAGCTCATCCGCGAACGCACCGACATTCTCCAGCGCATACGGACTGTCTATGACGAGCGGCCCGCCCGCACCCATGATGACCCCGACCTCCAGATCTACTCCGGAGACTTCTTCCCCGACGAGGACCGCGAAGAGTTTGCGCAGATCCGCGCCATGAGCCCGGAGCAGCTGAAGACGAGTCCACCGCGACTCTACGATCGTCGAGGACCTGAGATGCTCTGGCGCTATGTGGCTCGAAACTTCCCCGACTCACTCACACCTGGCGAGCAGGCGCGCTGGAAGAGCTTCTGTGCGAGCCGGATTCTGACCCCTGAGCCTGACGGCGCAATCGACATCGGCACCTTTCAGCGTGACGTGCAAAACAGGCTCTCCCGCGTAGATACGCCGGCAGAGGACAAGATCGTACTCAAGGCGCTGGTCGAGTACGGTGCCTGGCTCGAGCAGCAGGTGCTGCGGTAGCTACCGGACTCGCAGAATGGAAACGTAGACCACAAGGTCCGTCCGGCCGGGGACGTCCCGTCGTCCATTGCGACCGTAGGCCAGCTCCCACGGTATGACGGCCACGGCTTCTGATCCGGCGTTGAGCTGCAGTACAAGCTCGTCCCACCCGACAATAGTCCGCCGCCCCCCGGGCTCGAACTCGAACGGTGTGGAGATCCCATCCGGACGGGTGGAGTCCACCAGCGTGCCGTCAGGAAGCCAGACGTAGTAGTGCATACGGACGGAGCTTCCGTAGAACGGGGATATCCCGTCACCGGGCTCCAGCTCTTCGTAGCGCACCCCGCGTTCGCTCTCTTTCATCTCCCAGGAGAGAATTGCCGGCATCTCACCGTTGCGGGCACTCTCGAGCGCCAGTGTCAATTGTTCCGCCGTTGGCTCCACCATCGGCTGCGACCGCTGGCATGAACTGACTACGCTCACAAGGATTGCGAGTAGAAGAGTGACCTCTGAGAGCCGTACGTACGGTGAAACACGTCGTTCTTGCATGCTGGTAATGTAGTGAAAGCGGTTTTCGCGGGGAACTTCCTCTGTCCCGGTTTCGCTCGACGTGTCCAGGGCGTATACTCGGAGAGGGAGGCTCTTATGCAGACACGACCCTATGGAAAGAGTGGAACAGAGTTGTCCGTCGTCGGCTTTGGAGGCATCCTGGTAATGGACGAATCTTCTGCGGACTCCGCGAGGCTGGTAGCAAAGGCGATAGACGCCGGCATCAACTACTTTGATGTGGCGCCGAGCTACGGAAACGCACAGCAGATGCTCGGTCCCGCCCTGAAGCAGTATCGAAACGGTGTCTTCCTCGCGTGCAAGACCAATAAGCGCCTCGCATCTGAAGCCGAGGTGGAGCTCATGGAGTCTCTGTCCCTGCTGAAGACTGATTATGTCGATCTCTACCAGCATCACGCGGTCACCACTACCGAGGACGTGCAGACCATACTCGGACCCGGTGGCGCCATGGAGTTCTTTCTCAAGGCTCGTGAGCGCGGTCAGATTCGGTATCTCGGCTTCTCCGCTCACAGTGAAGAGGCCGCTCTTGCCTTGCTGGAAGCATATCCGTTCGACTCCATACTGTTTCCGGTGAACTGGGTGACCATGTACGGCGGAAAGTTCGGGCGCCGTGTCGTGGATGCCGCTACAGAGCGCGGAGCCGCGATACTTGCCCTGAAGGCGCTTGCAAAACGGAAGTGGCACAACGAGCAGGAGCGAGAAGCATGGCCAAAGGCGTGGTACCGCCCGGTTGAAAGCTACGAAGAGGCTGAGTTGGGACTGCGGTTCACCCTCTCGCAGCCGGTGACTGCTGCCGTGAGTCCCGGGCACGAAGAGTTCCTTGATTGGATGATCGAGGCCGAACGGCACTACCGGCCGCTCGGTGCTGAGGAGGATACCCTGCTTCGCAGCCGCGCCGCGGAGCTCGATCCGATTTTTACGACGGTGTAGTGTGCTCTACCGCACCGATTAGCGCTTCGGTGATACCCGTCTCATCGAATCTGGAGAACGTAGAGGTCCGCCGCACCGAGCGGCTGTGCGTCGGAGCAACCGGTGATTCCGGTGCCGGCGAACCAGTCAGACGCAAACGCAACGAACCGTCCATCGGGCGACAGTGTAGCCCTCGCCTGGGCCCAGTACCCACATGATGAAGTCCTGGTCTGTCCCAGCCTGATCACTGAACGATCTTCAAAGATGAGCGCAAGCTCCTGGAGAAACGGCTCGCGCGGGGTGCGTTCAAGCCTGCCGGTCGCAGGATCGAACGCTCCCGAGCCTATCAGTACCACCCCGGCGGGACCCTTGGCCGACAGGTGCGCCGCCGCGCCCCAGGGAACTGTCCGGAGGAAGCGGGGTGCAGGCGCGGAGGTCCGGACTGCCGTGTCGCTGACCGGCTCCGGGAGCTCGTGGTAGACGACCGCAGGACGGTTGGGATCCTCGGGACTCTGAAGGGATACGGTAAAAAAGACTTCGGATCCGTCACTGAGCAATCCAAGATCCCCGTGTGCGTGCCCGTTCGCAATTCGTCCGTGGAATGACCCATCCGACAGGCTCCACGCCTCCAGGCCGCTGCATGCGCCGGAACCTCGAGACCAGTCACGGACCCATTGCACCACCAGATGTCTGCCCGATGGAGAGACCCCAATCCAGTCAGGTTCCATGACGCCGTACTGCGGATCCGGATCGCACCGGCCGCCACTGCTCTGAAGCTCATCAAGCAGAACGGCTGCACCAAGTACACCACGGTGCAAGTCGAGGGCGAATACCTCGCGACCACGGTTGGTGATTGCCAGCCCTGCGATCCAGCGACCGTCACGACTGAGAGAGTCAAAACTCCTGCTGCCGACGATCCGTTGAAAGCGTTCGGGGAAGGAGAAGCGGACAGACTCCCGTCCGCTTGCGACATCAACCTCCACGAGGCCGAGCGAGAGATCGTCGTTCGAATCGTACGCCACAATGTGGTGGGGGAGTGATGGATCCCATCGCGGGGCGTTCCACCATTGCGGAGAGAGTTGCACCACGTCACCCGACGGAAACGAAACAACGCGGTACCCTTGGTTGCTGGTAATGAGCACGTATTCGCCGTTGGGGCTGAACGCTTGCAGCTGGGAATAGATCTGAGTTGCAAAGCCTCCCTGTTCGCTGTCCGTGGTTACTCTCATGATTCTTGTTCCGTAGCCGTGCACACTCTGCCACTGGCCGACCGGCGGCAGTCCGTTCTGCTCTCCGTGTGTCATGACAAGGCTATCTGGTGACCGGATGCCACTCTCCGGGCTGAACAGCCCGGCCGCCGCCCCGCTTCCAGGTCTTGACGGTTCTATCCCGGACGCAGGTCCAGCAGCCGCCCCGGCCGCCAGCCCTGCCAGCGTTGCACCAGGGGCGTGAGCAGACGAGATCAGCTGAACGGACCCGGTGAACTCGTGCAGCGCGTCGTCCCACTGACGACCCACAAAGAGGCGGTGCTGCTCACCGGCGAGTCCCGGCTCCGGTTCAACGCTCCGTGCCCCTGCTACCTCGCCATCTATCGACAGGGCAATAAACGGCTCACGCCCGGTCGTATCCCAGATGGCCGTCAGCTCTACCGAGTCGCCTGGCTTCCAGACGGCGGCACGATACGGGAGCGAGACAGCCACAGAGGTGAAATTGCTGTAGGTGAGGGTGAGGCTCAGCCGGTCACTTTCCACAAGTGATAGTGATGGGGCACCATATGGAGCAGATGAGATATGGAAGAGCGTATTGATCTCGTCGCCCGCCGCCGCCGCGTACTGCGGAACTGCCAGCACAGTGATTCGACCGCGTTCGTAGGTGATTCCATCGGCAGATGCCTCAGGGCCGCTCACTACCTGGTCACTGGTCATGCATGCGTTCGAGCTGATGAGCACGAGCAGAGCCATAATTTTCATTCCAGGTTCACGTGTCACAGGAGTACCCCCTTTTGCAAATATGGCGCGCCTCGAGAGCGTTTTCGACTCCCGGTTTGCAGCTCGCCCCAGGCGAACCGATTCAGGTACAAAATCGGTAGGAATTGTATACTGTTCGTGATAGGTTGAGAAAGAAACAGGAACACAGATGGAAACACCAACGGAAACGGCATCCGGCGAGGTCTTCTCGGAGCTCATTCGTGCGAGCGCCATACTGACCCGGAAGACCGACGCCTCAGATCTCGTATCCGTACTCGTGGAGCAGGCGATCGACATTACTCGTTCAGACCTTGCCTGCCTCTACGCCTACGACGAGAGCGCCCGCTCTTCGCTCAAGCTGCTCTATCAGAGAGGGCGACATGCAGTTCCTCGCACGCTCGACCGCCGGGGAGAGCTGGTCTCTTTTATGGAAGACGTTCAGCAATCGCTGGTACTGCTCAGACGCAACCAGCCGTACTTCAGTGAGTCGTTTCTGAGTCCGGAGATGAACAGTGCCATATGCCTTCCTCTGTTCACCAACACCGCGCAGATAGGCCTGTTGATTCTCAACGGCCGGGCAGATTCCTTCTTTGGTCGTGACCGTTTTTTCTTCCTCGACTCATTCGTGAAGCTGGCCGCTGGAATGCTCGAAAACACCGAGTTAGTAGAGGCCATCAAGGCCCAGCTTCGCCAGATTGAGGCTCTTGAACGCTACCAGGAGAGTATTTTCAGCTCCATGACGAACCTGCTGGTGACCACCGACCTCCAGGGCAGGATAGCCTATTTCAATGACGCCGCAGGCGAGCGCCTCGGTCTTCAAGAGGACGCCCTGGGAATACCACTGAAAGAGTTCATGAGTGGGAAGCTCTCTCCGGCTGTCATGCGTTCAATCGATGCAAGTCTCAAGGACGGAAGCGAAGCACTGGGGACGGAGGGGATCTTCCGTGCAGAGAGGACCCTTGATTTCTCCCTCAACTTGTCTCCCTTGAAAGGGAAGCGAGGGAAGTACGAAGGACTGACACTTCTATTCACCGATCAGACCCGCGAACGGGAACTGAAGAAGCAGGTGAAGTCGGTTCGCGAAGAGCGTCGGGTCATCAAGGACATGTTCTCTCGCTATCTGTCACAGGAAGTTGTTGAGAGCCTGATGGATAAGCCGGAGCTGGTGAAACTTGGCGGGGACAAGAAAATCGCGACCATCTTCTTTGCAGACATCCGGGGCTATACAAGTTTCAGCGAGTCAATGGAGCCGGAGCAGATCATAGATATCCTGAACGCGTACTTCAGTGAGGCGGTGGAGGTAATCATCCGTCATCACGGCTACATTGACAAGTTCATAGGCGACGCCATCATGGCCGCCTGGGGCGTACCGATGCAGTCTGAAGCGGAGGACGCAATATCAGCGGTAAGCTGTGCCCTGGAGATTCAGCAGAAGATCGCGGCCAAGGACCGCAGATTCTTCACCGGACCGGCAAAGAATCTCAAGGTGGGGATAGGGATGCACACCGGCCCCCTGGTGGCCGGTAACCTGGGAAGCTCCCAGCGGATGGACTACTCGGTGATCGGAGATACGGTAAACGTTGCGGCCCGGCTTGAGGGCTTGGCAAAGGCCGGACAAGTAGTTATCACCGAAAACACCCGCGACCTCATTGGTGACCGATTCAAGGTGATGCAGCGTGAGCCGGTAAAGGTGAAGGGGAAAGACAAGCCCATTGCCATCTTCAACGTTCTAAAACAGGTGAGTTGACAGGAGTATTCATGGAACAGGTTTTGTTGTGGATAGAAGGGCTGCCGCTCTGGGCCTATGTTGCCGCGGGAGCGGCCGCCGGTGCGGTTGTGGGTCTTATTGTGCTTATGGTCGTCTCCCGTATCCGATTTCGTCGCTGGCTGCTCGCGCTCGATTCGCGAGCCCATGAGGTGTCACCACGTCGGCTGATGGCCAGATCATCGATGGTCGAATCGGTTGCGAGAAGCGGTAGTCCGGAAGTTGTCCGGCTGACCGGCATTGATGATCTGTGGATTGAGGCTCTCACGAAGAAGCCTTCCGCAAAGCGCTTCTCACGTGTCCTTCGCTTTGCCCCTGAGAAGGGACTGTTCGCCTGTTTCCGGGCCGCCCTCTCGAGTGAGGAGCTCGCTCGCCTCATGCGGGAGCACCTGTCGGAGGGAAAAGACTTCCTGATCCTCAGAGATATCGCCCTCTCAGGACCCGGCCGGTCGTTCAACGGCGACGCTGCTCGCGCATTCTTCTCCGAGTGGCTTGGTGCCATTCGGGAAATGACTGGCGATCCTCAGTGGGCGGTCCGCTATTTCGCCATCACCATTCTGCTCAACGACAACGACGAGAAATCCCGTCGCGCTGTCTGGGAGACTCGAAATGATCCACGTGCACTGATCCGCAGGCAGATTATTCTCTCCTGGGAGCCGGGCGATCAGCAGGACGATTTCTTCTCTCACGCCCGGGGGGCACTGCTCAACGATCCGGTCATTGAGGTTCGGACAGCGGCACGGGACAGATTGCTGCAAGACTACTCAAGCCGATACCATTTTGACATCGACGAGCTCTCTCCACTCCAGGCTGCACACCTGTTGGAGCTACTCATTCCGACTCGATCGGAGGATCACAACCTTGCCATTGAGGCGCTTGGGGGGAAAGACCTCGAGCGGGCGCTTCCGGCAGCGCTCTTCCTTGAACGGGCCGGCGTTCTCAGGGGAATGCTTGAAGAGGTCCGCTTCGAGGATCGTAAGGAGCTCGACCGTGTGGTGAAGCTTCTCAAAAATGCTGCAAGTGCCGGGGTGACCGGCTTCCTGAACACGGTATCCGGTAATCCGCATGAGGCCACGCTCTACGCGGCCGCTGTGGTGCTCCAAAAGGCCGGTCCTCCCCATACCATTGCATCCATAGCTCAGGCGGCCCTCTCTTCGCTCAAACCGACCCCCGAGTCGCGCGAGGTGCTTGAATCAATCCTCCAGGCCATCCGTGACCGCGGCTCCGACTCTTCCCTGGAGCTGCTAGCACAGGCATTGCGACGGCAACACGCAGACGCGGAGCTTGCGTCTTCCATGCTCCGGTTTGTGCCCCCCCGAAGTCCTGAGGTCATGGTGCCCGTGCTCGTTGCCTTGATGGGCATGGAAGGGTTCAGCTGCCACGACGAGCTTCGCGAGGCGCTGAATCGGTTTCCCGTTGAGCACGTGCTTCCCTCGCTCATCGGCATTATCACCGCGCCGCGAACCGAGTATCACCATCAGACCCGCATCACGGCGCTTCGAACGCTCGGAGGCTTCCAGAAACCGTTCCTGCTGGACTTTGTACTGGAGCATATGTCGATACTGCCGGTAGACGAATCAAGGGAGTTTGCCGTCGTGCTCGCCGAGTACGCCGGAGATGCGTTTGACGAACGGGTCTCCGAGTTGCTCGAGGGTCCGGACGCCTCTGTACGCAGCGCTATCATCGCCGCGCTTCCGGCCACCGGGCACAAGGGCTTCCTCAAGCAGATTCGGGAAGCGGTTGATGATGCGGATCCTGAAGTCCGGGTGGCAAGTGTCTGGGCCCTCGTGGGCTTCCAGGACAATCGAGCACTGACGCAGGCGAAGAGCCGCTTGCGAGATCCTATTGAGCGGGTTCGAATGGAGACCGCACGGGCACTCGGCAGCGCAGGCACCTCTACTGCGGTAAAGGCGCTCTCCGACGTTCTCGGAGATGACAACGAAGTTGACGTGGTAAAGCACGCGGCGATCGTCGGGCTTGGAGAATCCTCAGCCACTGAGGCGATTGATGTGCTTGTCGACCAGCTTGAGGCAAGTTCAGAGCATACTGAGGAGATCGTTGTTGCACTGTCAATGAAGCGCTCGGCGGTGGAGTTCGAGCATCTTATTGAGCGAATGAAAGATGGTGGACCACCGACGAAGGAACTGATCGGCCGCGCTCTTGCCACAATTGGCCAGGAAGCTGAGGAGTCGGTAATTGAGCTGCTGCAGCGGGACATCGCATCGCTGCGAGACTACATTGTGGAAGTACTCGACCAGATCGGTTTTATAGAGTCAACCATCAGGCGGCTCTCTCACCGTGATCCTCAGGTTCGGCGGGAGGCGGCGCGGGTGCTGAGCCACATTGGAACGCTCTCCGCATTCCGGGGAATTGTGCTTGCAGCACGTGATCCGGATGAGCAGGTTCGCGTGGAGGTCACCAAGGCGCTCGAGGGGCTGGCCACTCCTGGCGGCCAGGAGATTCTCAACGAGCTCCAGAAGGATCCTGAGCCACGTGTCCGTAAGTACACGCAGTGGGCACTCCAGAGAATTGAGGCCAAATCCAGATAGGGCGAACGGCGGCCGGTGACAGCCTCGTATAAGGTACCAGCGCCGTGCTACAGTTGAGGGCATGGCACATGAGAACCGACCAGAAGAGCTTGAGATAACCGACCGGATCCGCAGGCACCTTGAAGCAGTCACCGCAAGCTCGGGGCTGCCGGACACCCCGGACTCTTTAGCCCGGATCACGGAGAACTGGACCGCGAAGCGCAGACTCTTTGGTGAGCAGATTGATGCCCTGTCCATGGAGAGTGTCAGCTCATACTCAGCCGTTGACACAGGAGGCCTTCTGCTGTTGACCTACTCAGGATCGCTTCTAATCCTTGGGCCTGCAGATGAAGGCGGGCGCTCACTGGAATATGCAAGCATCAGCCTGCGCTCGGATGTCCCGGACCTGGTCACTGCGTCGGGCGTTTCACTCGAATCGGACGTGGCGGTGGATCAGATCGTGACGCTCTCGAACAGTCCCGTTGAGCGCAGCTCTGAGATTCTGCAGATTGCGACCTTTCCCCACGGAGTCTCCAAGGCAGACCAGAATGAGCGCTTGCGCCAGGCAGCGATCTTTCTTACCAACGGATTTGTGAAAGCGAACCAGACGACCCTTGAAGACGATGTGCAGCTTGATCACTTTACGCTGCGCTCAATGATTCACTACATAGCCGCGCGCAATGGTGCAACCCAGTCGCTGACCCGCTCAATTGTGGACGACTTCCTTACCATGGTTGAGTCCGGGATGCTGCTCGGTGAGCGCGTCTCTCTGGGCTCTCTGGGGAAGGCAAGCCTGAGCGTCCGTGCGGCTCAGAAGCCTCGTATGGGCAGGAACCCCGGTACCGGGCAAGAGATACTCATCCCGGCAAAGCCGGAGGCTGCCGTTCCAAGATTCGGATTCTCGAGCAGGGTGAAGGATCGTGCGACACGGGTCCCCGTGGAGCGGGTTACCGGTGAGTCAAAAGGGGCGTAGGAACATTCTACGGTTCGACCGGATAGTTGTGGTCCTTCCACGCTCTCTTCCCCCCGGGAAACTCATAGACCCGTGAGAAACCCATGCTCTCCAGCTTCTTTGCAGCGATAGGACTTGCGTTGCACTCCGGATCGTGGCAGTAGACGACAATCGTCTCGTCTTTCCCGAACTGCTCTCTGGCTTCTGCGCCAACTTTGTTGAAATGAATGTTGATCGCTCCCGGAAGGTGCCACTGATCGTACTCTTTCTCCATGAGGGTCTCTACCAGATGAAACCGCTCTCCCTTGTCCATCATCTCCTTGAGTTGTTCAGCTGAGAGTTTTTCTGCCATGACCGCCTCCTTCCGCCAAGCTACCGGCTGATCACTACGATCGTCAAAACAGTCCCGGCCATGCCTCTTCTACGGCCGACTGTTCCCAAGCCAGTCGTCGTAGCGCGTTGTAGCCTTCACCAGTGGATGCCGGCCGGTTGCGCTATTCTCCATTGCCAGCATCCGGGGCAGGTCGACCGGGAAGAAGGGGAGCCGAAGCCAGGAGGCGGCACGGATTGCCACGGTCACCGCCGTGGCGGGAACAAAGAGCGTCGGGGTGCCGCCGGCTCTGCAGTACCGTTCTGCAAATGCAGTGCCGCTCATCACGTCCGGGCCGCCGACCTCGACCTGCCGGCATCCGTGAGGCGCGACGGACTCGACACGCTCTATCGCGTCAGCAATCAGTGCAGCAAGGTCGTCGACGAAAAGCGGCTGAAACCGGTTCTCTATGCGAGGGACAGGCGCGACAGGAAGCCGGGCAAGCGAAGCGAGCATGGAGATGAGCTCACTCCCGTCTCCAAACAGAATGCCCGGACTGAGCACAAGCGCGTCTGCAGAACTCTCGCGGACCAGGCGTTCAGCACGAGCCTTCGTCCAGGCGTACCCGGCACGGCTTGACTCAGTGACACCCATTGCCCCTACGTGAATCAACCTGCTTCCGTATTCCCGTACTGCCTCAAGAACCGAGGCGGCGCCGCGAAGATGGCAATGGATATATCTGGCATTGTTTCCGGCAGGAAGGAGAGGGCTTGCGGCTACCAGATTTACCACCACGTCCACTTGCCGGACGAGCGCCTTCACTGCGGCGCGGTCGGCAACATCGACCTGTACATGGTTGTCCCGTCTCCGCGGAGATCTGCTAGCGGTGGTGAACTGGAGAGAGCGGCTGCGAAGCTCGCGCCTGACCGCTGTTCCCACGAAACCGGTCCCTCCAAAGATAGCCACATGCATGGGGGGAATATGTGCATTCTCGAGGTAGGTGTCACTTAGTGTCACCTACTTGCCGGCGGCTGTGGCATTCAGGATGGCTGAGATGACCCGCGCGTCAATTGCGTCACCTGCGTCAAGTCCGGACACGCTGTGGGTTGCCCACTCAAGCCCATGTGCCTGAACTGAGCGAACCGTCTTCTCATCGGCGGGGGACGGGAGGCCCTGCTCGTCCGTGGCGAGAAAGCTCGTCGCGGCTCGGTAGACTTCAGCAATCGCACCAAAGGGCAGTTCCTGCGCCGCGCACAGGCGCATGGCTCCAACAATGCGATCATCACGGCCAAGCTTGCGCGGAAGGTCGCGTCCCACACGGTGGATCGTATCTCCGAGCGCCGCGTTCGCGAACCGTTGGAGGAGCTCAGTGATGTGCTCATAGAGCGCGTCCAGACTGAACGCATCCGGATACGTAGCGTGCAACGCCTGGGCACTCTGCTCCATTGCCCTGCGGACAGCCGGGCGTATGAGCGGATCGGTCACTGCCGCTGCGATTCCTGTGACTTCAGGATTGTGCACGAAGCTAAAGTAGGCGCATGCTGCGTGGCCCAGGTTATGGATGAAGAGCTTGCGGTCCACATAGGCCCGGATATCGTCAACAGGTTTCAGGCCTTCTATCCCCGGGATCTCACCCTTGAACCCGGTTCGGGCCACTATGAGGGTGTTGTACGGCTCAGCGTATACAATGAGGGGGTCGCGCTCCGCCTCGGATGCAGGGACAATCGGCACCATCTTTCCAATGCTCGTCTCAACAAGTCCCAGATCGTCGGTGGCTCCGGTTACGCTTGCGACCTCTTTCCTGACAATCGCCGCGGCGTCACGGACGTTCTCTGCAAGAATGACGTCAAGCGGGCCGCTGCCGCGTCTGCGCCGTTCACTCATCCCGGCAGCAACAGATCTCGCAACAGCCGAGAGGGCCGCCTTCCCGACTGCGGTGGCCGCAACAGTTGTGGTTGCTAACTCCTCGACTACCGCAGCCGTGTCTCTCCCATCTACTGCCCGTACACCGCGAACCGGCACCTTCTGTGCAGGCCGGTCCTCGGAGACCACTACGACGGTGTACGCTCCTCGACGGTTGATCTCGCTGAGCAGGTGCTCGTTTATGTCGACAAACACCACTTCATATCCGCTTTCGACGAACAGGGGTGCGATAAAGCTGCGTCCGATGTTTCCAGCGCCAAAGAGAACCAGTTTCATGGTGTGGCCAGTCTCTCATGAGTAGAAGAGTTCGGCAACTGATGCGCAACCGCAATGGCAAGGCGAATACTCAAGGACTTCGTCTCTTCCCGGTCGGGGGCGACGATTGCGACAACGGCGCTCTCAATTTTCTTTGTC